>NZ_CP113097.1:1275000-1912500 GCF_026625125.1 Pseudomonas putida | reverse complement strand
CACTTGTGGCAGGTCACCAGTAGCGGGATCAAGAATGAATTCCCACGCCGCTTGCTGGACGTGCTGGACCGGCTCAACCGCTGGCTTTACTCGCCGCGCTCGCCGCTGAACTGGTTTACCCGGCGGCGCGAGATGGAGGTGGTGCCGCGCACGCCCAGCCAGAGCAAGGCAGGGGAACGCCTGTGGAATGGGGCGGGGCTGGGGCAGGTGTTCTTCGATGAGCAGGGGCGCCCGGCACGGGTGTTTCAGCTGGATGCCAAGGGGGGTGAGGCTACGGAGTTTGCGCGGCCGGACTAGCTGATGCGGCCCTTTGGCGGGTTACCCGCCAAGGGCCCAGGCAGCCGCCAGGTCAGGAGCGCTCCAGCGCATTCACCAAGTCATGGAAGGCTTCACGGTTGGAGTCATTCAGGCCCATCAGAATCTTGTGCGCCTCCAGCACCTTGGAGCGCACCACCTCTTCGTTCTGGTCCTGGGATGGCAGGTCGGTCAGGCATTCCGGGCAAGGCACCGGGCGATCGACGATGTTGAACACCTGATCGAAGCCCATCGATTGCAGCAGCCGCGAAATATCCGGGTTGGTGGTGACCACGGTCGGCAGCAGGCCGACCTTCTGCCGCGACAGGATCGACAGCTTGGCCAGCAGCCCCAGGGTGGTGCTGTCGATGCTCTCGGTTTCGGTAAGGTCGATGACGATGGCCGAGAAATTCAGCGCGGTGAAGATTTTCTCGATCGTCGCATCCAGTGCCGAACACAAGGTCAGGCGCACTTCACCGACGAATTTCAGCACGAAGGTACCGCTTTGCTCGGCGAACTGGATTCTACCGGTACTCATTGAAGGTTCCTGCTTAACACCAATAGGGCGATATCATCCGGCATCTCCCCAAGCGTAGCCAATCCAAATCGTTGGCGCAGCCCATCCAGGCTACCACCCGCTGCCTTGACGATCTCCGGCAAGGCGGCTTCTTTATCTTTGAGCGTGTCCCCTGGCAAAAGGTCCAGGATGCCGTCTGACATGAGTGTCAGGCTGAACTGCGGGGGCAGTTCCATCACCAGGTCCTGGTAGGTGGCCTCATCGAACAGGCCCACCGGCAGGCCACGGCCTTCCAGGTAGCGGGCCTGGCCTGGGGTATACAGCACCGGCAGCGGCAAGTGGCCGCCCACGGCATAGGTCAGCAGGCCGGTTTCTTCATCGATCACACCACCGACCATGGTCACGTGCTTGCCCAGCTTGCAGTTGATCAGGCCACGGTTGATATGGCTGAGCACTTGCGAAGGCTTGAATTCACGCAGCTTGCTGCTGCGCTTGAATTCGAACATCAGCCGGGTGGTCATGAACTTCAGCAGCACGGTGACGAACGCCGACGACGCGCCATGCCCGGAGACATCGGCAAGGTAGAAGGCAATACGCCGTTCATCCACGCGGAAATAGTCGGCGAAGTCGCCAGACAGGTACAGCGACGGGATGATCTGGTGCTCGAAGGCGAACTCCCCGGCAACCCAGGGGCTCTCTGGCAGCATGTTCATCTGCACCTGACGACCGGCAGTCTGGTCCTCCTGCAACAGGTGCAAGCTGGCCTCCAGTTCCCGGTTGGCTGCCTCGAGCTTGTCGCGGTAACGCTGGTTTTCCACTACCAGACGCGAACGATCAAGCGCACGGCGCACCGAATGCTCGAGCACGGCAAGGTCTTCCAGCGGCTTGATCAGGTAATCGGCAGCACCCAGGCGCAAGGCCTCGACCGCGTCGCTCATCACGCCAGCACCCGATACCACGATCACCGGCAACTGCGGCGCCCGCTCACTGACCTGGCGGATCAGCTCAAGGCCGCCCATCTGCGGCATGCGCAGATCGCAGATCACGAGGTCGGGCTGGTGTTCTTCAAAGACCTGGAGCCCCTGCTGGCCATTACCGGCCTGGAGGACGCTGAAGCCACTGTCTTCCAGATAGGCGGCGAGGCTCGCACGGACCACGTCGTCATCATCGATGATCAGCAGCGTTGCACTGATTTTCTGCATGTGGGCGAACGGCGCCGATTTAGGTTGGTGCAGGGGCGTCTGCAAGGCTGACATCCGACTGCTGGAATACTCTGCGGTGACACTCTACTTGAGTTGTAGGCCAAGAAGACGGCCCAGGCAACCGGCAGAGGTACTGTCTAAGGCGCAGACGGTACTCCCATCCGCCAGGCGTTTCAAGCATGCGTGGGTCGAGTTCGGCGCTCTTTACAGGCGAAATCACCGAGAGTTATAAGAAAGCGACCTGTGCAACCCGATGAGAAGGATGCAGCATGCCCACCACGCCCTCCAATCACAGCGAGAAACGCGACTTCATTCGCATGCGCATCGACACCGAAGTCAGCCTGCTGCATGCCGGCCAGGTGATCGCAGCGGTATGCCTGGACCTGTCCAGCAGCGGCATGCAGGTGCAGGCGCCGCAGCGTTTTCAAGTAGGCGACACCCTGGAGGTACGGATCGATTCCGACCACCCTGCCCTCAAGGGCCTGCATGCCAGCGCCGAAGTGGTGTGGATCGCCGACCAACCCGGCGGGCAGCAGAAATTTGGCCTGCGCATCTTGGCCATGCATTGATCTGTTACGAAAAAGGCGAGCCGGAGGTTGGTGCCGATACTCGCTGCCCGGGCTATTGCAGCGCTGCTGTGGGGCTGCTGCGCAGCCCAATCGCCGGCAAGCCGGCTCCCACCACGACCGTGCAGTGCTTCAGGCCTGCGCTTTGCCTGTGCAAGCCATTGTCTTGCTCAACTGTTAAAGCTGGCGCGCCCCCTGTGGGAGCCGGCTTGCCGGCGATTGGGCCGCACCGCGGCCCCAGGTCCCTCGGCTGACAGCCATCACCCGATGGTCGCCAACCTCGTGTCCCTCAATCAAAAATCGTCTTCGACCTCGCCATCCTTGACCTTGAACTCGCGGTTCTGCAGGTAGGCATTGCGAATGAAGATGTACTTGTCACCCTGAATCAGCTTTTCAGCCGACAAAAGGCTGGCCCGGGTATCGACCACATCCAGGGCAAAGATCGAGTTGCGGGTCGGCACATGGTCGATGTAGCGGTACGGTTTGGTGTAGCCGTCCGGGTATTTCGCCAGGCCATCGCGAACGGTGCTCGGGCCCAGCAGCGGAATGACGACGTACGGACCGCTGGGCAAGCCCCAGTAACCGAGCGTCTGGCCGAAGTCTTCATCGCTGCGCTGCAGGCCCATCTTGGTGCCCACATCGAAGAAGCCGCCCAGGCCGAAGGTGGTATTGACTATCAGCCGCGCTGTATCAACGCCAGCCGCATGCGGCTTGAGCTGCAGCACATTGTTGGCCAGGTTGGTGACATCGCCCAGGTTGCGGAAGATATTGTGGATGCCATCTTCGAGGAACTGGGGGGTGACAGCCTGGTAGCCCTGGGCCAATGGCTTGAGGGCATAGGTGTCGAGGACATCGTTGAAGCGGAAGATCGGCCGGTTGACCGCCTCCCAGGGATCGTCCTCGGTGGCCGCCTGGGTAGCCGCCACAGGCGCCAGCAGCAAGCTGGCACAGACACAGGCCTGGGTGACTCGCTCGATCACACCGGCACCGATCCTACGCATAGATGTTTCTCCATCGAATTTCTCGGCCGCTGGCGCAACGCATGCGCCGCAGGTAAGGCGGCAGTATAGAGGCTTGCGCGCTGATAAACACCCTTACACAGTTTTCCTAAATAATTGTGAGCAGTTACTACAAGTCACAGAGACGTAACAATCGCTGGCTAGCCTGCGGCATATTTGGGGAGGTTTACATGCATGATGCACCTGCCTTCACCGCTGTGCTGTTCGGCCTGCGTGGTTGCCTGGTCCAGGCTGCCAATGGCAACCCCTCACCCTCACCCGGCGCCCTCGACACCCTGGCCGGCCTGCGCCGCAAGCAGGTGCCATGCATCTGGCTCGATGACCTGAGTAGCCCACAGGGCAAACGCTTGGCCAGCGTGCTGCCGGACTGGTTACCGGGGCACACGGCCAATGGTGTGCGATGGCCGGCGCCCAATGCCTGCTGGCAGGCGCTGATGGCGCTGGACAGCCAACGCCTGGACGGCTGCGTATTGGTCAGCGGCGAGCCGCGGCTGTTGCAATCGGGCCTCAACGCCGGGCTGTGGACAGTCGGCCTGGCCGCCTGCAGCCCATCCTGCGACCTCGGCTCGCAGCAATGGCAAGCCATGACCCCGCAGCAGCAGGAGCTGGCACGGGGCAAGGCCACGCTGGACCTGTTCCGTCTGGGCGTGCACTCGGTGATCGATCACCTCGAAGCGCTAGACACCTGCCTGACCGACATCGCCCAGCGCCGCGGCAAGGGTGAAAAACCCTGACACAGCAGCGTTGACACGGATCATGCAAAGCAACAGCGGGTGGATTACGCTAGAAGACAGGTGCGAACCTTTGCCGCTTCGCTGAGGTCCATGCCTTGCCAAGCCATTGATGGAGAACAGCCAATGCCTGCCCGCGAATTGCAAGAGCGCTTGAACAGCTTGCGCGAGCAACTGGATCGAAACGTACCGCTTACCGATGAGGAGCTGGCCGCGCTGCATGAGGAAGCCAGACAGATCGAGGCGCAACTGAAGCTTGAAGAAGCCACACCAGACAACAACCTGGTCGATGGTGTGAACCTGGCCATAGAGCGTTTCGAGGCCGAGCATCCCGACCTCACCGCCACCCTGCGCAGCATTGCCAACTCGCTGCACAGTATGGGGATCTGAAACGGCAAGGGGCCGCTTCACACCTCATGCCGGCAAGCCGGCTGCCACAGATGCTGCGCCACCGTTAAGAGCGGCGCTGGTGCCTGTGGAAGCTGGCTTGCCGGCATGGGGCGCGAAGCGGCCCCAATCACTCGAACCTTACTGGCGCACCAGGCGCACGTTCTCAGGGCTGATCGCCCCGGTGCTGCGGTATGGGTTGATATCCAGCCCGCCACGCCGCACATAGCGTGCATAAACCGTCAAATGCTCCGGCTCAAGCAGGTTCTTGAGGTCCAGGTAGATCCGCTCTACACACTGCTCATGAAAATCGGCATGCTGGCGGAAGCTGATCAGGTAGGTCAGCAGGCTCGCAGGGTCCAGCGCCCTACCCTTGTACTCGACCACCACACTGCCCCAATCCGGCTGGCCGGTTACCGGGCAGTTCGACTTGAGCAAGTGACTGTGCAGGGTTTCTTCCACCACCCGCTCGGGGTTGCAGCGCAGCAACTCTGGTTGCGGCTGCTCGTAGTTATCGATGGTCACATCCAATGCATCGATGCACTGGCCCGGCAGCGCCACCACGCCTTGCGCCTCCACTTCTGCCAAGGTGCGCACCTGCACGCTAACAGGCTTGCCGGCGGCGGCCGACAGGTCCTTCGCAAGGCATGCCTGCAACTCGCCGAGGGTGGCGAACACCGTCTGGTTCAGTGAGTTCAGGTAGAGCTTGAACGACTTCGATTCGATGATGTTCGGCGAATCGGCAGGGATGGCGAACTCCCCTATCGCCACCACGGGCTTGCCGGACGGCAACAGCCAGGACAGCTCGAAGCAGTTCCAGTAATCCACCCCGTGCCACGGCAGGGTCTGGGCGGTCACACCCAGCTCGGCCCACTTGGCCGTGCGCGGGATAGGGAAGAGCAACGAAGGCGTGTAGGTGGCAATGTATTCGCTGGATTTGCCCAGCGGGGAATGTTCGGCGGCGGGATGCATGGAAACTGACCTGAAGGTTCGGAAATGCCCTTAGTCTACCGGTTTTACAGCCCGCCTTGGAGCGCCAGTCACTCGATGGTCAATGGCCCGACCATGCCGGCCTGGTAATGCCCAGGTACGTTGCAGGCGAATTCGATGGGCGCCGACTGGCGGAAGGTCCAGGTCAACTCGGCGCGCTGGCCGGGCTGCACCAGGACTGTGTTGCCAGCATCATGGCCGTGGGCACCATGGTCCACCTGGCCCGTCCCTTCGTGATTCATGCCAGCGGTGAACAGCTTGCCTTGCATGGCGATCATTTCTTTCTGGTGCTGGGCGTGCATGGCCTTGTCGCCCAGGTTGAACTCATGGGGCAGCTTGCCCTCGTTGATCAGGACGAACCGTACCGTCTCACCCGCCTTGACGTGCAGGTTGGCGGGCTCGAAGGCGATGTCCTTGAGCACAACTTCAACCGTGCGTGTGGCCTTGGCCGCCGGGGCCGGCTCGCCGAAAGCGAAGCTTTTGCCAGTGTCGGCGAGGGTGGGCAGGCTTACCAGGGCAAGCGCAGCGGCGATGAACAGGCGTTTCATGATGACTCCAGACTTGCAGCGGATATGCGGCCAATTTAGAAGGGGCTGACTGGCAGCGACCTGACGGCAAGATTACAACTTTGTCAGCTTGGGCGGCGGCCGACAGAGTCACGTATCATTTCAGCCCTTACACCGCCCATCTGGACGCCGCATGAAACTGCTGATTGTCGAAGACCAGGCCCGCACCGGCCAGTACCTGAGCCAAGGCCTCAGCGAAGCCGGCTTCGCCACCGAGCTGGTCGCAGACGGCGAAACCGGGCAGCACCTGGCGCTTACCGGCGATCACGACCTGCTGATCCTCGATGTGATGCTCCCGGGTCGCGACGGCTGGCAAATCCTCCAGGCGGTGCGCCAGGCGGGCCTGGACACGCCGGTGCTGTTCCTCACTGCCCGCGACGCAGTGGAGGACCGTGTGCACGGCCTGGAGCTGGGTGCCGACGATTACCTGGTCAAGCCTTTCGCCTTTTCCGAACTGCTGGCCCGGGTTCGCAGCCTGCTACGCCGCGGTGCCAGCCCCAGTCAAGAGACGCAGCTGGCCTTGGCCGACCTGCGCCTGGACGTGTTGCGCCGCCGGGCAGAGCGCGCCGGCCAACGCATCGACCTGACCGCCAAGGAGTTCGCCCTGCTTGAATTGCTGCTGCGTCGGCAAGGCGAAGTGTTGCCCAAATCGTTGATCGCCTCGCAAGTGTGGGACATGAATTTCGACAGCGACACTAACGTCATCGAGGTCGCCATCCGCCGCCTGCGCCTGAAAATCGACGACCAGCACCGCAACAAGCTGATTCACACCGTACGCGGCATGGGTTATGTGCTCGAAGAGCGCCACGACTGATGCGCAGGCTTTCCCTTGGCAGCCGCCTGGCCCTGTTGTTCGCCGCGTGTACCGCTGCCGTTTCGCTGGGCGCGGGGCTGCTGTTCAACCGTGCCAGCGAGCAACATTTCGTCGAGCTGGACCAGCAACTGCTCGAATCACGCCTGTCGCTGTTACGCACCCGGCTTTCCGGCCTGCAACGCCCTGCCGACCTGCACCCGCAGCTGGCAGCCCTGCGCCACGAGCTCAGCCACCAGGCCGACCTGGCCTTGCGTATCAATGGCAGCGATGGCAGCCCTTGGTACGCCAGCCGCCGCGCGCTGCCAGACGCGCCGGCCAACCCAGGGCTGGCAACGCTCCATGCCGACGGTATCGACTACCGCAGCCTGGCCGTGCCGCTCAACGACAGCGCCCGCCTTACGCTGTTTCTCGACATCACCCATCACCAGCATTTTCTGCAGGGCATGCAACGCCTGATCTGGTTCACCGTCGGCCTGTCCGCGCTGGCCACGGCACTGCTTGGCGCCTGGGCCGCGCGCCGCGGACTGAAGCCATTACGGCAGATGGGCCAGGTGGCCGCCAGCGTGTCAGCACGCTCGCTGACCACCCGCCTGCCGGTGGCGCAGCTGCCCGAAGAACTGGCAGAACTGGGCACTACCGTGAACGCCATGCTGCAGCGCCTGGATGACGCCTTCCAGCGCCTGTCGGCGTTCTCGGCCGATATCGCTCACGAGCTGCGCACGCCGCTGTCAAACCTGCTGACCCACACCCAAGTCACCCTCACCCGCCCACGCAGCCTTGAGCAGTACCGCGAAGCACTGCACGGCAACCTCGAGGAGCTGCAGTGGATGGCGCAGATGATCAACGACATGCTTTTCCTGGCCAAGGCCGACCATGGCTTGCTGGCACCAGGCCAGGCAATGCTGATGCTGCATGACGAAGTGGACGCGCTGCTGGAGTACTACACGCCCCTCGCCGAGGACAACGCAGTGCAGCTGCTGCGTGAGGGTGAGGCGACGCTGAAGGGCGACCGGCATATGCTGCGCCGGGCACTGTCCAACCTGCTCGATAACGCGCTGCGATTTACCCCGGCAGGCGGGCAGATATGCGTGACGCTGGGGCCTGGTGGACAGGTGTGCGTGGCCAATACCGGCAAGGCGATCGAGGCGGCTTCATTGCCCAGGCTGTTTGACCGGTTTTATCGGGTGGACCCGGCGCGCCGCGAGGGCAGTAGCGAACATGCCGGGCTGGGCCTGGCAATCACCCGGTCGATCATCCAGGCCCATGGCGGGAGCATCCGGGCACAGTGCGAGAACGGTTGGACGCGGTTTTTGATCGAGTTCAGCGACCCGCTATAGAGACCGGGGGCGCTTTGCCCCCCCATGATCTCAGTGACCGATCAGCCCGCCAGGCCGATCGCCGGCTGCACCTGCGAAGCGCGGTATGCCGGATAGATGGTCGCCAGGAAGCTCATCACCAGCCCGGCGGTGCAGATGATCACCACATCCCCCCACTGCAACTCGGAAGGCAGACTGCTGATGAAGTACACATCCGAGGTGAAGATGTGCTGCCCGCTCACCCGCTCCAGCCAGCCGACGATCTGGCTGACATTGAACGCAGCGATCACCCCGAGCACGCCGCCGATCACTGTGCCGACAATACCGATCAGGCTGCCCTGAACCATGAAGGTGCCCATGATCTGCGCCGGGGTAGCGCCCAGGGTGCGCAGGATGGCGATGTCCGGCCCCTTGTCGTTCACCACCATCACCAGGGTGGCGATGATGTTGAACGCCGCCACGGCGATGATCATCAGGAGCAGCAGGCCGATCATGGTCTTTTCCATCTTCATGGCACTGAACAGGCTGCCCTGGGTGTGCGACCAGTCATCGGCGCGGTAGGCATCGCCCAGGCTGGCAGCAATGGCCTTGGACACTTGCGGCGCGGCATACAGGTCGTGCAGCTTGAGGCGCACGCCCTGCACCTGGCCGGGCGCCCAGCGCTGCATCTCGCCGGCATCGGCCACATGCATGTAAGCCTGCGAACCGTCCAGCTCGGCCCCCACCTTGAAGATACCGACCACGGTCAGGCGCTGCATGCGCGGGGTGACGCCGCCCGGCTCCTTGCTGATTTCCGGCACGATCAGGGTCAGTTTGTCGCCGGTATTGAGACGGAACCGGCGCGCAGTCAGCTCGCCGATCAACACCCCGTACTCACCCGGCTGCAGGGCCTGCAGGCGCCCCTGCACGATGTGCTGGCCGACGATCGAGACCTTGCCTTCTTCGGCCGGGTCTATGCCGCTGACCTGGATAGGCTGCATTGCACCTTTGTAGGAGAGCATGCCCTCCATCTCGGTGATCGGCGCAACCGCCATCACGGCCGGGTTTTGCAGCGCTGCATCGGCAGCCTTGCGCCAGTCGTCCAGCGGCTGCACGCCGAGGATGCTGGCGTGTGGCACCAGGCCGAGGATGCGCGAGCTCATCTCGCGCTGGAAGCCATTCATCACCGACAGCACCACGATCATCGCCAGCACGCCCAGGGACAGGCCGATCATCGAGGTCATCGAGATGAACGAGATGAAATGGTTGCGGCGCTTGGCACGGGTGTAGCGCGCACCGATGAACAAGGGCAAGGGTCTGAACATGTAAAACACCCACTGAAAAAGTTGCGGGGCGGCTCAGGCCACCCCGTGCACGCGGCTCAGATCGCCACCAGATGACCGTCGTCGAGTTTCAGCACACGGTCCATCTGCCGTGCCAGGTTGAGGTCGTGGGTCACCACCAAAAATGCCGTGCGCGAGGCGCTGGACAGTTCCTGCATCAACTCCTGGATGCCTTGGGCGGTGTGGTGGTCGAGGTTGCCGGTCGGCTCATCGAGCATGACCAGGCCCGGCCGGTTGACCAGCGCGCGGGCAATGGCCACCCGTTGCCGCTCACCCCCCGACAGCTCGGCCGGCTTGTGGTGCAGGCGGTGGCCCAGACCGACACGCTTGAGCAGTGCCTCGGCGCGCTCACGGGCCTCGGGGATTGCGGTGCGCCCGATCAGCAGTGGCATGCACACGTTCTCCATGGCGGTGAACTCGGGCAGCAGGTGGTGGAACTGGTAGACAAAGCCCAGCTCGCGGTTGCGCAGCAGGCCGCGGGCCCGCTCGCCAAGCGCCGACAGCTCTTCGCCGGCCAGCCAGACGCTGCCTTGGGTCGGCCGATCGAGGCCGCCCAGCAGGTTGAGCAAGGTGCTCTTGCCCGAACCGGAACTGCCGACGATGGCCACCCGCTCCCCGGCGTGCAGCTCGAGGTTGAGCCCGGCCAGCACTTGCACCGACTCCGGGCCCTCGTCGTAGGACTTGCCCAAATTGCGGCAACTCAGAACGGCTTTATCACTCATGCGCGACTCACTCATAACGTAGCGCCTCTGCAGGCTGGGTGCGGGCCGCACGCCAGGCCGGATACAGGGTGGCGAAGAAACTCAGGACCAGCGCCGCACCGCAGACCATGTACACGTCCTGGGCCTGGATCTGCGAGGGCAGGTAATCGATGAAATACACATCAGCGTTGAGGAACTTGTGCCCGATCAATTTCTCGATGCCGGCAATCGCCGCGCTGACGTTGAGCGCAGCGAGGATACCGACCACGGCTCCGATCAGGGTGCCGATCACGCCGATCACCGTGCCCTGAACCATGAAGATGGCCATGATCTGCCCGGGGGTGGCGCCCAGGGTACGGAGAATGGCGATGTCACCGCGCTTGTCGTTGACCACCATGACCAGGGTGGAAATGATGTTGAACGCCGCCACCGCGACGATCAGCAGCAACAGCAGGCCGATCATGGCTTTTTCCATGCGGATCGCCTGGTACAGGTTGCCGTGGGTACGGGTCCAGTCGCGGCTGTAGTACTCCTGCTCACCCAACTGCTGGGCAATGCTCCAGGCCACACGCGGGGCCTGGAACAGGTCGTCGAATTTCAGGCGCAGGCCCTGTACCTGGTCCGGCTTCCAGCGGTGCAGGCGGGACAGGTCGGCAATATTGGTCAGGCCCAGGTAACCGTCGATCTCGCCAGCACCGACGTGGAAGGTGCCGACCACGGTGAAGCGCTTCATGCGTGGGAACATGCCGGCGGGGGTCACGCTGACCTCCGGGGCGACGAAGGTCAGCTTGTCGCCGATGGCCACCCCCAGCTTGGCGGCCGCCTTGTCGCCGATCATGATGCCCCACTCGCCAGGCGCCAGCTGGTCCAGGCGGCCTTGCTGAATGAAGTTGTCGATGATCGACACCTCACGCTCGCGGGCTGGGTCGATACCGTTGAGCAGCACCTTCTGCACCTTGCCATCGTGGGTCAGCAGGCCCTGCATCTGGGTATAGGGCGCAACCGCCAGCACCTGCGGATTCTGCTTTACTTGTTGGGCAAGGGCAGGCCAGTCGTTGATCGGCTGGCCGCTCTCAAGCGTGGCGTGAGGGACCATGCCCAGCACGCGGGTACGCATCTCGTGGTCGAAACCGTTCATGACCGAGAGCACCACGATCATCACCACCACGCCCAGGGCGAGGCCGATCATCGAGGTCAGGGAAATGAACGAGACGAAGTGATTACGGCGCTTGGCACGGGTGTAGCGCGTACCAATGAATGCGAAAAGAGGTCTGAACATGTCGGGGCTTGTTCGGATGAAAGGGAACGTCCTTGTGGCGAGGCGCCTGCGGCGGCTTTACACTCGGACCACCGCCGCTACCATGGGTTCGCCATGACGACATTAGACGAAGAAGATCGCCGCGAATACTACCGCATCGAAGATCGGATCGCACTGGAAATCAGCCCCCTGAGCGCGGCCGAAGCCCTTGAGCCAGAACTGTTGCAGGATGATTCACCACTGTTCAACCTGCTCAGCGAGCTGCACCTGTCCGACTTCGAGTCCCAGCACCTGCTGCGTCAGTTGAGCGAAAAGGACCGCACCCTGGCGGCGTTCCTGCGAGCGCAGAACAAGCGCCTGGACTTGCTCAGCGCGGTGGTCGCGCAAACCCTGATCGGCGAGATCGGCCAGCCCCAGCGGGTGATCATCTCCGAAGGTGGCATCGAGTTCGCCCAAGCCCAGCAGATCGCCCCTGGCACCCGGGTCAAAGTGAAGATGGTGTTGATGCCCCGCGCCCACGGCCTGCTGCTGCGCGGCAAGGTCACCCACTGCGACCCGCGCGCCGATGGCAGCTTCGAACTGGGTACCGAATTCACCGACATGACAGATGCCCAGCGTCAGTTGCTGGCACGCTACATCCTGCAGCGCCAACAGCAACAACGGCGCCAGCAGCTGGAACAGGGCGACCCTGCCTCCTGAGCCTTTTCATTTTTGACCTGAAGGAACGAACGTGACCCTCATTTATGGCCACCGCGGCGCCAAGGGCGAAGCGCCCGAGAACACCCTGCACAGTTTCCGTCAGTGCCTGTCCCACGGCGTAACCCGCTGCGAACTTGACCTGCACCTGTCGGCCGACAATGAGCTGATGGTCATCCACGACCCTACCCTCAAGCGCACCACTGGGCGGCGCGGCAAGGTCGTCGAACACCCGGCAGCCGATCTGGTCACCTACGATGCGCGCAGGGGCGGCCCAGGCCATGTGCAGCCCTGCCCTATCCCACGGCTGGAAGAACTGTTCGAAAAATGCCCCTTCGAGCACTGGCAACTGGAGGTCAAGAGCGCCTCACGGACCCGGGCCGCCACCACGGTGCTGGCGATTCGGGAACTGGCACAGCAGTACGGCCTGCTGGACAAGGTGACCATCACCTCGAGCTCGCGGGAAGTACTGGGCGCTGCGCTGGAACTGGTGCCTGACGTGAAGCGCGGCCTGGTCGCCGAGTACGCCTGGCTCGACCCACTGAAGGTCGCGCAGAACTATGGCTGCGATCTGCTGGCATTGAACTGGACACTGTGCACGCCCGAGCGCCTGCTCAAAGCACAGGGCCAGGGTTTGCATGTATCGGTGTGGACGGTCAACGAGCCGGCACTGATGCGCCGGCTCGCTGATTTTGGCGTGGACAGCCTGATTACAGACTTTCCCGGTTTGGCCAAGACCACCCTCGGGTAGGGCTGAAATCGGTCTCCCCGACCGGCTCAGGCCACCGGCCGGAGCCGCTCAAAAAAGCCGGTTCAGGCCGTCATAGGCAGCTACCCGATAGGCTTCGGCCATGGTCGGGTAGTTGAACGTGGTGTTGACGAAGTACTTCAGGTTGTTCAGCTCGCCCGGCTGGTTCATCACCGCCTGGCCGATGTGGACGATTTCCGAAGCCTGGTAGCCGAAGCAGTGCACGCCGAGGATTTCCAGGGTCTCGCGATGGAACAGGATTTTCAGCATGCCTTGCGGCTCGCCGGCGATCTGTGCACGCGCCATGCTCTTGAAGAAAGCCTTGCCCACTTCGTATGGCACTTTGGCCTGGGTCAGCTCCTGCTCGTTCTTGCCAATCGAGCTGATCTCCGGAATGGTGTAGATGCCCGTCGGCACGTCGTTGACGAAACGCCAGCTGCCGTTGTCGACGATGCTGCCTGCTGCCGAGCGGCCCTGGTCATGGGCGGCACTTGCCAGGCTCGGCCAGCCGATCACGTCACCGGCACCGTAGATGTTCGGCACGCTGGTGCGGTAGGCCTCGTCGACTTCGATCTGGCCACGGCTGTTGACCTTGATGCCGATGTTCTCGAGGCCCAGCTTGTCGGTGTTGCCGGTACGGCCGTTGCACCACAGCAAGGCGTCGGCCTTGATCTTCTTGCCAGACTTCAGGTGCAGGATGACACCGTTGTCCAGGCCCTCGACCCGCTCGTAGTCTTCGTTGTGGCGCACGGTGATGTTGTTGTTGCTGAAGTGGTAGCTCAGCGCCTGGGAAATTTCCGAATCCAGGAAGCTCAGCAGTTGGCCGCGGTTGTCGACCAGCTCGACCAGTACCCCCAGGCCACTGAAGATCGAGGCGTATTCGCAGCCAATCACACCGGCGCCGTAAACGATCAGTTTGCGCGGGGTGTGGCTGAGGCTCAGGATGGTGTCGCTGTCATAGACACGCGGGTGGTGGAAGTCGATGTCGGCCGGGCGGTACGGACGCGAGCCGGTGGCGATGATGATGTGCTTGGCGTTGAGCTTTTCCACCACGCCATTGGGGCAGACCACTTCGACGGTCTGCTCGTCGGCGAAGCTGCCGGTGCCGAAGAACAGGTCGACGCGGTTACGGGCGTAGTAGCCGGTACGCGAAGCGACCTGCTTGGCGATCACTTTCTCGGCGCTTTTGAGCACGTCCGGGAAAGAGAACCAACGTGGCTCGCCGATGGCACGGAACATCGGGTTGGTGTTGAACTGCATGATCTGCCGCACCGAGTGACGCAGTGCCTTGGACGGGATGGTGCCCAGGTGGGTGCAGTTGCCACCGACCAGGCGACGGCTGTCGACCATCGCCACCTTGCGCCCTGCTTTGGCGGCGTTCATTGCCGCACCTTCTCCGGCCGGGCCGGAACCCAACACCACTACGTCGTAGTTGTAGACAGCCATGCGTACTCCTTCAGAACTGGCCCGCTGGCCATGGTCGCCGCGGGACTCGATCATGCCGCCAGGGCGCCATGAGAAAATTCGGGTGCAGTCTAATCAAGCGTGAACGCCGCGCACATTAACCCTTGGTCGCGTCGTAGGCCAATTTTGCCTGCACTACATGTGCATCCACCGATTCCCTGGCAGCTACCTTCCCTGCTTGCGCTTTCACCTGCCTTTGAGCGCACGCTGGTAAGCGGGCGTAGCTCGGGAGACGAAGCCACCCTCTGCCCGAGTCACCAATACCGCCGCCAGGTCATGAGCGATGGCGAAATCCCAGCCGCGCTCCGGCCCGAGGATCAGCAACAGGGTCGAATAGCCGTCGGCCTGCAGCGCCGAGGCATCGAGCACGGTGACGGCAGCCAGGTCATGAGCGACCGGGCGCCCGAGACGGGCATCGAAGGTGTGCGAATAGCGCCGGCCATTCTGCTCGAAATAGTGCCGATAGTCACCCGAGGTCGATACACCCAGGCCATCGACCGGTATCACCTGGCGGGCGATCTGGCGGTCCTCGCGGGGCAATTCCAGGGCGATGCGCCAGAGGCTGCCGTCTGGCTTGCGGCCCACCGCCTTGAGCTCGCCGGTCACTTCGGCAATGAAGCTGGCGATACCCATGGCACGCAGGCGCGCGGCAATCAGGTCCACGGCGTGGCCAGCAGCGATGCTGTTGAAGTCCAGTTGCACCGGGGCATCCTTGCACAACACCTGGCCTTCGACGCGCAAGTGCTGGTAGCCCACACGCAGGCGGGCAGCGGCCAATGCCTGCGCTTCTGGCACCTGTTCATGGCGGGCCTGAGGGCCGAAACCCCAGAGGTCGAGCAGCGGTTCGACAGTGAGGTCGAAAGCGCCATCGGTTTGTTCGGCCAGGTGCTGGCCGAAGGCGACCAGCTCGAGCATGTCTGAGGGCAAGGCCAGGCACTGGTTGGCGGGGAGCTGATTGAACTGGCTCACCGCAGAGTCGCCGCGGTAGGTCGAGTAGTGTTGATCTATGTCCTGAAGGATCGTTTCCACCGCCGCCTGTACCTGGACAGGTGCAGGCCCGCCTGCCTCGCGGACGTACTGGATGCTGTAGCTGCTGCCCATGGCAGGGCCGCCGAGGCGCTCCAGGGTGGGGCCTTGGTTGCAGGCGGTCAGCAGCATCAGGATGAACAGCAGGGCTATGCGCAAAAGTCGGGCTCTCGGTTGCCTGCACCGGCTTCATGGCCCGTAACAGGCTTACCAATGGATTGGGCGCCAGTGCTCCAGCCATGGAGCTGGCCGGGGATGAGGCCATTACAGACACAGTAGAGGCCGGTTCGGTTCAGCAGGCCAAAAAAAAACGGGAACCCGAAGGTTCCCGTTTTTTCATTGCCTTACAAGCGAATTAGCGTGGAAACGCAGGCGGGTTCACACCAGCCATGTCTTCCATCACGCGAACCACCTGGCAGCTGTAACCGAATTCGTTGTCGTACCAGACGTACAGGACAACGCGGTTATCGTTGGCGATGGTCGCTTCAGCGTCAACCACACCCGCGTGGCGCGAGCCTACGAAGTCGGTGGAAACCACTTCCTGCGAGCTGACGTAATCGATCTGCTTGTGCAGCTCCGAGTGCATGGCGGTCTGGCGCAGGTACTCGTTGATTTCTTCGCGGTTGGTGGCCTTTTCCAGGTTCAGATTCAGGATGGCCATCGACACGTTCGGTGTCGGGACGCGAATGGCGTTGCCGGTCAGCTTGCCCTTGAGCACTGGCAGCGCCTTGGCGGCAGCGGTGGCAGCACCGGTTTCGGTGATGACCATGTTCAGCGGCGCGGCGCGGCCACGACGGCTGCCCTTGTGGAAGTTGTCGATCAGGTTCTGGTCGTTGGTGAACGAGTGAACGGTTTCGACGTGACCATTGACGATGCCGTACTGGTCATTGATGGCCTTGAGCACCGGCACGATGGCGTTGGTGGTGCACGAAGCTGCCGAGATGATCTTGTCCTCGGCGGTGATGTCACCGTGGTTGATGCCGTGCACGATGTTCTTCAGCGCGCCCTTGCCAGGTGCGGTAAGGATCACGCGGGCAGCGCCCGGGCAGGCCAGGTGCTGGCCGAGGCCGTCGGCATCACGCCATACGCCGGTGTTGTCGACGATCAGGGCGTTTTCGATGCCGTACTGGGTGTAATCGACTTCGCTCGGGTTCTTGGCGTAGATGATCTGGATCAGGTTGCCGTTGGCAGTGATGGTGTTGTTGGCTTCGTCGATGGTGATGGTGCCATCGAACGGGCCGTGCACCGAGTCACGGCGCAGCAGGCTGGCGCGCTTGACCAGGTCGTTTTCGGCACCCTTGCGCACAACGATGGCACGCAGGCGCAGGCCGTCGCCACCACCGGTCTTCTCGATCAGGATGCGCGCCAGCAGGCGGCCGATGCGGCCGAAACCGTACAGGACAACGTCGGTGCCCTTGCGCGCGGATGCATTCTGCTGGCCCACGACCTCGGCCAGTTCTTCACGCACGAACTGCTCGGCGGTCTTGCCATTGCCTTGCTGTTTGAACTTGTTGGCCAGCTTGCCCAGGTCGACCGAAGCGGCGCCCAGTTTCAGCTCGCTCATGGCTTTGAGCAGGGGGAATGTCTCGTGGACGGACAGTTCGGTTTCGTCGGTCTGACGGTGACGCGCAAAGCGGTGGGCCTTGAGGATCGAGATAACCGAACGGTTGATCAGGCTGCGGCCATAGATCGAGCTCACCACGTTGTTGTTGCGGTAGAGCTGACCGATAAGCGGGATCATCGCTTCAGCCAGAGCTTCACGATCGATCCACTCACCAAGACACTGGTCGGGCTTCTGAGTCACGGGAACCTTCCACATGTAGGGGGAGAAAAAAGGGGCTACATTATGACGCCCCAACGCGTAACCGGCAATGAGCGCCTGTCGTGGCAGCCAAAGCCCGTGCTCATGCCCTTTCCGAGCCTGACAGCACGCACCGGCACCGGTACAATCGGTCTCTTTGCCGCAACGCTTGGAGTGCAATCTCCCGTGTCAGTTCTGCGCCTACCGCAAATGTCGGCTACGGCCGGCAAACAAACCTGGGGCAACCTGCCCGGTGCCGCCCTCAGCCTTGCCATCGCCGAAGCCGCCAGCAGCGCTGGCCGCTTCACCCTGCTGCTGACGGCCGACAGCCAGGCTGCCGACCGTCTGGAGCAGGAGCTGCGCTTCTTCGCCCCCGGCCTTCCGGTACTGCCGTTCCCGGATTGGGAAACCCTGCCCTACGACCTGTTCTCACCGCACCAGGACATCATTTCCCAACGCATCTCCAGCCTCTACCGGTTGCCGGAGCTGAGCCACGGCATCCTCGTGGTGCCGATCACCACGGCCCTGCACCGCCTGGCCCCAACGCGCTTTTTGCTCGGCAGCAGCCTGGTGCTGGACGTCGGCCAGACCATCGACGTAGAGCAGATGCGCTCGCGCCTGGAGGCCACGGGCTATCGCTGCGTCGACACGGTCTACGAGCATGGCGAGTTCGCCGTGCGCGGCGCGCTGATCGACCTGTTCCCGATGGGCAGCAAGCTGCCCTATCGCATCGACCTGTTCGACGATGAGATCGAGACCCTGCGCACTTTCGACCCGGAGACCCAGCGCTCGATCGACAAGGTCGACTCGATCCGCCTGCTGCCAGCACGCGAATTCCCCATGCAGAAAGAGGAAGTGACACGCTTCAAGGCGCGCTTCCGTGAGCGTTTCGATGTCGACTTCCGCCGCAGCGCGATCTTCCAGGACCTGGCCAGCGGCATCATTCCCGCCGGCATCGAGTACTACCTGCCGCTGTTCTTCGAAGAAACCTCGACCCTGTTCGACTACCTGCCAAGCGACACCCAGGTGTTCTCGCTGCCGGGCGTGGAGCAGGCTGCCGAGCACTTCTGGAACGACGTGCGCGGCCGTTACGAAGACCGCCGCGGCGACCTGAGCCGTCCACTGCTGCCGCCTTCTGAGCTGTTCCTGCCGGTGGAGGACTGCTTCGCCCAGCTCAAGCAATGGCCGCGCGTGGTGGTCAGTGCCGAGGATCTCGAGCCTGGCGTCGGCCGCGAGCGCTTCCCCGCTCGCACCCTGCCCAACCTGGCCATCGAAGCCAAAGCCAACCAGCCGCTGGCGGCGTTGTCCGACTTCCTCGACCAGTTCAACGGCCGGGTGCTGTTCACCGCCGAATCGGCGGGCCGTCGCGAGGTGCTGCTGGAGCTGCTCGAGCGCCTCAAGCTGAGGCCGCAGACAGTCGAGGGCTGGGCCGACTTCATCACCGGCAGCCAGCGTCTGGCGATCACCATCGCGCCACTGGATGACGGCCTGCTGCTCGAAGACCCGGCCGTCGCCCTGGTGGCCGAAAGCCCGCTGTTCGGCCAGCGCGTGATGCAGCGCCGGCGCCGCGACAAGCGCGGCGAGGCCGCCAATGATGCGGTGATCAAAAACCTGACCGAGCTGCGCGAAGGCGCGCCGGTGGTGCACATCGACCATGGCGTGGGCCGCTACCTGGGCCTGGCCACCCTGGAAATCGACGGCCAGGCCGCGGAGTTCCTGACCCTGGAATATGCCGAGGGCGCCAAGCTCTATGTGCCGGTGGCCAACCTGCACCTGATCGCCCGCTACACCGGCAGCGATGATGCCCTGGCACCGCTGCACCGGCTGGGCTCTGAAGCCTGGCAGAAAGCCAAGCGCAAAGCCGCCGAACAGGTCCGCGACGTGGCCGCCGAGCTGCTCGACATCTACGCCCGCCGCGCCGCTCGCAAGGGCTACGCCTTCGCCGACCCGGCTGCCGACTATGCCACTTTCAGCGCCGGCTTCCCCTTCGAGGAAACCCCCGACCAACAGAACGCCATCGAAGCCGTGCGCGCCGACATGCTTGCCGCCAAGCCAATGGACCGCCTGGTGTGCGGCGACGTCGGCTTCGGCAAGACCGAGGTGGCGATGCGCGCGGCCTTCATCGCCGTGCACAGCGGCCGTCAGGTCGCGGTGCTGGTGCCTACCACCCTGCTTGCCCAGCAGCACTACAACAGCTTCCGCGACCGCTTCGCCGACTGGCCGGTGACGGTCGAGGTGATGAGCCGCTTCAAGTCGGCCAAGGAAGTGGCCAGTGCTGCAGCGGACCTGGCCGAAGGCAAGATCGACATCCTGATCGGCACGCACAAGCTGCTGCAGGACGACGTGCGCTTCAAGGACCTTGGCCTGGTGGTGATCGACGAAGAGCACCGCTTTGGCGTACGCCAGAAGGAGCAGCTCAAGGCCCTGCGCAGCGAGGTGGACATCCTCACCCTGACCGCCACACCGATCCCGCGAACGCTGAACATGGCCGTGGCCGGCATGCGCGACCTGTCCATCATCGCCACGCCGCCGGCACGGCGCCTGTCGGTGCGCACCTTCGTCATGGAACAGAACAACAGCACGGTCAAAGAAGCCCTGCTGCGTGAACTGCTGCGCGGCGGCCAGGTGTACTACCTGCACAACGATGTGAAAACCATCGAAAAATGCGCCGCCGACCTTGCCGAACTGGTACCCGAAGCGCGCATCGGCATCGGCCACGGGCAGATGCGCGAGCGCGAGCTGGAACAGGTGATGAGCGACTTCTATCACAAGCGCTTCAACGTGCTGATCGCCTCGACCATCATCGAGACCGGCATCGACGTGCCCAGCGCCAACACCATCGTCATCGAGCGTGCCGACAAGTTCGGCCTGGCCCAGCTTCACCAGTTGCGTGGCCGGGTCGGCCGCAGCCACCACCAGGCCTACGCCTACCTGCTGACACCGGCGCGCCAGAAAGTGAGCGCCGACGCCGAGAAACGCCTGGAAGCCATTGCCAACACCCAGGACCTGGGCGCCGGTTTCGTACTGGCCACCAACGACCTGGAAATCCGCGGCGCCGGCGAACTGCTGGGCGAAGGCCAGAGCGGGCAGATCCAGGCGGTGGGCTTCACCCTTTACATGGAGATGCTCGAACGAGCGGTCAAGGCCATTCGCAAGGGCACTCAGCCGAACCTGGAGCAGCCGCTGGGCGGCGGCCCGGAAATCAACCTGCGCCTGCCGGCACTGATCCCCGAGGACTACCTGCCCGACGTGCATGCGCGGCTGATCCTCTACAAGCGCATCGCCTCGGCGGCTGACGAAGAGGGCCTCAAGGACCTGCAAGTGGAGATGATCGACCGCTTCGGCCTGCTGCCCGAGCCGACCAAGAACCTGATGCGCCTGACCCAGCTCAAGCTCCAGGCGGAAAAGCTCGGCATCAAGAAAGTCGATGCCGGCCCGAACGGCGGCAAGCTCGAGTTCGAGGCCGAAACCCCGGTCGACCCGCTGACCCTGATCAAGCTGATCCAGGGCCAGCCCAAACGCTACAAGTTCGAAGGTGCAACCCAGTTCCGCTTCCTGGTACCGATGGAGCGGCCCGACGAACGTTTCAACACTCTGGAGGCGCTGTTCGAGCGCCTGACACCACAGACAGCCTAAGGAAGATCCATGCGTGCCATCCGTTGCCTGACCTTGTTGCTTGCGCTGTTCGCGCCGGCTGCCTTCGCTGAAGGCCTTTATCAGGTGGAAATGATGCTTGTGCGGCAGAACAGCGTGCCGGCCTTCACCAGCCCGTACGCGCCCGAGGACTGGAGCGCCGGCGCCCAGCCCCTGGAAAAGAGCGCCGAACGCCCACTGGCGCTGGAAGATGAAGCCACCCGCCTGCAAGCCACGGCCGACTACACCGTGCTGCTGCACAAGGCCTGGCAGCAGCAGGTCGGCAACGCGCCAAGCCGCATCGCCCTGGCTGATGGCCAGGAGCAGTTCGGCCATTTCCCGATCGAAGGCAACCTGAGCATCACCGAAGGGCGCTTCATCGCCGTGGAGGCCAACTTCTGGGTCAACCAGCTCGACAGCAATGGCAATGTGCTCAAGAGCGAGCAGTTCAAACAGAGCAACAGCACCATCAAGGGTGGCCAGCTGACCTTCCTCGATGGCGGCCACCTGGCGGTGCTGCTGAAGATCACCCCGCCAGGCACTCGGAAGATGCCGGTGATGGACCCGGAGCTGATGGAGCAGTGATGTGAGTGATGGCGACGCACGGCAACTGCTCAGAGACTACCCGGACTGGGTCGATTGCTTCGACGCTGGCGCATTGTCTCGAGGCCGTAAATATGCAGCGCAGGAACGCACGCGCATCCTTTCGGTGAAGGGCCATAGCATCGAGGCAATGTGCAAAGGCTCGGCAGGCCAGGTTTACCATCAGGACATCAAGCTGGCGTTGAGTCGCGGTGAGCTGCGCGTCTTCGGGGGCTGCTCCTGCCCGGTAGGGTCAGATTGCAAGCACTGCGTCGCCGCGTTGCTGCAACTGGAGCTCGAAGGCAGAGCGCTCGACGGAGCCGCCAGCGCAGAACACGCTGCGCTGTCGCTGCCGCCCGACCTGAACCTGTGGGTGCAAGGGCTCGAATCGCCTTCCCAGGCTGCAGCCGCCAGCGAGCCTGCACGCAAAGGCCCGGCGATCTACTACCGCATTCACAGGGACCGCGAACATTTTCAGCTCGAGCCAATAAAGGGCACGCCGCAAACCGACGGTACGCTGAAAGTCGGCCGCATCACCTCGATGCCAGAGATGATCTACTACACCCCACGTTACGTCACCCAGGACGACGCCCGGCTGTTACGCCTGATCGATGCCCGCAGCAAAACGATCACGCCCGTGGCGCAACTGGAAGGCAAGCAAGGTGCGGAGCTTTTCAGCTACGCCTTGGCCACCGGGCGCCTGTTGTTTGAAGACGACCCCACGCCGTTGCATGCCGGGCCACAACGGCGTGCCGAGTTCCGCTGGGTCAGATTGGACAACGGCAGCTACAGGGGCGCCTGGCACCATGACCAGCAGCTGCCGCTGCAGGTACTGCCCATCGAGCCATTGCACTACATCGACCCCCATTCGCATCAGGCCGGCGAACTGCAGCATGACCTGGACCCTTTCATCGCCAGCCAGCTCGCACGCGCACCGACCGTACCTGAACACCTGGTAGTACCTTTGAGTCATCGATTGAACGCCTTGAACCGGCAGGTCCCCACCCCCACCGCCGTGACCACCGAACAGATCGACAACATTCAGCCCAAGGGCCGGCTGACCCTGGGCAGCCTTGAATTCAGCGCCTACATGCCCAAGACCGGGCGCATGCAGCGCCAGATGCAACACCGCGCCGCCCTCGCGTTCGACTACGATGGGCTGCGCGCCAGTGGCAGCGACGACAAGCCATTGACCCGACTGGTGGATGCCACCAGCCAGCGCATCCGCCGCCAGCCCGCGGCCGAGCAGGCGCTGCGCAAGGTGCTGCGCGAGCTGGGCTTCAAGCCCGCCACCCGGCAGAGCAAAGCGCTGCCCGACAGCGCGGGCGAAATGCTGCAGTTGCCCGACGACGAAGCCTGGCTGCGCTTCGCCCGCGACGGCCTGCCGCGCCTGCGCGAGGCGGGCTGGGAGGTCGATATCCACCGCGACTTCGCCTTCAACCTGCATGAAGTGGATGACTGGTACGCCAGCATCGACGAAGCGCCCGGCCACGAATGGTTCGACCTGGAGCTGGGCATCGTCGTCGAAGGCGAGCGCCACAGCCTGCTGCCAATCGTGCTGCAGCTGCTGCGCAGCAACCCCGAGCTGCTACGGCCCAGCGAGCTGGCCCGACGCAGCGACGACGAGCACCTGCTGATCGACCTCAATCGCGGCCGGCTGGACGCCCCAGCGCTGCGCGTCGCCCTGCCCTACGGGCGAATCAAGTCGGTCATGGGCACCCTCGGTGAACTGTATCTGCACGAGGACAACGTCGGCACCACCCTGCGCCTGGACCGCGCCGACGCGGCACGCCTGAACGACATCGACCACTTGCCCCTGCACTGGGAAGGTGGCGCCCATGTGCGCGACCTGGGCCGGCGCCTGCGCGATGCCCGCGACCTGCAGATCACGCCGCCCGCAGCGCTCAACGCCACCTTGCGCCCCTATCAGCAACAGGGCCTGAACTGGTTGCAGGCCCTGCGCGAAATGGGCACCGGCGGCATCCTTGGCGACGACATGGGCCTGGGCAAGACCTTGCAGGCCCTCGCCCACCTGCTGCTGGAAAAGCAGAACGGGCGTCTCGCCGACCCTGCCCTGGCAGTGATGCCGACCAGCCTGGTCCCCAATTGGCTCGACGAAGCCCAGCGCTTCGCGCCCGGCCTGCGCGTCCTGGCCTTGCACGGCCCCGGGCGCAGCAAACATTTCGCCAAGCTGCACGAATACGACCTGGTACTGACCACCTACGCCCTGGTGCCGCGCGACCTGGAGCACCTGCGCGCGCAGCAGTGGAGCGTGCTGGTGCTGGACGAGGCGCAGAACATCAAGAGCAGCACCAGCAAGGCCGCACAGGCCGTCTGCGAGCTGCAGGCCAACCAACGTGTGTGCCTGACCGGCACGCCAATGGAAAACAACCTGGGCGAGCTGTGGTCGATCTTCCACTTCCTCATGCCCGGCTGGCTGGGCGAGCTCAAGCGCTTCAATCAGGATTACCGAACGCCTATCGAACGCCACGGCGATACCGAACGGCTGGCGCATCTGGTCACCCGCATCCGCCCGTTCCTGCTGCGCCGCACCAAGGAGCAGGTAGCGACCGAATTGCCTCCCAAGACCGAAATGGTCCATTGGGTCGAACTCAGCGACGCCCAGCGTGATACCTACGAGGCCGTGCGCGTGGCGATGGACAAGAAAGTGCGCGACGAAATCGCCCGCAATGGCGCGGCACGCAGCCAGATCGTGATCCTCGATGCCCTGCTCAAGCTACGCCAGGTGTGTTGCGATTTGCGCCTGGTCAAAGGGGTCGAGACCAAGGGCAATCAGGCTGACAAGGGCAAGCTCGGCGCGCTGCTGGACATGCTCGAAGAACTGCTCAGCGAAGGCCGCCGGGTGCTGCTGTTCTCTCAGTTCACCTCGATGCTGGCATTGATCGAACAAGAGCTGAACAAGCGCAAGATCCGCTACAGCCTGCTCACCGGCGACACCCGTGACCGGCGCACACCGGTGCAGCAGTTCCAGCAGGGCGACAGCGAAGTGTTCCTGATCAGCCTCAAGGCCGGCGGCGTGGGGCTGAATCTGACCGCTGCCGACACCGTGATTCACTTCGACCCGTGGTGGAACCCGGCCAGCGAGAACCAGGCGACCGACCGCGCCTACCGCATCGGCCAGGACAAGCCGGTGTTCGTGTTCAAGCTGATCACGCGCGGCACGGTTGAAGAGAAGATACAGCACCTGCAGCAGGAAAAAGCAGCCCTGGCGACAAGCTTGCTCGATGGTGCAGAGGCTGGGCAGTGGCGCCTGGGGGATGAAGAAATCGAGGCGCTGTTTGCCCCGCTGCCTGCAAAGCGCGGACGCTAGCGGCCAGCCCTGGCGGCTGCGCGGACAAGCCCCACAGGACCTTCACTGCCTTGAGCAACAGCGGGATACCTGTGGGGCCGGCACAGTCAATCGACCAATTGCGCCTCGCGCAACGCCCCCAACGCCTCCAGCCAACGCGGCTGCTGGCGGTAGTCGGTGCGCGCGAAGCCCTGCCCGCGCATCCGTGCAATGCGCGGCGACGGCTTGACCTTGAGCCGCTGCGCCGCGCTCAACGCCAGCTCTGCCGCCGCCCGGTCGTTGCACACCAGGCCCATGTCACAACCGGCACTCAGCGCCGCCTCGATCCGGTTAGCCGCATCGCCGACCACATGCGCACCCGCCATCGACAGGTCGTCACTGAAGATCACCCCGTCAAAGCCCAGTTCGCCGCGCAGAACCTCCTGCAACCAACGACGCGAGAACCCGGCCGGCTGGTTGTCTACCTGCGGATAGATGACATGCGCCGGCATCACTGCTGCCAGCTGCCCGCTGAGGCGGCTGAACGGCACCAGATCGGCCTGGCGCAGTTGCTCAAGGCTGCGCTCGTCCGTAGGAATGGCCACGTGGGAGTCCGCCTCCGCCCAGCCATGCCCCGGGAAATGCTTGCCACAGGCAGCCATACCCGCTGCATTCATCCCACGGATGAAGGCGCCAGCCAACTGCGTGGCACGTTGCGGGTCGCCCTCGAACGCGCGGCTTCCGACCACGGCGCTGCGCTGGTGGTCCAGGTCGAGCACGGGAGCGAAGCTCAGGTCCAGGCCAACCGCCAGCACTTCAGTGGCCATCAACCAACCGCACTGCTCGGCGAGGTATTCGGCGTTGGCGTTATCGGCGATCGCGCGCATGGCTGGCAGGCGCACGAAGCCCTGACGCAAACGCTGCACACGGCCGCCCTCCTGGTCGACGGCCAGAATCAGATCGGGGCGAATGGCGCGGATGGACGCGCACAGCTCACGCACCTGGCGCGGGCTGTCGATGTTGCGGGCAAAGATGATCAGGCCAGCCACTTCCGGCTGGCGCAGGAGTTGGCGGTCTTCGGCGGTCAGCCATTTACCGGCGATATCCACCATCAGGGAGCCTTGCAGGCTGACGGTCATAGGCAATCCTTCATTACAGACTTAAAGAAGCCCACTGGGGGCATGCGGCCTCATCGATACGCACCGGGCAATGCACCGGTACGCGTTCGAACAGGCCAAGCAGATCGGTGTTGCGCAGCCGAATGCAGCAATGGGACAGCGGTATGCCCAAGGGTTCCGTGTCGGGCGTGCCATGCAGATAGATAGAGCGGCGGAACGTGTCCACCGCGCCCAGACGATTGACGCCGGCCTCGCAACCGCTGAGCCAGAGAATGCGGGTAAGGACCCAGTCACGCCCGGGGTACTGTGCGTGCAACGCCGGCGACCAGACCTCACCGGTCCAGCGCCGCCCGCGCAGCACGGCATTGAGCGGCAAGCCCGCGCCGATCTTCGCGCGCACCTGGTGCAGGCCACGCGGCGTGCAGCCCGAGCCATTACCCTCACCGGCCCCATTGCGTGCGGTCGACACTGCCAGGCGCAGGCACAACTGCCCCTTGGCAAAGCCATAGAGGCACTGGTCAGCGAGGGAGATGTGCAGCAGATCGAGGTCAGGCATGGGCGCTAGCTTAGCCCAAGCGCCCTGCCCCGCCCAGCCTTCAGGCCTTGGCGGTGGTGCTGCCGGTTTTGCTGCGCGGGCGCAGCTGCGCGGTGGCCATCGCCTCGTCGGTGACACCGCTGTCGGCGCGCATGCCCGCGGCCAGGAACGGTACCATCAGGCGCATGACCTGCTCTATGGAGGTGTTGATACCAAAGTCGGTTTCGGCAATAGCGCGCAATGCCTTGATGCCGGACATGCTGAACGCCGCAGCACCGAGCATGAAGTGCACCCGCCAGAACAGCTCGAGCGGCGGAATGCGCGGCGCGGCTTCATTGACCAGCAACATGTAGCGGCGGAACACCTTGCCATACATGTCTTCCAGGTAGCGCCGCAGGTGCCCCTGGCTCTGGCTGAACGCAAGGCCCAGCAGGCGCATGAAGATCGACAGGTCGTTGTTGCTGCGCGGCTGCACCACCAGCGCCTGCTCCACGAGCATTTCCAGCAGTTCCTCAAGGCTGGGCTTTTGCTCAGGCTTGCCTTGACGACGCTCGAGTTCACGTTCGAGGCTGGCGCAGAAAGGCCCGAGGAAACGGGAGAAGACCGCCTGGATCAGCGCCTTCTTGGAACCGAAATGGTAATTGACCGCCGCCAGGTTGACCCCGGCCTTGCTGGTAATCAGCCGCAACGAGGTTTCCGCGAACCCCCTTTCCGCGAACAGCTGCTCGGCAGCATCGAGAATGCGTTCAACGGTTTCCGATTGGGCCATGACTACTCCGCCAGACAGACAAACAGGTGTTTGAAACATACGTTTCAGGCCTGCTGATGTCAAGGCTCGGTGACTGTGCGGTCGCCATTAGAAAGCGCCGGGCTGCTAGCTGCAAGCGCTAAGAGGGATGGCGCACGGCTTTTTCTTATCGCATTGCGCTTGCAGCGTATCCAGTACTGTATATAATCCCAGTCACTGTATAAAAAGACAGAGCGCCCGCCATGTTGAAACTGACGCCCCGCCAAGCCGAAATCCTGGCCTTCATCAAACGTTGCCTCGAAGACAACGGCTTTCCGCCGACGCGCGCAGAGATCGCTCAGGAGCTGGGCTTCAAGTCGCCCAATGCCGCCGAGGAGCACCTCAAGGCCCTCGCGCGCAAAGGCGCGATCGAGATGACCCCAGGCGCATCCCGCGGCATCCGCATCCCCGGCTTTGAGGCCAAGGCCGAAGAAAACGGCCTACCGATCATCGGCCGGGTCGCAGCCGGTGCACCTATCCTTGCCGAGCAGCACATCGAACAATCTTGCAACATCAATCCATCCTTCTTCCACCCGCGCGCCGACTACCTGCTGCGCGTACACGGCATGAGCATGAAGGACGTCGGCATCTTCGACGGCGACCTGCTGGCTGTGCACACCTGCCGTGAGGCCCGTAACGGGCAGATCGTCGTCGCCCGCATCGGCGATGAAGTGACCGTCAAGCGTTTCAAACGCGAAGGCAGCAAGGTCTGGCTGATCGCCGAAAACCCCGATTTCGCCCCTATCGAAGTCGACCTGAAAGAGCAGGAAATGGTGATCGAAGGCTTGAGTGTCGGCGTTATTCGCCGCTGAACCAGGAGGCGTCATGCAACAGTTCGTCCAAGCACAACAACAGGTACAGCTTCCACTGTTCGAAGCCTTCCTCGCCCAACCGGTCCTGCCAGGCCTGAAGGCCAGCGAACAGGCGCGCAAGAACAGCGAACCGGGCCTGTTCAGTGAACTGTCCCTGCGTGGCGCCCCCGACCATTGCCACACCTTGCTGGCACCGGTGCTGCGCGAACTGAGCGAAGAGCAGGAGGCCCGCTGGCTGACGCTTATTGCACCACCGGGCAGCCTGACCCAGGCCTGGTTGCGTGATGCCGGGCTCAACCGCGAGCGCATTCTGCTGCTGCAACCGCGTGGCAACCAGAGCCCACTGCAATTGGCCTGTGACGCCCTGCGCCTTGGCCGCAGCCATACCGTGGTCAGCTGGCTTGGCAGCGTCAATGCCACTGCGCGGCAGCAGCTGGTGCGTGCAGCCAGTGCCGGAAACGCACAAAGCCTGAACATCCGCCTCGGCTGATGTTCAGGCTTTGCCTGTAACCCGAAACAACCGGGGTATCAGTGAAGTACGCGCGGCCCTTCGTCACGGTCGAGTTCGCCATCCATGAGGCGCCCCGCCATCTGCACGCCCACACTCAGCATGGCCTTGGCAACTTCAACGTGTTGCCCCTGCAGGAATACCTTGGCGTCTTCCGAGAAATCCAGGGTTACCAGGGAGCCTTCGTCCTCGGCACGACGCAGTTCGATTCGGCCATCAGGCAACTCGACAATTTCCAGAAAAGACGTAGACATAAAGGGCTGTTCTCCGCGAAAGGCGAGCATTGTACCAGCCAGGGCGAAGATCAGCACTCACTCAACGCGTCACGGAATCGTCTCACCAAGCCTTTCAGGTTGTTGCGCCAGCTTTCCAGATCGTCACGCGACAGCGCAGCCTGCTCGGGTTCGTCGAGATTGACGGCCAGAATGAGTGGCTGGGTGACATCGGTTTTTGCGGTTTTCTTCGCGACCGGTGGTCGGAACAAATCGGCATAAGCAGTGAGCAGTTGCGCCAGCCAGGTCTCCCGCTGCCTGGACAGCTCCAGCAACTCAGCCACTTCGGGGATGGCAATGTCATTCAGGGCATCATCGGCGAGCAGTTGCTCGACGCTGGACGCCGCTGGCAGGCGGTAGAAGCCACCAATCTCGTGACACAAGCCCAATAACGCACCATACAGGTGGAATAGAGCAGCCTCACGCTCGGCCTGCACAAGGCCTTGTGCATTCATGGCCTGGCTGTCGGCAGCCTTGGCCATGGACTCGAGGGCGAGGCCGGCGAAGAAAAGCTTCTGGTTGGTGCGGGTGTAGAGTTCCTGGGCCATCTCGAGTGACCTCCCTAAGGCTGCAAGGCGAATACCTGCAGTTTCAGGGATCGAGATGTACTTGTCACCCATGAAATGGGGCCGCTAAGCGGCCCCAATCTCGTCGCTGAAACAATCAGCGCTTGTCTTCGACCTTCCAGGCATTGCCGTCGTAGAACGCCTTCCAGCCGGTAGGCTTGCCATCGACCTCGGACTGCACGTATTGCTCCTTGGTCTTGCGGCTGTAGCGGATCACTGCCGGGCGACCTTCCGGATCCTTCTGCGGCGCATCGCACAGGAAGTGGTACTTGGGGTCAATCTCGTGCTTGTGCGGCACGATCTCCATGACCAGCGGTGCACGGGTCTCGCGGTTCTTGGGGAACTGGCTGGCTGCCAGGAACAACCCAGAAGCACCATCACGCAGCACATAGGTGTCGTCGACCTTCTCGCACTTGAGCTCTGGCATGTCCACCTTGTCCATCTTGGGTGGAGCCGCCTCGCCGCTCTTGAGCAGCTTGCGGGTGTTCTTGCACGCCGGGTTGGTGCAACCGAAGAACTTGCCGAAGCGGCCGGTCTTGAGCTGCATCTCGCTGCCGCACTTGTCACACTCCAGGCTCGGCCCTTCGTAACCCTTGATGCGGTAACTGCCCTCTTCGATCTCGTAGCCGACGCAATCAGGGTTGTTACCGCAGATATGCAGCTTGTGCTTCTCGTCGAGCAGGTAAGCATCCATGGCCGTGGAGCAGATCGGGCAGCGGTGCTTGCCCAACAGCACGCGCGACTCCGACTCACCTTCGTCATCCGCAGCGATTTCATCGCCCGGCACCAGGTTGACGGTGGCCTTGCAGCGCTCTTTGGGCGGCAGGCTGTAACCCGAGCAACCCAGGAACACGCCGGTGGAGGCAGTGCGGATCATCATCGGACGCCCACATTCCTTGCACGGAATGTTGGTCATGGTCGGCTGGTTGGCACGCATGCCGTGCTCGGCGGACTCGGCCGTCAGCAGCTTCTTGCTGAAGTCGCCGTAGAACTCGTCCAGCACGTTTTTCCAGTCGCGCTCGCCCTGGGCCACGTCATCGAGGTTCTCCTCCATGTCCGCGGTGAAGCCGTAGTCCATCAGGTTGGCGAAGCTTTCCGACAGGCGCTCGGTAACGATGTCGCCCATTTTCTCGGAGTAGAAGCGGCGGTTGTGCAGCGTGACGTAGCCGCGGTCCTGGATGGTGGAAATGATCGCCGCATACGTCGAAGGGCGACCGATGCCGCGCTTTTCCATTTCCTTGACCAGGCTGGCTTCGGTGAAGCGCGCAGGTGGCTTGGTGAAGTGCTGGCTGGGGTCGATCTGGATCAGCTTGAGCGCCTCACCCTGGACCATTTCCGGCAACACGTCATCTTCGCCTGGCTTGCTCTGCTGCGGCAACACACGGGTGTAACCGTCGAACTTGAGGATGCGACCTTTGGCACGCAGCTCGAAATCACCGGCAGCCACGGTCACGCTGGTGGACAGGTACTGGGCAGGCGGCATCTGGCAGGCGAGGAATTGGCGCCAGATCAGTTCGTAGAGGCGCTCGGCGTCACGTTCCATGCCGCTGAGCTTGGTTGGGTGCGTGTTGACGTCGGAAGGACGAATCGCTTCGTGGGCCTCCTGAGCGCCTTCCTTGCTGCCGTACACCAGCGGTGCCTCGGGCAGGTACTGCTTGCCGAACTCGCGCTCGATGTAACTGCGCGCCATGTCCAGCGCGTCGACCGACAGGTTGGTCGAGTCGGTACGCATGTAGGTGATGTAGCCTGCTTCGTAAAGCCGCTGAGCCATCATCATGGTCTTCTTCACACCGAAGCCCAGGCGGTTGCTCGCAGCCTGTTGCAGGGTGGAGGTGATGAACGGTGCCGACGGCTTGCTGCTGGTCGGGCGGTCTTCACGCTTGACCACGCTGTAGCTGGACGCCTTGAGCTTGCTCAGCGCAGCCATGGCCTGGGCTTCGTTCAGCGGCTTGAATGCCTCGCCCTTCTCGCGGGTCACCTCGAAACGCACCTTGGCTTGCTTGGCGGTGCCAAGGTCGGCGTGCACTTCCCAGTACTCTTCCGGAATGAAGGCGCGGATCTCGCGCTCACGCTCGACCACCAGCTTCACAGCCACCGACTGGACACGCCCGGCCGAGAGGCCACGGGCGATCTTGGCCCACAGCAGCGGCGAGACCATGTAGCCCACCACGCGGTCCAGGAAGCGGCGCGCCTGCTGGGCATTGACACGATCGATATCGAGCTCGCCGGGCTGCGAGAACGCATCCTGGATGGCCTTTTTGGTGATTTCGTTGAACACCACACGCTTGTAGCGGGTGTCGTCTCCACCGATGGCCTCGCGCAGGTGCCAGGCGATGGCCTCCCCTTCGCGGTCCAAGTCGGTTGCGAGATAGATGGTGTCAGCATCCTTGGCCAGCCGGCGCAACTCGTCGATCACCTTTTCCTTGCCAGGCAGGATCTCGTACTTGGCCTTCCAGCCGTGCTCGGGGTCGACGCCCATGCGCGCCACCAGCTGGCGACGGGCCTTTTCTTTGGGCGACAGGGCCGGAGCCTCACCCGCAGCCTTACCACGCTTGGCGGCCGGCTCTTTGCTGGCGCTGGCCGAACCGCTGGTGGGGAGGTCACGGATGTGGCCGATACTCGACTTCACCACGTACTGGTTGCCCAGGTACTTGTTGATGGTCTTGGCCTTGGCCGGGGATTCCACAATGACCAGCGATTTGCCCATGGATCGGAGTATTCCTGAATCTGAAGATGAAGAACGCGTCAGGTGCCGGACGCGGCACCGCTATATATAGTGGCAATAGAGTGAGGTCAAGCGCGGTCGTTCACTCGCGCGCCTTGCCAAGCAGCTCAGGCAACCCTTCTTCGGCCTTGACCAAAGCAAAGCGTGGCACCTGCTCGCCGTCAACCTCGACTGACTCCTGGAACATCGAAAGTGGTCGTACCCAGAAGCTGTAGTCACCATACAGGCATTGGTAGAAAACCATCCACTCTTCGCTTTCGGAGTGCCGTGCGACACTGAAGACACGGTACTCAGGCCCTTTGTAATGCCGGTATACGCCTGGTTGTATCTGCATGTCGCCTTCCCTCTTGAAACAAATTCTGTAAAAAACAAAAGCCGGGGCACAAGGCCCCGGCTGCTGTCCCGCTACGCGATCAGACGCGTTCGAAGACAGTGGTGATGCCCTGACCGAGGCCGACGCACATGGTGGCCACGCCCAACGTACCGCCATTTTGCTTCATGACGTTGAGCAGGGTGCCGGAAATGCGTGCCCCGGAGCAACCGAACGGGTGACCCAAGGCAATTGCGCCGCCGTGCAGGTTAACCTTCTCATCCATCTTGTCGAGCACTTTCAAATCTTTGAGCACGGGCAGGGCCTGTGCAGCAAAGGCTTCATTGAGCTCGATGAAGTCGATATCAGCCATGGTCAGCCCTGCGCGCTTGAGGGCTTTCTGGGTCGACGGCACAGGGCCGTAGCCCATGATCGCCGGGTCAACGCCAGCGACCGCCATGGAGCGGATCACCGCCAATGGCTGGATACCGAGGTCCATCGCGCGCTGGCCGGACATGACGATCATGCACGAAGCGCCATCGGTGATCTGCGACGAAGTACCGGCTGTGACCGTACCACCTTTGGGGTTGAACGCAGGCTTGAGCGATGCCAGGCCTTCAAGGGTGGTTTCCGGGCGAATGGTCTCGTCGAAGTCGAAGACTTTCAGGAAACCGTTCTCGTCATAGCCCTGCATCGGGATGATCTCGTCCTTGAACTTGCCTTCCACAGTCGCTTTGTGGGCGAGCTGGTGCGAGCGCAGGCCGAACAGGTCCTGCTGTTCACGGGTGATGCCGTGCATCTTGCCGAGCATCTCGGCAGTCAGGCCCATCATCCCGGAAGCCTTGGCAGCGTGCAAGGACAGGTGCGGGTTGGGGTCCACGCCATGCATCATGCTGACGTGCCCCATGTGCTCGACACCACCGACCACGAACACGTCGCCGTTGCCGGTCATGATCGCCTGGGCGGCGGTGTGCAGCGCGCTCATCGACGAGCCGCACAGGCGGCTGACGGTCTGGGCGGCCGAGGTGTGCGGGATCTGGGTCATCAACGACGCCATGCGGGCGATGTTCCAGCCCTGTTCCAGGGTCTGGTTGACGCAACCCCAGATCACGTCCTCGACTTCTTTCGGGTCGACCTTGCCGTTGCGCTCCAGCAGCTTGCTGATCAGGTGCGCAGACATGTCTTCAGCACGGGTGTTGCGATGCATGCCACCCTTGGAGCGGCCCATCGGGGTGCGACCGAAGTCGACAATCACCACGTCTCTTGGATTGAGGCTCATATCAATAATCTCGCTCTACTCTCTCAAAGGCGTTGGCTGCTCAGCTGAAGAAGCGCTGGCCATTCTTGGCCATTTCGCGCAGCTTCGCGGTCGGGTGGTACAGCGGCCCCAGATCGGCGTACTGGTCGGCCAGGGCAACGAATTCGGCCACACCGATCGAATCGATGTAACGCAGCGCACCACCACGGAACGGAGGGAAACCAATGCCGTATACCAGGCCCATGTCCGCTTCGGCAGCGGTTTCGACGATGCCGTCTTCCAGGCAGCGCACGGTCTCCAGGCACAGCGGGACCATCATCCAGTTGATGATGTCTTCGTCAGTGACTTCACGCTGCTCGAAGACGATCGGCTTGAGCACATCGAGCACGGTGGCGTCGAACACCTTCTTCGGCTTGCCACGCTTGTCGGTTTCGTAGGCGTAGAAACCCTTGCCGTTCTTCTGGCCCAGACGATTGGCCTCATACAGGGCGTCGACAGCCGAGCGGCGCTCGTCCTTCATGCGGTCCGGGAAGCCTTCGGCCATCACATCGCGGCCGTGGTGGCCGGTGTCGATGCCGACCACGTCCATCAGGTAGGCCGGGCCCATCGGCCAGCCGAACTTCTCCATGACCTTGTCGATGCGCACGAAGTCGACACCGGCGCTGACCAGCTTGGCAAAGCCGCCGAAGTACGGGAACAGCACGCGGTTGACCAAAAAGCCCGGGCAATCGTTGACCACGATCGGGTTCTTGCCCATCTTCTTGGCGTAGGCCACGGTGGTCGCAACCGCCACTTCACTGGACTTTTCGCCACGGATGACTTCGACCAGCGGCATCATGTGCACCGGGTTGAAGAAGTGCATGCCGACGAAGTTCTCGGGGCGCTTGAGCGCCTTGGCCAGCAGGTTGATGGAGATGGTCGAGGTGTTGGACGCAAGGATCGCATCCTCTTTCACCTGGCCTTCCACTTCAGCGAGCACTGCCTGCTTGACCTTGGGGTTCTCGACCACGGCCTCGACGACGATGTCGACGTTGGCGAAATCACCGTAGGATAGTGTCGGGCGAATGGCGTTGAGTGCCTCGGCCATTTTCGCCGGGGTCAGGCGGCCTTTTTCGACGCGGTTGCCGAGCAGCTTGGACGCCTCGTTGAGGCCCAGCTGGATGGCTTCCTCGCGGATGTCCTTCATCAGGATCGGGGTACCCTTGACCGCCGACTGGTAAGCAATGCCGCCACCCATGATGCCAGCGCCGAGCACGGCAGCCTGTTTGACATCGTGAGCGATTTCGTCGTGGGCCTTGGCTTTGCGCTTGAGCTCCTGATCGTTCAGGAACAGGCCGACCAGGCTTTGGGCAACCGAAGTCTTGGCCAGCTTGGCAAAGCCTGCTGCCTCGACCTCCAGCGCCTTGTCGCGACCGAAGTTGGCAGCCTTCTGGATCGACTTGATGGCTTCGACAGGCGCCGGGTAGTTCGGGCCGGCCTGGCCAGCCACGAAGCCCTTGGCAGTCTCGAAGGCCATCATCTGCTCGATGGCATTGAGCTTGAGCTTTTCCAGCTTGGGCTGGCGCTTGGCCTTGTAATCCAACTCGCCACTGATTGCGCGCTTGACCAGGTCCAGGGCACCCGCCTGCAGCAGTTCAGGGGCAACCACAGCATCGACGGCACCGACCTTCAGGGCGTCTTCAGCACGGTTTTCCTTGCCGGCGGCAATCCACTCGATGGCGTTGTCCGAACCGATCAGGCGCGGCAGGCGCACGGTACCGCCGAAGCCTGGGTAGATGCCCAGCTTGACTTCCGGCAGGCCGATCTTCGCGGAGGTGGACATGACCCGATAGTCGGCCGCCAGGCACATTTCCAGGCCACCGCCCAGGGCGATGCCGTTGATGGCGGCAACGGTCGGCACTTCGAGGTCTTCGAACGCGTTGAAGATGCGGTTGGCTTCCAGATTGCCGGCAACCAGTTCGGCCTCGGGCAGCTTGAAGTTGTCGACGAACTCGGTGATGTCGGCGCCGACGATGAACACGTCCTTGCCGCTGCTGACGATCACGCCCTTCACCGAGGCGTCGGCCTTTATGGCTTCGACGGCTTGGCGCAGCTCGTCCAGGGTCAGGCGATTGAACTTGTTGACGGACTCACCCTTGAGGTCGAACTTCAGTTCGACGATGCCGCTTTCAAGAGCCTTAACCGTGATGGCTTTACCTTCGTAAATCATCAACTGATCTCCACGATATGGAAGCTGAACTGTACACGCCGATCGCTGGTGGAAAAGCAGCGCTTCGCTGCTTCTGCCCAGGCACACCCGTCAGCGCGCTAGTCGGGATTCTGGATGAGCGATGTGACATACAAACGCTCAATTCATACGCCCGTTTGATTTGGGTATGCACACATTCTCCGAAAAGGTCGGCGTTGTCAAATGCTTACAGACACCGTGAAAATGCGACTTTCCGGTCATTTTGTAGGGTATGGGTGTTAATCATGGTGACAGTGATCACTGATCATTCATGTCAGCGATTGACCACAAAAAGGAGGCCATTGCATTTTTTCGCTACGCAGCGCTCCAGGATGGCTACACTGCCACCTGCTTGAAGAAATTCCCGGCCTGCCTGGCCTTTTCTGCGCAGCAGAAACGACAAAGCGGCAACCTGGCATTCACCCCTTGCGGGCGGGTGCCAGGTTGCCGCTTTGTCGTTCAAGGGATGTCAGGCGAGGGTTTCAAACGCGTAGGCAATATCCTGCAACACAGATTTGTCACCTCGCTCGCTCCAATAAAGCGCGAGCATGCGCTTGTCGGCCTCGACCTTGTAGACGGTGCCCGGCAGCCGCGAGAAAACCTCATTCAGGCGCGCGACCTCACACACTTCACGCCACTGGTTGCACCACACACCCGGGCTGACTTGCCAGTAGCACCAGCTGTCTTCATGCCCACGCCTGCGCGCCCGATGGTACTGCGGGCAAGGGCTGGGCGGCTCTTTTTCCAGCCAGTGCGGCCACTGCTGCGGCGCCAGTTGCATGGCCAGCCCCATGCGCCGCGCCTCCAGGCGCAGGCTCATCTGCTCACCTTGCTTGCGCGACTGACGCAGCCAGGCGAACGGGCTGAGAATCAGCGCAAGGATTGACACCACCAGCAATACCGTCATATCTGTAGATCCCATAAAGCGTTGCAAATGAGCGGGTTACTCAGTTTCACGCAAGACCCGCCCGAAGCGACCATACTTCTAGTATCGCGATTGTCAGGAGTACAGCTCATGCCCTACGAACATCTTCTGGTCGCCGTCGACCTCACCGAAGAGTGCGACCCGGTGATCAAACGTGCCATGAAGCTCGCCGAGCCCACAGGCGCCAAGGTCTCGCTGGTACATATCGTCGAACCCATGGCCATGGCCTTTGGCGGTGACGTGCCAATGGACCTGTCGCAGTTGCAGCAGCAACAGTTCGATCAGGCCAAGGAGCGTATGGACCGCCTGTTCAACAAGTACCCCGAGATCAATCGCGGTGATTCTCACCTGACCTATGGCCAACCGCGCCAAGAGATCCACCAGCTCGCCAAGGAACAGAACTGCGACCTGATCGTGGTGGGCAGCCACGGCCGCCATGGCCTGGCGTTGCTGCTGGGCTCAACGGCCAATGACGTACTGCATGGAGCGCCGTGCGATGTACTGGCGGTGCGGTTGCAGAAGAAGGAATGATCCAGCCTGGCTGGCCTCATCGCCGGCAAGCCGGCTCCCACGGGATCTCCACCGTTCGCAAGAACAGTGGCTACCCTGTGGATGCCGGCTTGCCGGCGATGAGGCCGGGACTGGCTTAACCTTCCAGCTCGGCCCAGCGCTCTACCAAGGCATCCAGTTCGCCCTGCATCTGCTCCAGCTTGGCCAGCACCGCTGAGGTTTCCTCGATCGGCCGCTGATAGAAGCCTGGGGCGTTCACTTCTTCCTGAGCCACTGCCATTCGCTGCTCGATCGCATCAATTTGCCCAGGCAGCATCTCCAGTTCCCGCTGCAGCTTGTAGCTGAGCTTCTTCTTCGAAGCATCCGCGGCCACCGGGGCAGGCGCCGGCGCCACCTGCTCGTCCTGCTTCTGGACCACAGCACTGTTGAGCTCGGACTTGCCACCCTTGCTCTCGGTCACGCCCAACAGCTTCGGCGAACCGCCCTGGCGGATCCAGTCCTCGTAACCACCCACATATTCACGCACCTTGCCCTCGCCTTCGAACACCAGCGTGCTGGTGACGACGTTGTCGAGGAAGGCCCGGTCGTGGCTGACCATCAGCACGGTGCCCTTGTAATTGCACAGCACCTCTTCAAGAAGCTCGAGGGTTTCCACGTCCAGGTCGTTGGTCGGTTCGTCCAGTACCAGCAGGTTGGCCGGCTTGCTGAACAGTTTGGCCAGCAGCAGACGCGCCCGCTCACCGCCCGACAACGCCTTGACCGGTGTGCGAGCACGCTGGGGGCTGAACAGGAAATCGCCCAGGTAGCTGAGCACATGCCGGTTCTGGCCGTCGATTTCAATGAAATCGCGGCCCTCGGCCAGGTTATCGATCACGGTTTTTTCCAGGTCGAGCTGGTGGCGCATCTGATCGAAGTAGGCGACTTCCAGTTTGGTGCCGCGCTCCACCTTGCCCGAGGTAGGCTCCAGGCCACCGAGCATCAGCTTGAGCAGCGTGGTCTTGCCGGTACCGTTGGCGCCCAACAGGCCAATGCGGTCCTGACGCTGCAGGACCATGGAGAAGTCCTTGACCAGCATTGGCCCCCCAGCGTGGTGGAAGCTGACATTCTCCAGCACCATCACCTGCTTGCCGGATTTCTCTGCGGCCTCGATCTGGATGTTCGCCTTGCCCGGACGCTCACGCCGCTCGCTGCGCTCGACACGCAAGGCCTTGAGTGCGCGCACCCGGCCTTCGTTGCGGGTACGGCGGGCCTTGATGCCCTGGCGGATCCACACCTCTTCCTGGGCAAGACGCTTGTCAAACAGTGCGTTGGCGGTCTCTTCGGCGGCCAGCGCAGCTTCCTTGTGCACCAGGAAGCTGGCGTAGTCACCGTTCCAGTCGATCAGCCCACCACGGTCCAGTTCGAGGATGCGGGTTGCCAGGTTCTGCAGGAATGAACGGTCGTGAGTAATGAACAGCACCGCCCCGTTGAAACCACGCAGGGCCTCTTCGAGCCAGGCGATGGCGCCGATGTCCAGGTGGTTGGTCGGCTCGTCGAGCAGCAGCAGGTCAGGTTCGGACACCAGCGCCTGCGCCAGCAGCACGCGTCGACGCCAGCCACCGGACAGCTCGGCCAGTGTTTTGTCGGCAGGCAGCTGCAGGCGGCTCAGGGTGCTTTCCACCACCTGCTGCAGGCGCCAGCCGTCACGGGCTTCGAGCTCGTGCTGAACATGCATGAGTTTTTCCAGGTCATCATCGCCCTGGATGTTCTGGCTGAGGTGGTGGAATTGGGCAAGCAGTTCACCAACGCCGTCCAGGCCAGCGGCCACCACGTCGAACACAGTCCGCTCGTCAGCCACTGGCAGTTCTTGCGGCAGCTCGCCGATCTTCAGGCCAGGGGCGCGCCAGATTTCACCGTCGTCGCCCTTCTGCTCGCCCTTGACCAGGCGCAGCATGCTCGACTTGCCGGTGCCGTTGCGGCCGATGATGCACACCCGCTCGCCACGGGCGATCTGCCAGGACACTTTGTCCAGCAGCGGCATCGCGCCGAATGCGAGGGACACATCGCTGAATTTGAGCAGGGTCATGTTCGTCTCCAGAAAGCGGGCGCGCATTCTACCTGAGTTGGCCCGTTCCAGCATTAAGTTGCCCGCGCTGCCAGGGCATTGCGACATCCGGTCGGTCTTAACGCCTTGATACAAGCACAGTGCTTTCACCCGCTGCCGGCAAACAGCTAAGCTAGAACAATAGATTCCAACAGTGTTGGCTCCGCCGTCACTTTCCCATGGTTCAACTGCCCGGACGTATCATGCGCAGCCGCCTGTTACAGATTGCTTCCTGCCTGCTGCTTACCGCCGCCACTGCCAGCGCGGCGCAGGCCATCGACCTCTCTCAGCAACGTCAGTACTACGACGAGGCCAAGCGTGCCTTGGCCAAGGGCGACAAAGGCCCGTACCTGCGCTATGCCCAAGCCCTGCGCGACTACCCGCTGACGCCCTACCTGGCCTACGACGAACTGACCGCTCGGCTGAAAAGCGCCAGCAACCAGGAAATCGAAGCGTTCCTGGCCAAACATGGCGACCTTCCCCAGGCCAACTGGATGAAACTGCGCTGGTTGCGCTGGCTGGCCGAACGCGGCGAGTGGGACACCTTCGTCAAATACTATGACCCCAAGCTCAACTTCACCGAACTGGACTGCCTCAACGGCCAGTACCAACTCAGCCACGGCCTGCGCGCCGAGGGTTATGCCAGCGCCGAGAAACTGTGGAACGTAGGCAAGTCGCAACCGGCCGCCTGCGACACGCTGTTCGGCATGTGGGCCGCCGAAGGTCAGCTCACCGAGGCCAAGCGCTGGCACCGCGCCAAGCTGGCCGCCCAGGCACGCAACTATGCCTTGGCCAACAGCCTGGTCAAATCCCTGACCACGCTCGGCCCGCAAGGCCGCCTGCTGGTCGATGTCGCGCAAAAACCCGAACTGCTCAACCAGCCTTCGCGCTTCACTCCAGTCAACGAGGCGATGTCCGATGTAGTGAGCCTGGGCCTGCGCCGCCTGGCTCGCCAGGACCCTGAGCGGGCCATGGCCCTGCTCGACGACTACGCCCAGCGCATGCATTTCTCCAGCGACGAAAAAGTGGCCATCGCCCGTGAAATCGGCCTGACCCTGGCACGCCGCTATGACCCGCGCGCCCTTGACCTGATGACCCGCTACGACCCAGAGCTGCGGGACAATACCGTCACCGAGTGGCGCCTGCGCCTGCTGTTGCGCCTGGGCCGCTGGGAAGACGCCTACGAACTGACCAAGCGCCTGCCGCAAGACCTGGCCAGCAGCAGCCGCTGGCAGTACTGGCAAGCGCGCAGCCTGGAACTGGCCCAGCCCAACAACCCGCAAAGCCTGCTGCTGTACAAGAACGTGGCGCGCGAACGGGACTTCTACGGATTCCTCGCGGCCGACCGGGCGCAAACCCCTTACCAGCTCAACAACAAGCCACTGGTGCTGAGCCCGCAACTGGTGCGTAAGGTACGCAATACGCCGGGCATCCAGCGCGCCTTGGAATTCCACGCCCGTGGCCAGATCGTCGACGGCCGCCGCGAGTGGTATCACGTCAGCCGCCACTTCAGCCGCGACGAAATGGTTGCCCAGGCGCGCCTGGCCTATGACCTGCGCTGGTACTTCCCGGCCATTCGCACCATCAGCCAGGCCAAGTACTGGGATGACCTGGACATCCGCTTCCCGATGGCCCACCGCGACACGCTGGTACGCGAAGCCAAGGTGCGTGGGTTGCACTCAAGCTGGGTGTTCGCAATCACCCGCCAGGAAAGTGCCTTCATGGAGGATGCGCGCTCCAGTGTAGGTGCCAGTGGCCTCATGCAGTTGATGCCGGCCACAGCCAAGGAAACCGCGCGCAAGTTCAGCATTCCGCTGGCGTCGCCGCGCCAGGTGCTCAACCCGGACACGAACATTCAGCTGGGCGCAGCTTATCTGAGCCAGGTGCACGGCCAGTTCAACGGCAACCGGGTGCTGGCGTCCGCCGCCTACAACGCCGGCCCCGGGCGCGTGCGCCAATGGCTCAAGGGCGCCAAGCACCTGAGCTTCGATGTGTGGGTGGAATCGATTCCGTTCGACGAGACGCGTCAGTATGTGCAGAACGTGCTGTCTTACTCGGTGATCTACGGACAGAAGCTCAACGCACCACAGCCATTGGTGGACTGGCACGAGCGGTATTTCGACGACATGTGAAGCAACGCCGCCTCTTCGCGGGCCAACTCGCGAAGAGGCACTTGCTCGCTACCGCTACTCCAGCACTTCGACCTTCATCCCTACCTCAAGCCGCCCACAGCCATCCACCGCCAGGTTCTGCCCGAACAGGATGTCACCCTCGCGCTCGCGAAAGGTCTTGAGGGTGGTCAACGGCTCCCGGTCCGGGCTGCGCGCTCCGGTTTCAGGGTCCAGCGTGGTGAAGATGCACCGCACGCTCGGCTTGAGCAGGCGAAACTCCAGCCCGCCAATGCGAATGCGCTTCCAGCCATCTTCGGCAAACGGCTCTGCCCCCTGCACCACCAGGTTGGGTCGAAAACGCAGCATCTCCATGGGCCGGCCAATGCGCCGGTTCAGCTCTTGCAGCGAACCCTCGCCAATCAGCAATAACGGGAAACCATCGGGGAAGGCCGCCCTGTCGCTGTTCAAGCCATAACCGCTGGGCAGGTAGCGCGCCCGATGTTCCGGGCAGTGGACCAGCCGCACTGGCTTGCCGAGCAATTGCGATAACCAGGCCGCCGCCTCATCGCCGGCATCCGGTACGCGCAACGTGTCACGCCAGATGGTCACACCGCGCAGGCCATCATCTGCAGGCGGCACCTTCACATGCAGAGCGGGCAGCCCCGGCGCCTCCAGCAGCAGCGTACCCGCCTCCCCTTCGCCAGCCTTGAGCTGGCTGAGCTGCGGCCAGGCGCGCTGGGTGAGAAAGCGCCCGTTGTCTTGCTCGACCACGAGCCAGCGCCGGTCACCCGCCAACCCCAGATTGTCGACCCGTGAAGCCTGCAGGCGCTGCGCCTGCGCCGACTTCACCGGATACCGATACAGCTCACTCAGAAACATCCCTGCCTGCCTCGTGCCGTGCCAAATGCCAGATTATACCCGGCTACCGCACGGATCACGCAGTGGTCGAATCCAGCAGCAACCGCTGCTTGACCACGTCGACCAGGCGATCAGGCTGGAACTTGGAAAGGAAATTGTCGCAGCCGACTTTCTTGACCATGGACTCGTTGAAACTGCCTGACAGCGAGGTGTGCAACACCACGTACAGCTTGCGCAGGCGCGCATCGCTGCGGATTTCCGTGGTCAGCCGATAACCGTCCATTTCCGGCATTTCTGCGTCAGTGAACACCATCAGCAGTTTTTTGCTCATGTCCTCGCCGGCATCGGCCCAGCCCTTGAGCATGCGCAAAGCCTTCAGGCCATCGCTGGCAACATGCAGTTTCATCCCCAGTTGCGACAGGGTGTCACGCAGCTGCGCCAGCGCCACGCTGGAGTCGTCCACCAGCAGCACTTCACGGCCACGGGCGCGCGCCAGTATCGGGTCAGCGAGCTTGTCGTTGGAGACCTTCGCGTTGTAAGGCACGATCTCGGCCAGCACTTTCTCGACGTCGATGACCTCCACCAGGTTTTCGTCCACCTTGGTGATCGCCGTCAGGTAATGCTGGCGGCCCGCGCTGGAAGGCGGAGGCATGATGGCTTCCCAGTTCATGTTGACGATGCGATCGACCCCACCCACCAGGAACGCCTGCACCGAGCGGTTGTACTCGGTAACGATGATGGTGCTGTCCGGCCCCGGCTGCAGCGGGCGCATGCCGATTGCCTGGGACAGGTCGATCACCGGCAAGGTCTGCCCTCGCAGGTTGACCACGCCACAGACGAATGCATGGCGCTGTGGCATCAATGTCAACTTGGGCAGCTGCAGCACTTCTTGCACCTTGAACACATTGATGGCGAACAACTGGCGCCCGGCCAGGCGGAACATCAGGATTTCCAGGCGGTTCTCACCCACCAGTTGCGTTCGTTGGTCTACCGTGTCGAGAATGCCAGCCATTGGAAAACCCCCAGGCTCAATTCGGAATAAAGTGAGTTCATCCACCCTGTATCGGCTGCTGCACGCGCAGCTTGACCCATGAACGAAAATGCTTCGCGGGCCAATTGATATCACATTAACATCATGCTTTACTGCAGCTGCCTGGCTGGGAACCCATAGGCCTTGAGAAGCTCTCCACCCCTAGATCACCATCAGGGAAACCCCTAGCGTCAACCGGGTGCAACCTGATGTTCGCGCTATCCTTTAGCCATTAATGTGACGCCATTCTCACTGCATGAATGGAGTCAGGCTTTTGCTAGCGAACGACACGGCTTGGCCGTCCCCCGCTCCCTCGTTACGGGCCGGGACCACATGATGGGCAGTTCAGCTTTCGACAGCAGCGCTCTGCAGGACTTTCTGCTGGATGCGCAAGTGTTGCTGACTCAGTCCCAGGAGTGCCTGCACCACCTGGAACTGATCGCCAATGACCCTGACGCCTGCCATTGCCTGATCAACACCCTCGATACACTTGCCCGGCGCGCCAGCGGCCTGGGCCTGCTTGAAGTCGCCCACTACGCCTGCGCCTTGCAGCAACTGCTCGCCCCGGCCTGCAGCCAGTTGCACCTGCACAATCAAGCCTTGCCTGCACTGGCGGAATGCCTGACCCTCCTGGCCTGGCAACTTGAGCTTGTGGATACGCACACCGGCCGGCTTGCCCTCGATACCAGCGAACAGACCGCCTTGCTGGCTGAGCTGGCAAACGCATTGGACCAACCATTGCCGCAAACGTGTGCGCCTTGCCAGGAAACGCACAGCGAACGTGCTGACACGCCCCTGGCTGGCCCCATGGACAGCCGCCCAACTTGCGCAGAAAAACGCACTAGCAGTCATTGACGACCTGCAACTAAGGCGGCGCTGAAAGACCGAATCCGGGTCCAACTAGTGAAGGGCCGAAAGTTCCTACAGCCTGTTTACCTGTATTCGCGCAAGTTGAACTGGGCGGGCCATTCTGGGCAATCGATGATGGCTATCTGCTGCTCGAATCAGTCCTTCGCAGCCCCCTGATGACCCCGCAAACCTTGAGGTTTCAAAGCAATACCCCACTCGCGACCAAACAGTCCTGAAGTGATACCATGCCCACTAACAAGTATCGGTCACCCGTATATGGATCGCCTCAACGCGCACTTGGCATTTATTGAAAGCAGCACGCCAAAGCCTCCGGCAAGACATGCGCAAGGCCTCCATCAGCAAGGTTTGAGTGGCTTCCCATCTATGCTCCCACGCTTGAAAAATGCCCTGCGTTGCCGCTCCCTCTCCGCTGCATTGCGCTGGGCGACCGCGGTGCTGTGCGTGGCGTCACTATTTGCCAACCTGCTGCTGTTCACCGCCGGGCATGCCATACCGGCGAGCCTGATGTTGTTACAGCTGATAGCAATGTGCGGGGTCGGCTGGCACCTGAGCCTAGGGGCCAGGTCTATCAGCTTGCGCCCGGCAGAGCTGGCCGATCGTATGCTCAAAGTCCAGGAAAGCGAACGCCAGCACCTGAGCCGGGAACTGCATGACGACATTGGCCAACTGCTGACCGCCGCCAAATTGCAGCTGGAGTGGTTGCAGCGGCGGCTGCCAAGCGATCTGCAGGCCCAATGCGGCACCCTGCGCAGCACACTCGATGACACGCTGAGCAAAGTGCGCGACGTCTCTGCAATCCTCAACCCACGGCAGCTGGCAAGCCTTGGCCTGGAAGCCAGCCTGCGTGCACATCTGGTGCGCACGCTCGCAAGCACAGACATGCATTGGAGCCTGGAGTGCCATCAAAGGCTGGGTGGCATTGGCGAGGAGGTGAGCATGGCTGCTTTTCGCATCACCCAAGAGGCGGTCACCAACATATTGCGCCATGCCAAGGCGCGCAACCTGATCATCCGCCTGCAGCGCAGCCCCGCCGGCCTGAGCTTGTCGATAGAGGACGATGGCCAGGGCTTCATCCCCGCCGCCAATCCCGCCGAGGCAGGCCAGCGCGGCATGGCGGGCATGCAGGAGCGTGCCACAGCACTGCAGGGCACGCTGAAAATCACCAGCCAGCTGGGCCTGGGCACCCGCATCGAGGTCTTGTTCCCATGGACACCCCGCACCGATGAACGCGCCAGGACACCTGCTATCCAATGACCTGTAGACTGCTGCTGGTCGATGACCATTCGCTGATCCGAGCCGGGGTACGTGCCTTGGTGTCTGATATCCCCGGCTACACCGTGGTCGGCGAAGCCGACGATGGCGGCCAACTGCTCGAGCAAGCTCAGCAACTGGCGCCCGACATCGTATTGCTCGACATCTCCATGCGCATGACCAGCGGCCTCGATGCGCTCACCTTGCTGCGCGCCTCAGGCAACCCTTGCAAAGTGCTGATCCTGTCCATGCACACCGACCCGGACCTGATCATGCGCGCCCTGGAAAGCGGCGCCCACGGCTACCTGCTCAAAGATGCCACCGCAATGGAGCTGGAGCAGGCACTGGCAGCGCTGCGCAGTGGCGAGCGCTACCTCAGCCCGGCCATCGCCCACACGGTGATCAACCAGGCACTCATGCGTGCCCAGCAGGGCAAGCAGCCGAACATCGACCGCCATAACCTCACTGCGCGGCAGCTGGAAATCCTGCGCCTGATCGTACGGGGCAAATCCACCCGCGAGATCGCTGCCGGCCTTGCCCTGTCGATCAAAACGGTGGAAACCCATCGCTCGCAGATCATGAAACGCCTGCAGATCTACGACGTTGCGGGGCTGGTACTGTTCGCCGTGCGCGAGAAAATCATCAGCCTGGATGACTGAGCAGCGGCGAATTTGGCGGCAGGTGCAAACGCAGCGCCGCAGGCAGGGCCTCGAAGCGCAGGCTGTCAGCCTTTAGCGGCTCACCGTCGAGGTTGATGTCCAGGCCTTGGGAACTCTTGATCTCGACCCAAGGCAAGCGAGCCCGAACGAACAGCCCTTCACCCGCCAGCAGCTCACGCAGTGCCCCTACCACTTCTTGCGGTGCCGGCAGGATAGCGATGTCGAGCAGGCCGTCATCCACCAAGGCATCGCCACACAAAACCTGGCCACCACCTGCCTGGCGACCATTGCCGATGCCCAGCGCCAGCAAGTCACCCTGCCAGTGGAAGTCCGGGCCTGTCAGCTCCACAGACGCGGCCTGCAACTCACTGAAGCGCGACAGCCCGGTAAACAAGTAAGCCGCTGCGCCCAGTACCTTCTTCAGGTCCTCGGAGGTGTTGGCAGTGACCTGACTGCCGAACCCGCCGGTGGCCATGTTCAGAAACATCTGGTCGCCAACCTTGCCCAAATCGATTGGCCGAGCCGGCATGTCCAGCAGCGCCAGGGCCTCAGCCGGCTGCAATGACACGCCCGCGGCCTTGGCGAAATCGTTGGCGGTACCCAACGGCAGCAGTGCCAGGCTGGCCTGCGTGTTCGCCTGCCCCATGGCTTCGGCAACATCACGCAAAGTACCGTCGCCCCCCCCTGCCACCACATGGGTGTAGCCGGCGGCCAGCGCCTCGGCCACCAGCCGCTGGGCATCACCCGCCTCCCAGGTCACCCGCACATCCAGCGTCCAGCCCCGCTCACGCTGGGCGAGAACGGCCGTGCGCACATCTTCGTTCATCGCCTGCTTGCCGTGCAGGATCAACATTGCCTTACCCATTACGCTTCTCCCAAGGGACAGCCCATTGCAGATCTCGACCACAGGCGGCGGCAGATTGCTGCATGCACGCGCTGACCTAGCACTACTATCAGCAGGTATTTGCACAAAAACCGTCCGCAACGCATCAACAGATTGAAAGCTTCGGCCATCAGGCGCATGATCGACAAATATTTGGCCAATGCCGGTATTTAGCGAAAAAAGAGTCGTTTTTTTGACTTTTTTAACGCCAGAACCCTGGCAGAGCGACCCATCAGCCCTAGGTGCAGCGCCGAGTCGAGCGTGTGAAATGAGCGTTCTGACCCCCTGCAGGATCGACCACAGCGAATACCTCGGCGAAGACGATAGCGTGGGCTTTACTGAAATGTATGGACGCGTCCCGGTTGCAGCCATCCGCTGACTGCCAATGGACGCGTTTTTTGTCTGCAGCCTTTAGCGAGGATTGTGGTTCATGCGCATACTCTGGACGCTGCCCTACCTGCCTTGGCCAACCACCAGTGGCAGCAAGACCCGGCAATACCACCTGCTACGCGCCCTGGCGCAGCACGGGCATCGGATCACCTTGCTGGTGCAGTCGAAAATCCCGCTGAACGATGCCACCCGCGAAGCGCTGGAGCCCCTGGTCGAACGGCTGATCGTACTCCCCCGCCGAGCCTTGCACAGCCCGCTCAACCTGCTGGCCTCACCGATCATCGACTACCCCATGCGGGCAATCATCAATGGCTTGGCGCCTTGCCTGCGCCACCGCTTCGAGCAATTGCTGGACGAGCCCTGGGACGTGATCCAGATCGAACACAGCTACGCCTTCCAACCCTTCGAAAAAGCCCTGCAGGCCCGCGGCCTGCCCTACATGCTCAGCGAGCACACACTCGAATCGGTGATGGGCGCCGCCTGCCATGACCGCTTGCCACTTTGGCTACGCCCGCTCAACGCGTTCGACCGCTGGCGCTATCGTCGCTGGGAGCAACGCGTACTCTGCCAACCCACCGAAGTGGTGGCGGTGAGCGCCCATGACGCTGACCTCATCAGCCAGATCAGCGGGCGCCCAGTGAACGTTGTGGTCAACGGTGTAGATTGCGCGTATTACGAACAGGTATGCCCGGCGTTGCACAGCCAGCGCCTGCTGTTCGTTGGCAACTTCGAATACGGCGCGAACCTTGAGGCCATCGAATGGGCGCTGGAAGAAATCCTGCCTCAGGTATGGATGAGCAACCCTGCTGTGCGCCTGGCCATCGCCGGGCATGCCATGCCGGCCTCATGGAAGTTGCACTGGAACGATCCCCGCATCGAGTGGTTAGGTTATCGCCCTGACCTTCGCGAACTGCAGCGGCGCTCGGCGCTGTTCTTCGCCCCCCTGCGCTACGCCGGCGGCTCCAAGGTGAAGATTCTCGAAGCCATGGCTGCCGGGCTGCCGGTGATCACCACCAGCAAGGGCGTTTCAGGCCTTGCCGTGAACAGCGGCGAGCATTACCTGGGCAGCGATGACGGTGACCAGTTGGCACTGCTGATTACCCAGTTGCTCAACCAACCCTGGCGCATGAGCCAACTGAGCCAGGCCGGCCGCCAGTTCGCCCGGCAGCGCCATGACTGGAGCGTGGCGGCGCAGCAACTGGAGACCGTGCACATGCGCCTGACCCAGTCAGCGCCTGCCACCGCCCCGCAACCTGCAGACCCGTGGCTTGGGCGTTCAGCCAAGTAGCTCGCTCAGTGGGATGAACGTGACGCTGTCACCCTGCTGCGGCGTGCTGCCTTCGCGCACCTCCACCAAGCCGTCAGCCCAGGCGGCGCTGCGCAGCACACCAGAGCTCTGGTTCTTGTAGATGTGCACCCGGCCGTTATCGATCCGCGCCCGCAGGTATTCGCGCCGGGTTCCGGCCTTGGGCCAGTCGAAACCTGCAGGGACGTCGAAACGTAGCGGAGTGACCTGCGCCACCCCTTGGCGGCGAAGCAAGTACGGGCGTGTAAGCAGGCCGAAGGTCACCAGTGTCGACGCAGGGTTGCCGGGCAGGCCGATCACCGGCACGCCTTGATAGTGCCCGAATGTCAGCGGCTTGCCGGGTTTGATCGCCAGCTTCCACAAGGCCAGCTCACCCGCCTCACGCAGCGCCGCGCCCAGGTAATCGGCCTCGCCCACCGAGACACCCCCAGTGGACAGGATCAGGTCGACATCACCCAAGCTGGCCAGGCATTGGCGAGTGAGCACCAGGTCATCAGGGAGAATGCCCATGTCCTGCACTTCACAGCCCAGGCGTTGCAACCAGCTAACCAGCAGGCGCCGGTTACTGTTGTAGATCTGCCCTGGGCCCAGTGGCAACCCTGGCTCGACCAACTCGTCACCGGTGGACAACACGGCCACCCGTACCCGGCGCACCACCTGCAGCCGAGCATGCCCCAACGTTGCGGCCAACCCCAGTTCGATCGGGCCCAGGCGCGTACCTGCGACCATCACCTGTTCACCCTGGCGGGTTTCCTGGCCCTGGGGGCGGACATTCTGCTCAAGCCTCATCCGCTCGAGAAAACGTACCCGGCCATCCTCCAGCACCTCGGTGTTTTCCTGCATCTCGACGCAGTCGGCACCGGCCGGCAGCGGGGCACCGGTGAAGATCCGTGCGCACGTGCCGGGCTGCAAAGGCTCGGGCGCGTGCCCGGCAAAAATGCGCTGGCTGACGGGCAACGGCAGGCCGTGGTAATCGGCCAGACGCAGTGCGTAGCCATCCATGGCACTGTTGGGCCAGGGCGGCAGGTCGAGCGAGGCCACCAGGTCGGTCGCCAGCACCCGGCCCTCGGCCTCTGCCAGCGAGACGGTTTCGATGTCCCTGATCGGCGCGGCCTCGGCCAAGGCCAGCAGGCGCTCCAGCGCCTCCTCCACCGCCATCAATGGCCGGGCCGGAGATGCCTCAGCCACGGCTTTCACAGGCCGCAACCTGCTTCAGGTGCGCAACGAAATTGCACGGACGATGGCGGGCATCGAGCTGCTCGGCAAGGATGCCGTCCCAACCGGTGCGCACAGCATTGGTCGAGCCCGGCAGGCAGCATATCAGCGTGCCGTTGGCCAGGCCGGCCAAGGCGCGCGACTGAACAGTGGACGTGCCGATGTCGGCGACGGAGATCTGCCGGAACAGTTCGCCGAAGCCTTCTACCTGCTTGTCCAGCAGGCAGGCCACAGCCTCAGGCGTACTGTCGCGCCCCGTGAAGCCGGTGCCGCCGGTAATCAGCACCACCTGCACGCCGTCATCGGCGATCCAGGTGGCGACCTGGGCGCGGATCTTGTAGAGGTCGTCCTTGAGCAGCTTGCGCTCAGCCAACTGGTGGCCCGCCGCAGTCAGGCGGTCGACGAAGGTCTGCCCGGAGGTGTCGGTTTCAAAGGTCCGGGTGTCGCTGACGGTCAGCACGGCAATGTTCAGGGCCACGAAGGGGGTATCTGCCTTGGCTTTCATGAGTGTCCATCGCAGGGGAAAGGGATGGCGCATTTATATCACAGCCTGCCCTGCGACAACTCCGACAGACCCAGGTCAATACCCTGGGTTTGGCGCTATGCTGCACTGTGCAAGGAACTTGCGCAGACGCCTTGCGTCTTAACGTCATCTAGCACCATCGCACTGGAGAAACACGATGATTAAACGGACCCTTCCCGCCTTCATGCTCGCCCTGGGCCTGGGCGCCCTCGCTGGCTGCGCCTCGCCGACCGTTATCACCCTGAACGACGGCCGCGAGATCCAGGCTGTGGACACTCCGTCCTTCGACGAGGACTCTGGCTTCTATGAGTTCGAGCAACTCGATGGCAAGCGTACACGGCTGAACAAAGACCAGGTTCGTACCGTCAAAGAGCTCTGATCGAACGCCCTGTTTCGGGCCTAAGGCCTTTTAACAACAAGGGCTTGCGTTCGAAAAAACCATGCAGTAGGATTTTGTTCATCGGAGTGTAGCGCAGCCAGGTAGCGCGTCTCGTTCGGGACGAGAAGGCCGCAGGTTCGAATCCTGTCTCTCCGACCAGATCCTTCAAAAAGCCCGCCATCGTGCGGGCTTTTTGCTGTGCGCGATCAGTACTACGCGGTAAGACGCGACGTGACTTCACCCAACTGCCCCGACAGCCCATGCAGGCGCTGGCCAGCCTGCTCGGTGTGCTGCACTGCCTCCTGGTTGGCAGTTGCGATGCGGGTAATCTCGATCAGGTTACGCGAAATATCCTCGGCCACACTGGTCTGTTCCTCAGCTGCCGTGGCGATCTGCCGGTTCATGTCACGGATGGCTTCGACCGCGACGGTGATGCGCTGCAGCATCTGCCCTGCCTGCTGCACCTGCTCGGCACCCTCCTCGCTGCGCTGCTGCCCGCTTTCGATGGCCTTGACCGCCTCCACGGCACCAGACTGAACCGCCTCGATGATCTGATGGATTTCGGCGATCGACGCCGCCGTGCGCTGAGCCAGGCTACGCACCTCGTCGGCGACCACCGCAAAGCCGCGCCCGGCCTCACCCGCACGGGCCGCTTCGATGGCCGCATTGAGCGCCAGCAGGTTGGTCTGCTCGGCGATCCCACGGATCACTTCCAGCACCTTGCCGATGCGCGAACTGTCATTCTCAAGATCGCGGATTACCGCCGCAGTCCCTGCGATCTCCTGGTTGACCACGCCAATGATGTCGATGGTCTGCTGCATGACCTGCTCGCCGGCCTGGGCACTGTGGTCGGCTTCATCGGCCGCCCGCGCGGCTTCGGCGGCGTGACGGGCAACCTCTTGGGCAGTGGCGGACATCTCGTGCATCGCCGTCGCCACCTGATCGGTACGCTGGAACTGGTCATGGGTACCGCGCGCCATGTCGCCGGCGATGCGGCGCAGCTGGCCACTGGCGCCTTCGAGCTCTTGAGCATTGTCCTTGAGGCGGCCAACGGTGTCGGCAAGGAAATCACGCAAGGTATTGGCGGCACGCGCAAGGCGCCCCAGCTCATCCTCCCGACGGCTGTCGACCCGCGCCGCAAAATGGCCTTGGCTCAGTTGGGCAACGTATTCGATCAACTGACTGATGGGCTCGATCAGGCTGCGGTTGACCCGCCACAGGCTGAGCAAACCCACCAACAGCGCCGAACCGAGCATCACCAGCATACCCAGCCATACCGTACGCTCGGCACTGGCATTGATGCTGACGGCCCGCTCACGGGCGTCGGCGCGCAACTGCTCGACCAACGCGCTCATCTGCTCGCTGGCAGCACGGTCGACACCTTTGACCGCCAGATCGCCAGCGGCCGGGTCACCCCCTGCCGCCAGAAACGCCTGGCGCCCCTGCGCGTAGGCCGCGCCTAGTTGCCGATGGCTGTCACGCAACTGCTGCAAAGGCTCCTTGAGCTTCTGATCACTGCTGTCGATCAGTTGCCCAAGCAATTGCTGGACCTGCTGCTCACGGGCCTGGAACTGCTGCCAGTACTTCTCCAGTTCGGCCGGCTGACGGCCGCGCAGCAGCACGTTCTTCCACTCCTGCACCTGGATCTTGAACTGCAGGTTGGCTTCGTCGATCGATTGCGAGGCCTGCAGTGGTCCATCGACCAGCGTGGCATAGCTGCGCACACTGGAGGACAGAAACTGGAAACACACCAAGGCAATCAGCAGCATCGCCACCAAGCTGCCGCCGAGCAGGGCAAGAATTTGTACTCTGAGGGATTTTCGCAGCATCGCAGATCTCGGGAACAAGGATTGAGGAAACAGCGTGCCGCTGGCAGCGCCGCCACAGACGTCCATGTCCTCGTTCGCAGGCCAAAAAAAAGCTGCCATCGATCGATAGCAGCCAGGTCGAGCACTTACGCAACAGTTGAAGGGATACTCTCAAGCAATTGCTACAAAAATGTTACAAGCCTTGGGCGCGTCAAGCGTTGTTGAACTGCAGTGAGGCGAGCCTGGCGTACAGAGGGCTTTTTTCGAGCAGTTCACGGTGAGTACCCACTGCCACCAGGTGCCCCTTGTCGATGACTGCGATGCGGTCAGCATGCTGCACCGTGGCCAGGCGGTGGGCGATGACCAGCGTGGTGCGGCCCGCCATCAGGCTCGGCAGGGCCTGCTGGATCAAGTGTTCGCTCTGCGCATCGAGGGCGCTGGTGGCTTCGTCGAGCAGCAGGATCGGCGCATCCACCAGCAACGCCCGGGCAATCGCCAGGCGTTGCCGCTGCCCGCCCGACAGGCCGATACCGCCCTCGCCCAGTGGTGTCTGGTAACCCTGCGGCAATTGCCGGATGAACGCGTCGGCATGCGCGCCACGCGCCGCTGCCTCTACTTCGGCCAGGCTGGCCTCGGGGCGCCCATAGCGGATATTGGCCTCGACCGTAGCGCGAAACAGTGAAGGGTTCTGCGCTACCAGCGCGAACTGGCGGCGTAGATCGCCCAGCGCCAGGCTGGTGATTGGCTGGCCATCCACAACGATGGCGCCCTGCTGAGGGTCGTAAAAACGCAGCAGCAAGTCGAACAGGGTCGATTTGCCGGCGCCGGATGGCCCCACCAGCGCCACGGTCTGGCCTGGCTCGATGACCAGGCTCAGGTTGTCGATGGCGGCGACCGATGGCCTGGAAGGGTAAGCGAATACCAGGTTCTTCAGCTCGATATGCCCGCCAGTGCCCTGCCGACGCAGCGCCAACGGCTGCTCGGGCTCGATGATGCTGCTGCGCGCCGCCAGCAGTTCGGCGATACGCTCGGCCGCACCGGCAGCGCGCTGCAGTTCGCCGATGACTTCGCTCAGCGTTCCGAAGGCACTGCCGACGATCAGGCTGTAAAACACGAAGGCTGCCAGTTCGCCTGCGGAGATGCGCCCGGCGATCACATCCGTGCCGCCGACCCATAACATCACCCCCACCGCGCCCAGCACCAGCACGATCACCAGGGTGATCAACCAGGCCCGCTGCGCGATGCGCTGACGCGCCACGGCGAAAGCCGCCTCAACCGTATCGGCGAACAGCTGGCGATCGAGCGCCTGGTGGTTGTACGCCTGCACGGTCTTGATCTGCCCCAGCGTCTCGGCCACATAGCTGCCCACATCCGCCACCCGGTCCTGGCTCTGCCGCGACAGGCTGCGCACGCGCCTGCCAAACAGCAGGATCGGTGCCAGTACCAACGGCAGGGCCACCACGACGATGCCGGTGAGCTTGGGGTTGGTGATGAAAAGCAGCACGACACCGCCGATCACCATGAGGGCGTTGCGCAGGAACATCGACAGCGATGAGCCGATGACCGCCTGCAGCAAGGTGGTATCTGCGGTCAGCCGGGACTGGATCTCCGAGCTGCGGTTGTCTTCGAAAAAGCCAGGGTGCAGGCCTATCAGGTGATCGAAGACGGCGCGGCGAATATCGGCCACGCACCGCTCACCGATCCAGGAAACCAGGTAGAAGCGGCTGAATGTACCGACCGCCAGCGCCAACACCAATAACAGGAACAAGCCGATGGTCTGATTGAGCTGGTGCGCCGAACGGGTCATGAATCCTTGGTCCACCAATAGGCGGATGCCCTGCCCCATGGACAGCGTTATGCCGGCGGTCACTACCAGAGCCAGCAGCGCCAACAGCGCTTGGCCTCGGTATGGGCGCATGAATTGCCAGCAGAGAAACAAAGCGCGACGCTGACGTGAAGATACCGGTTCGGGCATGGCGATGGACCACAATGACAGTGAAACAGCAGCCTACCATTCATCCCGCCTGGCAGTGGCTATAGCCCATCGTTCTAAGCCATCGCTGGAGGTTTATCGCTCTTTCTGGTGGACTGTAACTGCCGTGGCCTCCAAGCGCCGCTGTCACAGGCCAGTCACGGCACAGGTTTACCTTGATATTGGACCTGATGAGGAGACGTTAAATGAGCTTGCAGCATGGCAGCGACACCCAGAAGCCCCAGAACACCCCGCAACAGAAGGTCTGTGGCTCGATCATCGATGCCCAGGGGCGTGAAGTACCGATTACCGAGCAAATGATCCAGCAGGCCTGCAAGGACCTGGAAGCCAGCCGGGTGAAAAAGGTACAAAAGGGCTGAGTGAAGAATTGATTTAAACCCGGCGCTGGCGCCGGGTTTTTATTTGCCCGTGATGTTCTGCCTGCTCATCAAACGACCACTGCACCCAAGGCGTTGGCCATCTGCACCAACTGCGCAGCCTCGCCTGGCAACCGCACCGCCAACCCTTCGATTTCACGGCGTGGCGGGTACTGTTTGCGCAAGAGGTCGAAGGCCGCGCGTTGCTCGGCTGCGTCGTCGCTCAGGCTGCGACGGAAATCGGCATCGTCGCGGCGCGGGTCGTACACCGCCCGGCACAAGGTCGCCAAGGCCCAGCCCAGGTCCGCTTCGCCATCGAACTCGATCTGCGCCAGCGGCGGTTTGGGCAGCAGATCCTGCAACTGCACGCGCTCGTCTTCACCCAGGAAGCGGCACAATGCCTGGTAGATCTGCGCCGTGCCGCGCTGGCGGCCATCGAGGCTGTAGCCGGCGATGTGCGGCGTGGCCAGGGTGCAGAGGTCGGCCAGTTGCAGGTCGACCTGGGGTTCGCCTTCCCATACATCGAGCACGGCGTGCACGTCTTCGCGGTCCAACAGCAGCTCTCGCAGGGCAAGGTTGTCGACCACCGGCCCACGGCTGGCGTTGATCAGCCATGCGCCAGGGCGCAGTTGCGCGAGCTGCGCTTGGCCCAGCAGGTGCCAGGTGGGGTGCTCGCCGTCACGCTGCAAGGGGGTATGCAGGCTGATCACATCGCATTGTTCAAGCACTGTTTGCAGGCTGACGAAATCGCCGCCCTCAGCCGCCTGGCGCAGCGGGTCGCAGACCAGCACCTTCCAGCCCATGCCGTGCAACACGCGCACCAGCCGGCCACCGACCTCCCCTGCGCCAACCACGCCATAGGTGCGCTGGGGCAGCGCCGCGCCGTCCAGGTCGGCGAGGGTCAGCAGGCTGCCGAGCACGTAGTCGACCACACCGCGGGCATTGCAGCCCGGGGCGCTGCTCCAGTGGATGCCCGCTTCGGCGAAGTAGTCCAGGTCCAGGTGGTCGGTGCCGATGGTGCAGGTGCCGACGAAGCGCACCTTGCTGCCTTCGAGCAGTTGCCGGTCGACTTTGGTCACCGAGCGCACCAGCAGCACGTCGGCTTCTTTGACGCTGGCGGCGTCCATGCTTCTGCCGGGGAAACGGCGGATCTCGCCGAAACCTTGGAAAAATGCATCGAGCAGCGGGATATTCTCGTCGGCAACTATCAGCATGGCGCTCTCCTGTCTGGGGAACGCAGTGTAGGTGCTATGCCCGGCACGATCCAGCGTGGATCAGTCGGCTTTCTTGCGAATCCAGTACAGGTAGGTACCGGCTTCTTCCTGCTGCTGGAGCAGTTCGTGGCCAAGGAAGTTGCAGAACTTGGGAATGTCGCGGCGGGTGGAGGGATCGGTGGCGATGACCTTGAGCAGGCCGCCGGCGGCCAGATTGCGTACGTGGGTGTGCAGCATCATCACCGGTTCTGGGCAGTTCAGGCCAGTGGCATCGAGGATGGCGTCGGGGGTGAAGTCTGTCATGGGTGGCTCCGCAAATGATCGCTATTGTGGCGCATAGCGCGGCACGCACCAATACCCACCCGCCCCTGCGCTGCAAGCGCAATGTCCCTCGCCTTCGCCGCGACCTCGCCTGTGCCTGTGCCTTTGCCTTTGCCTTTGCCTGTGCCTGTGCCTGTGCCTGTGCCTGTGCCTGTGCCTGTGCTTTTGCTTTTGCTTTTGCTTTTCAGCGCGCGGTAGTTCAGGCACCGCAGATTGCGACTTCAGGAGGCCGAGCGCAGGTCTTGCGGAGGGAGGTGACGGGCATGGATGCCCGTCAAGCGCTTCGGCCCATGGATGGGCCGTGAGCGCGGTCCTCCCGGGAGCAAGGCCGGAGCGAGGGAACCCCGAAGCGCAGCGTAGGGGCCGGATGATAGGAGCCAGCCTTTTTTGGTTACTTTTTGGGGCGTTTGCCAAAAAGTGACCCGCCGTAAGGGCGGAAAGGTGAGTGAGCGTCGCCACAGCAAATGGATATGCCCAGATGAATAAAAACCCCAGCATAAGCTTTGGCTTCTGGCTTCTGGCTTCTGGCTTGTGGCTTGTGGCTTGTGGCTTGTGGCTTGTGGCTTTCAGCTAGCGTGAAGATCCATTTGCCGGGGAGGCGCTGAATCACGGGGCAGGCCCACAAAAACCGCCCGCTCCCATCATCCGGCCCCTACGCTTCGCTCCGGGGTTCCCTCACTCCGGCCTTGCTCCCGGGAGGACCGCGCTCACGGCCCATCCATGGGCCGAAGCGCTTGACGGGCATCCATGCCCGTCACCTCCCTCCGCAAGACCTCCGTTCGGCCTCCTGAAGTCGCAATCTGCAGCGTCTGATCTACCGCGCACTGAAAAGCAAGAGCAAGACAGCGGCAGCGGCAGCGGCAGCGGCAGCGGCTTATTTTCGCGGCTTCAGGTCCAGCCTGCGCAGATGGCAGGTCACTTCCTCACGGTCGTGATACAGCTGCTTGCAGGCAATCGAAACCTTGACCTTGCCCGCCTTGAAGGTCGCCTCCATGCGGTCCAGCAGCCGACGCACTTCGGCATATCGCTGCTTCATCGGCAATTTCAGATTGACCACCGCCTCCCGGCACAAGCCCTCCCCCAACCAAGTCTCGATCAACGCAGTAGTACGCGCAGGCTTCTCGACGATATCGCAGACCATCCAGTCCACCGGTTGCTTGGGCTGCCAGGTGAAGCCATCGGCCATCAAGTGTTGCACCAGACCAGTGTCCATCAAACTCTCGGCCATCGGCCCGTTGTCGATCGCAGTGACCAGCATGCCCCGGCGTACCAGTTGGTAAGTCCAGCCACCCGGCGATGCCCCAAGATCAACACCGGTCATGTCATCGCCCAACCGCTGCTCCCACTGCTCGCGCGGAATGAACTGGTGCCACGCCTCTTCAAGCTTCAACGTCGAGCGGCTCGGCGCCTCCCGCGGGAATTTCAAGCGAGGAATGCCCATCGGCCACAGCGCACTGTTGTTCGCATCGGCAACGCCAACGAATACCCGACGACCACTGATGAACGTCAGCAACAGCCGAGGCAGGCTGGCGTTATCGACCAAGCGCCCGGCTTTTTCCAACGCCTTGCGCAGCGGCACCTCGAACTTGCGGCAAAACGTCGACAGCTCCTTGCCATCGTTGCTGTCGAGCACCTCCAGCCACAGGCTGCCAAACACCGGCAATGCCCGCAGATGCTCAAGCAACACGCTGACCCGATCGGTCTCAGGCAGTTCGATGTAGCTCCCCCGCGCCCACTGGCGCGGGAAGATCAGTTGAGCAAAGCGCAACTGCGCCATCAACCGCTCGGCACCGTCGGCTTCGGCGCAGACAAACTCGGCGCAGGCGCTCTGCGGCTTGCCTTTGGCATAACCGGCAACCCCCAGGCGGGCAGCGTGTTCGCTGATCTCCGCGCAGACCTCGCCCTCGAACCCGGGCCGGCTATGCATGAACAGGGTATTCATCTCTCACTCCACTACGGCTGACGCACCAAAGGCGCCGGCAGGGCGGCGATGATAAAGGAAGATCGGAACCTGCGACATGCCCCGCCGGTCCAGAATAGGGTCAGGGCAGACAAACCGGTCTAACCTGACTCTTCAGCCAGGTCCGTACCGTGCGGGCCGAAACACCGCGGTGACACCGGCATCAACCAGCCAATGCCGGGCACCGGTGCATAAGGAGTTGGCAATGCCCTCGCTCGATAGCCTGAACACCCTCAAAACCCTCGAAGTGGCCGATCAGACCTACCACTACTACAGCCTTGCCGAAGCGGCACGACAGCTCGGAGACCTGCAGCGCCTGCCCATGTCGCTCAAGGTGCTGCTGGAAAACCTGCTGCGCTGGGAAGACGGCAAGACGGTCAGCAGCGACGACCTGCGCTCGCTCGCCGACTGGCTGCAAGACCGTCGTTCCGATCGCGAAATCCAATACCGCCCGGCGCGGGTACTGATGCAGGATTTCACCGGCGTGCCAGCGGTCGTCGACCTGGCGGCCATGCGCGCTGCCATGGCCAAGGCCGGGGGCGACCCACAGCGAATCAACCCGCTGTCGCCTGTGGACTTGGTGATCGACCACTCGGTGATGGTCGACCGCTACGCCACCCCCAAGGCGTTCAGTGAAAACGTCGACATCGAGATGCAACGCAACGGTGAACGGTACGCCTTTCTGCGCTGGGGCCAGAGCGCGTTCGACAATTTCCGCGTAGTGCCGCCGGGCACCGGCATCTGCCACCAGGTCAACCTGGAGTACCTGGGCCGTACGGTATGGACCCGTGAGGCCGACGGGCGCACCTACGCGTTCCCGGACACCTTGGTCGGCACCGACTCGCACACCACCATGATCAACGGCTTGGGCGTGCTCGGCTGGGGTGTGGGCGGGATCGAAGCGGAGGCTGCCATGCTCGGCCAGCCAGTGTCGATGCTGATCCCGGAAGTGATCGGTTTCAAGCTTACCGGCAAGCTGCGCGAAGGCATCACCGCCACCGACCTGGTGCTGACCGTGACCCAGATGCTGCGCAAGAAAGGCGTGGTCGGCAAGTTCGTCGAATTCTACGGTGACGGCCTGGCCGACCTGCCCTTGGCCGACCGTGCCACCATTGCCAACATGGCGCCGGAATACGGCGCGACCTGTGGCTTCTTCCCGGTCGATGAAGTCACCTTGGACTACCTGCGCCTTTCGGGTAGGCCGCAGCAAACGGTGCAACTGGTCGAACAGTACTGCAAGACACAAGGCCTGTGGCGCCTGCCAGGCCAGGAACCGCTGTTCACCGATACCCTGGCCTTGGACATGGGTGACGTCGAAGCAAGCCTAGCCGGGCCCAAGCGCCCGCAGGACCGCGTTGCGCTCGGCCAGGTCAGCCAAGCGTTCGACCACTTCATCGAACTGCAACCCAAACCGCTGGCCAAAGAGGTCGGCCGCCTGGAAAGCGAAGGCGGTGGAGGTGTAGCGGTGGGCAATGCCGACCAGGCCCGGGAAATCGACTACAGCCACCAGGGCCAGACCTATACCCTGCGCGACGGCGCTGTGGTGATTGCCGCCATTACCTCCTGCACCAACACCTCCAACCCCAGCGTGATGATGGCGGCTGGCCTGGTGGCGAAAAAGGCGCTGGAGAAAGGGCTACAGCGCAAACCCTGGGTGAAGAGCTCGCTGGCACCTGGTTCCAAGGTGGTCACCGACTATTACAACGCCGCCGGGCTCACCCCTTACCTGGACCAACTGGGTTTCGACCTGGTCGGCTACGGTTGTACCACCTGTATCGGCAACTCCGGCCCACTGGACGAGGCCATCGAGAACGCCATCGGTAGCGCCGACCTGACCGTGGCCTCGGTACTGTCGGGCAACCGCAACTTCGAAGGCCGGGTGCACCCGCTGGTCAAGACCAACTGGCTGGCCTCGCCACCCTTGGTGGTGGCCTACGCGCTGGCCGGCAGCGTGCGCCTGGACCTTATCCGTGACCCACTGGGCACAGGCAAGGACGGGCAGCCCGTGTACCTGCGCGACATCTGGCCCAGCCAGCAGGAAATCGCCGACGCCGTGGCCAAGGTCGATACGGCGATGTTCCACAAGGAGTACGCCGAAGTATTCGCAGGTGACGCCCAATGGCAGGCGATCGAGGTACCGCAGGCGGCCACTTACGTGTGGCAGGACGACTCCACCTATATCCAGCACCCTCCGTTCTTCGACGGCATTGGCGGGCCACTGCCAGTGATCGAGAACATCCAGGGCGCGCGCATTCTCGCCCTGCTTGGCGATTCGGTGACGACCGACCACATCTCCCCCGCCGGCAACATCAAGGTCGACAGCCCGGCCGGGCGCTACCTGCGCGAAAAAGGCGTGGAACCTCATGACTTCAACTCGTACGGGTCACGGCGGGGCAACCATGAGGTGATGATGCGTGGCACCTTCGCCAACATCCGTATCCGCAACGAAATGCTCGCCGGTGAAGAAGGCGGCAACACGTTGTACGTACCCACCGGGGAAAAACTCTCGATCTACGACGCGGCCATGCGCTACCAGGCTCAAGGCACACCACTGGTGGTGATCGCCGGCCAGGAATACGGCACCGGCTCCAGCCGCGACTGGGCAGCCAAGGGCACCAACCTGCTGGGGGTCAAGGCGGTACTGGCGGAGAGTTTCGAGCGCATCCACCGCTCCAACCTGGTCGGCATGGGCGTGCTGCCGTTGCAGTTCAAAGCCGGCCACGATCGCAAGCAACTCGGGCTCACCGGCAAAGAGCAAATCGACATCCTGGGCTTGACCGGGGCTCAGGTAAAACCCGGCATGACCCTGCAACTGCGCATCACCCGTGAGGACGGGCAGCAGCAAGACATCGAGGTGCTGTGCCGGATCGATACCGTCAATGAAGTGGAGTACTTCAAAGCCGGCGGCATCTTGCACTATGTATTGCGGCAACTGATCGCCAGCTGAAACTCAGTGACCGGGGCGCACATGCGCCCCTTTTTGTTTCGACGCCTGGCGCTTGGCCTACCAATCAGTCATGATTTGACCCGCACGTCATCATCTGCAATACATCGCCAATAGTGGCGCCTTCTTTCGCGAACGTGCCAGGCTGCTAACGCAATCAAAGCCGCCTGTTCCTGCGCCAGATCAACGAAGTTAAATCTCCATTCAATAAAAACGCTGGCTTGCCGATATCTGTCGAAAGCCTTGCGGATTACTCAGCCCATGCGTAACAACCAGCCGATCACTCAACGGGAAAGGACTTTCCCTGCCCAACAACGCCTGATCTCGACCACCAATGCCAAAGGTGTGATCACCTATTGCAACGATGCGTTCGTCGAGATCAGCGGCTTCACGCGCGAGGAACTGGTCGGCGCACCGCACAACCTGGTACGCCACCCGGATGTGCCCCCTGCGGTGTTCGCCCACATGTGGCAGACCCTCAAGCAAGGCCAGCCCTGGATGGGTATCGTCAAGAACCGCTGCAAGTCGGGTGACCATTACTGGGTCAACGCCTATGTCACGCCGATCTTCGACAACAACCAGGTGACCGGTTTCGAGTCGGTGCGGGTCAAGCCCACCGCCGAGCAGATCCGCCGCGCCGAAGCCCTGTACCAGCGCATCAACCAGGGCAAACCGGCCGTTCCGCGGCGTGACAAGTGGCTGCCAGTGCTGCAGGACTGGCTGCCCTTCATCCTGGTCAGCCAGGTCGGTTTCCTGATCGGTAACTGGCTCGGGCATTCCTGGGGCTTCGCCCTGGCCGCCGCCCTGTCGGTGCCGCTCGGCCTGCTGGGCCTGGGCTGGCAACAACGCGGCCTCAAACGCCTGCTGCGCCTGGCCGAACAGACCACCTCCGACCCTTTGATCGCGCAGATGTTCACCGACAGCCGTGGCGTGCAGGCGCGCCTGGAAATGGCCCTGCTCAGCCAGGACGCGCGTATGAAAACCTGCCTGACCCGCCTGCAGGACAGCGCCGAACACCTCAGCGATCAGGCACGCCAGTCCGATGTCCTGGCCCATAAGAGCTCCTCGGGGCTGGAGCGCCAGCGGGTCGAGACCGAGCAGGTTGCCGCTGCCGTCAACCAGATGGCCGCCACGACCCAGGAGGTGGCCAACCATGTACAGCGCACTGCCGATGCCACGCAGGAAGCCAACCGCCTGACCAGCCAGGGCCGGCAGATCGCCGGTGAAACCCGCGACGCCATCGAGCGCCTGTCGGCGGCCGTGGGTGAAACCGGCGAAACCGTGACACAACTGGCCAAGGACAGCGACGAAATCGGTGGCGTGGTCGATGTGATCAAGGGCATCGCCGACCAGACCAACCTGCTGGCACTGAACGCCGCCATCGAAGCGGCCCGCGCTGGCGAGATGGGCCGTGGCTTCGCCGTGGTAGCCGATGAAGTGCGCCAGCTGGCCCAGCGCACCGCTGAGTCCACAGGGCAGATCCATGGCCTGATTGCCAAGCTGCAACAGACGGCCAACAACGCCGTGCTCACCATGGAGTCTGGCCATCGCCAGGCTCAGGAGGGCGTAGAACGTGTGATGCAGGCGGACCAGGCGTTGGTGGGGATCAGCGAGGCGGTGGCCAACATTACCGACATGGCGACCCAGATCGCAGCCGCCACTGAAGAGCAGACTGCCGTGGCCGACGAGATCAGCCGCAACATCAGCACGATCGCCGAACTGGCCGACCAGACAGCCGAACAGGCGCAGCACTCTGCACAGCTCAGCGAAGCATTGACCACTACCGCCGGTGGCCAATACTCACTGGTGGAGCGCTTCAACCGCTGACAACACAGCGCCCCTTCGCGGCACTAACCTTGAAGGGGCACTACCAACCGAGGGTCAGGCGGCTCTCGAAAAACCGCTCGTCCCCCGTCAACGGGTCGGCAAAGCGCAAGCTGTGTGCCAGCAGCTTCAATGGCCGCTGGTAATCATCTTCCACCTCGAGAAGCGCTGGATAGAACGGGTCGTTACAAATCCCCGCCCCCAGTGCCGCCATGTGCACCCGCAGTTGATGGGTCTTGCCAGTCACCGGCGAAAGGCCGTAGCGCCACAACTCCCCCCGCTTCTCCAGCACCTCGGCCAGGGTTTCGCTGTTATCGTCGCCCTGTACCTCATGCATACGGAAAAACGGCTCGCCATGCACCAGGCGGCTTTTATGCACCCGCGGAAAATCATGCTGGGGCAAGGCCGGGGCGATGGCCTGATAGCGCTTGTCGATACGACGCTCGGGAAACAGACGCTGGTACGCGCTGCGGGTTTGCGGGTTGGCCGAAAACAACACCAGCCCTGCGGTATGCCGATCGATGCGGTGCAACGGCACCAGGTGAGGGTTGTCCAGACGCCGGATCAGACGGCGCAGCAAAGTCTGTTCGACATATTCACCGGTCGGCGTAACCGGCAGAAAATGCGGTTTGTCGGCCACCACCAGATGCTCATCCACATGCAGGATGGTTTCCTGAACCGGGATCGGCCGCTCGTTGGGCACCTCGCGAAAATAGTGCAGACGCATGCCGCGGCGGTAAGGCAGGTCGGCTGCGACCGCCCGGCCTTCGGCGTCGAGCACCCGGCCACGAGCAAAACGGTCAAGCCACTGGGCACGCTCGATCGCCTTGAAATGGTCGCACAGGCAATCAAGTACCGTCGCCCAGTTGCCAGGTGGCAGGCAGACCGTGCTGGCTTGCTGGCGGGCGGGGTCGAATGGCGTGGTCATGGCGAGACTCGGGGCAGGCAGGGCCGGGCATTATCCCCCAACCCCGCCAGCTCAACCAGCCTGGACCACGGCCTCGCTGCGTGCCTTCAGCCAGCGCAGAACCTGCACGGGCTCCCAGCGGCCTGGATCATAGAGCGCATACAGCAAGCCTTGGTAACCCACCACATCCAACCCTCGATGGTACCCGGCCCGCTGAAACAGGGCCTCGATCTCGGCGAAGCAGGTGTTGAAATGGACCTTGCCGAACGGCGTACGGTCATCGGTGACCAGGCCTTCGAGGCGCAGTTCCAGCACGGCGTCACATACCCGCTCCACCGGCATGCGGTTGACGCTGTACTTGAGTTGCTCGACATTGAGCATGGGCTTACCTCGATACTGTATTTATATACAGCATACGAACTTGCACACCCCGCCGTCAATTGATCCACGCCTCACCGCAAACCTGGCAGGTAGCCTGTGCCCCTGCGGATGGTCAGCACTTCACGACGCGGCACGTCCGGGGTTACCGACAGGTGGACCCAACTGTCGAACTCGAGGATCATCTGGTCGAAATTCACTGCGCTTGCGCTCACCCGGCGGACCACCTCCCGATGACTGATGCTGAATATCTTGAAATCTGCAGCCAGCCCGTGCAGGTGCTGGCTACGCGAAGAGCCGCCTATCCGTTTGTTCAGCGCGGGTGAGCGGTAACCACTGCTGACGATCACCGGCAGACCGAACAATGCTCGCACCTGCTCAAGGGCGTGACAGAGTAGATGAAGGTTACTGATGACTTGCTGCGGTGGCGTATTGTCCAGCCCTTCGCGAGAGGCGACCTGCGAGGCAACCATCTCTTCCAGGGTAAAGTTTGGTGTGATGAACATGACTGCATTCTCGACGATGATGAAGTACCGGCGTCTGTCGCCGGTACGGCATCTTCGAGCAACAGCTCAGCGCATGCAGGCAGGCGATGCTTCCCCTGCCGCCATCATTGCGCGAGGAAGGCCACGACCTGTTCAGGATCGAACGGCCAGTGCAGCTCCGCCGACGTATCGCAACGACGCAATACGGGAATGATCAGCCCGTAGCGCTCGAACAGCGCCTCGCTGTCGGCGATATCGACCAGCTCGACCAGCAGACCATGATCGACGAACGGCATGAGCACCGATTCGGCCACTTCGCACAAGTGGCACCCGACGGTGCCGAAGAGTTGGCATTCAGGCAGCATGGGGCGGGACCCGGTTTGGCGTGGATGAGAAGCCTATTCTAGGTCGCTACCGCCCCATGTGCACCTGGCTCGCTCAATCCTGGCTGGTGGCACCGATGCGGTGCAGCGACAGGTCGGCGCCCTGGAACTCCTGCTCATGGCTCAGGCGCAGGCCGAGGACCGCACGGATCAGCCCGTACACCACAAAGCCGCCAAGCAGCGCGATCAGCACCCCTGACAGGCTCCCGATCAACTGGCTGATCAGGCTGACGCCGCCCATACCGCCTACGCTCGCCTGCCCGAAGATGCCACAGGCGATCCCGCCCCATACGCCGCACAGCCCGTGCAAAGGCCATACGCCCAGTACGTCGTCGATCTTCCAGCGGTTTTGCGCGGCAGTGAAGCTCCACACGAACAACACGCCCGCCACTAGGCCAGTAGCCAGCGCACCGAGCGGATGCATCAGGTCCGAACCTGCACAGATCGCCACCAGCCCAGCCAGCGGCCCGTTGTGCAGGAAACCCGGGTCGTTGCGCCCGGCCAACAAGGCTGCCAGGGTGCCGCCGACCATGGCCATCAGCGAATTGATCGCCACCAGGCCACTGACGCCTTGCAAGGTCTGCGCGCTCATGACATTGAAGCCGAACCAGCCGATGATCAGGATCCACGAGCCCAGTGCCAGGAACGGAATGCTCGATGGCGCGAAGGCCACCAGCCGACCCTCACGGTACCGCCCCCGCCGAGCCCCAAGCAGCAGCACTGCCACCAGTGCCAGCCAGCCGCCCATCGCATGCACCACCACCGACCCTGCGAAATCATGGAACGGCGCACCGAAGCGCGCCTGCAGCCATGCCTGAGCACCGAAGTTGCCATTCCATACCACGCCCTCGAAGAACGGGTAAATGAAGGCTACGATCAACGCTGTGGCACACAGCTGAGGCACGAACCGCGCACGCTCGGCGATGCCCCCGGAGATGATCGCCGGTATGGCTGCTGCGAACGTCAGCAGGAAAAAGCACTTGACCAGCGCATAGCCGTGGTCGGCGGCCAGTTGGGATGCCGGGGCCAGAAAACTCGCACCATAGGCAACCCAGTAACCGATGAAGAAGTACACCAGCGCCGAGATGGCGAAATCGCTGAGTATCTTCGACAAGGCATTGACCTGGTTCTTGTGGCGCACGGTGCCCACTTCGAGAAACGCGAAGCCCGCGTGCATGGCAAGCACCAGAATGGCGCCCATGAGGATGAAAAGTGTATTGGAACCGTGGACCAGGGTGTCCATGGCGCTGTGCATGTTGTCCATGAAAAGGCAGACCTGACTGAAAAAAGGCACCAGGACAGTTCAAGAACCTGCATCCATGCACCGGATCGGTGCCAGCCCACTGCCCGGGTACGGTGAACCGAGCGAAGCCTGCGTGGTTTTTCTTGGGTTTGTCGTGGATTGGGTTAAGGTTTATCGGTATATGCCGGGGTCGTTGCCCTTTATCGGCGCACCGCTGCGGTTTACGCCCCGCGTTGTGGCAATCTTCTTTAGCAAGGCCCATACCAGCAACGGAAGTGAACCTTCAGCGCTCAGCGAAACTCGAATGACCTACATATCGACACAGGGAGAGCACCATGGCCAGCAAATCGGCAAAGACTGCACAAGAGATATTGATGGCGGACTTTCAGGCTTTGGTCCGTGACACAGAGAAGCTCCTGGCCGACACCGCCAATCTGGCGGGCGACCAGGCCGATGAGCTGCGTGAGCAGATTCACGAGCGCCTTACCCAGGCCCGAGAAACCTTGCAACTGACCCAGGAGTCGGTACGTGAGCGGGGCCAGGCGGCCTTGGGCAGTGCCGAGCACTACGTACAGGAAAACCCTTGGCAGGCCATCGGCATTGCCGCAGGTGTCGGCCTGCTGATTGGCCTGTTGGCCAATCGGCGTTAAGGAGCTTCCATGGACAATGACGCCATTGGCACCGGCGCTTCGGGCAGGCGCCTGGGCGCCGCGATACTGGGGCTGCTGCATAGCCATATCGAACTGTTCGGTATCGAACTGCAGGAGCAGAAAGGACGCACCCTGAGCCTGTTGCTGTTCGCCGGCCTGGCGCTGGTGTTCGCCCTGCTGCTGCTGACAGCCCTGTCAGGCCTGCTGCTGGTGTTGCTGTGGGACAGCTACCGCCTGGCCGGGATAATCGGCCTGTGTGTGTTTTATGGTGTGGCTGCGCTGTATTGCGGCCTCCGCTTGAAAGCCGCGGTGTTCGACGAGTCTTCGCCGTTTGGCGCCACCCTCGAAGAACTTGCCAAGGATCGGGAGCGTCTGCTGCCATGAGCCTGCCTGAACTACCCAATACACGTAACCCACGAGAGCTGCGCAAAGCCCTGCTGCGCCTGCGCATGGAGATGCACCGCCAGCAAATCCGCCAGGAGTCCGGGCAAATGCTGCAGCCACTGCACCGCCTGCGCGGCATGGGCGGCTCACTGCATGATGGCCTGGGCATCAAGCACGCCCCTCTATGGGGCATTGGTGCGGTGGTGGCGCTGGGCTTTCTGACCGGTAAAGGGGTGCGCAGCGGCAACCTATCGCGGCTGGTGCGCCTGGGCACTACCCTGCTGCCGCTGGTGAAGCTGTATCTGCAAGGCCCACGGCGCTCCTGAGCCACCACCAGAGCCGTCAATCACAGGTGACCCACGCGTTTGCAGCGTGGCTCGCACCTGTGAGCGACGACTTGCCGACGATAAGGCCGGTAGCGATTTTCCGCTTGCACAGCCCCGCGCGACACCGGAAGCTACGCCATTCGACCTACAGGAGAGCGAGCCTTGGACTGGCATACCCTGCTCACCCGCGAGCGCCTGGGCAAAGCCCTGTACAGCCCTGAGGAACTGGGGCGTAGCCCCTTCCACAAGGACCACGACCGGATCATCTTCTCAGGCGCGTTTCGCCGCCTGGGGCGCAAGACCCAGGTTCACCCGGTTTCCAGCAACGACCACATTCACACACGCCTGACCCATTCCCTCGAGGTTAGCTGTGTAGGGCGCTCACTGGGCATGCGCGTCGGCGAAACGTTACGGGGCAGCCTGCCAGACTGGTGCGAACCCAGTGATCTGGGCATGATCGTGCAGTCCGCCTGCCTGGCCCACGACATCGGCAACCCACCGTTCGGCCATTCAGGCGAAGATGCCATCCGCCATTGGTTCCAGCAGGCTGCAGGGCGCGGCTGGCTGGATGACATGACGGATGACGAGCGCGGCGACTTCCTCAACTTCGAAGGCAATGCCCAAGGCTTTCGCGTGCTCACCCAGCTTGAGTATCACCAGTTCGACGGCGGTACCCGCCTGACCTACGCCACCCTGGGTACTTATCTGAAATACCCCTGGACCGCCCGGCATGCCGATGCCCTGGGGTACAAGAAGCACAAGTTCGGCTGCTACCAAAGCGAACTGCCGCTGCTAGAACAGATCGCCCAGAAGCTCGGCCTGCCCTTACTGGAGGAGCAACGCTGGGCGCGCCATCCGCTGGTCTATCTCATGGAGGCAGCCGATGACATCTGCTACGGCCTGATCGACCTGGAAGATGGCCTGGAGATGGAGCTGCTGCAGTACGCCGAAGTGGAAGCACTGTTGCTGGACCTGGTCGGCGATGACTTGCCAGAAACCTATCGCCAGCTTGGCCCTGCAGATTCGCGGCGACGCAAGCTGGCGATCTTGCGTGGCAAGGCCATCGAGCACCTGACCAACGCCGCTGCGAGCGCTTTCGTCGAGCAACAGCAGGCCTTGCTTGCCGGGCAATTGAGCGGCGACCTGGTCGAGCACATGCATGGCCCGGCCAAGCGCTGCGTGCTTCAGGCCAAGGACATGGCACGCAACAAGATATTCCAGGACAAGCGTAAAACGCTGCACGAAATCGGTGCCTACACCACCCTGGAAATCCTCCTCAACACCTTCTGTGCTGCCGCCCTGGAGCAGCATGGCGGGCGCACGCCGTCCTTCAAGAGCCGCCGCGTACTGGATCTGATTGGTAACAATGCCCCCCACCCGCATGATTCTCTGCACAAAGCCTACCTGCGCATGATCGATTTCATCGCCGGCATGACCGACAGCTATGCCAGCGAGATGGCCCGCGAGATGACCGGCCGCTCCAGCCCGACCTGAACCTGGGTGCTGCCGCATGCCTTTACGCATGCGGCCCCTTTTATTGAAGGATATTTCCTACAAATATCGTCAACTGTTAAACAGAAAGAGTATCTCCAAATAAAAAGTTACCAATGGACCTTTGACACTGAATCAAACTCTTACGCTTCGTAGCTCAAATTGCTTTCCACTGTAAGCCATTTCCCATATACGTTTAATCGCCCCACTTCACACCCCATGTCAGATGCAACTGGGTTAAGGTGCCCCCTGCCCCGTCATCCGCCGTAGGGAAGTTGAACATGCACTCCGTATTTATTGTCGATGACCACCCCGTCATCCGCCTGGCTGTCCGTATGCTGCTTGAAAACCAGAACTACAAAGTCGTCGGCGAGTCGGACAATGGCGTGGACGCCATGCAGATGATCCGCGAAACGCTGCCCGACCTGGTGATTCTGGATATCAGCATCCCCAAGCTAGACGGCCTGGAGGTCCTTTCGCGCTTTCAGGCCATGGCGTTGCCGCTGAAGGTGCTGGTCCTCACCGCGCAATCGCCCGCGCTGTTCGCCATACGCTGCATGCACTCGGGTGCAGCAGGCTATGTGTGCAAGCAGGAAGACCTGAGCGAGTTGCTCAGCGCTATCAAGGCGGTACTTGCCGGATACAACTATTTCCCCAGCCAGGCCATCCACATCGACCACGAAACAGCGGATACCGATTTGCGGCTTTTCCGCCAGGTCAATGATCGTGAACTTATGGTGCTGCAACTTTTCGCCCAAGGGCGCAGCAACAAGGAAATTGCCAAAGGCATGTTTCTGAGCAACAAGACCGTCAGCACCTACAAGAAGCGCCTGATGCAGAAACTCCAGGTCGACACCTTGGTCGACCTTATTGAAATGGCCAAACGCAACGCGCTGGTCTGAGGTGTCACATGGCGCGACTTCTTGCCTGGCTGGCCCTTGCACTGCCATTGGCCTGCTGCGCAGCGCAGGCTTCTCAGCTTGAGGCGGTGCCGTATTCCCTGCTTTCCCGCTCCTCGGCCCCACCGGTCACCCCACAACTGACCGCGCAACAGCGGGAATGGCTGATGGCCCGCCAATACCTGAAGCTGGGCACGTCTGCACCCGACTATCCGCCGTTCGACATAACCAGTGGCGGCCGCGACTATCAAGGCCTTACCGCCGAATATGCCAGCCTGATCGGCAAGGTCCTGCAAGTGCCGATTCGAGTGCTGCGCTACCCCAACCGGCAAGCTGCGGTAGAGGCGCTCAAGAAAGGTGAGATCGACCTGCTCGGCAGCGCCAATGGCTATGAAGCAGCGAGCGATGGCCTGGCGCTTTCGGACCCTTATGCCGTGGACCAGCCAGTGCTGGTGACCCGCGAAGACGAACGCCGCACACTCAACCCGGGCATGGCGGGGATGCGCCTGGGCATGCTGTATCACTATCTGCCCCGAGAAGAAGTCAGCACTGTCTATCCCAAAGCAGAACTGCTGGCCTTCGGTTCATCTTCCCAAGCCCTCAATGCCGTAGCGTTCGGGCAGGCTGACGTGTTCATCGGCGATACCATCTCCACGCACTATCAGCTCAACCGCGGCCACCTGCCGCGCCTGCGCATGGCCAGCTTCGGCAAACATGAAAGCGTCGGCTTCAGTTTTGCGATGCGTGCGCAAGATACCATTCTCAAGGATCTGGTGAACCTGGCCCTGGATCGCCAGCCAGCTGCCGTGCGCGCCAGCATCTTCAAACGCTGGAGTGCCGGCAGCGACCTGCTGCTGAGCGAGCGCAAACTGCAGCTCACGGCCGAAGAAGAGCAGTGGTTGCGCCGCCACCCTGTGATGCAGGTGGCTATCGACGAAACGGCTGCACCGCTGTCGTATTTCGACGGCAATGGCCATTTCCGCGGGATCACCGCCGACCTGCTGGACCTGATCCGCCTGCGTACAGGCCTGCGCTTCGAAGTGCAACGCGCCAACGGCATCGCTGAGATGATCGCCCGACTCGAGGACGGGCGCGTGAACATGATCGCAGCGCTTGCCGTGGATGACATGAGCGAGGAGCACTTGCAGCTCAGCCGGCCGTACCTGGAAAGCACCTATGTGCTGGTGACGCGCACCGAAACGCCCCAGTACACCTCACTGGAACACTTGCAGGGTCGGCGCATCGCCATCACCCGCTACAGCGAAATGTCCGAACTGCTGACAACCCGATACCCGCAGACCGGCTGGATCGAGACCGAGAGCCCCTACTATTCCATGGCACTGCTGAGCAGTGGTGCAGTCGATGCCGTCATCACGACCTTGATCGATGCCAATCATGCCGTGGCAGGTAACGCCAAACTGGTGATCCGCAGCACGGTCGGTACCGAGCCTGCGAGCTTCGCCATGGCCACCTCCGCACAGGAAACAGAATTGGCATCGATCCTGGACAAGGCGCTGCTGAGTATTTCGCCGGAAGAGCTGGGGGTGATCAACAACCGCTGGAGTGGCTACAGCCAGCATGACGACAGCAACTGGCTGGGTTTCAAGCGCCTTGCCATGCAAGTGTTGCTGGGGACCGCTGTGCTGCTGTTGGCCGCGCTGCTGTGGAACGCCCGGTTGCGCCGCCAGATCAAACAGCGCCAGCACGCCGAACGCGCCCTGAGCGATCAACTGGAGTTCATGGGCGCACTGCTCAACGGCACCCCGCACCCCATGTACGTAAGGGACAGAGCGGGCTGTTTGCAAAGCTGCAATGCCAGTTACCTGGAAGCGGTGCAGGCGACCCACGAAGAGGTCATCGGCAAGCGCCTGGAGGACAGCCTGTTCGCAGGGTCGGACAGCACTCGCCAGATCCATGCCGACTATCTGCAGGTGATGGCCGCCGGCGTTCCGTTGATCATCGACCGCCCCTTGCGGCTCAAGGATCGCGAAATCACCATCTACCACTGGATCCTGCCGTACCGTGATTCACTCGGTGAGGTCCAGGGTATCATCGGTGGCTGGATCGACATCAGCGAGCGGCGCAAGCTGGTGCAGGAGCTGCGCGAGGCCAAGCAATTGGCTGATGATGCCAACCGCGCCAAAAGTACCTTCCTGGCTACCATCAGCCATGAGATCCGCACCCCGATGAACGCGGTCATCGGCATGCTCGAACTGGCGGTCAAGCGTGCTCATCAAGGGCAGATCGATCGCACCTCCCTGGAAGTCGCCCACCATTCGGCCAAGGACCTGCTGGGCCTGATCGGTGACATCCTGGATATCGTGCGTATCGAGTCTGGCCACCTGTCCCTTGCACCCGAGCCGGTCGACCTTGCGGCGCTGGTCGAATCGGTGAGCCGCGTGTTCGATGGCCAGGCACGGCAAAAAGGCCTGGCCTTCGACGTCGAGATCGACCCCAGCGCCCGCTGCCACGTCCTGCTCGACCCCTTACGCTTCAAGCAGATCCTGTCCAACCTGATCAGCAATGCCATCAAGTTCACCGGGCAGGGTCAGGTGCGCATCAGCCTCAGCCTGCATGAAGAAGCCCCCTCAGTGCCTCCGAGCCTGGAGCTGGAAGTGCGTGACACCGGCATCGGCATTCACGACGATGACTTGCAACGGCTGTTCAATCCCTTCGTTCAGGCCAACCCACACAGCCAGGGCGCTCGCGCCGGCACCGGCCTGGGCCTGGCCATCTGCCGTAGCCTGTGCGAAATGATGGGCGCGAGCCTGAGCATCAAGAGCGTGCCGGATTTCGGCACGCAGGTTCGCTTCAGCGTCCCGCTGCAACGTGTAGACGCTCTGCCGCCGCAGGTGCTGGAAGCCGATGACATGGACGTCCCCGATGCCCGGCTGAAGGTGCTGGTGATCGACGACCACCCGGCCAACCTGATGCTGATGGCGCAACAGCTGGGCTACCTTGGCCTGAGCCAGGCCACTGCCAGCGATGGCAGCGAAGGCCTGGAAAAATGGCGCGAAGGGCAATTCGACGTGATCGTCCTCGATTGCAACATGCCGCACATGAACGGTTATCAGCTTGCCGCTGCTGTGCGCGCCGAAGAACGCCAGAACGGGCGCACTCCCTGCGTTATCCTGGGCTATACCGCCAACGCCCAGCCCGAAGTCAGGCAGAAATGCCTCAGTGTCGGGATGGACGACTGCCTGCTCAAACCCATCAGCCTGCGCACCTTGAGCCAACGCCTGGCCAATATCGCCCCCCGGCGGGAGCGGCCCGCAAAGGAGGCACCGTTCGATCTCAAAGGTCTGCGCAATATCGTTGGCGATAACCCCAACGACCGTGAGCGGTTTCTCAAGGCGTTGCTGATGAGCCTGCAGCAGGACTTGGCAACGCTCATGGGCCTGAACCCTGAAGCCCAGCCCGAGGCCATCGCCGAGCAGGCACACAAGATCCTCAGCGCGGCGCGGATGCTGGAAGCGCAGCACTTGATGGCGGCCTGTGAGGCCTTGGAACAGAACGGGTTGCCCGCAGCGCAGCTGAAACAGCGGCGACAGGCTTTGGCACGGCACATGCGCCGCGTAGAGAAAGCCTTGGCCAGAGAACTGACCAAGCCTTGATGAAGCGGCCGCCCGAACGGGCGCCGCTTCAGCCGAGCATCAGGAAGCCGGGTTGATCGGCTTTTCCGGGTACCAGGCGTCCAGCAGCGGGCTGACTTCGATGGAGGTCAGTTCGCTACGGCCTTTGAGCCAGGCTTCGACAGCGGCACGTTGCTCTTCGCTGACCGAGCCACGTTCTGCCAGGCAAACCAGGCCGAAATCATCACCACCGACATAGTCCAGGCCGTTGGCGTCCATGGCTTCTGCCAGGAAGGCGTCGAGGAAGGCATCGATGGCTTCGTCGGACAGGTCTTCCTTGAAACCCAGGTTCAATTCGAAACCCAGCTCCTGGAATTCATCAACGCACAGCTTCTTGCGCAGACGACGGGAACGGTTGGTAGCCATGAAACAATCCTCTTGAGTAATAACGCGCGGCACTTTAACAGTTTCCGCAGTACAACGGCGCTTTTCCGTCGAACGTGGCGCATCAGTGCTGCGCTTGGGGCATAATGCGCACTATATTTCGTAGGGGGGCCATCATCTCTTACAGCCCCTATGTCTTTTTCCCTCGTCCGCAGGGTATGAATCTCATATGATCAAATCGCTCCGCCCCCTCGTTCTCGCCGGCATGCTCCTGCCGTTCGCCCTGCCCAGCCAGGCTGCGGCTGTAAACACCACGCTGCCACCCAAGGTTCAGCAAGCGCTCAAAGCCAGCAAACTGCAGGACAGCGCACTGTCACTGGTGATGCTGCCGCTCAATGGCCCTGGCACGCCGACCGTGTTCAACGCCGATGTGTCGGTCAACCCGGCCTCGACCATGAAGCTGGTCACCACCTATGCAGCCCTCGAACTGCTCGGCCCGACCTTCCAGTGGAAGACCGAGTTCTACACCGATGGCACCCTGAGCAACGGCGTGCTCAACGGCAACCTGTACCTCAAGGGCGGCGGTGACCCCAAGCTGAACATGGAGAAACTGTGGCTGCTGATGCGTGACCTGCGCGCCAACGGCGTGCGCACCATTACCGGCGACCTGGTGCTGGACCGCAGCCACTTCGTACAGCCCAACCTGCCGCATTTCAATGATGACGGCGGCGACATGAACAAGCCCTTCCTGGTCAAGCCCGACTCCTTGCTGGTCAACCTCAAGGCCCTGCGCTTCGTCGCCCGCAACGATGGCGGCAAAGTGACTGTCGCCGTTGAGCCACCCATTGCGAGCATTCGCATCGACAACCAGGTCAAGGCAGTTGCCTCCAGAAAGTGCACTGGCGATGTACGCTACAACCCGGTGCCTCAAGCCGATGGCATGAGTGTGGTGGTCAGCGGCCAGTTGGGCGATGGCTGCAACTCGCAGACCTACCTCGCGCTGCTCGATCACCCGACCTACGCCGCCGGTGCCGTGCGCGCGATCTGGAACGAGCTGGGTGGCAGCATCCAGGGCCGTGACCGCATCGAGAACGTGCCCAAGGGCGCTCGCCTGCTGGCACGGGCCTTCTCGCCCGACCTGGTGGAGGTGATCCGCGACATCAACAAGTACAGCAACAACACCATGGCCCAACAGCTGTTTCTGAGCCTTGGCGCACAGTTCCGTACCGACGCCGATGGCGACGATGCCCGCGCCGCCCAACGCGTGATTCGCCAGTGGTTGGCCAAGAAAGGTATCACCGCGCCGCACCTGGTGATGGAAAACGGCTCGGGCCTGTCGCGTGCGGAACGGGTAAGCACCCGGGAAATGGCTGCATTGCTGCAAGCGGCGTGGAATAGCCCCTACTCCGCCGAGTTCATCAGTTCGATGCCATTGGTGGGGATGGACGGCACCATGCGCAAGCGCCTCAAGCGCACCGCCATGGCCGGCGAAGGCCACATCAAGACGGGCACCTTGAATACCGTACGCGCCATCGCGGGTTTCAGCCGTGACAGCAACGGCAATACCTGGGCAGTGGCGGCGATCCTCAACGACCCGAAACCCTGGGGTGCATCGCAGGTACTCGACCAGGTACTGCTGGACCTGTATCGCCAACCCAAAGCCGGTAACCGGACGGCAGGCGTCAACCCATGATCTGACTCCAACAGATCCGGCCTCATTGCCGGCAAGCCGGCTCCCACATGGATTTGCGCCGGCTTCAGAAATTGGGCAGGACCGCTGCCTCCACAGGTACAGCGCAGGCCTTAGGCTCTGCGCGGTCGCGGTGGGAGCCGGCAAGCTGGCTGCCACTTGGATTTGCGCCGGCTTTTAGAAATTGGGCAAGGCGGGGGCTGTCACAGGCAAAGCGCAGGCCTTGAGAACTGCGCGGTTGGGGTGGGAGCCGGCTTGCCGGCGATGAGGCCGGCACGCACGCCTCAGCTCAATTCTGCCTCGACACGATCCCTGCCTGCCTGCTTGGCTGCATAGACGCCAGCATCAGCCCGCAGCAACAGGGCATCGGCACCCTCCCCCGGCCGCCATCCAGCCACGCCAAAACTGGCGGTCACTTTGCCAACGCCTTCGACAGGCACGTTGCGCACGCCGTGCCACAGTTCCATCGCCAACAGCCGCGCCTGTTCGGCGCTGCTGCCTGGGCACAGCACCATGAACTCTTCCCCGCCAAGCCGGCAGAAAACGTCGGTACGCCGCAAGCGCTGACCGATGCGCTGGCACAAGCTGCGCAGCACATGATCCCCCACGGCATGGCCGTACTGGTCGTTGATCCTCTTGAAGTGGTCGATGTCGAGCATGATCACTGCCAGTTCCTGATCATCACGCTGGGCTCGGTCCAGTTCGGCCTTCAGCCGCTCCTGGAAGTAGCGGCGGTTGTGGATACCGGTCAGGGCGTCGGTCACCGACAGCTTACGCAAATCCTCCTCCACACCCTTGAGGTCGGAAATGTCGGTCAGGTAACCATGCCAGAGCGTACAACCGTCTTCACCGACCTCGGGCGTGGCCTCGCCGCGCACCCAGCGCAAACCGGCTTTGGGCAGGCACACGCGGTACTCTTCACGCCAAGGGGACAGGTGTTCGGCCGAGTCGCGCACGGAACGTCGCACGCGCTCAAGGTCATCGGCATGAATGCGCTCGAACACCACCGTGGCGTCCTTCTGCAGCAACTGCAAGTCGATCTCGTAGATATCGAACAGCCCTTGGCTGGCGTAGGGGAAACATGAGTGGCCGTTGGCGTCCAGGCGATACTGATAAATGCCGCCCGGCACCTCGGCACTGAGCTTCTCCAGCAGCCGATCACGCATCGCCAGCGCCTCATGCACACGACGCTGCTCGGTGACATCGATGCAAATTGCCAGGTAACCCACCCAAAGCCCTTGCTCGTCGAGCACTGCGGTGACCAGCATGTTGGCCAACAGCTGGCTGCCGTCCTTGCGCACCAAGGTCCACTCGCCTGGCTGCGCGCCACCGCCCTGCAAGGTCTCGGCGAACATCGCCTGGCCACCGTCAATCTGACGCCCGTAGCGCAGGCTCAGGGCATGGGCGCGCTGGCTGAGTTCCTCAGGCAGGACCAGGTGTTCCAGATGAAGGTGCCCGACCGCTTCGCTGGCCGCGTAACCCAGCATGCGTTCGGCACCGGCATTGAAGGTACTGACCACGCCCTTGAGGCTGGTCGCGATGATCGCGACCTGGGTAGCAGCATCAAGCACACTGCGCAGCTGATTATGCGTCTCGCGCAACGACTGCTCGCTGACCCGCAACTGCGCGGTACGCTGCTCCACCAGCTTGAGCGCCCGTTGCCGCTGGCTGAACAGGCTGTACAGTAACGCACTGAGCAACAGGCTCAGCAGGCCACCGAGCAAGCCCACAGCCAGTGCTGCCGAGGAGCGGTTGCCCTGCATGAATACCTGGCTGGGGCGGATATCAAGCTGGTAATGATGGTCGGCCAGGTGCAGCAGCTGCGTGCTGACCAACGCCAACGGCGCGGCCGGGTTCTGCGAGTCGAACAACAGCTCATGGCCATCACGCCCACTGGGGTCGACGATGCGTACCACCAGGTTGTCCTCGGCAATGGCCGGCAGGCCGTCCGTGATCAGTTGCCGCAGGTTCAGCAGCGCCATGACATACCCTGCAGGCCCGTCAGCCTGCGCGGTGTAGAACACCGGCGCGACCATCAACAGCCCGCGGGCGTAGCCCGGCGCGACACTGATCATGTCCAGCGGCGCCGACACTGCCATGCTGCCGGGCTCCACGGCACGCATCAGGGTCTGGTCACGTACCGCTTGGCCGCGCAGGTCCATACCGTAAGGTTGCCCCTGCATCTGGGTTGCCTGGGTGTAAAGCACCGGGTAGTAGTGATCACGCGGCGGCGCCGGGTGCCAATCGCCCCGCTCGTCCAGGTCACGGATCAGGTAGGTCTGACCCAACGCAGCACTGGCCTGGCGCTCGAACGCCCGCCGCTGCGCGCCTTCGACTCGCGGCGCCCACGAGTAAGCCTGGGTACGACGCAGCAAGGGGCGGGCGTAGCCGTTGAATTCGCCTGGGGTGACGTCGTTGGAGAAGCTGAAAAAACGGCGCAAGCTGTCCAGGCGCTGCTCCTGGTCATCGAAGCGCTCGGCGATGCGGCTATAACGCTCGCTGGCCAGCAGCTCGAAGCGCTGGCGCAGTTGCTGCTTGTAAAACGCATGCGTGGCCAGCGCCAGGGCAATCGACAGCAAGCTGCCGGCCACCAGCGCCACCAACGCCACTGCCCAGGCAGCCATCGCCTGGCTGCACAGGCCCAACACCTTCGCACGCACGCCATACTTCGACATAGATCGGTCTCGTCACGTCAGCGTCCTGCGAAAATCATGGCCCTGTGCTGAGTTATAGCTATTGGCCATTAGCGATGCAACGTTGCCTGTCGCATTAGCGCAGTTGCAGGCGCCAGGCGCGGTGGATGCGATTGTTGCGGGCAAAGTCCGGGTCCAGTGTCTGCGCCGTGATTTCCTCCACCACGTACCGCGCAGCCAGGTGCTCGTCGAGCTGGAACTTGCGGAAGTTGTTGGAGAAATACAGCACACCGCCGGGGGCCAGGCGCGCCATGGCCAGGTCGAGCAGTTGCACGTGGTCACGCTGCACGTCGAACACACCTTCCATGCGTTTGGAGTTGGAGAAGGTTGGCGGGTCGATGAAGACCAGGTCGTAGGTGTCGCGATTGGCTTCCAGCCAGGCCATGACATCACCCTGCTCCAGGCGGTTGCGCTCGGAGAAACCGTTCAGCGACAGGTTGCGCCGCGCCCAGTCCAGGTAGGTCTTGGACAGGTCGACGCTGGTGGTACTGCGCGCACCGCCCTTGGCGGCATGTACGCTGGCCGTCGCGGTGTAGCAGAACAGGTTCAGGAAGCGCTTGCCGGCGGCCTCACGCTGGATGCGCATGCGCATCGGGCGGTGGTCGAGGAACAGGCCAGTGTCGAGGTAGTCGGTGAGGTTGACCAGCAGCTTGACACCACCTTCACTGACCTCATGGAAGCGCCCTTCGGTGGCCTGGCGCTCATACTGGCGGGTGCCGCTCTGCCGCTCACGGCGCTTGAGCACCACATGCTGCGGGTCGACGCCCAGCGCCTGGGGGATCGCCGACAAGGCATCGAGCAGGCGCGCCTGGGCCTTTTCCGGGTCGATCGAGCGTGGCGCGGCGTACTCCTGCACGTGGACCCAATCCTGATAGAGGTCGACCGCCAAGGCATATTCAGGCATATCGGCATCGTACACGCGGTAGCAGTCGATCTGCTCCTTGCGCGCCCACTTGCCCAGTTGCTTGAGGTTCTTCTGCAGGCGGTTGGCGAACATCTGAGCGCCTTCGGACAGGCGTGCAGGCTCATTGGCTACCGGCAGCGGTCGGCGGGTATCGCCGCTCTCGGCCTGGGCCTCGCGACGCTCGCCGGTGACGAACTGGTCAGGCTGCACCTTGAAAAGCAGCAGTTTGCACGGCAGTGCGCCGTTCCAGAACGCATATTGCTTGTGGCTGCGGATGCCCATGCGCTTGCCCAGCTCTGGCGCACCGGTGAACACCGCCGCTTCCCAGCCCATGCACGCCTGGCGCAAGCGCTCGCCGAGGTTCTGGTAGAGATACAGCAAGCTGGCCTCGTCACCCAGACGCTCGCCATAGGGCGGGTTACTGATGACCAGGCCCTTCTGGTTCTGATCAGGGCGCGGCTCGAAGCTGGCAACTTCCCCTTGGTAGATCTTGACCCAGTCGCTCAGGCCTGCGCGTTCGACGTTGTTGCGCCCCGGCTGGATCAGCCGTGGGTCTGCCTCGTAGCCGCGAATCCACAGCGGCGGCTTGGCCAGACCAGCCTGTGCACGGGCCTGCGCCTCTTCGTGAACCTTGCGCCAGGTCGCCGGTACATGGCCAAGCCAGGCGCTGAAGCCCCAGCGCTCGCGCTTGAGGTTGGGTGCCATATCGGCGGCGATCATGGCAGCCTCGACCAGGAAGGTACCTACACCGCACATCGGGTCGGCCAGAGCGCCACCCTCGGCGGCGATACGGGGCCACCCGGCACGGATGAGCACTGCCGCTGCCAGGTTTTCCTTGAGTGGCGCAGCACCCTGCTGCAGACGATATCCGCGCTGGTGCAGGCTGTGGCCGGAGAGGTCGAGCGAAAGAATTGCCTCGCCACGGTCCAGGCGCAGGTGTACACGCACGTCCGGATCGACCTTCTCCACCGACGGGCGCAAGCCTTCACGGTTGCGCAGCTTGTCGACGATGGCGTCCTTGACCTTCAGAGCGCCGAAGTGGGTGTTGTCGATGCCCGAGCCATGGCCACTGAATTCGACCGCCAGAGTACCGTCGGCCGCCAGGTGATCGGCCCAGTCGACAGCGTTCACACCGTCGTAGAGGTCGTCGGCGTTTTTCATGTTGAAGCGCTTGAGCACCAACAGCACGCGGTTGGCAAGGCGCGACCAGAGGCACAGGCGGTAGGCGGTTTCCATGTCGGCCGCGCCGCGGATGGCCGAGGTGTGCTCGCGCACATCGTCAAGGCCCAGGGCCTTGGCCTCTTCGGCAAGCAGGCCTTCCAGGCCTTTGGGGCAGGTGAGATAAAGTTCGAAACGGTCCGACATGTGTATTCCAGAGCCTTGGGCTATTTGATTGACGAGGTGACGCATCGCCCCGCCGATGTTTGCCCGAACGCCCTTCCAGCAAGCGTCCGAGTGGCCTTTGGCTGCGCGACATGCAGCAGCTGATGGGCCGGGCCGCCTGATCGATCCACTCTCGCCAGTGGCAGAGAGAGCTTAGATCATCAGGCAGTGCATAAAATTTCTACCGATTTCAGGGTTGATGTGACCCTTCGTCGCATTACCAGATATTTCTTTCATCGCAGCGCAACGCTGGCGAAATGACGTCAAGGTTCAGCAAACCCCGATCATAGCGGGCTCAACGTCAAACAAGGTTGAGTCGCATTTATTTACTTATCCCCTCACCCTTGGAAACGTTACGTCCTTATGACAAATCGATCATTCCCTCGGTGACTCGCATTCGTTAGAACTGGTCTCAGGCCGCTTCGCAACGAGGCGGCACTTTCAGCCCGCCACGCCGGCAGCGGGCGCAAACCGGCAGAAAGACTCTGCCCGGCCTCGGAGAGGCCGACGGGACATTACAGTCAACAAGTGAGGGCAGCACCCTATGAGAAGACTTAAGCGTGATCCGTTGGAAAGAGCATATTCACGTGGCTACCAATACGGGGTCACCGGCAAATCCCGCGAACTTTGCCCCTTCAATCTTCCTTCTGTTCGCCAAGCCTGGATCAACGGCTGGCGTGAAGGTCGCGGTGATAACTGGGACGGAATGACTGGCACCGCTGGCATCCATAGACTCAACGAAAATCACGCCGTTGGCTGAACGAGGATACTGAATTCGAGTCACCATGCACGCCCCATCCGGGCGGCGGGCTAAGGCCCAGGGGCCCCTTGATGGGGCCCTTTTTTATGCCTGCGTGATCATGCCCGCGGCATGGCAGCGATCGCATCCACCGCTTCACGGATCAGCGCCGGCCCTTTATAGATGAAGCCTGAGTAGATCTGCACCAGGCTCGCGCCAGCGGCGATCTTCTCTGCGGCGTGACGGCCTTCGGTGATACCACCGGCAGCGATGATCGGCATCTTGCCGTTGAGCTCGGCCGACAAGACCTTGACGATATGGGTGCTCTTTTCCAGCACCGGTGCACCGGAAAGGCCGCCCGCCTCCCCGCCATACGGCAGGTTTTCAACGCCTTCACGGCCCATGGTGGTGTTGGTGGCGATCACCGCATCCATGCCCGATTCCATCAGCGTTGCTGCCACCAGCGCAGTTTCTTCATCACTCATGTCCGGCGCGATCTTTATCGCCAGCGGTACACGCTTGCCATGCTCGCCAGCCAGCTGTTCGCGGCGCTCGGCCAGGGCATCGAGCAGTTGCTTGAGCGAATCACCGAACTGCAGGCTGCGAAGGCCCGGGGTATTGGGCGAGCTGATGTTCACCGTTATGTAGCTGGCGTGGCCATAGACCTTGTTCAGGCAGATCAGGTAATCGTCGACCGCGCGCTCAACCGGGGTGTCGAAGTTCTTGCCGATGTTGATGCCCAGCACGCCGCTGTAACGCGCGGCGCGCACCCGCTCGAGCAGGTGATCGACGCCCAGGTTGTTGAAGCCCATGCGGTTGATGATTGCCGTTGCCTCTGGCAGGCGGAACAAACGCGGCTTCGGGTTGCCCGGCTGCGCTCGCGGGGTCACGGTGCCGATCTCGACAAAACCGAAGCCCAGCTGGGCAAAGCCATCGATGGCCGCGCCATTCTTGTCCAGGCCTGCCGCCAGCCCAACCGGGTTGGCGAAGTTCAAGCCCATCACCGACACCGGCAATGCCGCCGGCTGCTTGCACAGCACGCCGTTGAGCCCGAGGCGGCCACCGGCGCCGATCAGGTCCAGGGACAGGTCATGGGAGGTTTCCGGGGAAAGCTTGAACAACAGCTGGCGGGCCAGGGTATACATGGGCGGGCAAGGCTCGGGGTGAGTGAGGGTGCGATTATAGCCAGCGTGCGGCCGGCATGACAGCGCCTTGGCACATGCGTTGCTACATCGCCTGTACACAGCCTATTCAGTACAGGCGAGGATCTACGTGAATACATCACCCCTGGCATGGGTCAACGGCAGCGACGCACCCGAAAAAACCAGCCTCGACATCGGTTTCATGGCATTGACCGATTGTGCGTCGGTGGTGGTCGCAGCCACCCAGGGCTTCGCCCAGCAACACGGCCTGACCCTGAACCTCAAACGCCAGGGCTCATGGGCAGGCCTGCGGGACAAACTGGCCAGCGGTGAACTGGATGCCGCGCATTGCCTCTATGGCCTGGTCTATGCCGTGCACCTGGGCATCGGCGGGGTACCGGCCAGGGACATGGCGGTGCTCATGGGGCTGAACCAGAATGCCCAGGCCATCAACCTGTCCCCCGCACTTCAACGCAAGGGCGTGACCACACCTGAAGCACTGGCACGCCAAGTGCACCAGCAGGGTGCAAAACTGACCTTCGCCCAGACCTTCCCCACTGGCACCCATGCCATGTGGCTGTATTACTGGCTGGCAAGCCAAGGTATTCACCCCCTGCACGACGTCAACAGCGTGGTGGTGCCACCGGCGCAGATGATGGCGCACATCCAGGCTGGCCGTATCGATGGCTTCTGCGTCGGTGAACCCTGGGCCGCCGCCGCCGTGGCGCAGGGCCAGGGTTTTACCTTGGCCACCAGCCAGTCGATCTGGGCCGACCACCCGGAAAAGGTCCTGGCCTGCGCCCGCACCTTCGCCGAGCAATACCCCAACAGCGCCCGGGCGCTGATCAAAGCGATCCTCGCCGCCAGCCGCTTCATTGAACAAAGCCAGGAAAATCGCCACGGCACCGCGCAGCTGCTCAGTAGCAGCGCCTACCTGGATACGCCCCTTGAAAACGTCGAACCGCGCCTGCTCGGGGTGTATCAGGACGGCCTTGGCAACCACTGGCAGGACCCGCATGCCCTGCGCCTGTTCGATCAGGGGCGGGCCAATGTGCCTTACCTGTCCGATGGCATGTGGTTCATGACCCAGTTCCGTCGCTGGGGGCTGCTGCGCGATGATCCCGACTACCTCGGCGTCGCGCGCCAGGTCCAGCAGCTGGCGCTTTACCAGCAAGCCGCCGATGCACTCGGCGTGGCTTGCCCTGGCACGCCGATGCGCAGCAGCGTGCTGATCGACGGTATCGGTTGGGATGGCAGCGACCCCTACGCTTATGCCCGCAGCTTCAGCCTGCACGCCTTGGGCGATACGCCCGATGCCCGTATCGGCCTGTGAGGGGCACCGCCATGCTGCGCATCCTGCTGATCGACGATACCCAGAACAAACTCGGCCGCCTCAAGGCTGCACTGCGCGAGGCCGGCTTCGAGGTGATCGAGGCGCCAGACTTAACCATCGACCTGCCGGCCTGCGTCGAAATGGTGCACCCGGACGTGGTATTGATCGATACCGATTCACCCGACCGCGACGTGATGGAACAGGTGGTGATGGTCAGCCGCGACCAGCCACGGCCAATTGTGCTGTTCACCGACGAGCATGACCCCGGGGTGATGCGCCAGGCGATCCAGGCCGGGGTCAGCGCGTACATCGTCGAGGGTATTCACGCCGCCCGCTTGCAGCCCATCCTGGATGTAGCCATGGCCCGCTTCGAGAGCGACCAGGCGCTCAAGGCCCAGCTGCAGGCCCGCGACCAGCAACTGGCCGAGCGCAAGCGTATCGAGCAGGCCAAGGGCCTGTTGATGAAAATGAAAGACTGTAATGAAGAACAGGCGTACACCCTGATGCGCCGTCAGGCCATGAGCCGCCAGCAGAAGCTGATCCAGGTGGCTGAGCAGATCATCGCCATGCACGAGATGCTGGGCTAGGCAGCGGCCGTACAATGTTGGCCCAGCTCTTGCTGAAGATATCGCACCGGTAGCCAACGGCGGTTGCCCACAAACCCCGACAAAGACGTCGCTCACCCCTCCACGCCAGTGGACCGGGTAGCGGCGTCTTTTCGTTTCCGTTGCATTGCCGAGTGAGGTGTTCGATGAGTACCAGCTTCTGGAAATCCGGGCATGTGCCCACGCTGTTCGCTGCGTTCCTGTATTTCGACCTGAGCTTCATGGTGTGGTACCTGCTCGGCCCGCTGGCCGTCCAGATCGCCGCCGACCTGCAACTGAGTGCACAACAGCGGGGCCTGATGGTCGCGACACCCATCCTCGCCGGTGCCGTGCTGCGCTTCGTCATGGGGCTGCTGGTCGACCGCCTCTCACCGAAAACCGCCGGGCTGATCGGCCAGGTCATCGTCATTGTCGCCCTGGCCTGCGCCTGGTACCTGGGCGTGCACAGCTTCGAACAAGCCCTGCTGCTCGGCGTGTTCCTCGGCGTTGCCGGCGCCTCGTTCGCCGTGTCGCTGCCGCTGGCCTCGCAATGGTATCCGCCGCAGCATCAGGGCAAGGCGATGGGCATCGCTGGCGCAGGCAACTCCGGCACCGTCTTCGCCGCGTTGCTGGCCCCGGTGCTGGCTGCAGGCTTTGGCTGGAACAATGTGTTCGGTTTCGCCGTGATCCCGCTGCTGCTAACGGTGGTCGTGTTCGCCCTGCTCGCGCGTAATGCACCACAACGGCCCAAGCCAAAGGCCATGGCCGACTACCTCAAGGCGCTGGGTGATCGCGACAGCTGGTGGTTCATGTTCTTCTACAGCGTCACCTTCGGCGGCTTCATCGGCCTGGCCAGCGCCCTGCCCGGCTATTTCAGCGACCAGTATGGCCTCAGCCCGATCACCGCAGGCTACTACACCGCCGCCTGCGTGTTCGCCGGTAGCCTGATGCGCCCGCTGGGCGGCGCCCTGGCTGACCGTTTCGGGGGCATCCGCACCCTGCTTGGCATGTACAGCGTGGCCGCCATCTGCATCGCTGCCGTGGGCTTCAACCTGCCCAGCGCCACCGCGGCCCTGGCGTTGTTCGTCAGTGCCATGCTTGGCTTGGGCGCGGGCAACGGCGCGGTGTTCCAGTTGGTCCCGCAACGCTTCCGCCAGGAGATCGGTGTGATGACCGGGCTGATCGGCATGGCTGGCGGCATCGGCGGCTTCCTGCTGGCGGCCGGGCTCGGCACCATCAAGCAGCACACCGGTGACTACCAGATGGGCCTGTGGCTGTTCGCTAGCCTGGGCCTGCTGGCCTGGTTCGGGCTGCACGGGGTCAAGCAGCGCTGGCGCACCACCTGGGGCTCTGCCGCGGTCACTGCGGCGCGGGTCTGAGGCGAACCGATGAGCCTGCAACTGAGTTTCGCCCAGGCCAGCGCCACCGGCCCGCGCGAGGAAAACCAGGACGCCTTGCGCCTGGTAACCCCGGCGCCCGAGCTTGCCGCCAGCAAGGGCTACCTGTTCGCCCTTGCCGACGGCGTCAGCCACTGTGCTGACGGAGGCCTTGCGGCCCGGGCCAGCCTGCAGGCCCTGGCCATGGATTACTACGCCACCCCCGCAACCTGGAGCGTGGCGCAGGCACTGGACCGCCTGCTGTCGGCGCAGAACCGCTGGCTGCGCGCTCAGGGCAGCCAGCCGCTACTGACCACGCTCAGTGCGCTGGTGCTGCGCGGGCGCCGCTTCACCTTGGCACACGTCGGCGATTGCCGCGCCTATCGCTGGCACCACGGCCACCTGCAGTGCCTGAGTGAAGACCATGTGTGGGACCAACCCGGCATGCAGCATGTGCTCAAACGGGCGCTGGGCCTGGACCAACACCTGCTGGTGGACTACCTGGACGGTGAACTGCAGCCAGGCGAATGCTACCTGTTGCTCAGTGACGGCGTGTGGGCCAGCCTGGGTGACCAGCACATCAAGGCCGTGCTGCGTGAGCAACCCGACTTGCAACTGGCTGCAGATACACTGGTCGCCAGCGCCCATCACCATGGCAGCCAGGACAATGCCAGTGCCCTGCTGGTACGGATCGAACAAGTGGGTACGGCCAACCTTGGCGACACCTTGGTCCAACTGCAGCAATGGCCGTTGCCCCGCGAACTGCGCGACGGCCAGGTAATCGATGGCTGGCAGGTCGAGGCGCGGCTGGCGCACAGTCGCCAATCGCTGTTGTACCGCGTGCGCGACGGCCAAGGCCAGCCGTGGCTACTGAAAACCCTGCCTGCCGAACGCGAACAGGAGCCGGGTGCTGCACAGGCGCTGTTGCTCGAGGAATGGTTCCTGCGCCGCGTAGCCGGCCGCCATTTCCCCGAACTGCACGCCGCCAGCCAGCGCCAGCACCTGTACTACGTGATGCGCGAGCACAGCGGTCGAACCCTCGCCGCACAACTGGCCGAGCAGGGCCCGTTGCCGCTGGCCCAGTGGCTGGAAGTGGCGCGCCAGTTACTGCAGGCCGTCGGCGTGCTGCACCGGCGCAACCTGCTGCACCGTGACATCAAGCCCGACAACCTGCACCTGGGCACAGACGGCCAACTGCGCCTGCTGGACTTCGGCCTGGCGTACTGCCCGGGGCTGTCCGAAGACCCATGCCACGAACTACCCGGCACGCCCTCCTACATCGCCCCGGAAGCCTTCGAAGGCCAGCCGCCGAGCCCGCGCCAAGACCTGTATGCCGCGGGAGTGACGCTCTACCACCTGCTGACCGGGCATTACCCCTATGGGGAGGTCGAAGCCTTCCAGCGCCCACGCTTTGGCCAACCGGTCAATGCGGCGCGCTATCGCCCCGACTTGCCAGAGTGGCTGCAGCACAACCTGCAACAAGCCGTGGCCACGGACCCGGCGCAACGCTTCGAAACCGCCGAACAGTGGTTACTGCTGCTCGAACGTGGTGACCGCCAGACGCTGCACAGCCATCCACGCCCATTGCTGGAACGCGAGCCGCTGAAGGTCTGGCGCACCCTGGCCCTACTGTCGCTGTTGCTCAACCTGATATTGCTGTTCAGCCTGTTCAAGGGCTGAGCACGCCTTGCCCATGAGGAAACCCTGATGAATGCAAAAGTCTGGCTGGTCGGTGCCGGCCCCGGTGACCCCGAACTGCTCACCCTCAAAGCGGTGCGTGCACTGCAACAGGCGCATGTGGTGATGATCGACGACCTGGTCAACCCGGCCGTGCTGGACCACTGCCCACAGGCACGGGTGATTGCCGTGGGCAAACGGGGGGGCTGCCGCTCCACACCCCAGGCGTTCATTCAGCGCCTGATGCTGCGCCATGCGCGGCAAGGCCGCTGCGTCGTGCGGCTCAAAGGCGGCGACCCGTGCATTTTTGGCCGTGGCGGCGAGGAGGCTTCGTGGCTGCAAGGGCATGGCATCGAGGTCGAAGTGGTCAATGGCATCACTGCTGGCCTGGCCGGCGCGACCCAGTGTGGCATCTCGCTAACCGCTCGCGGGATTAGCCGTGGGGTAACGCTGGTGACCGCACACACACTGGATGACAGCGCGCTGAACTGGGCCGCGCTGGCACAGGGTGGCACGACCCTGGTGGTGTACATGGGCGTTGCGCGGCTGGAGCAGATCCGCCAGGGCTTGCTGGACGGCGGCATGGCACCGGGGATGCCGGTGGCGATGATCGAGAACGCGTCACTGCCCGAGCAGCGCGAGTGGCGCAGCGACCTGCGGGGTATGCTGGAGGATGCACGAGCATTCAACTTGCGCAGCCCGGCGATACTGGTGATTGGCGAGGTGGCAGGGAACGTGATGGCTCATCCGTGGATCGCGGCAGCCGGGTGATGCGGTGTTTTTAGGCCTGAAGGCTTGCCTGGAAACTACACATTGCAGATAAAGAAAAACCCGGCCGAGGCCGGGTTTTTCATTGAAGCTTCAACCAATTACTTGGCTTGGGCTTCTACCTGAGCTTCAACGCGACGGTTGACAGCACGGCCTTCTTCGGTGGCGTTGTCGGCAACCGGACGGGTTTCGCCGTAGCCAACCGAGTCAACGCGAGTCGACTCAACACCGTACTGCTGGGTCAGCACTTCTTTAACAGCGTTGGCGCGACGCTCGGACAGCTTCTGGTTGTAAGCGTCTGGGCCCACGGAGTCAGTGTGACCTTCAACCACGGTGGTGGTTTGTGGGTACTGCTTCATGAAGTCAGCCAGGTTCTTGATGTCGCCGTAGCTGTTAGGCTTGACGACCGACTTGTCGAAGTCGAACTTGACGTCCAGCTCAACGCGAACGACTTCGGCAACAGCCGGGCAGCCATCAGCGTCAACGGTAACGTTGGCTGGGGTGTCTGGGCACTTGTCGACGTTGTCGCAAACGCCGTCGTTGTCGCTGTCGGAGCAGACTTCAGCAACTGGGGCTGGAGCCGGAGCAACTTTGCCACCGCTGCCACCGAAGTTCAGACCCACACCAACGGTTGGGCCCCACTCGGTGTTGCCGTTGTCGATGTTGTACATGGCTTCAACGCCAGCACGGGCGAAGAACATGTCGGTGATGTACCACTTGGCGCCAGCGCCAACGTTGGCGAAGGTGGAGTGGTCACGGCCGCTACGAGTGGCCTGGCCCAGGCTCTCGTGAGCGAAACCAGCGGAAACGTACGGACGCAGAGCGTCGCCAACGGTACCGAAGTGGTAGGTAGCGTCGAGCTTGGCTTTGGAACCTTTGATGTCTTTGTTGAAGACTTCGCCACGAGCGTTGTGAGTCTCGTTGTAGCCCAGGTCCAGGGAGACGTCGTCGGTCAGGAAGTAACCGAGGCGAACACCAGGATTGGTGCCGTCGTTCTTGAAGTTACGCTCGCTGTCGTAGTACTGCTTGGTGACGTTGCCTTCGATCTCGACAGCGCCTTGGCCTTGAGCCAGAACGCCGAACGAAGTAGCTGCTACGAGCGAGCCAATGGCCAAGCCCAAGGTGTTTTTCAATTTCATCCGTTAAATCCCCATCTGGTGATAGTTAAGCAGTCCCACCAAAATCCGGCGGACAACTCGACGGCAAGTCTAGCAGAACTCGCCGATTCGTTAGAGATATTCGCAAGGGGCTAAGTTTCATCCAAACCTGCAAATTTCTCTCGAAGCTTGTCCAGCGCGCGCTTGTAGCGCATTTTCGTCGCGCTCAGGCCCATGTGCATGATATCCGCGATCTCCTGAAACTCCAGTTCCGCGACAAAGCGCAGCACCAGAATTTCCCGATCGATCGGGTTCACATACACCAGCCACTTGTCCAGACCGCCCTTTTCTTCGGGTTTCGGTGCCTTGTCTTCAGACGCCTCTTCAACAGGGTCAAGACTCAAGGCATCCATCAACCGACGTTTGCGGCGCTCCTTGCGGTACTGGGTGATGCATTCGTTATAGGTAATGCTGTAGAGCCAGGTCTTGAACTTGGATTTACCCTCGAAGTTCTTCAGACCGTAAAGCACCTTGAGCATCACCTCCTGACAGACATCGTCAGCATCCCGGTCGTTCCCCAGATAACGCGCGCACACGTTGAACAGGGTCCGCTGGTAGCGCCGCATGAGCTCTTCATAGGCGCGGGTAACGTGGTACAGCTCCTCATGCGAACGCGCCACCAACTCCTCGTCGGTGAGCTCGCGCGGGTCGTAACGCATGGGCGGCGAATGAACTTTATTCAAAACGGATCTGGCCGACAGTCAGGTCAATGTCACCGCTCGGCCACGTGGGCGGATTTCAGCGGCGGCATACATTAACAGCTTTTGGGCAATTAGCGGCTATTGACGCGCTGCTCGAGCAACACTCGATTAGCCAGCGACACTAATTCGCCATCATCGGTCAGCAACGTCGTCTTGACCGTGCCGATCTCCTCGATCTGCCCCTCGACCTCTCCAATTCGCACCTGCTGGCCGACCTGGTAAAGCTCACGCACATAGATACCGGCCAGAATCTGCCCAGCGATTTCACGACTGCCGAGCCCCATCGCAAGCGCAACGGCCAGACCAACGGTAATCAGCCCGATCACGATCACGTGGTTGAGCAGGTCGGTCTTGACCTCAAGCTGGCTGATCGCCACCGAGATGCTGATGATGATCACCAGGCCTTGGGTGATGCGCCCAAGCCCTGCGGAATACTCGAGGCCGATGCCTTCGGCGGCACCACGCACCAGGCCATTGGCCACTTGCGCCAGCAGCACGCCCACCAACAGCACCAACGCCGCGCCAAACACCTTGGGCAGGTACAGGGCGAGCATGTCGAGGGTGGCAGACACCCGCTCAAGGCCAAGGGATTCGGCGGCAGAAACCAGGAAAATCAGCAAGACGAACCAGTAGACGATCTTGCCGATCAAGGTCGAGATCGGCACCTGAATGCCGCCACGGCTGAGCATTTTGGTCAGGCCGGTACCAGCCATCAGGCGGTCCAGGCCGAACTTGGCCAGCAGCTTGGACAGCAGCGTATCGAGCAGCTTGGCCACCACGAAACCGAGCAGCACCACGACCAGCGCGCCGAACAGGTTGGGGATGAAGTTCGCCACCTTGGTCCATAGGGCGGTCATGGCAGTGACCAGGCTCTGGGTCCAGAGATCGAGTTCCATATTCAATCGGCCTTATCAGCTTTGCTACCAGCGGCAGCGTTACGGGCAGAAGTGCGGCGCACCGGCGCGACATGCGCCGAGCCATTGTTCACGGCGATCAGCAGCGCCTGGCTCCAACGGCCAAGCAGGCTGAACAGGTCACCGGCGCCGACCTGGCGGTTGGCGGTTTTCAGCACGCGACCCAGGCACGCAGCGTCGTCCCGGTCTTCACCGGATGGCGACGCGTTGAGCAGGTCACGCAGGGATTGTTCAAACGGATCGTGCATGTGCACCTCGCGCAATGTCAGTCAGAGACGAGGGCGGCGGGCGATGGGTCACACATCGGCCGATGCAGGGGGCGGTTTGCCGGCGATAAGCCCGGTACATTCCAATTAGCATTCAAACCCACCGCAGCCGTCTGAACAGCCACCACTGCCCCACCGCAAGGCCGAGCACGACGATGCAGGCAAGCAGGAAACCATAGGGGTTTTCCGCCCCCGGAATGCCGCCGACATTGATCCCCAGCAACCCGGTGACGAAGCTCATGGGCAGGAAAATGCAGGTGATGATGCCAAAGCGGTACATGGTCCGGTTCATCCGCTCGCTGCGCCGCCGGTCCTCACTTTCCAGGACCAGCGCGGCGCGCTCACGGGCCAGCTCCAGCTCCTCGAGGTAGCGGATCAGGCTGTTGTTCAGCTCGTTCCAGTAGTCAGCGTCCGCATCGGCGAACCAACTCCACCGGCTGCGCGACAGCTGGGCATAGATTTCCCGCTGTGGGGCGAGAAAACGCCGCAGGCCAGCGGCCCGACGACGAATCTGTTGCAAGCTGCCATGCTCAGGACTATACCGTTCGTCGGATTCGACTTTCTCTTCCTCCAGATCGACCAGTTCCGACAGATCGTTGACTAGACCCTGGACTTTCTCGGTGAGCAATTCGCCCATCAACAGCAGCAGCTCGGAGGCCGACGTTGGCCCCCTCCCCTCGTCCAGCAGACGCAGAATTTCGTCACTGGCGCGCAAAGGCCGCAAGCGCAACGAAATCACCCGCCGCGCCTGAGCAAAAATACGTACCGACACCATGTCTTCAGGCTCGGCGCCCGGGTTGAGATTCACCCCTCGCAAAAACAGCAGCAGCTGTTCATCGGCCAGCGGCAGCAGGCGCGGCCGGGTGTTTTCCTCCAGCAGCAGCTCGCAGGCGAACTCACTCAGCCCGCTCTCTTGCAGCAGCCAGGTACGGGTTTGGGGATGACTGCGGTCCCAGTGCAGCCACAGGCTCTCCTGTGGCTGCAATTGCAGGTCGTCCAGCTCGGTCCGGGGGATCGAGCGCGCGCCGCCTTTGCCATCGAGCACCAGGGCGTGCACCAAGCCCCACTGCGCGTTGTCTTCCTCGAACATCAAAGCTCCATCAGCGCGTGCGGCGCATCACTGCGGCATTTCCAGCGGGCTTGGCGAGACGATCACACCATTGTTGTCGGCATACACATACTCGCCAGGGCGGAACGTCACGCCGGCGAAGGTCACGGCCACATTGAGGTCGCCTATGCCGCGCTTGTCGGTCTTCATCGGATGGCTGGCCAACGCCTGCACACCGACGCTGGTCTGGATCAGCACATCGACGTCACGCACGCAGCCATAGATCACCAGGCCTTCCCAGCCGTTTTTGGCAGCCTTTTCGGCAAGCATGTCACCGAGCAACGCGCAGCGCAGCGAACCGCCGCCATCGACCACCAGAACCTTGCCCTTGCCGTCGAGCTCGACCTGCTCCTTGACCCGCGAGTTGTCCTCGAAGCACTTGATGGTAACGATCTGGCCACCGAATGAATCGCGGCCACCGAAGTTGCTGAACATCGGTTCCAGCACCTGGACCAGGTCGGGGTAGGCGTCGCACAGGTCGGGCGTTACGTAATGCTGCATGGGAAGCTCCTGTCAGTCACAACGAAAGCGGGTGTCTGCCAAGGCTACACCGGGGAGGCTGTCGCAGTCATCCGGGACTGCTCGGTCATCTGTATTTCGCCTGCCGTGGCCCGCACGGGCCACCACAACCAGCAGAAAATCAGCTTACCGGCACAGGCTCGGCAACCACGGTCGCCTCGTGCACCGGCAGCAACGGCTGGCGCAACCAGCGCTCCACCAATGGCCACACCTGCGCCTGCGCCGCCTTGCTCACCAGCATGTCGACATGCCCGAACGCCTCGAAGCCTTCCTCGCGGCCCAGCCTGAGGAACTGCTTGCGCTCACCCCCCAACTGATCGAACAGCTTGCGACAAGCCCACACCGGGTCTTGGAAGTCTCCCGCGCCAGCCACTGCCAGCACCGGCACATCCACCTCCGCGAGCCCCGCCCACCAGTCACTGTCCTTGTCACCGAAGCGGCCAAACAGGCCATGCCAACGCATGCTTTCCAGCGCCAGACCAATCGGTTCGTCCTCAGGCCCACGCTTGAACCGCGGCCCGGAAATCTGCCCCCAACGCTTGAGCAGCAGCTTGGCGCCCCAAGCCACGGGCGGCACCTTCAACGGCCAGTACACCCGGCTGATCTGCGTGCCGAAAAACGCGGCACTGGCGACCTGCCTGGCATCCAGGAAACCACCGCCAAGCGCTGCCGCCAAGGTGGTACCGCCAAGCGAATGGCCAATCCAGTGAGGTGCGGTGCCGGACTGCTCCTCAACGAAGGCCGCGATCAGCGGCAAATCATAGCGGGCATAGTCAGCGACCCGGTTGTGCCGCCAATCGTGGTTGCGCGGCGACAGCCCGTGACCGCGCATCTCAGGGATCCACACATCGAAACCCGCACGCACCAGGTAAGCCCCCAGGCCAATGCCCTTGGGCGAATACCAGAAGCGCCGATTGGAAAAACTGCCGTGCAGGAGGATCACCGGCACGCCTTGGGCGCCCGCCTGGTCCGCCAGGCCCAGGCGGGTCAAGGCCAGCTCCACGCTCGGATCAGGGCTGTTGCCGGCCTTGATCCGGTAGACGTCTTCACTGAGGTCGCCGCGGCGCTCGGCACTGAGCAAGGCCACGGGAAATAGAACACTGCTGCTTTGCATAAGGTTTGCTTGGTGCACAAAAAAGGGCGGGGTCCATCGCTGGAACTCGCCCTGGAAAAAACCAGGCGGGGGCACACCAGAGGTGCCCCCGCATTTACTGCATCAGGCCGCGCCCTGGCCTTCGGCCAGGAAGAACCAGGTCTCGAGTACCGAGTCCGGGTTCAGCGATACGCTTTCGATGCCTTGTTCCATCAGCCACTTGGCGAGGTCCGGGTGGTCCGACGGGCCCTGCCCACAAATACCGATGTACTTGCCGGCCTTGTTGCACGCCTGGATGGCATTGGCCAACAGCTTCTTCACCGCAGGATTTCGCTCGTCGAACAGGTGGGCGATGATCCCCGAGTCGCGGTCCAGGCCCAAGGTCAACTGGGTCAGGTCGTTGGAGCCGATCGAGAAGCCGTCGAAGTACTCCAGGAACTCTTCGGCGAGGATGGCGTTGGACGGCAGTTCGCACATCATGATCACGCGCAGGCCGTTGTCGCCGCGGGCCAGGCCGTTTTCGGCCAACAGGTCGACCACCTGGCTGGCTTCGCCCAGGGTCCGCACGAACGGCACCATGATCTCGACATTGGTCAGGCCCATCTCGTTACGCACGCGCTTCAGTGCACGGCATTCGAGTTCGAAGCAGTCACGGAACGACTCGCTGATGTAGCGCGACGCTCCGCGGAAGCCCAGCATCGGGTTTTCTTCTTCCGGCTCGTACAGTTTGCCGCCGATCAGGTTGGCATACTCGTTGGACTTGAAGTCCGACAGGCGCACGATGACCTTTTTCGGGTAGAAGGCGGCCGCCAGGGTGCTGATGCCCTCGACCAGCTTCTCGACGTAGAAGCCGACAGGGTCGTTGTAGCCGGCGATGCGTTTGTCGACGCTCTCTTTGAGTTCCGGCGGCAGGCCCGCGTAATTCAGCAGCGCCTTGGGGTGCACGCCAATCATGCGGTTGATGATGAACTCCAGGCGCGCCAGGCCGACACCGGCGTTGGGCAGCTGGGCGAAATCGAAGGCGCGGTCGGGGTTACCGACGTTCATCATGATCTTGAATGGCAGGTCGGGCATGGCATCGACCGAGTTCTGCTTGACGTCGAAGCCCAGCTCACCTTCAAAGATGAAGCCGGTATCGCCTTCGGCGCAGGACACGGTCACGCCCTGGCCATCCTTGAGCAGCTGGGTGGCGTTGCCACACCCTACCACTGCCGGAATGCCCAGCTCACGGGCGATGATCGCCGCGTGGCAGGTACGCCCACCGCGGTTGGTGACGATGGCGCTGGCGCGTTTCATCACCGGTTCCCAGTCCGGGTCGGTCATGTCCGAGACCAGCACGTCGCCCGGCTGCACCTTGTCCATCTCGGACACATCCTTGATCACGCGGACCTTGCCGGCGCCGATGCGCTGGCCGATGGCGCGACCTTCGACCAATACGGTGCCCTTTTCCTTGAGCAGGTAACGTTCCATGACGTTGGCGCTGGCGCGGCTCTTCACGGTTTCAGGGCGGGCCTGCACGATGTACAGCTTGCCGTCGTCACCGTCCTTGGCCCATTCGATATCCATCGGGCGCTGGTAGTGCTGTTCGATGATCATGGCCTGCTTGGCCAGCTCACTGACCTCGGCGTCGGTCAGGCAGAAGCGCGCACGCTCGGCGCGGTCGACTTCGACGGTCTTGACCGAACGACCGGCCTTGGCCTCGTCGCCGTAGATCATCTTGATCGCCTTGCTGCCCAGGTTGCGGCGCAGGATGGCCGGGCGGCCGGCCTGCAGGGTGTTCTTGTGTACGTAGAACTCGTCCGGGTTGACCGCACCCTGCACCACGGTTTCGCCCAGGCCGTAGGCACCGGTGATGAACACCACATCGCGGAAGCCCGACTCGGTGTCGAGGGTGAACATCACGCCGGCGGTGCCGGTTTCGGAGCGGACCATACGCTGCACGCCGGCCGACAGTGCCACCAGCTTGTGATCGAAGCCCTGGTGCACGCGGTAGGCGATGGCGCGGTCGTTGAACAGCGAGGCGAACACTTCCTTGGCCGCGCGGATCACGTTATCGACGCCACGGATATTGAGGAAGGTTTCCTGCTGGCCGGCGAACGAGGCGTCCGGCAGGTCTTCGGCGGTGGCCGAGGAACGCACGGCGACGGCCATGTTGTCGTTGCCGGCGGCCATTTCGGCGAAGGCCGTACGGATTTCCGAATCCAGGCGTGGCGGGAATTCGGCTTCCATGACCCACTGGCGAATCTGCGCGCCGGTCTTGGTCAGGGCATTGATGTCATCGACATCCAGCGCGTCGAGCGCGGCGTGAATGCGGTCGTTCAGCCCGCTTTGCTCGAGAAAATCACGGTACGCCTGAGCCGTAGTGGCAAAGCCGCCCGGCACCGACACGCCGGCACCGGCAAGGTTACTGATCATCTCGCCCAGGGATGCGTTCTTGCCCCCCACATGCTCCACATCATGGACGCCGAGCTTATCGAGGGAAACTACGTACTCTACCAAGGTGATCTCTCCACTAACTGTGTTGGAAAAGCTCAAGGGCGCCCGCCTGCCTTTTGACTGGGCCGGACGCTTGTGGCCTGTACCTGGAAAATAAGTGAGAATGCCGACAGCCGCATTCGGCAAACCGAACTTATCATATCCAAGAAACGTCATCAGCTTAAGGCCCAGATCGCAAATGAAACGAACCGCGTTCTTCATCTCCGATGGCACCGGCATCACTGCCGAAACCCTGGGCCAAAGCCTGCTCGCGCAATTCGATAGCATTCCGTTCAACAAATTCACGCGTCCGTACATCGATACGCCCGACAAGGCACGTACGATGGTGCAGCAAATCAATACCGCCGCCGAGCGCGACGGCATGCGCCCGATCATCTTCGACACCATCGTCAATCAGGACATCCGTGAGATCCTGGCGACGTCGAACGGCTTCATGATCGACATTTTTTCGACGTTTTTATCCCCGCTTGAGCAGGAATTGACTGCCCATTCGTCGTATTCCGTCGGCAAGTCCCACTCCATTGGCGGCAATTCCAACTATATGGAGCGCATCGAGGCGGTGAATTTTGCCCTCGATAACGACGACGGCGCGCGCACCCATTACTACGACAAGGCCGACCTGATCCTGGTCGGCGTGTCGCGTTGCGGCAAGACCCCGACCTGCCTGTACATGGCGATGCAGTTCGGCATTCGTGCCGCCAACTATCCGCTCACCGAAGACGACATGGAGCGCCTGCAATTGCCGGCGGTGCTCAAGAAGCATCACAACAAGCTGTTCGGCCTGACCATCGACCCCGACCGCCTCACCGCCATCCGCCATGAGCGCAAGCCCAACAGCCGTTATTCGAGCTTTGCCCAGTGCGAGTTCGAGGTCCGCGAGGTCGAGAGCCTGTTCCGGCGGGAGAACATCCCCAACATCAACTCCACGCATTTTTCGGTAGAGGAGATTTCGGCGAAGATCCTGGTGGAAAAAGGCGTGGAGCGCCGCTTCAAATGACGCCCGGCCCTACCGGGGCCGCGCTCATCCCTCAGGTGGAACGCAGACAAAAAAAGCCCCGGCATCACTGCCGGGGCTTTTTCATTTCAGCTGACCAGCTGACCGATCAGGACGGCACCGCCACCGCCTGCCCGCTCATTGCCAGGTCGACCAGCTCGCGGTTGGCCACCGCATACATCGCATAGTCGGTTCCCGTCGCATTGCGCAGGTCATCGAGCATGGCGCGCCAGCGCTCGACCATGACCCGATGCTGCTCGGCCCACAGCGCCACCCGCGCATCCATGTCTTGCGGGGCATCGGCCATCTGCAGCACCGAGATGGTGATGGCCCGTTGCTGCAGGTCGATATCGTCGCGGAACGCCTCGCGGGCCAGGGCCTGCCAGTTGTTCTCGACCGGCAGGTTGCTGATTTCCTGCAAGTACCAGGTCAAGTCCAGCGCACTGCCCACGGCGAAGAACGCCTTGGCCACCTGGGCCGGCTCGTGGCCGGTCACGTCTGCCGCCTCGATGATCGGCAGCAACGTGTACAGGTGGCTGGTACCCGCCACCATGCGTGCGAGCAACTCCGGGACGCCGGCATCGACGAAGCTCTGGTAGCGGACCATCCAGCGTTCGCGGGTCGGCCCCTCCAGCAGCTCGTCGAGCTTGAGCCCCAGCTGGGCGATTTTGGGCCCGAAGTGCGCGGTGTCGCGCCCGGCATCCTGCTCGTTGCGCCGGCTGCGCAGGAACCAGCGGGTCGCGCGGCGGCCCAGGCGCATCAGCTCGTCCATCAGGGTAAGCTGGATTTCTGCCGGCACCTGGTAGTCCAGCGCCTCGATCTGACGGAACCAGTGCGGCAAATGGAAGATGTCACGCACGATCACATAGGCCCCGGCGACATTGGCCGGGCTCATGCCGGTCGACTCTTTCAGCCGCTGGACGAAGGTGATGCCCATGTTGTTGACCAGGTCGTTGGCGATCTGGGTGCTGACGATCTCGCGCTTCAGGCGATGGCGGCGCATGGCTTCGGCGAACTTGCTGACCAGCGACGGCGGGAAAGCGGTTTCCATGTCGCGGGTCAGGTAGTCGTCGTCAGGCACCAGCGACTTGAGCAACTGTTCCTTGAGGTCGATCTTGCTGTAGGAAATCAGCACCGAAAGTTCGGCACGGGTCAGGCCCTGGCCTGCCGCCAGGCGCTCGGCCAACTGCTCCTCGGTTGGCAGGAACTCGATCGCACGGTCCAGCTTGCCACGGCTCTCGAGGTCGGCCATCAAGCGCTTGTACTCGGCGATCCGCTCGCGGGCGCGACGCGCCGCCAACGAAAGCGCCTGGGTCTGCTTGTAGTTGTTGCCCAGCACCAGCGCGCCCACTTCATCGGTCATGCTGCCCAGCAGCTGGTTGCGCTGTTTCTCGGTCATGTCGCCACCCTGCACCACTTCGTTGAGCAGGATCTTGATGTTGACCTCGTGGTCGGAGCAGTCCACGCCACCGGCGTTGTCGATGAAGTCGGTATTGGTGGCACCGCCGTTGAGGCCGAACTCGACACGGCCAAGCTGGGTCATGCCGAGGTTGCCGCCCTCGCCCACCACCTTGCAGCGCAGTTCATTGCCGTTGACCCGCAACGCGTCATTGGCCTTGTCGCCAACATCGGCGTGGCTTTCGCTGCTGGCCTTGACGTAGGTGCCGATACCCCCGTTCCACAGCAGATCCACCGGCGCCTTGAGCAATGCATGCAGTAGCTCGGTCGGCGTCAGGCGGTCGGCCTCGATGGCGAAGCGTTCCTTCATCTGCGCGGTGATGGCGATGCTCTTGGCACTGCGCGGGAAGATCCCGCCGCCTTCGGACATGATGCTGGTGTCGTAATCGGTCCAGGCCGAACGCGGCAGGTCGAACAGGCGCTGACGCTCGGCGAAGCTGCTGGCCGGGTCCGGGTTCGGGTCGATGAAGATGTGCAGGTGGTTGAACGCCGCGACCAGTTTCAACTTGTCGGACATCAGCAGGCCGTTGCCGAACACGTCACCGGCCATGTCACCGACGCCGATCACCGTGATCGGGTCCTGCTGCACATTGATGCCGCGCTCGCGGAAGTGGCGCTGCACGCCCACCCAGGCACCACGGGCGGTAATGCCCATCTTCTTGTGGTCGTAGCCGGCAGAGCCACCCGAGGCGAAGGCGTCGCCCAGCCAGAAGCCGTAATCGATGGCGATGCCGTTGGCGATGTCGGAGAAGGTTGCGGTGCCCTTGTCGGCCGCCACCACCAGGTACGGGTCATCGTCATCGTGACGCACCACGTTAGCCGGCGGCACCACGCCGCCGTCCTTGAGGTTGTCGGTGATGTCGAGCAGGCCCGAGATGAAAATGCGGTAGCAGGCCACGCCTTCGGCGGCGATTTCGTCACGCGTGCCGCCCAGCGGCAAACGCCGTGGCAGGAAGCCGCCCTTGGCACCGACCGGCACGATCACCGAGTTCTTGACCTGCTGGGCCTTGACCAGCCCAAGCACCTCGGTACGGAAGTCCTCTTCACGGTCCGACCAGCGCAGGCCACCGCGTGCCACGTTGCCGAAGCGCAGGTGCACACCCTCGACCCGCGGCGAGTAGACGAATATCTCGAACTTGGGTACCGGCTTGGGCAGTTCGGGGATCAGTTTAGGGTTGAACTTGAAGCTGAAGTACGACTTGCTCTGGCCGTTGGCATCCGGCTGGTAGAAGTTGGTGCGCAGAGTGGCCTTGATCAGGTCCAGGTAGCGGCGCAGGATGCGGTCCTCGTTGAGCACCTGGACATCGTCCAGGGCGCTGAGGATGGCTTGCTCCAGGCGTTGCTGCTTGTCGTCCAGGTCATCGGCCGTGAGCTTGCGCGCCAGGTAGAAGCGGGTCTTGAACAGCCGGGTCAGCTCACGGGCGATGTCGGTGTGGTTGTTCAGGGTACTGGCGATGTAGCCGAGGTCGAAGCCCAGGCGGATCTGCTTGAGGTAGCGGGCATAGGCGCGCAGCAGCGCCACATCGCGCCATGGCAGGCCAGCGGTGAGCACCAGGCGGTTGAACGCGTCATTCTCGGCATCGCCCTGGACGATATGGATGAACGCATCCTGCAGGACGTCGTTGAGTTGCTGGATGTCCAGGCTCAAGCCTTCGCTGTACGTGAAGGCGAAGTCGTGGATCCAGTACTCACGACCACTGGCGTGACGCAAGCGGTAGGGGAACTCGCCCAGCACGCGCAGGCCGAGGTTTTCAAGAATCGGCAGCACGTCCGACAACGCCAAGGGCGTGTCCGCGTGGTACAGCTTGCAATGCAGCAAGCGTTCGCCCAGACGCGTCAGCGGCTGGTAAAAGCTCATCGCCAGCGGCTTGCTTTCGGACAGTGCCAGCACATGTTGCAGGTCGACCACCGCCGAATGGGCGGCGAAGCGCTCACGGTAGCCGGCCGGGAAGCCTTTGGGGAAATCGGCGAGGATGTTGGTGCCCTGGGCTTCACCGAAGTTTTCCACCACCAGCGCGGCGTAGTCGTCATGCCACGAGCGGCAGGCCTGGATCACTTCGTTTTCCAGTTGCTGCGGGTCGATGGCGATGCGGTTCTTCGGGTCGACGCGCAAAATCAGCTGCACGCGCGCCAGCACCGATTCGGAGAAGAACGTCCAGAACTCGCAGTCGCTGGCCTTCAGGCGCTCCATCAGCACCTGCTGGATCTTCTGCCGCACTTCGGTGGAATAGATTTCCCGTGGCACGTAGGCCAGGCAATAGCAGAAGCGCCCGTACGGGTCCTTGCGCAGGAACACACGGATCTTGTTGCGCTCCTGGATCTGCACGATCGACATGACCGTGCTGAACAGCTCGTCGATCGGGGTCTGGAACAGGTCATCGCGTGGCAGCACTTCGAGCACCTGCGCCAGTTCCTTGCCAAGGTGGGCCTTGGCGTCGAAGCCGGAGCGGCGCTCGACCTCGGCGACCTTGACCCGGATGTAAGGAATGGCGTGCACGCTCTCGCCGTACACCGAGGAGGTGTAAAGGCCCATGAAGCGGTGTTCCTTGACCACCTTGCCATCGGCGTCCAGCTGGCGGATCGAGACGTAATCCGGGTAGGCCGGGCGGTGGACCCGGCTGGGCAGTGCGGCCTTGGCGAACGACAACAGCAGCGGTTCGGCCAGGTACGCCACCGCGTAGTCTTCGATACGCAGCTCTTCTGGCGTCAGGCCCACACGCAGGCGGCGCGGCAAGCCAAGGAACGACTGCTCGTCGTAGACCATCTGGCCGCCGGCGCTGTCGGCCTGCACGGTGAATTCTTCATAACCGAGGAAGGTGAAGTGGTTGTCCAACAGCCACTCGAGGAAGGCCTTGACCTCATCCTTTTCATGGTGAACCGGCGCGAAAGCGGTTCGCTCCACCAGCTCCATGACTTCTTGCAGCTTGGCTTTCATCGGTTCGAAATCGGCCACCGCCACCCGCACCTCGGCCAGCACCTGCTCGATTTCGCGGGTGAGCACCGTCAATTCGGCAGCGTTGGCGCAGCGGTCGATCTCCAGGTACATCAGCGACTCATGGCACACACCCTCGCCCTGGGTGCCCTTGGGCAGCAGTTCGAGCAGGTTGCCCTTGGCATCACGACGCACGCTCAGCACGGTGGTCTGCAGGGTATGGATGCTGTAGCCGCGGCGGTTGAGCTCGGTACGCACCGAATCCACCAAGAACGGCAGGTCATGGTGCAGCACCTCGACCACGGTGTGGGTCGACTGCCAGCCATTGCGCTCGTAATCGGGGTTGTACACCCGCACCAGTGGATGCTCGGGGTCGAAGCGCTCGATGATGCGCCAGGCGGAAAGGGTACAGCCGGCGAGGTCCGAAAGCCTGCGCTGGGTGAGTTCGTCCATGGAAATGATGCCGAAGAACTGCTCGGCGAACAGCGCCACTTGTGGCAGGGACTGCTCGCTGATGTGCTGCGCCAGGGCCGCTTGCAGTTGGTGCTGGAAGTCGGCTTTGCTGGCTGCGGTGAAGAACGCCATCTGTGGTACTCCGCTTGGGCTTTGTAATAGTTGAAGCGTCGCGTACGTCCGACGATCACGGATCAACGATAGCCAACCCATGGCAAGCCGGACGGTAATGTTCAGGGCTCGCGGAAGCTTAACGACTGATCGGTCATCACCGCTTGCAGCGCTGCGACAATTTCGGTCAAGGGGGGGAAACTTTACGTTTATCGATCCCCCCAAGGCTGTCAGAATTCACTTTCGTTTCCATTGACCCGAGCCGCCCTCATGCAAATCCACACCGCCCTGCTGTTCGCCACCCCTTGCGATGACGAGGAAGACAACATGGCGACCTTGTGCTGCCATAGCGACAAAGGGCAGATGTTCCTGCTCACCCGCTACCCGGACGAGGACACCGTGGACCTGACCTTGGACGATGAACCGTCGACCCTCGATGGCCTGAAAGTGACCTTGAGCGCCCAGCGCCTGCTGATCGAAGTGGCAGCCGGGGATCGGGATGCGTTGAAGGGTGACGAAACCCTGGAGATCGTGCTGACGTCGGCGGGGACGGACCTGGAAGAGGTCGAGCTGACCTTGCGCACTATTCTGGATGGCACAGGGACCTTCGTCAGCGAGCTTCGATAGACGACGGGCGCGTCGACCGCCCGGTGGACGTGTCGGCGCATTCAAGCCTGCTTGAGACCTGCCCTTGAAATGGCGGCAGGTACGTCAACCCACCGGGTTCCTGTGCAGCACCCTGCCCGCCTTGCCCGGCCGGTCGATGAACAATGCGTCCAGCGAACTGTTATCCAGCCCTTTCACGGCGTTCCAGTGCGCCGATGTGTGCACGTATTTCGCCTGCAACAACGCTCGCTCCTGGGGCGTCAGGTGCAATTGCGCACATTGACCGAGGGCAAACTCATGCAGCTTGCGGCTGACAGGCAGCAATTCTGCCGGCAGGCGATGCGCATCGTCACCGCCCAGAGGGGCGAACGCTACCCCACCGCGCACGGCCAGTTCACGCATGATGCTGAGGTACACACGTGAAAGATGGCCACTGACTTCACGTTCTCGGTACACAGCGGCGTACACCTGCTTTTCCGGGGTATCGCGCCTGGCTCGGCTGCCTTCGATCGGCACCTCCCAGCTGAGCAGCCGGGGCCGCGGATCGACCACGCTTGCAAAGGTCGAGCTCAGCAGCCCAGTGACTGCCGCATGGGCGCGCGTGCAGTGGGCCGGTGTCGTGTGCGCGACCCGGCTCGAATGCGGTTTGCACAACAGTACCTGCTCACGCATGCGCTCCACATAGCCGCCACCGATATTCGAGTGCACACCCGGCACGACAATGTCGTTGTCGCTACGCACCAGCGGGAAGTTGTGGCGCTGCTCATCACCTGCCACCAGTTGCACGACCTGCCGGGCGACACGCGTGTCCAGCCCGAGGCGCAAGCCACCGTGGCGATCGCTGGCTGGGCCGAAGCTGCCTCGCAAGGGTGCAACGATTGCCGCCACGGTATCGAACAGGCCAATGAAGTTGATCGCCCTCGGCCCGTGCAGCTCAGCCGGCAGGCCCGTCTCATTCGTGCCCAGGCGATTGGCCAGGTGCCTGGCCGCCGCCGCACCGCGGCTGAAACCGAACAGGTCGAATTCGATGCAGTTGGGTACAACCTGGGGATGCTCAGCCCGATAATCGCGCAGCTGCCTGCCAACCTCTGCCAGCGCCTGCTCTACTCGCGCCGCCACCCCCGCGCTTCCGCGCCCCGTCGCCTGGGCGAAGGGCGAGTCAGGGCCACCGTGGGTTGTACCGATCCCTTCCACATACACGTTGAAATGGACCTGCCCGTGCACGGGCCCGCAGGGATAAAGCGCGTGCAGCAAGGCAATGTTACTGCGCGCATTGGCGTAACTGCCCCCTGCGCAGCCGTGGCCGGTGGCGGCCAAGGGTGCAGCATTGCCCTGATTGTTGCCGGTGCCGTCGAAAAAAACGCCCACCCGCACGGTAACCGGGGCAGGCACAGCGGACTGCTTGCTCATCATCACGCGCCTTCATGATTCGAAGGGCACAAGCAAGCGCCAGATCACCGCCAGCGCAAATCAGAGAACACCGCAATGGCATGCGGATAGTGCGACCTTTCGATGCGCATAAAAAACCGGGGCGTAATTGGTCGCCACCCCCCGGATAGATTAAAGTATCCACCCCTGCCAGGTCCGTCGCGCTACGCGCCCGCCCTGGCCCAATCCCAGGAACCGCCGCCGATGGAACACCGTGAAGCGCTGATCGCGCTACGCACCTTTCTTTCCTCCCAGATCCTAGGCCAGGAAAAACTGGTCGAGCGGCTGTTGATCGTGCTGCTGGCCGACGGCCACATGCTGGTTGAGGGCGCCCCGGGCCTGGCCAAGACCAAGGCCATCAAAGAGCTGGCCGAAGGTGTCGAAGCGCAGTTCCATCGCATCCAGTTCACGCCCGACCTGCTCCCGGCCGACATCACGGGCACTGAAATCTATCGCCCGGAAACCGGCAGTTTCGTCTTCCAGCAGGGGCCGATCTTCCACAACCTGGTGCTGGCCGACGAAATCAACCGGGCACCCGCCAAGGTGCAGTCGGCGTTACTCGAGGCAATGGCCGAACGCCAGGTCAGTGTCGGGCGCAGTACGTACGACCTGTCGCCGCTGTTTCTGGTCATGGCCACGCAGAACCCGATCGAGCAGGAAGGCACCTACCCGCTGCCGGAGGCCCAGCTCGACCGTTTTCTGATGCACGTGAAGATCGGTTTCCCCGATGCGGCAGTGGAGCGACGCATTCTTGCCCAGGCCCGCGGTGAAGCGCTGGGAGGCGAAGTCAAACCTGAACGGCGTGTCAGCCAGCAGGCCATCTTTGCCGCACGCAAGGAAATCCTCGGCCTGTACATGGCCGACGCGGTAGAGGAATACCTGGTGCAACTGGTGATGGCCACGCGCACACCGGCCAAGTTCGATACCGAGCTGGCCGACTGGATCGCCTATGGCGCCAGCCCGCGCGGCTCCATCGCCCTGGATCGTTGTGCACGGGCGCATGCCTGGCTGGCCGGGCGCGACTTCGTCAGCCCCGAGGATATCCAGGCCGTACTGTTCGACGTGCTGCGCCATCGCATCATCCTGTCCTTTGAAGCCGAAGCGGCCGGGGTCGACCAGGATCGCGTGGTCCAGCGCATCCTTGACGTCGTCGCCGTTGCCTGACCCCATGCCCACCGCTCAGCAGGCCGAACCCGGCATCCGCATCGGCCTCGCCGAGCTGATCGACATGCGCCACCGCGTGCGCGAAATCCAGTTGTTCTCCCGGCCTGGCCAGCGCAGCCCGCTGGTCGGCCTGCACCACTCCAAGCTGCGCGGGCGCGGCGTGGACTTCGACCAGGTGCGCGTCTATCAGGCCGGTGACGACGTACGCAACATCGACTGGCGGGTCACCGCACGCACCCAAGAGCCGCATACCAAGCTGTTCCATGAAGAGCGCGAGCGGCCGATCTTCATCCTCGTCGAGCAAAGCCAGCGCCTGTTCTTCGGCTCGGGGCTGATGTTCAAGTCAGTGCTTGCGGCCCAGGCCGCGGCGCTGTTCGGTTGGGCGGCGCTGGGCCACAACGACCGCATCGGCGGGTTGGTGTTCGGCGATGATGAGCACCACGAAATCAAGCCGCGGCGCAGCAAGCAGAGCCTGCTGCAGCTGCTCAACCGTATGGCGAAGGTCAATCAGGCGCTGCACACCGAAGCCGCGCCCCACGCCGACAGCCTGGGCCTGGCGCTACGCCGCGCGCGTGAAGTACTGCGCCCAGGCAGCCTGGCCATCGTCATTTGCGACGAGCGCTCACTCAGCCCCCAGGCTGAACAGCACCTGGCGATGCTCTCGCGCCATTGTGACCTGCTGCTGATGCCAGTGTCCGACCCCCTCGACCATGCCTTGCCTGCAGCAGGCCTGCTGCGTTTCTCCCAGCGCGGCGCGCACCTGGAGCTCGACACCCTGGACACCAACCTGCGCCAGGCCTACCGTCAGCAGGCCGAAGCACGCATAGAACGCTGGGAGCTGATGGCCCAGAAGCTGCGCGTGCTGCTGATGCCCCTGAGCACCCAGAGCGAAATGATCGAGCAACTGCGCGAATACCTGAATGCACAGCGCCCACGGAGCGGTTCATGAAGAGCAGCGCCCAATGAACCCTCTGGACCAGTTGCAACCGCTGATACCTCCTTCAGCGATCGGCCTGTGGCCACCGGCACCTGGCTGGTGGCTGCTGCTTGGCGTCCTCCCCTTCCTGGCCTGGGGCCTGTGGCGGCTGCGCCGCTGGCGCCCCGGCAAGCGCAGGATAGTGCGTGCCGAGCAACCGCTGGACCCGGTACGCCTGGAAGCCCTGGCCGAGCTGGCCCTGCTGCCGCGCCCCTACGACGGCGCACCGGCCGGGGCCTGGCTGCAACAGATCAACGCCTTGCTCAAGCGCCTGTGCCGCAACCACTACCCTGGCGCCAACAGCCATACCCTCAATGGCCGCCAGTGGCTGGCGTTCCTCGACAACCGCTGCCCCGCTGCCGGCCTGACCCGCTGGATGGTGCTGGTAGAAGGCGCGTACAAGCCGGAATGCAAGCTTGACGACAAGGCCATTGCCGGGCTCAGTCAGGCCGTCGAAACCTGGATCCGCAAACATGTTTGAACTGGCCTGGCCGTGGATTTTCCTGCTGCTGCCGCTGCCGAGGCTGGCGCGCCTGCTGCTGCCTGCCGCCGACAGCGGCGAACCGGTGCTCAAGGTAGGCTTTCTCAACGAACTCGAAAGCCTGGCCGGGCGTCGGGCACGGCTGAACCTGCCGACCTTGCGCCAGCAGGCACCGTTCGCGCTGATCTGGCTGTTGCTGCTGCTCGCCGCTGCCCGTCCGCAGTGGCTGGGCGAACCGCTACCGGTGGCCGCCAGCGGCCGGGACCTGCTGGTGGCGGTGGATGTGTCCGGCTCCATGGATTTCCCCGATATGCAGTGGCAGGGCGAAGAGGTCAGCCGCCTCGACTTGGTCAAGGCGCTGATGGGCGATTTCCTGCAAAACCGCGAAGGCGACCGCGTCGGCCTGATCCTGTTCGGCAGCCAGGCGTACCTGCAGGCCCCCCTGACCTTTGACCGGCGTACCGTACGCACCTTCCTCGACGAAGCGCAGATTGGCATCGCCGGCAAGAACACCGCCATCGGCGACGCCATCGGCCTGGCGGTCAAGCGCTTGCGCGAGCGGCCGGCGCAGAGCCGGGTGCTGGTACTGATCACCGACGGTGCCAACAACGGCGGGCGGATCCATCCATTGACCGCTGCCCGCCTGGCCGCCCAGGAAGACGTGCGCATCTACACCATCGGCATCGGCGCCAACCCCGAGGCCAGCGGTACGCCGGGCCTGCTCGGCCTCAACCCCAGCCTGGACCTGGACGAAGCCTCACTGAAGGAAATCGCCGACCTGACCCATGGCGCCTACTTCCGTGCCCACGACGGCGCCGAACTGGATGCGATCGGCGATACCCTCGACCAGCTCGAACCGGTCGCCCAGCAGCCAACCCAGGCCCGCACGGCAACTGCTTTGTACGCCTGGCCACTGGCCCTGGCCTTGCTGCTCAGCGTGCTGCTGGTGGTGGCGGTGCAATGGCCAGACAACCTGCTGCAGCGTGCGCTGCGCCGGCCACGCTTCCTGCAGCCCCACCCGCAATGGCGTGAGCGCCTCAAAAGGCTGCGCCTGAGGAGGCGGCGATGATCGACCTCTGGCCGCACTGGTTGCGCCCACTCTGGCTGCTGGTGGTACCGCTGCTCGCCTGGCTGGTGTTCAAGCTCTGGCACCGGCGCAGGCGCGCCGGGCGCTGGCAGATGATCCTGCCGCCGGCCTTCCACCCGGTGCTGCTCGGTGGCGGCAGCGGCAGCCACAGCAAAATGCCCTGGGTCGCACTGGGCCTTGCCTGGTTACTGACGGTGCTGGCGCTGCTCGGGCCGAGCTGGCAGCGCCTGGAAGAAACCCGCCAACGCCCGGCCGACCCGCTGGTGATCCTGCTGGAGCTGACCCCGCAGATGCTTGCCCAGGACACGCCGCCCAACCGGCTGCAGCAGGCGCGGCGCAAGGTCCTTGACCTGCTCGAACACCGTCGCGACAGCCAGACGGCCTTGATCGTCTACGCCGGCAGCGCACACACCTTGGTGCCGCTGTCCGACGACCTGAGCACCACGCGCAACCTGCTCGAGGCCATCGACCCGTCGATCATGCCGCAGCCCGGCCAGCGCGCCGACCTGGCCGTGCAGAAGGGCCTGGCCCTGCTGGCGCAAAGCGGCCTGGGCGAAGGCCGCCTGTTGCTGATCGGTTCGGCATTGAGCGACCCGGAACGCCAGGGCATTGTCCAGGCCCTTGGCCGCCAGGGCCCGAGCCTGTTGATGCTCGGCATCGGTACCCGCGAAGGGGCGCCGGTCCGCCAGGCCAACGGCGAGTTTCTCAAGGACGAGCAAGGCGGCATTCTGGTACCGCGCCTGGACAGCGGCGGGCTCAGGGCGTTCATCAACGGCACCGGAGGACGCTACCGTCATGCCCGGATCGACGACCTCGACCTGCGTGGCCTCGGCCTGTACGACAACCCGCGCATCCTGCGCAATGACGGCCAGAACCTGCAGCTCGACAGCTGGGCCGACCAAGGCTACTGGCTGTTGATACCCCTGTTGCTGCTGGCCGCCTGCGCCGGTCGGCGCGGCTGGCTGTTCTGCCTGCCGCTGCTGCTGGCCCTGCCGCAGCCGAGCCAGGCGTTCGAGTTCAATGACCTGTGGTTGCGCCCCGATCAGCAAGGCCAACGCCTGCTTGAACAAAACCGCCCGGTGGAAGCCGCGCGGCACTTCCAGGACCCGCAATGGCGCGGCATGGCGCTGTACCAGGCCGGTGACTATGCCGCTGCCGCCACCGCCTTCGGCCAAGCCAATACCGCCGCTGCCCACTACAATCGAGGCAACGCCCTGGCTCGCAGCGGTGAGCTGGAAGCCGCCCTGGATGCTTACGAGCAGGCCCTGGAGCATCAACCCGACCTGAAGCCGGCGCTGGACAACCAGGCCCTGGTCCAGCAACTGTTACAGCAGCGTCAAGGCCAGGCCGAGGAACAACCGGCCCAAGACGATGCCCAAGGCACGCCGGGCAGCGAGACCGAGGGCAACAGCAGCTCGGCGAGCAGCCCCGCCCAGGGTTCGCCGGGCAGCGAAGAACAGACAAACACCGATCAACCCGTTGAAGGCAGTGGCAACAACCAGGCCGCACCCGGTAACCAGGTGGGCGACGATGACAGCATCACCCAGCCGCCCAAGCGGCCGGTATCGACCAGCCTCGATGCCGAACAACGCCAAGCCCTGGAACAATGGCTGCGGGAGATCCCCGACAACCCGGCGCAGCTGCTGCGACGAAAATTCTGGTACGAACAGCAATTGCATCAGGAATCCCAACGATGAGTCGCCTTGGCGTCTTTCTCCTCAGCCTGATATGGGCCGTGCTCGCCCAGGCCGAACCGACCCTGCAGGCCAGTGTCGACCGCACCCGCCTGGAGGCCGGTGAAACCTTGGAGCTGACCCTCGAAAGCCAGGACGTGACCCAGTTCGGCAAGCCCGACCTGCGCGCCCTGGACGGCGACTTCGAAGTACGCGGCACGCGTCAACTGAACAGCCTGCACACCCTCGATGGCGAGACCCGGGCCAGCACTCGCTGGATCATTACCCTGCTGCCGCGGCGCAGCGGCAGCTTGCGTATCCCTGAGCTGCAACTGGGGCAATCGCGCAGCCAGGCCATCGACCTGCAGGTGGTGCAAGCGGATGCCGACCGCCCGGACAGCGCGTCCCAGGTGTTCATCGAGGCTACCCTGGACACCAGTGATGTCTATGTCCAGGCGCAGGCCGTGCTGACCTTGCGCATCTACCATTCGGTGTCGCTGTACGACGACAGCAGCCTTAGCCCGCTGCGCCTGGAAAACGCCAAAGTCGAACCGCTGGGGGACTCGCGTACCTATGAGAAGGACATCAACGGCGTACGCCACGGGGTGATCGAGACACGCTACGCACTCTATCCGCAGCAGAGCGGCAGCCTGGACATCGCGCCCCTCACGTTCACCGCCACTGCCGCCGATAATGCGCAGCAGCCTGCGGGCAGCGCACGTACAGGCCGCCAGGTACAGGTCAGTTCGCTGCCGCTGCGCCTGAACGTTCGCCCTATCCCCGCCGCCTGGCCCGCAGCCGAACCGTGGTTGCCAGCCCGTAGCCTGGCCCTCGAAGAACACTGGAACCCCGACCCCGGCACACAGCCAACCCAGATAGGCGACTCCCTGACCCGCAGCATCACCCTGCGCGCCGAGGGGCTGTCCAGCACCCAACTGCCGCAATTGCCGGCCACCGAAATCGTCGGCCTGCGCCGCTACCCGGACCAACCGCTGCTGCGCAACGAAATCAGCGAGCGCGGCATGACCGCCAACCGCGAGGAGCGCGAAGCACTGGTGCCGACCCACAGTGGCGAGCTGGCGCTGCCGGCACTGGAAGTCACCTGGTGGAACACCCGCGAAGACCACCTGGAGCATTCCAGCTTGCCTGCGCGCACCCTTAACGTGCAGGACAACCCGGCCCTGAGCGCCGAGAGCCCGGTCGGTGATGCCAGCACGGGCAGCAGCCGGCTGTGGCCCTGGCAGCTCGCCACCCTGGTGTTCGCCCTGACCACGCTACTGGGCTTCACCCTGTGGTGGCGCGCCCGCTCGCAACCGGCCGTGCTGCGGGCCGCCCAGACTGGCCCCAGCCCACGCACCCTGCTGGACGACCTCAAGCGCGCCTGCCAGGCCAACGACCCACAGGCCACCCGCCAGGCGCTCGATGCCTGGGCGCGGCAACAGCCAGAGACCCTGGCGGAGATGGCGGCGCGGTTCGTGCCGCTGTCGGATGCTTTGGATGGTTTGAACGGGGCGTTGTATAGCGAGAGCGGCCAATATTGGCAGGGAGAGGATCTGTGGCGGGCGATAGGGACGATTCCACCGGCAGAACACGTGTTACTGCCGTCTGGGGAGCCAGGGGGCTTGCCACCGCTTTATCCGAAGTGATTGGGAGAGGGGCGCGGGCCCGTCTAGCGTGCTGTAGCGCACGTCAGACAAGCCCGTCCAAACCAGGATGCGATCCTGACTGCTCCCGCTCTGCGACAACCCTGAGCGATCAGATGAAGCGGTGACCCTGAAACGGGTTCCAGCCCTGCTCGCCTTTGGTCTGTTTCAGGTAATAAGCGTAATTGGTCAACATGCCGTACAACACGGCAAAGGCCACACTGAAGCCTTGATCCAGCGCCCGAGGCACTGCATTACCCGTGGCAGCCTCGTAAACACCTTCAAGCAGCCCGACGCCAATGATGATGGCCAGCATGACCAGGTTCTTCTTCCACATGCCCAGGACGAACCAGTAGATCGGGCCAAAGAAGAATCCGAGGAAATTGTTGTTGATCAACAGTTTCTTGCGAAACGGCAAAGCGCGGAACGCCGCTTTGTAGGTCGCTTCACGTGGGCCGCCGTGCTGATCGAAGAAGGCGAACCGCTCCTGCCATTTAGGCTTGAGGTTGGCGTAGTCGGCCTGGATTTGTGGCGTGCTTTGCATAAAAATTCCTTTTCAGATGGGATCCGGTAGCCCACACCCGCAGCACTGCACGCGCCGCGGCCGGGGTAAGGGATTAGAGCATCGGCGATGGCTGGCATCAAGCAAGCAGATGGCCACTATGTCGACCCGTTCGCATAATGGATTGCCCTTGTAGCGCACTGCCCCGCCCTTTGAATGCACCGAACACGGCCAGGCTCCAGACAATCGCCAAGCCACTTGAGTTACCATACCGCCCTCCTTCGAAGGCCACCTTGGCGCTGTCATGACGCCAAGCACCGAAGCCTTCATGTCCCAATCCAACAGGTCATCCATGCGTCTGTTTCACACCTCCGACTGGCACCTGGGCCAAAGCCTGCACGGCCAGGAACGCGACTTCGAACACGCCTGCTTCCTCGACTGGCTGCTCGGCCAGCTGCGCTTGCGCCAGCCCGACGCGCTGCTGATCGCCGGCGACATCTTCGACACGGTCAACCCGCCGGTCAAAGCTCAGGAGCGGCTATACGACTTCATCGTCCAAGCCCACGAGCAACAGCCGAAGCTGGACATCGTGATGATCGCCGGCAACCATGACTCCGGCTCGCGCATCGAGCTACCCGCCGCGCTCATGCGGCGTCTGCGCACCCACGCGCTAGGGCGCGTGCACTGGCTGGATGAGGGCCAGCTGGACGCCGAACGCCTGCTGATCCCGCTGACCAACGGCCGCGGCAAGGTCGCAGCCTGGTGCCTGGCGCTGCCTTTTTTGCGTCCAGCCGAAGTCACCGGCCCGCAGTTGGGTGACGACTACCTGCAGGGCATCAACCAGGTGCACCAGCAATTGATCGCGGCCGCGCAGAAAAAACGCAAGAAGGACCAGGCGCTGATCGCCATCAGCCACGCGCACATGGCCGGTGGCGCGGTGTCCGAAGACTCCGAGCGCAGCCTGATCATCGGTAACGCCGAAGCCCTTCCGGCCAAACTGTTCGACAAGGCCATCAGCTACGTTGCCCTGGGCCACCTGCACAAGCCGCAGAAGGTCAACCGCGAAACCCGCATCCGCTACAGCGGCTCGCCGATCCCACTGTCGTTCGCCGAAATCAACTACCCGCACCAGGTGCTGGAAGTCGAGCTCGACGGCGCCGAGCTGGTCAGCGTCGAGCCGCGCCCGGTGCCGCGCGCCGTGGCCCTGCAGCGCATCGGCCCTGCGCCCTTGGGCGAACTGCTGGAGCAGCTTGCCGAACTGCCGGTGATCGACCTGCTCGACGACCCCAACCGCCAGCCGTGGCTCGAAGTGCGCGTGCTGCTGGACGAGCCGCAGCCAGACCTGCGCCAGCAGATCGAAAGCGCCCTGCACGGCAAGGCGGTGCGGCTGATCCGCATCAGCGCCGAATATGCCGGCCGTGGTAACGACGAAGAAAGCGAGCTTGAGTTCGTCGAACTGTCGCAGATGACCCCGCAGGACTTGTTCAGCCGCGCCTGGGAACAGGCTTACGGCAACCCGGCCGACGAGCAGGCCCTGGCCGACTTCGCCCTGCTGCTGCAGGACGTCCAGCTGGAAGAGGAACAGCCATGAAGATTCTCGCCATCCGCCTGAAGAACCTGGCATCCCTGGCCGGCCCGGTCGACATCGACTTCACCGCCGAACCCCTGGCCAGCGCAGGCCTGTTCGCCATCACCGGGCCTACCGGTGCCGGCAAGAGCACCTTGCTCGACGCTCTGTGCCTGGCGCTGTTCGGCACTGTGCCGCGGCTCAATGACATTGGCCGCGAAGCCAAGGTGCCAGATGCCGATGGCGAAATCCCTACCTCGGACCCGCGCAACCTGCTGCGCCGCGGCACCGGCAGCGGCTTTGCCGAGGTCGATTTCGTCGGCATCGACGGCCACCGTTACCGCGCGCGCTGGGAAGCCAACCGTGCCCGTGACAAGGCCAATGGCAAGCTGCAGTCCAGCCGTCAGAGCCTCTATGACCTGGACAGTGAGCAGGTGCTGGGCAGTGGCAAGAACGAATACAAGCAACTGATCGAAACCCGTCTGGGGCTCAACTTCGAGCAGTTCACCCGTGCCGTGATGCTGGCCCAGAGTGAATTCGGCGCCTTTCTCAAGGCCGACGACAAAGAACGCAGCGAGCTGCTGGAAAAACTCACCAACACCGCGATCTACACGCGCCTGGGCCAGCGTGCCTTCAGCAAGGCCCGCGAAGCCGGCGAGGCGCACAACGCGCTGAAAGACCGTGCCAGCCACCTGCTGCCGATGGCCGCCGAAGCCCGAATCGAGCTGGACACGCGTCTGGAGCAGGCGCAGCAACACTTCAAGGCCGAGCAAGCCCGCCAGCGCCAACTGGAGCAACAACGTACCTGGCTCAACGAGCAACGCCTGTTGCAGACGCAACTCAGCGAAGCCGGCGCCGCCCTGCACGCTGCCGAGCAGAATTGGCAAGCCATGGCCGAGCAACGCCTCGACCTGCAGCGCCTGGAACGCCTGGCACCGCAACGGCACCAGTTCCATCGCCAGCAAGTACTGACCGCACAACTGACGCCGTTGGCGGCGCAGATTGCCGAGCAACAACAGCTGCAAGCTGAGCTGCAGGGGCACACCCAGGCGCTGGAGCAGGCGCTGGTAGCCACGCGCCAGGCACTGGCCGACAGCCAGGCGAAGCACAGCGAAAGTGCCCCGCGCCTGCGCCAGGCATTTGCCGGCCAGGACAGCCTGGCGCGCCTCGACACTGAGCTGGAGGCGCAACGCACCGCCAGGGAACAGGCCGACCTGCACGTCGCCGAAGGCCAGCAACAGTTGCAGCAACTGGATGAACACCAGCAGCGCAGCCTGCAACAGCTGGCGCAGATCGACGCGGCCTTGGCAGACAGCCAGCACCTGGCCGGCCTGGCCAATGCCTGGCAGGCCTACCTGCCACAACTCAAGCAAGTCATGGTGATTGGCGGGCGCCTGAGCAAGGGCCGTGAGGAGCTGCCTGGCCTGCAGGCGCGCGCCAGCGAGGCCAACGCGCAGTGGCAGGCCCAGCATGACGCGTTCGAGCTGTTGTTCCGCGAAGCCAAAGCCGAGCCGCAGGCGCTGGCTGAGCAGATCGACCTGCTCGGCAACATGCTGCAGGACAATCGCAAACAGCAGCGGGCGGTCGAAGAACTGTCGCGCCTGCATGGCCGCGAGCAGGAGCTGCGCAGTCAACTGGAGGGGCTGCGTGAACGTCACCAGCAGGCCATGCTGCAACGCCAACAGCTGATCGGTGAAGGCACCGCAGCCAAGGCGGAGCTGGAAGCGGCCGAGCAGGCGCTCAACCTCACACGCCAGTTGCTGGAGCGTCAGCGCCTGGCACGCAATACCAGCGTCGAAGAACTGCGCGGCCAACTGCGCGACGGCGAACCGTGCCCGGTCTGTGGCAGCGCTGAACACCCGTTCCACCAGCCTGAGGCTCTGCTGCAGAGCCTGGGCCGACATGACCAGGCCGAAGTGGATGCTGCGCAAAAGCACGTCGAAACGCTCAACGGCAAACTGGTGGAGCTGCGCACGCAGCTTGGCGTGGTCAACGCCCAGCTCAAGGACCATCAACAGCAACAGGCGCAGCTGGGCGAACAGTTGCAGCCGCTGGTTGCACAGGTACAGTCGCACCCCCTCTGGCCTGCCCTGGCGCCACAGGACGACAAGGCCCGTACCGCGTGGCTGGACAGCCAGCTGCAGCGCCTGGACGATGAGATCAAAAAGGACGAGAAGCGTCAAAGCGCCCTGCTCGCCCTGCAAAAAGACGCCGCCCGCCTCACCCAGCAATTGCAGGCCGCGCAGCAGGCGCAGCAAGAGGCCCAGCGCCACCTGGAGCAACAGCACCAAGCCCTGGCCAACGATGAACAGCATCTGCAACAAGGCCTCGATGACTTGGCCAATGTGCTGCCGGCTGATGTGCTGAAGGCCTTGAGTGATGATCCGGCCAATGCCTTCCTCAGCCTCGACCAGCAGATCGCGCAGCGCCTGCAACAGCTGGAGCAGCGCAAGGACGAGCAGGACGAGCAGCACGCGCGTCAACTGCAACTGGACAAGCTACGCGACCAGCAGCAGACGCGCCTGCAGGCTCAGCAACACCTGCAGCACACCCTCGACGCCCTCCAAGCGCAGCGCCTGCAGGCCCAGGCGGAGCTGGCCACGCTGCTCGGCGACCATAGCAGCGCCGAAGCTTGGCAACACCACCTCGAAGCGCAGCTGGAACAGGCCCGCGCCCTCGATGCCGAAACCGCAGAGCGCCTGCAGGCGCTGCGCAACCAGGGCGTGCAACTGGCCGCGGAGTTGAAGGCCAATACCCAGCGCCAGCAGGCGCTGGAGCAGGAGTGCCAGCAGCTTCAGCACGCAATCGCGCAATGGCGCAGCGACCATCCCGAACTGGATGACAGCGGGCTGGACCGCCTGCTGGCCATGGACGATAACCAGCTCAGCACCCTGCGCCAACAGCTACAGGCAGCAGAAAACGCCATCGAGCAAGGCCGCGTGCTGCTCCAGGAGCGTGAACAGCGCCTGCAGCAGCACGCCGCTCAGGCACAGGGTGGCCTGCATGGCGAAGACCTCGAGCAAGCACTGGCCGGCCTTGCCGAGCAACTGGCCGCTCAGGAACAGCAATGCGCCGAGTTGCGCGCGCAGCAGGCTGACGACCAGCGTCGCCAGCAGGCGTACCAGGCCCTTGCCTGCGAAATCGAACAGGCCCACCAACAGTGGCAACGCTGGGCACGCCTGAATGCGCTGATCGGCTCGGCCTCTGGCGATGTGTTCCGCAAGATCGCCCAGGGCTACAACCTCGACCTGCTGCTGCACCATGCCAACGCCCAGTTGCGCCAACTGGCGCGGCGCTACCGCCTGAAACGTGGCGGCAGCGCCCTGGGGTTGCTGGTGCTGGACACCGAAATGGGCGACGAACTGCGCTCCGTGCACTCCTTGTCTGGCGGTGAAACCTTCCTGGTCTCGCTGGCGCTTGCCCTGGGCCTGGCGTCAATGGCCTCGAGCACCCTGCGTATCGAGTCGCTGTTCATCGACGAGGGGTTCGGCAGCCTCGACCCGGAGTCGCTGCAGTTGGCCATGGACGCCCTCGACGGTCTGCAGGCGCAGGGGCGCAAGGTCGCGGTCATTTCCCACGTACAAGAGATGCACGAGCGTATTCCGGTGCAGATCCAGGTGCGTCGCCAGGGCAATGGCCTGAGTGATGTCGAGGTGTGCGGGTGATTCTTTTCTCCTTCCGCCGCTGCCCTTGGGCCATGCGAGCGCGCCTGGCCCTGCACTATGCCGGGTGCGAGGTGCACATCCACGAAGTGGCGATGAAGAACAAGCCGGCCGCGTTGCTGGCTCTGTCACCCAAGGGGACGGTACCGGTGCTCGATACCGGTGAAGGCGTGCTGGAGGAAAGCCTGGACATCATGCGCTGGGCGCTCGAGCGCAATGACCCGCAGGACTGGCGGTTGCAAGCCGACCCTGCCGCCGCGCGACAGGCTGAACGGCTTATTGCCCGCAACGACAGCGAGTTCAAAGCGCAGGTCAACCTGTACAAATATGCCGAGCGATACCCCGAGCACACGCGCGAACACTACCGCCAGCAGGCCGAGGCCTGGCTGGCCGAGCTTGAACAGTTGCTAGAGGGCCGGCCCTACCTGCTGGCCAGCCATGCAAGCCTGGTCGACGCCGCGCTGTTGCCCCTGATGCGCCAGTTTGCCGGGGTCGAACCGCAGTGGTTCGCCGAGGCGGCTTATCCGCGTGTGCGGAGCTGGCTGGAGAGGTGGCTGGCGTCTGAACTGTTCAAGGCGGTGATGGCCAAGTGAGTTGGCCGGCGCCTGTCGCGGTTCGCGCAGGGCTCAATGGTTGGGTTTAGCGCTCAAGGCCGCATGAAAATGGGCGCTCTGGCGCAGGTACTGCTCGGTATAGCTGTGGGTGGCGGTTACCTTGTTGCGGGTATCAGCCTGGGCATGCGCCGGCAGCACGACTGAGGCGGAACGGGCGGATGCGGCGATGACCGGGAAAAGATTGAAGTTCATCTGGGCTGACCTCGACTTCGGTGGTTTGACGTTGGCCCGTCTGGGCCTTGGGTCAAACTTACGCCGCTGAGGTCCGCCACAGAAATTCATTGCGGTGGTAGGGATTATCACGTCCATCGATAGTCAATCGATAAACTTCAGGTCCGAAGGCGCGTCCTGTGGCAAGGTCTGCACGGTTTCACCGAGCTTGCCAGTACGCGGGTCGCGGCGGATGACCACGATCTGGTTGCTCTTCTGGTTGGCCACCAGCAGGAAGTTTTCGCTTGGGTCCAGCGCGAACTCCCGTGGGTGGTCGCCCTCTACCGAACGGCGCTGCAAAAAGGCCAACTGGCCGTCCTCTTTGCCCACGCTGAAAACCACGATCTCGTTGGCTGTGCCACGGTTGCTGACATACAGGAAGCGCCCGTCTGCCGACAGGTGCAGTCCGCCCGCCGCCTTGGCCGCAGCGTCTTTCTGCTCGGTCAGCGGCAGGCGCTGGCGTTCGTGCAGCGCAGCGTCGTCGACATCGAACACGACCACTTCGGCGCTCATTTCCAGTGTCAGGTAGGCATGCCGCCCCTTGGCATCGAACAACAGATGACGCGGGCCGCTGCCGGGCGGCAACTCGACGGACGCCGGTATCGCAGCGCTCAGGGGCCGGTCGACGCTGGCGCCGTCGTAGCGGTAGATGAACACCTTGTCCGCGCCCAGGTCGCTGGCATACAGGTGGCTGCCATCGGGCGACAGCACCACGGCGTGCACATGGGCACCGGCCTGGCGCTCGGGGTTGACGCCGCTGGCCTTGTGCCGGGCTTGTTGCACCACCTCCTTGAGCTTGCCGTCCTTGGCCACCGGGATCACCACCAGGCTGCCGCCCGGGTCGGGGGCGACAGCATAGTTGGCAACGAACAGGTAACGCTGGTCGCGGCTCAGGCTGGCGTGAGTCGGTTCATCGCCACCGCTGGCCACCTGGTTGAGCGGCTTGATCTCGCCGTTGCCGTTCACACTGAAACTGCTGGCATGGCCCTGCGGCGTTTCGTTGACCGTGAACAGTTGCCGCTGGTCGGCCGAGAGTACCAGCCACGACGGGCTGACGCTCTTGACCACCTGCTGCGGCGTGGGGTCGATACGGCCAGTCTTGCTGTCGAACAGGTAGCGGTAGATACCTTGGCTGGCGCCATCGGTGTAACTGCCCACCAGCAGCGTGGCAGCCTGGGTAGTGAAAGTCAGGGTCATGAGGCTAGCGGTCAGCAGGCTCGTCCAAGTCCGGTTCATGGTGTTCTTCTTCATCCGGGGCGCGAAAGGCACTCATACAGACTAGACGATGCTCACCCTGGGCATCGTGCAGTTGCCACTCGTCACCGGCACCGATGGCGGCGGCGACCTGTTCGGCAGTGAAGGTCCAGCGACGGTGTTGGCGGCCGTCCATGCATTCGACCGTCAGGCCTGTTGCATCGAGGGTGAAGTCGAAGGCGTGGAGGCCGTCGATCAGTAGCATGTCGCAGGATGCGAGGGCGGTGGTGAGGGAGGACATGGGGGTACCCATTGCAAGTGAGCCGGCATTATAACCTTGACCCTGCGTTGCATGGCACCGGCTTCACAGGTGATCGCCGGCAAGCCAGCTTCCACAGGCCTTGTGGGGATGGCTTGCCAGCGATGGGCCGCAAAGCGGCCCCTGCACTCAATGGGCGAAGATCGAACCGCCCTGCTTGCCTGCCATCTTCTCGGGCTTGATCAGGAACCGCGCCAGCGCCGGCAGCAGCCACAGCGCACCGAACATGTTCCACAGCAGCATGAAGGTCAGCATCAGCCCCATGTCGGCCTGGAACTTGATGGCCGAGAAGATCCAGGTGCACACGCCGATGGCCAGGCACAGGCCGGTGAACAGCACCGCCTTGCCGGTCGAGCGCAGGGTCTGGTAATAGGCCTCCTGCAGCGGTAGGCCGGCACGCAGGAAGCTTTCCAGACGGCTGTAGATGTAGATGCCGTAGTCGACACCGATACCCACGCCCAGCGCCACCACGGGCAAGGTGGCGACCTTCACGCCGATCCCCATGAATGCCATCAGCGCATTGCCCAGCACCGAGGTCAGCACCAGCGGCAGGACGATGCACAAAGTGGCAGCAAAGGAGCGGAAGGTGATCAGGCACATCACCGCCACGCAGATGTACACCAGGATCAGGATGGTCAGCTCGGCCGACTTGATCACCTCGTTGGTCGCGGCCTCGATCCCGGCGTTGCCCGCCGCCAGCAGGAACTGCAAGCCGTCCTTGTCGTGGCTTTCGGCAAACGCCTTGGCAGCGCTGGTGACCCGCTCGAGGGTTTCGGCCTTGTGGTCGTTGAGGAACACCAGCACCGGTGCCAGCGAGCAGTCGGCGTTGTACAGGCCGTCGGCGCGGGCGATGGAATTGTTGAGGATGTCAGGGTTGCGCGACAAGGTTTCCCATTTCAGGCTGCCCTCGTTCATGCCCTTGATCACCTGCTTGGACACCGTCACCAGGGAGATCGCCGACTGCACGCCGGGGGTGTTTTCCATGGTCCACATCAGCTCGTCGATCGGTGCCATGGTCGAGTGGATCGAGCAGCTTTCGGCGGGCGTCTTGACCATCACCACCAACACATCGGAGCTGGTGGAGTAGTTGCTGATGATGAAGTTGTTGTCCTGGTTGTAGCGCGAGTCCGGGCGCAGCTCCGGCGCGCCCTGGTCGAGATCGCCGATTTTCAGGTTCTGGCTGTACCACAAGCCGCCAGCGAAGGCGACCAGGGCCAGGGCAATGGACACCGGCGCCACCTTGGCACTGGCGAAATTCGACAGCAGGCGCCAGAACGGGTGCTCACGGGTGGCGTCCTTCTTGCTGCGCTCGATGGCCTTTTTGCTGATGCCGATATAGGAAATCGCGACCGGCAGCAGGATCAGGTTGGTGAAGACGATGACCGCCACGCCGATCGACGCACCGATGGCAAGTTCGCGGATCACGCCGATGTCGATGATCAGCAGGGTAATGAAGCCCACGGCGTCGGCGAGAATGGCGATCATCCCGGGCAGGAACAGCTGGCGGAAGGTGCGCCGGGCGGCGGTCAGGGCATTCTCGGCGTCACTGGACTGCAGGGCGATGCCGTTGATCTTCTGCACCCCATGGGAAATGCCGATGGCGAAGATCAGGAATGGCACCAGCATCGAGTAAGGGTCCAGGCCAAAGCCCACCACATGCATCAGGCCCAATTGCCAGACCACTGCCACCAAGGTGGTGATCAGCACGGCGATGGTGCTGCGGATGCACCAGGTGAACCAGTAGAGCAAGACCCAGGTGATGACCAGGGCGACACCAAAGAACATCGCCACCATTACCAGGCCGTCGATCAGGTCACCGACCTTTTTGGCGAAGCCGACGATGTGCACCTTCACATTGGGGTTCTGTGCCTGGAACTTGTCGCGGATTTTCTCCTCGAGCAGATGCGAGAACTGCTGGTAGTCCAGCTTGACCTGCTTACCGGGGTCTTGCGGATCGGGGTAGCTTTCCAGCAAAGGTACATCGACGATGCTGGACTTGAAGTTGTTGCCCACCAGGCGCCCGACCTGGCCGGACTTGAGCACGTTGTCGCGCAGTGAGTCGAGGCTGTCCTGCGAACCGTCGTAGGTATTGGGGATGACTTCACCGCCGGAGAACCCCTCCTCGGTGACTTCACTCCAGCGCACGCTGGGGCTCCACAACGACTTGAGGCCCGCACGGTCGACGCCGGGGATGTAGAACACCTCGTCATGGATCTGGCGCAGGGTCTCCATGTAGTCCTTGTCGAAAATGTCGCCGTTGACCGCCTCGACCGAAATGCGCACGGTGTTGCCGAGGTTGGCCAGGTCGTTGCGGTGCGCCATCATCTGCTCGATGAACGGGTGTTCGAGCGGGATCATCTTCTCGAAGCTGGTCGAGGGGCGGATCTGCGAGGCCTGCCAGAACAGGAAGATGCTCACCAGCACGCACAGGGCGATGACCACCGGGCGGTTGTTGAAAATCAGGCGTTCCAGCAGCGTGGGCTTGTCCTGGTGGTGGGGGTGCATGATGCTCTCTCGACTGGTCATGGGCGAGGCTCCTGGGCTGCCTGGTCGGCTCCTTCAGCGGTGGCCAGGTGGACACCACCCTGCCCTACCAGCAGCAAGCCACCATTGGCCAGGCCGCTGACGCCGGCCAAAGCGATACGGTCGGCGCGGTTGTAGACCGTGAAGCGCTTCCCGTCATCGATACTGCGCAGCACGCTGCCGCCATTACCGACCAATACCAGGCTGCCATCATCCAGAAGCGTAGCGCTGGCCAGGCCGAATTCGAGGTTGCCGCGTGCAGCCTTGAGTTCGATCGGCTGCCAGCTGTCGCCGAAGTCCGTGGAGCGGAACAGGTTGCCGCGCAGGCCATAGGCCAACAACGTCTGCGGCTGGGCGGTGCCGATCACGCCGAACAGCGAGCCCTCGTAGGGCCCGTCGACCTTGCTCCAGCTCTGCCCGCTGTCACTGGAGCGGAACATGCTGCCCTGCTCGCCGACGATGAACAGGCCGGCATCCCTGATCTGGGCAATACCGTTGAGGTGCATCTGGTCGGGGTTGTCCAGGCGCTCGGCGACGTCCTGCCAGTGCTGGCCGCCGTCGCGGGTTTCCAGCAATGCACCGTAGGCGCCTACGGCAAAGCCGTGCTGGGCATCGAGGAAAGTGGCATCGAGCAGCGGGGCTTCACGGGCAAGGTCTTCGAACTGCTTGCTCCAGGTCGCACCGCCGTCGTTGCTGGCGAGAATCTGCGCGTCGTGCCCGACTGCCCAGCCACGCTTGTCGTCGATGAAGAACACTGCGGTGAGCAATTGCCGCGTAGGCACCCGCGCTTGGGTCCAGGTCTTGCCCTGGTCATCGGAGAACAGAATGTGGCCGCGATCGCCCACCACCACCAGGCGCTTGCCAGCATGAGCGGCGTCGATCAGCAGGCTCTGGCTGGCCTTTGCCGATTCGGTGGAATACTCCTGGGCAGCGGCGGCCTGCGTGCTCCCCGCCCACATCGCCAGTGCCAGCGCCAGCATTGCGCTGGCCGCCAACGGCCAGGCACTGCGCCTGGCATGCGTCATCACCCGCTCCCTCATGACCATCCCCTGTTTGTTGTTCTTGGTGGGTCTGTGCCTTGCAGGTACTGCGAAAACCCTGTAGTAGAGGCCTGCAATAGCTTCGGGCCATCGTAGCGGGGATGATTGCGGGAACACAACGAGCGGGACGTTATGTTTTGTTAACCAGAAAGGGGGCTGTTGCACAGCCCAATCGCCGGCAAGCCGGCTCCCACCACGATCGCGCAGTTCTTCAGGCTGCGCTTTGCCTGTGGAAGCAACCTTCTTGCCCAATTTCTAAAAGCCGGTCCAACTCCCTGTGGGAACCGGCTTGCCGGCGATCACCGGTGAAGCCGGTGCCATTCACCGCTGCACTGGATCGCTGGCAAGACAGTCGCACGCCCAAGTGATGCACCGCACTGAAGCCATGTGCATCACTTGTGGGGCAGCCAAGGCTTCACGCCAAGCTTTTGCTCACCACCTCATACACATCACTGGACAGCGCCCCGGAAGCGAGAATCCGCTCCAGTTCAACCTTCATCAACGCCTGACGCGCGTCGTCATACTTGCGCCAGCGGGTCAGCGGCGCCAGTTGACGCGAAGCGATCTGCGGGTTCAGCGCATTGAGCTCGATCACCAGGTCCGCCAGGAAGCGATAGCCCGAGCCATCGGCGGCATGGAAGTTGACCAGGTTCTGCCCGGCAAAGGCACCGATCAGCGCCCGTACCTTGTTCGGGTTCTTCAAGGTGAACGCCGGGTGCTGCATGAGCGCTTTGACCCGCGCCAGCCCGCCGGGCAGCGTGCTGGCTGCCTGCACACTGAACCACTGGTCCATGACCAGCGGGTTGTCCTTGAAGTGCTCGGCAAAGGTTTCCAGCGCCTTGGCGCGCTCCGCCTCGAACGGCGAGTTGACCAGCACGGCCAGCGCGGTCAGGCGCTCGGTCATGTTGTCGCAGTGCTCGAACTGCTCCAGGGTCGCTTCCAGCACCTGCGCCTTACCGCTGAGCATCAGGTACGACAGGGCGATGTTCTGCAGGCTGCGACGGGCGAAGTGCTCGGCCGCGGCGACGTAGGCGGTGGTGCGCGACACCTCGCGGTGCGCCTGGTAGCGCGCCCACAGGCCATCGAACAGCTGCTCGGCGATCTGCCGGCGGGCGAACTCGCGTGCCGCGTGGATCGCGTCGACATCGGCCACCTGGCTGATCTCGGTCAGGTAGGCTTCGCCCGGCAGCGACAGCATCTCGGAAACCATCGCGGCGTCCAGGGATTCGTTGCCCAGCACTGTGCCCAGTGCCGTGATCAGGCGTTGGTCAAGCTGCAGCGCTTCACCACGCTGATGCTGGCCGATCAGTTCCTGCAGCACCTGTACAGCCAACTGCTGGCCCGCTTCCCAGCGGTTGAAGCCATCGCTGTCGTGCTGCATCAGGAACATCAGCTGGTCCCGGTCGTACGGGAAGCTCAGCTTCACCGGCGCACTGAAGCCGCGCAGCAGCGATGGCAGCGGCTTGGCCTGGATACCTTCGAACGTGAAGGTCTGCTCAGCCTCGGTCACCGACAGCACGCGGGCAGTGCCCACCGCGGCGGCCTCACCGGCCAGGCGCAGAGGCAGGTCGTTGCCCTCGGCATCGAGCAGGCCCAGCTCGACCGGGATCACGAACGGCAGCTTCTCGGCCTTGTCCGGCGTCTGCGGGCAGCTCTGGCGGAAGGTCAGGCTGTAGGTGTGTGCCGTGGCGTCGTAGACCTCGCTGACCTCCAGGCGCGGGGTGCCCGCCTGGCTGTACCAGCGCTTGAACTGGGTGAAGTCGACGCCGTTGGCGTCTTCCATGGCCTTGATGAAATCGTCGGTGGTGACCGCCTGGCCATCATGGCGTTCGAAGTACAGGTCGCTGCCCTTGCGGAAACCCTCGGCGCCCAGCAGGGTACGGACCATGCGCACCACTTCGGCGCCCTTCTCGTACACGGTCAGGGTGTAGAAGTTGGAAATCTCGATGAAGCTGTCCGGGCGCACCGGGTGGGCCATGGGCCCTGCGTCTTCGGCGAACTGGTGGGTCCGCAGGTAGGCGACGTCCTCGATGCGCTTGACCGTGCGCGAGTTCATGTCAGCGCTGAATTCGGCATCGCGGAACACCGTAAAGCCTTCCTTGAGCGACAGCTGGAACCAGTCGCGGCAGGTCACGCGGTTGCCCGACCAGTTGTGGAAATACTCGTGGGCAACCACACCCTCGACCCGCTGGTGGGCAGCATCGGTGGCGGTTTCGGCGCGGGCCAGTACGCAGCTGGAGTTGAAGATGTTCAGGCCCTTGTTTTCCATGGCGCCCATGTTGAAGTCGTTGACCGCGACGATCATGAAGATGTCCAGGTCGTATTCGCGGCCATAGACTTCCTCATCCCAGCGCATGGACTTCTTCAGGCTGACCATGGCGTGGTCGCACTTGTCGATGTTCTCGGGTTCGACATAGATGCGCAGGGTCACATCGCGCCCGGACTGGCGCACGAAGGTGTCCTCGACGCACCACAGGTCACCGGCCACCAGCGCGAACAGGTAGGCCGGTTTCATGAACGGGTCTTCCCAGGTCGCCCAGTGACGGCCATCTTCAGCCGGCCCACTGCCGATCGGGTTGCCGTTGGACAGCAGCACCGGGTAGCGATGCTGCTCGGCGATCACCGTGGTGGTGAAGGTGCTCATCACGTCCGGGCGGTCGAGGTAGTAGGTGATCTTGCGGAACCCCTCGGCCTCACACTGTGTGCAGAACATCTTGCCGGACTTGTACAGGCCTTCCAGCGCGGTGTTGCTCTCGGGGTGGATCTTGACGCTGGTGTCCAGGGTGAAACGCTCGGCCTTGGGGTGCAGCGTCAGGCTGTCGGCTTCGAGCTGGTAGTCGCTGGCCTGCAGTTGCTGATCGTCCAGCGAGGCGCGCAGCAGTTCGAGCTGCTGGCCGTCGAGCACCAGTGGCGGCAGGCCGGCACCGCGTGCCGGGTTGCGGCGCATGACCAGTTGCGCATGGACCAGCGTGTGGTCCTCGAACAGCTTGAAGGTCAGGTGCGTCTCGTCGATCAGGTAATCGGGCGCCTGGTAGTCCTTGAGGTAGATCACTTGCGGTTGTTCGGTACGCATGTGCAGGTCCTTTTTACTGGAGCACGGCCAACTGGTAGGCCGTGTACTTGCGAATATTGATCACGCCGGTATCGAAGATCAGGTACTGCCCCTTGATGCCCAGCAGCGTGCCTTCCACCACCGGGTCCTTGTCGAGGTTGAAACTGACGATCTTTTTCGGGTAGGCATGGACCGGGTATTTCATGTGCACCACTTCGGCATCGGGCAGCGGCTGGATCGCCTGCAGGCCGAAGCGCGCCTGCAGGTCGCGCAGGCCATCGGCGCAGGCATCGAAGAGCTGCTCGCGAATGGCCACCAGGTCGAGCACTTCGGCATCGCCCTTGAGCAGCGCGCGCCAGTTGGTGCGGTCCGGCACCTGGCTGCGCAATACGTCTTCGACCAGGCCCGATTGCTGGCGGGTCGCCACACGCATGATCGGCAGCGCCTGGCTCGCCCCCTGGTCAAGCCAGCGGGTGGGCAACTGCGTAGCGCGGGTGATGCCAACCTTGACCCCGGACGAGTTGGCCAGGTAGACCACGTGATCGGTCATGCAGAACTGCTCGCCCCAGGACGGCTCGCGGCAGGTGCCGGCGTCGTAGTGGCAGTGTTCCGGCGCCATGATGCACATGTCGCACTGGGCCAGCTTGGTCATGCAGGGGTAGCAGTAACCCTGGCTGAAGCTGGTCTTGGTGCGTTTGCCGCAATGGCTGCAGTGAATGGCGCCGAGGTAGTGCAGGCGCAGGGTCTGGCCGATCAGCGGGTTGACCGGCACCTGGGTGTCATCCAGGCGAAAACTGTACTGCACCACGGGTGCTTCCAGGCTTACCGCCATCTTGCTCAATGAGCCACGAGCGAGTTCGATCAATGTACCGAGTCCGACTTGAACAGAATGTTAGGGATCGGCGCAGACTTCGATGCGCACTCCTGAGGCCCCATGTAGCCGGTACGCTGGTCTTCTGGCAGGTTCTTCATCTCCCAGGCGATCACCGCCTGCAGCGACAGCTCCTTCTGCTCGGCGGTGAGCTTGCGGCCATCGGACCATTTGCCGATCTCCACGGCCGTTTTCAGGCTTTCGTAGATTTCCGGCGTGATGTTTTCGATCATTTGCGCGAACGTGGACATAGCGTCTCCTAAATCAAGCGGACAGTTTACGCCGCGCCAGCGCACCACCCAAGAGGCCCGTCAGGCATCCGATGAGCAGCCCGCCGACGTGCGCGGCGTTGGCGATCTGGCCAAAACCGAGTTGGCCGACCACACCGGTCAGGCAAATGACCAGCCAGATGAGCATCATCACCAGCACGCCCTTGGGCAGGCTGAAGTGTGGGTTGGGCGCCAGCCACTGGTACAGCCAGACATGCCCGAGCAAGCCGTACAGCACCCCGGACAGGCCGCCGAACAGGCTCGGGCCACTGGTGTAGTGCTGGGCAAGGTTGGATACCAGGCTGAACAGCAAGGTCAGGCCAGCCAGCGCCCAAGGGCCCTGGCGCAGTTCGATGCGTTTGCCCAGTTCCCAGTACCACATGCCGTTCATGGCCAGGTGCAGGACGCCGAAATGCAGCAGCATCGGCGACACCAGGCGCCACCATTGGCCTTCGGCGAGGCCCTGGGCCAGCGGGGTGAAGTGCAGGTATTCACCCTGGACGCGGTAGTCGAGGAAGGTGAACCAGCTGATGGTGGTGAGGTTATCGCCCAGGCCGGTCAGGCCGGCGACGATCAGGCACAGGAAAAGGACGGCGGCGGTTACCTTGCAGGCTTTCGCCTGCTCGGCCAGGGTCGGCCCTTTCGCCGGCGAGCCAGCGCCCACAGGCGGCTGCGCAAGCTCGACATCAGCATTGCCGTCAGGGTAGCGCTGGTACAGCTGAAGAACATCTTCAGCCATGGTTTCCGGGGCCCAGAGCACCTGCACCTCGCCTTCTTCGCTGACCCGGTGCGGCACCTGCAGGCGCTGCAACAGGTGGACGAAGCCGCTGAGGTCGACCGACAGCGGCAGGCGTATCACTTCGACGATATTCATTGATTGGCCTGCGGTCGATCGACGTCGACCCAGACGAACTTGTGCGGGTCGATCCGGGTTTCATCATCCAGCCGATAGGCCGCCAGCTTGCCGTACAGCACCGCACTGTAGTCCAGGCAGGCCAGGTTGGGGCGTATCGGTGCCGGGCGGCCGCTGCGCCAGTAATGGCCGACGAACAGCAGCGGCTCCTCTTCGCCATAGCGTAGCAAGGCATTCTTCTCGGTGTGGCTGAGCGGCGTGCGGGCGACCTCATCGGGCAGCGCGTCCGGTTGGAAGACGATATCGCCGTAGGTCTTCGGGTCTTCTTCCCAGAACTTGGTCCGGAAGAAGGCGCGGGTCAGGCCATCGCCGCCGGTCAGTGTCAGGCCGTCCGGCAGGCGCATGTCGGTGCCGCGCAACAGACGGTTGCAGACCGTGGAGGCGAAGCTGCCGGGCACGGCCGAGGCCTGGATGAAGTGCTCGTCGATGCGCCCGTCCGGGTATTGCTGGCGCAACGGGTCGATCAGCCGCGGGTCCCAGCAGGCATGCACCAAGCGGAACCGCCCGGCGTCGAGGAACAGCGGCATGTCGTAGAACCACTGCAGAAAATCGTGCCAGTCACCGGGGTGGTGGGCGAACTGGGTCAGGGTCTCGTCGATCAGGCGGGCGTGGCGTGGGGTGTGCTCACGCACATAGGCCTTGCCGCTGCCGGGCAGCGCCGGGGTTACCCAGCCCAGGGCGTTGTACTCATGGTTGCCCATGATGCAGAAGGCCTGGCCGGCCTCGACCATGTCGTGGACGATGTGCAGCGCCTCCCGGATACGCGGGCCGCGGTCGACGATGTCGCCAAGGAACAGCGCCTGACGCCGCGGGTGGCACCAGACGCCGCCGACACGCTTGTAGCCGAGGGTGTCGAGCAGGCGTTCGAGGGTCAGCGCACAGCCATGCACGTCACCGATGATGTCGAAACTTCGCGCCGGATCGAACATCAGTCGTCCCTGCCCCCCAAGCGACTGCCCCAACCGAGCTTGGTGCGGCAGACCTCGTAGTAGTTGTGGCCCAGCGGGTGGATCAGGCGCAGTTTCTGCGGTTTCTTGCTCACGGTGATGGTATCGCCGGGGGCACAGGTGAAGTGGTTCTGGCCGTCGCAGGATACCTGCGGGTAGATCTGCAGGTCCTTGGACACCACGATCTTCAGCTCGCTGTTGCCGTCGACCACGATCGGGCGGCCGGACAGGGTGTGCGGGTACATGGGCACGATGACGATGGCGTCGAGCTTGGGGTGCATGATCGGGCCGCCAGCCGACAGCGCGTAGGCGGTCGAGCCGGTCGGGGTGGCGACGATCAGGCCGTCGGCCTTCTGGCTGCAGACGAACTGGCCGTCGATGTAGATCTCGAACTCGATCATCCGCGTCGACTTGCCCGGATGCAGCACCACATCATTGAGCGCATCGCCCTGGCCGATGGCCTCGTGGTGGCGACGCACCTCGGCTTGAAGCAGGAAGCGGTTTTCCACCAGGTAGTGGCCGTCGAGCACTGCAGCGACCTTTTCTTCCAGCTCGTCCGGGCGGATATCGGTGAGAAAGCCCAGGTTGCCGCGGTTGATCCCCAGGACCGGGATGTTGTGCCGGGCCAAAGCACGGGCGGCGCCGAGCAGGCTACCGTCACCGCCGACGACGATGACCAGGTCACAGACTTCGCCCAACAGCTTGCGCGTGGAGGTCTGCAGGCCGTGGCCAGGCAGCACTTCGGCAATGGTGTCCTCGAGGATCACGTGCAGGTGGCGCTCGAGGAGGAATTTTTTCAGTCGGCGAATGGTGTCGAGCACCTGCGAGCTGCCAAGGCGGCCGATGATACCGATATTGCGAAATTGCTCCATGGGGCTCCTGCAAGGCTCTGCGGCGGGTGACTATGCCGCGATTATGGGCGAAACGACCGGGCAGCGGCAAACCGGCTATGCTCGCAGCATGATGCCTTTCGCTGAACTCCATGACCTGCCTCGCCAATTGCGCCGCCCCGCCGTGCGCGACCTGGCCTGGACGCTGCTGTCGCCACCGCTGCTGAGCACACCGCCCTGCCCTCAGCGCCATCCGCTGGCAGGCAGCGCCTGGGCGGCAGACCCGCAGCGCCTCAAAGACTGGCTACAGGCGCTGGATGCCGACGACCAGCCCCTGCGTGAGTGGCTGGCAAACAGCACCAGCCGGCGCCTGGGCCTTTATTACGAAGGCCTGTGGCAGTTCGCCCTGGGCCAGGCGCCCGGTGTCGAGCTGCTGGCCGCCAACCTGGCGATCCGCAGCAGTGGGCGCACGCTGGGCGAGTTGGACATTGTGCTGCGCGACGCCGACGGTACCCACCACCTGGAGCTGGCCATAAAGCTTTACCTGGGGCCCACGGACGGCCCAGGCCATGACCCGGCGCAGTGGCTCGGCCCGGGTTGCCATGACCGGCTGGGCACCAAGCTGGCGCACCTGGCCGGGCACCAGTTGCCCATGTCGGGCGACGCGCAAAGCCGTGCGGCGCTGGCAGGGCTGGGCATTGGCCAAGTCCAGGCTCACCTGTGGCTGGCAGGGTATCTATTCTATCCGTGGCCCGGGCACGCCGAATCGCCTGAGGGGGCCAACCCGCAGCACCTGCGTGGGCGGTGGTTGCGCCGGCGGGATTGGGCAATGGCCGAGGCGCAGCGCTGGCAGCCCCTGCCCCGCCATGCCTGGCTGGCGCCGGCAAGGTTCGAGGCCGATCAAGTCTGGACCCTGCCACAGGTCGCGCAATGGCTTGAGCTGCTTGACCCGCAGGCACCGGCACAGATGCTGGTCAGGCTCGAACCCGGCCCGCATGGCGATTGGCAGGAAGTGGCTCGGGTGTTTCTGGTGGCAGACAGCTGGCCGCACCTAGCCCTGCGCGGGTAACTCGCTGGCCCAGGCCGCAAACACGATTTCATCGACCCAGCGCAACGATTTTATTCCAGCAACGATTACAGTTACCTCTGAGCGCCGCCAAGAGCGCCACTTTCGACCTGATGACGAGGACCACCCATGGCTTCATCCAGCCCCGCGCCCCACTACGCACGCCTGTCCATCGCCCTGCACTGGCTGATGCTGGTGCTGCTGGCTGCTGTCTACGCCTGCATCGAGTTGCGTGGCCTGTTCCCCAAGCACAGCGCCGAGCGCAACCTGATGAAGGACCTGCACTTCATGCTCGGCCTGACGGTGTTCATGCTGGTCTGGCTGCGCCTGGCCGTGCGCCTGGTGCGCCCTGCGCCGCCCATCGTGCCCAAGCCTCCCGCCTGGCAGACCGGGCTTGCCCACCTGATGCACCTGGCGCTGTACCTGTTGATGATCGGCTTGCCGCTGGCCGGCTGGCTGATCCTCAGCGCCGCCGACAAGCCGGTGCCCTTCTATGGCCTGGAGCTGCCACATCTGATCGGCGCGAACCCGGACCTGGCCAAGTTCATCAAGGGCTGGCATGAACGCGTAGGCAGCTGGGGGTATTGGCTGATCGGCCTGCACGCGCTGGCCGGGCTTTATCACCACTACGTCGTGCGCGATAACACGCTGCTGCGCATGCTGCCCTACAAGTAACCGCGTCGGCCCTGCAGGCCACCGGTGTGCACGAAGATCAGGCGAGTGCCAGGCTCGAACAGCCCGGCCTCGGCCTGCGCACGCAGGGCCATCAATGCCTTGCCGGTGTAGAGCGCCTCGAAAGGTATCCCCGTGCTGTTTTCGGTGCTCTCGACGAATGCCAGCAGCTCATCATCGAGCCTGGCAAACCCCTTTCGGCAAGCATCGTGCAACTGGTAGCCGCGCGTACCGGCGAGCGCCGTTATGGTCTGGGGCACGCCATGGTCCAGGGGCACTGCCAGGGCGCCATGCACCCTGTGTGCGCCGCCTTCGGCCAGCACCAGGCCGGCCAGGGTGGTTCCGGTGCCAGCGGCCAGCCACCAGGCGTCATAGTCCGACCACCCCACTGTGCCCAACTGGGCCTTAGCCTGCTCGACGATCAACGCACACCCCTGCGCACCGGCCTGCCCGCCACCGCCTTCGGGGATGCAGTGCCAGCCGGGGTACCGCGCTTGCCAGGGTGCCCAGAAGCCGGCGTCATGCCGGGCACGGTAGCCTGCGTAGCCAAGCCAGTGCAATTGCATCCCCAACGCCTGCAGATCAAGCACCGTGGGCGTGTCCTGTGGATGGCCGCGCAACAGGCCGACGGTGGCGAAACCGAAGCGCTTGCCGGCAGCGGCCAGGGCATGGAGGTGGTTGGAATGGCTGCCGCCCAGGCTGATCAGCCCGGCGGCGCCCGACGCGTGAGCGTGCAGCAGGTGGTGGCGCAGCTTGAACCACTTGTTGCCGCTGACCAAAGGGTCGATCAGATCCAGGCGCAGGATGGCGGCATCAATGCCGGCGCTTTTCAGCCAAGCAAGCTCAAGGGGCTGTAATGGCGCCTGGGGAAGGTCATGAAAGCGGGTAGACATGTTTCAGTGCCTGGTGCGAGGCCGCCAGTCTACCAGTGAAAACCTGGGGCCGCTTTGCGGCCCCGGCTGGCTTACAGCTCTGCCGCCAAACGCGAGCCCTGGTTGATCGCCCGTTTGGCATCCAGCTCCGCCGCCACATCCGCGCCACCGATCAGGTGCACCGACTGCCCCGCAGCCAGCAGCCCATCGTGCAGCTCCCGCAGCGGCTCCTGCCCGGCGCAGATCACTACGTTGTCCACCGCCAGAACCTGCGGCTCCCCTTCAGCGACACGAATGTGCAGGCCCGCATCGTCGATCTTCAGGTACTCAACGCCGTTGAGCATCTGTACCTGCTTGTTTTTCAGGCCGGTGCGGTGGATCCAGCCGGTGGTCTTGCCCAGGCCATCGCCCACCTTGGACGTCTTGCGCTGCAGCAGGTACACCTGCCGTGCCGGTGCATGCGGCTCGGGCTTGATGCATGCCACGCCGCCGCGCGCCTGCAGGTCGCGGTCGATGCCCCACTCCTTCCAGAACGCCTCCCGGTCCTGGCTGCTGGCCACGCCCTGGTGCACCAGGTATTCGCTGACGTCAAAACCGATGCCGCCAGCGCCGATCACTGCAACCGACTCACCCACTGGCTTGCGCTGGAGCAGTACGTCCAGGTAGCTGAGCACCTTGGCATGCTCGACACCGGGAATGGCCGGTGTACGCGGCGCGATGCCGGTGGCCAGGATGATCTCGTCGAATTTGCCCTCGAGCAGGGCCGGCACATCGACCCGGGTGTTCAAACGCAGCTCGACCCCGGTGCTCTTCACCTTGTTGCCGAAATAGCGCAGGGTCTCGAAGAACTCCTCCTTGCCCGGCACTCGCTTGGCCACGTTGAACTGCCCGCCAATTTCGCTGGCGGCATCGAACAGCGTCACCTGGTGGCCACGCTCTGCAGCCACGGTGGCAGCCGCAAGGCCAGCCGGGCCGGCACCCACTACGGCAATGCGCTTGACCGTGTTCACTGGCAGGTAATTGAGTTCGGTTTCGTGACAGGCCCGCGGGTTGACCAGGCAACTGGTCAGCTTGCCGCCGAAGGTATGATCCAGGCACGCCTGATTGCAGCCGATACAGGTGTTGATTTCATCGCCGCGCCCCTGCGCCGCCTTGTTGACGAACTCCGGGTCGGCCAGGAACGGCCGCGCCATCGAGACCATGTCGGCATCGCCCTCGGCCAGCACGGCTTCAGCCACTTCGGGGGTATTGATGCGGTTGGTGGTGATCAACGGAATGTTCACCGCCCCGCGCAGCTTGGCGGTGACTTTGCTGAACGCGGCGCGCGGCACCTTGGTGGCGATGGTCGGGATGCGCGCCTCGTGCCAGCCGATACCCGTGTTGATCAGGGTCGCGCCAGCCCGCTCGATGGCTTTGGCCAGCAACTCGATCTCGTCCCAGGTGCTGCCACCTTCTACCAGATCGAGCATCGACAGGCGGAAGATGATGATGAAATTAGGGCCCACGGCGTCGCGCACCCGGCTGACGATCTCGACCGCCAGACGCATACGGTTTTCATAGCTGCCACCCCAGCGGTCAGTACGGTGGTTGGTATGGGCAGCCAGGAACTGATTGATGAAGTAGCCTTCAGAGCCCATGATTTCGACGCCGTCGTAACCGGCGCGCTTTGCCAGCACGGCGCAATTGACGAAATCAGCGATCTGCTTCTCGATCCCGGCCTCATCCAGCGCTTTAGGCTTGAACGGGTTGATCGGCGCCTGGATAGCACTCGGCGCCACCTGCCGAGGGCTGTAGGCATAGCGCCCGGCATGCAGGATCTGCAGGCAGATCTTGCCGCCAGCGGCATGCACGGCCTCGGTGACGATGCGGTGCTTGTCAGCCTCCTCCTCGGTGCTCAGCTTGGCTGCGCCGGAATACACGCCACCTTCATCGTTGGGCGCGATACCGCCGGTGACCATCAGCCCAACGCCGCCACGGGCTCGCTCTGCAAAATACGCAGCCATGCGCTCGAAGCCACCGGGGCGCTCCTCAAGGCCTGTGTGCATCGACCCCATCAGGGTGCGGTTGGCCAAGGTGGTGAAGCCCAGGTCGAGCGGGGCCAGCAAGTGCGGATAGCGGTCGGCAGCCATGGAACGGTTCCCCATGTGGCGTGATCACGGAATGCGGGTGCCTCGGCGGGCCCCGTCGTTTATCTGCCCACGACATTAAACAGCCGTTTGAATGCGCTCAATGATCGAAACTTACAAATTACTGATCATAGTGCACAGCCAAGGCTGCGACGTGACTCGCGTTGCCTGCTGTAACATGGCTCAGCTTTTTTACGTCATTTTTACTCGACATCCTGCCCTTACAGACGATACTGCCCGTCATTGCCCCTATGAGCTTGCTCGATGCCTCTCCCCGCTTTGCGCTTCATCGCCTTCATCATCGGCGTGTTCCTGATTACCCTTGCGGTCAGCATGGTCATCCCCATGGCCACGCTGCTGTGGTATGGCCTTAGCGAGGACCTTGGTGCCTTCCTGTGGTCAAGCCTGATCGCCCTGTGCGCAGGCCTTGCCCTGGTGGCTCGTGGCATACCCGATGCGCCACAACTCAGGGCCCGAGACATGTACCTGCTGACCACCGCCAGCTGGGTCATCGTCTGTGCGTTCGCAGCCCTGCCCATGGTGTTCATCCGGCATATCAGCTACACGGATGCGTTCTTCGAGACCATGTCGGGCATCACCACCACAGGCTCGACGGTGCTAACCGGCCTGGACAGCGCATCGCCCGGCCTGCTGATGTGGCGATCGCTGTTGCACTGGCTGGGGGGCATCGGCTTCATCGGCATGGCCGTCGCAATCCTGCCGTTACTGCGTGTCGGTGGCATGCGCCTGTTCCAGACCGAGTCGTCGGACTGGTCGGACAAAGTGACACCGCGCTCGCACGTCGCGGCAAAGATGATTCTGGCGATCTACCTGGGGCTGACCGCGCTCGGCACCTTGGCCCTGTGGGCCGCCGGCATGACCCCTTTCGACGCCATCAATCATTCGATGTCGCTGATCTCCACGGGTGGGTTCTCGACGTCCGATGCATCGCTTGGCCACTGGACTCAGCCAGCGGTGCATTGGGTGGCGGTGGTGATCATGATCCTGGGAAGCCTGCCCTTCGCCTTGTATGTGGCGACCTTGCGTGGCCACCGGCGCGTGCTGTTCAAGGACCATCAGGTGCGCGGCTTTCTCGGCTTTCTTCTGCTGGTCTGGGTCACCGTAGGCACCTGGCTCTGCTTGCACAGTGACTTTTCGTGGTGGGATGCGCTGCGCATCGTGGCGGTCAATGTGACTTCGGTTGTGACGACCACCGGCATTGCGGTAGGGGACTACACGCTCTGGGGCAGCTTCGCCATGCTGTTGTTCTTCTATCTGACTTTTGTCGGTGGATGTTCGGGCTCCACAGCCGGCGGACTGAAAATATTCCGCTTTCAAGTCGCCGCGTCGCTGCTGGTCAGCAGTTTGAAACAGCTGATTCATCCGCGGGCGATGATCTCGAAAAAATACAATGGTCACCCCATCGATGAAGAAATCGTACGCTCACTGCTGACGTTCTCCTTCTTCTTTTCCGTGACCATTGCGGTGATCGCATTGGCCCTGACCCTCATAGGCCTTGACTGGACCACTGCCCTGAGTGGCGCGGCGACAGCTGTGTGCAACGTTGGGCCAGGCCTGGGCAGCGTAATCGGGCCTGCTGGCAACTTCAGCACGCTACCGGACGCTGCGAAGTGGCTGCTGACCATCGGCATGCTGCTGGGCCGGCTCGAGATTCTCACCGTGCTGGTGCTCGTCGCGCCTGCCTTCTGGCGGTTCTGATTGCAGGCCTGCCAATCTGGGCGCCAATAAATCCGGGCAGGATCCGTTTATTCGTTCTAGGTTTACTGACGCAGGGAACTAGAACAATAAGCGGAGAATGTCATGAACCGAGCCCTTCGCCTGGCAGTGGCCAGCACCGTATTGGCAGCTTGTGCAACAGCCCAGGCCGCGCCAACCTTCATCAACATCCTCACAGGCGGCACCAGCGGCGTCTACTACCCCATCGGCGTGGGGATATCCCAGCTCTACAGCCATGGCATCGAGGGCAGCAAGACCTCAGTGCAAGCCACCAAGGCCTCGGTGGAAAACCTTAATCTACTGCAAGCCGGCCGGGGCGAGCTGGCGTTCGCGCTGGGAGATTCGGTGGCCGACGCCTGGAAGGGGGACGCCGAAGCCGGCTTCAAAGCACCGCTGAAGAAACTGCGCGCCATCGCCGGCACTTACCCTAACTACATCCAGATCGTCGCCAGCAAGGAGTCGGGCATCACCTCGCTGGAAGACCTCAAAGGCAAACGTATCTCGGTCGGTGCGCCGAAGTCCGGCACCGAGCTCAACGCCCGCGCCATCTTCAAGGCCGCGGGGCTCAGCTATCAAGACCTGGGCAAGGTCGAGTACCTGCCGTATGCCGAATCCGTAGAGCTGATCAAGAACCGTCAGCTGGACGCCACGCTGCAATCTTCCGGGCTCGGCCAGGCGGCCATCCGTGACCTGGCCGCTACCCTGCCGGTAGTGTTCGTACCTGTGCCAGCCGCCATCGTGAGTAAAATCGGCAACAGTGCCTATCAACCCGCGAGCATTCCCGCCAAGACATACGATGGCCAGGACGCTGAAGTGCCAACCGTAGCCATCACCAATATTCTGGTCACACGCGCCGATATCAGCGATGACCTGGCCTATGACATGACCCGGCTGATCTTCGACAACCTGCCGCGCCTGGTCACTGCCCATTCGGCAGCAAGCGATATCCAGCCGCAGAATGCGGCCAAGAACCTGCCCATTCCCCTGCACCCTGGCGCAGAACGGTACTTCAAGGAGAAAAACCTGCTCCCCTGACTATTGACTCGACCCCTGGGGGAGCGGCACATGAGTGATACCGGGCAAGGTCTGCAAGCCAGTACCGACCGTTGGCCTGCCACGCTTTTTGCCGTGGCCTTGGCATTTTCGACCTTTCAGATTGCCACGGCGGCCTTCCCGCTGGTTTCCAGTCAGGTACTGCGGGCAGTACACGTAGGGTTCTTGCTGCTGGTGGTGTACCTGAGCTACCCGTGGGCAGGTCATCGCAGGCCGTGGCAACCGCTTGGCTGGCTGCTGGGCCTGGCAGGCATGGCCACTGCTGCCTACCAGTGGCATTTCGAGGGCGAGCTGATTCAACGCTCCGGGGAACTGACCACCAGTGACCTGGTGTTCGGCCTGCTGCTGATCGGCCTGGTTTTCGAGGCAGCGCGACGGGTGATGGGTATCGCCCTGCCCATCATTTGCGCTCTTTTTCTGGCCTACGGGCTGCTCGGCCAGTACCTGCCCGGTGACCTTGCGCATCGCGGCTACGGCCTCGATCAGATCGTCAACCAACTGGCCTTCGGCACCGAGGGGCTGTATGGCACGCCCACCTATGTCTCGGCGACCTATATCTACCTGTTCATCCTGTTCGGCGCGTTCCTTGAACAGGCCGGCATGATACGGCTGTTCACTGACTTTGCCATGGGCCTGTTCGGCCATCGCAGCGGGGGGCCGGCAAAAGTCTCGGTATTCTCCTCGGCGCTGATGGGGACCATCACCGGTTCAGGGGTGGCAAACGTGGTCACCACCGGGCAGTTCACGATCCCGCTGATGAAGCGCTTCGGCTACAAGCCGGCATTTGCCGGGGGCGTTGAGTCGACCGCAAGCATGGGCAGCCAACTGATGCCACCGGTCATGGGCGCGGTGGCGTTCATCATGGCCGAAACGATCAACGTTCCCTATGCCGAAGTGGCGAAGGCCGCGCTCATTCCGGCCTTGCTGTATTTCGGCTCGGTGTACTGGATGGTGCACCTGGAAGCCCGGCGCAGCCAGCTGCATGGTTTACCCCGCGAGCAATGCCCGAGTGCCTGGGAGGCAGTGCGTCAACGCTGGTTCCTGCTGATACCCCTGGTGGTACTGGTCGGCCTTTTGTTCTCCGGCCGCACACCCCTGTATTCGGGGATGGTCGGCCTGGCCCTGACAGCCATCGTCATCCTTGGTTCGGCAATCATCCTGCGGGCGCAAAAGACATGGTTGCGGGCGGCCTTCTGGGTGGCGCTGGGGATCCTCTGCTCAGGGTTCTTCCGCATGGGCATTGGTGTCATCCTGCTGGTGATCGCCTCGCTCGCTATCGCCTGCGCGTTCATACAGGGTGGACGTGCCACCCTCCGTGCCTGCGTCATGGCCCTGGCCGAAGGTGCGCGCCATGCGGTGCCGGTAGGTATCGCGTGCGCCTTGGTCGGGGTAATCATCGGGGTGATCTCATTAACCGGCCTGGCGACGACATTCGCCGGGTACATTCTCGACCTGGGCCGGGAAAACCTTTTCCTGTCGCTGCTTTTGACCATGTTGACCTGCCTGGTCCTGGGCATGGGTATCCCGACCATTCCCAATTACATCATCACCAGCTCCATCGCCGCGCCGGCCTTGCTGGAGCTCGGGGTGCCGCTGATCGTCTCACACATGTTCGTGTTTTATTTCGGCATCCTTGCCGACCTGACGCCGCCGGTAGCGTTGGCCTGCTTTGCCGCCGCCCCCATTGCCAAAGAGAAAGGGCTATTGATCAGCTTCTGGGCGGTACGCATTGCAATGGCCGGTTTCGTCGTGCCGTTCATGGCGGTGTATGACCCGGCGTTGATGATGCAGGGCGACAGCGTCGGCGCAACCCTGTACATCCTGATCAAGGCCATGTTTGCAGTGGCACTCTGGGGATGCGCGGCCACCGGTCACTGGCGCATGCCCATGCCATGGTGGGAACGGCTGTTGGCGTTCATGGCAGGTGTATCGCTGATTCTTGCCTTGCCCATCAGCGACGAGGTCGGCTTCGCCTTGGGCATTGCCGTCATGGGCTGGCATTACTGGCGCAGCCGGCCCGCGCCCGGGCAACCGGCATGACCAGCCTTTGCATCGGGCTTGCCGGTGTGGTCTGGGCCAGTCTGCCGTTGCAGGAGGTTACCCTGGCCTGGCAGCACAGTGTGGAGAAGGTCCGCTGGGAGGAGGATTATCAGGTGACACCGGCAGGCCTGGTGCTGCAGGAGGCTCGGGTGCGCGGCAGCGGCGCCGGCATGGAGATCCCGGATGACGCTCGCCTGCGTGATGGGGCATGGCACTACCACCGCCATCTGCCCCCGCTGCAACCTCTGCATGCCGGGCGCACGCCCGAGGCCGGCGACTATCAATTGTGCGTCGAGGGCAGGTGCCAGCCCCTCTCCTATTGGCTGGGACCGCCAACCCCTAGCATTGCTGCCGTGGATTTCTGGGCATGCGAAGGCAGTGCAGCCGCCGATCAGCGCAAAGCACTGCCCTGAGCGCGCATACAGGGCAGTGCGAGGGCTGATCAGCTGACGACGTGCAGGTAGTGCAGGTGGCGCTCGTACTGATCGAGAATGTCGCCGATCACATCGTCCCGGCTCCATCCCATGATGTCGTAATCCTGGCCCCCTTCACGCAGATGCACTTCAGCACGGAAGTACTTGCGGGTATCGGAACCCTCGTCGGTATCCCGCATGACGAAACTGGGGGTGTTGAATGCGCGCGGGCGTACTTCGTACAGGAAACGCCCTTCTCCAGCATGGGAAAGCTCAAGCGTCACGCGCCCATCATCGCGCTCGTTCACCGCAACGTCATAGCCCTGCTTGCGCAATTCCGAGGCGACTTCTTCACAGGCAGGCTTCACCACGTCGGCGATGAAGCGGGTCACATGGGCACGCCGCGGCATCATGGCGATATTGCGCAAGCGCCGCTGCCACCCCCCGTGGGGAACGCGCGTATGCCGTGGGCCGGGCAAGGCCTGATTGCGCAAACCGCGGCGGGTGGCATCGAGGCTCAGCGCCTTGAACAGGCCCCAGATGGCGAGGAGCAAAATGGCGGCGAAGGGCAAGGCACTGGCGATGGTCGCCGTCTGCAGAGCCTTGAGACCGTTGGCCAGCAACAGCGCAATGGCGACAGCGCCAATGCTGACCGACCAGAAGATGCGTTGCCACAAAGGCGAATGACCTTGCCCGGACGAGGCCAGCATATCGACCACCAGCGCACCGGAGTCCGCCGAGGTGACAAAGAACACCACCACCATGAGCACCGCTATCAGTGAGATGACACTGGAGAACGGGAAGTGCTCGAGAAAGGCGAACAAGGCCAGTGAACTGTCCTGATCGACCACCGCAGCCAGGTCCCTGACACCTTCGTTGAGGATCATGTGGATCGCTGAGTCCCCGAACACCGTCATCCAGAGCAAGGTGAAGCCTGCGGGTACGAACAGTACACCGCACACGAACTCACGAATGGTCCGCCCGCGGGAAATGCGTGCGATGAACAGGCCTACGAAAGGCGACCAGGACAACCACCAGCCCCAGTACAAAAGAGTCCAGCCGCCAATCCAGTCAGTGGGTTCATAGGCGTAGAGGTTGAAGGTCTTGTTGACGATATCGGACAGGTAGGCACCGGTATTCTGCACGTAGGCCTGCAGCAGAAACACGGTAGGCCCGAGCAACAGCACGAACAGCATCAGGATGACAGCCAGGCTCAGGTTGAGCTCGGAGAGGATGCGGATACCCTTGTCCAGGCCGCTGGCCACGGACAGTGTCGCCAACGCGCAGGTGGCAGCGATGAGAATGACTTGAACCGTGGGGTTTACCGGCAGACCGAACAAATGGTGGAAACCGCTGTTGATCTGCAATACCCCATAACCCAGCGAGGTGGCCACACCGAACACCGTGCCGAGGATGGCGAAGATATCCACGGCGTGCCCGATAGGCCCGTAAATCCGTTCACCGATCAGCGGATAGAGCGCTGAGCGCAACGTCAGTGGCAAACCATTGCGGAAGCTGAAGTAGGCCAGGATGAGCGCGACGATGGCATAGATCGCCCAGGCATGCAGGCCCCAATGGAAGAAGGTGATCTTCATGGCTTCGCGAGCCGCTGCGACTGTGCCAGGGTCGCCCACAGGCGGTGTGGTGAAATGCATCACCGGCTCGGCCACGCCGAAGAACATCAGGCCGATCCCCATGCCTGCGGAGAACAGCATGGCGAACCAGCTGCTTTTCCGGTAATCAGGCTCGCTGTGATCAGGCCCCAGCTTGATGTCGCCGTAGCGGCTCACGGCCAGAAACACCACGCTGATCAACACCAGCGCTACGGTGAGGATGTAGAACCAGCTGGCGTTGGTGATGATCCATTGCTGAACCTCTTCGAACAGCGCCTGGGCGTGCTCCTGAAAAGCCGTGGCGTACAAGACCAGCAGAAAGATGAGTATGGCGCTGGTGTAGAAGACGGGTGGGTTGAGTGTGCTCCTGGGTTTATCGGCTGCTGTCATTCCGGCAGTTCTCCTTGTAAAGCGATGAGCACAGGGTGCCCCGGCACCGCGACATCTGCCCAGATTAGCAGCCAGGAAGACCTCCGTTTGCCGAGCCTGTGCGCTTGAACAGCCATGAACCGTAACCTCCGAGGATAAAAATCACAAATCGATACGCAGTTCGAGCCAGCCTGGCGTCACGGCACTCGCCGATGCCACCAGGCGCCGCCCGCACTGCCTGAATACCACCTCTGTCGGGTTTGCCACCCCGCTCATACACGTCATACTCGTGGCTTTATTCGCCGATACTGCATAGACGATGCCCGACCGTACCAGCCTCCCTGCCCTCCCTCTCGCCCGTTCACGCTGGCGAGAATGGCGCCAGCGCCTGGCGTTCTGGATCGGGGCCCTGCTGGTGGGGCTTGTCGCATTGGCGTTCGCCTGGCTGGCCGAAGCCGCATTCGCTTCGTTCAAGCGCCTGCTGGACTGGCTGCCCTGGTCACCCCTGCTCATCACTCCCCTGGGCTTCGCCCTTCTGACCTATTTGACACAGCGCTGGTTCGAAAATGCCAAAGGTAGCGGCATACCTCAGGTGATCGCCGCCTTGGAAATGCCATCCCGGCGCCTGCGGGCCCGACTGCTTTCGATACCCGTCGCCGCCGCGCGCATGAGCCTGACGTTGGGCGCCCTGCTGGTAGGGGGGTCGGTCGGGCGCGAGGGGCCTACCGTTCACATCGGCGCTGCCGTGCTCTATTCCTTCGGCCGGCGATTGGGCCTGCACGGCCGTCGTACGATTGCCGGCCTGATCCTCGCAGGCGGCGCAGCCGGCATAGCCGCTGCGTTCAACACCCCGCTGGCCGGTGTCGTCTTTGCCATCGAAGAACTGAGCCGCACCTTTGAACAACGCTTCAGCGGCCTGGTGCTGACGGCGGTGCTGATCGGCGGCGTGGTCACCCTGGGGCTGACGGGGCACAACGCCTACTTTGGCGAAATAAGCGGGCGGATGCCCGTAGGCTGGGGTTGGAGTGTGGTGCCTGCCTGCGCGCTGCTGGGTGGGGTGCTGGGTGGCTGTTACGCCAGGCTGGTGCTGCCTACCGACAAGGGCCTGCTTGGCCGTCTCTGCGCACTGCGCGGGCGCTATCCGGTGCGCTTCGCGGCGAGCTGCGGGCTGGTGCTGGCAGTGCTGGGGCTGGTGTCCGGCAACCATGTGTTCGGCACCGGCTACGAAGAGACCCGGGCCTTGCTGGAGGGCCGACCGATCACCGACGCCAGTTTCCTGCTCTGGAAGTTTCTGGCCAATGTCGTCTCTTACCTCTCGGGCATACCGGGGGGCCTGTTTTCACCTTCGCTGAGCATCGGTGCGGCATTCGAGCCGTTGTTGCGCGTGATACCCAATGTCGATCCCCAGGCATGCGCACTGCTGGGAATGGGCGCCTACCTGGCTGGGGTGACGCGTTCGCCGTTGACTGCATCGGTGATCGTTCTGGAGCTTACCCACAGCCCGGACCTGGCCATCCCGATGCTGGCAGTGACATTGATGGCGGCCGGCATCTCTGGTTGCATTTCGCCCGTTTCCCTCTACCACGCCTTGGCAAAACAGATCATCGACAACGTCGCACCTGCCAAACCCAGTTGAAATCGACGGCTGCGCGAGGCACGCTCAAGACCGCGACTGTGACACAATGCTTAGCGAATTCTTGGTTTACCGCCGCGTCACTGCGAGTATCAACGACATCAAAGGCATGCGAAAACTATTGGCAAGCGCCTTGGCGCTGGTGATGATCGCCGCCCTGTGCGGCTATGGCTTCTGGACCCAGCAGCGCCCGGAAGGCCACTACCTCTCCGACCTGCGCATCGAACTGGCGCTGGACCACGGCGTGCCCGGCGAGCAGGGCAACCTGCTGGGCGTCGAGCCCCTGCTTTATCCAAGCGACTATCAAAACCTGCAACGCCTGCACCGCAAGCTGTCGGCCTACTTGCAACAAGCCCGGGCCAAAGGCCTGATCGGCCCGCGCACCGTGGTGGTACTGCCAGAGCACATCGGTACCTGGCTGTGGGCTCGCGGTGAAAAGAACGAACTCTACCAGGTCACCCGTAGCCGCGAAGCGGAGCAATGGCTGGAGCTGAGCAACCCGCTGCGCTATGGCCTGGCGATATTGCGCGCCAGCGGCGACGACCGCCGGGCCGATGCGCACTTGCGCATGAAGGCTCAGCAGATGGCCAGCGACTACCAGCAACTGTTCGGCAGCCTGGCCAAGGAGTTTGGCGTGACCTTGGTGGCCGGCTCGATCGTGCTGCCGGACCCCTATGTGGAACAAGGCGTGCTGCATGCCGGCGGCGGCCCATTGTTCAACAGCAGCCTGGTGTTCGCCGGCGACGGTTCACCCTTGGGCCAGCCGCAACGCCAGCAATTCCCCGACAGCCAGGTACGGCGGTATATCCATGATGGCCGCAAACAACCACTGCAAGTCGTGCAAACCCCGGCCGGGCGTCTGGGCGTGCTGATCGGCAGCGACAGTTGGTACCCGGAGAACCACCAGCAGCTGCAGAGCCAGCAGGTACAACTGGTGGCCAATCCGGTTTTCCTGAGCGGCAAGGACAGCTGGCAAGCGCCATGGCGCGGCAACCGGCACCAGGATGCGGCGGCCGAGCTCGCCCTGCAGCGCGGTGAAGTGAGTGAGAAGACCGCCTGGCAACGCCTGACCGAGGCTGCCGGCCAGGGGGTCAGCAGCATGAGTGTATTCATGCGTGGGCAGTTCTGGGACCAGGGCAGCGACGGCCAAGGCTTCGCCCATCAAAGTGGCGAATTGCTCACAGGCCCTCCCAGCCAGGGCGCACGCCTGCTGAACGTGTGGCTGTAGGGGTATGCCCCGCCCCCGTGTTCGCCTGGGCGACCTCTCGGTAGGTTTCGTCCAACCGCTGGCTGAGGCTCTGCAAGGCCTCGGTCACGATCCTCAGCCGCTGCTGCGCCGTTACGGGCTGGATGAGACACGCTTGGCCGAAGCCGGTGCGCGGCTGTCGATCCCCCGCTACATGCACTTGGGGCATGCTGCGATCGCGCTGTGCGGGGAGCCTGCTCTGGGCCTGCACATGGGGCGCCTGAGCCGGCTGGCCCAGGCGGGTCTCGCGGGCGTGACAGCCGCGCAGGCGCCTACCTTGGGCGAAGCCGCCCGTACCCTGTTGCGTTTCGAGCCGCTGTATGCCGCCAACTACCGTGGGCATTCGAGTTATCAGGAAGATGCCCAGGGGGCATGGTTGAGCTTCTACTCGATCAGCCCTTATAACGCCTACAACCGTTTCGTGGTGGATTCCCTGCTGACCGGCTGGCTGGCCCAGCTTGCGGCACTGACCGAAACGCCTGTACTGGCCGAGCGCCTGGAAATCGAATTCGAAGCCCCCGGCTACGCCGCCCAGTATCAACCGTTATGCAGTACAGCCGTGCAGTTTGCCGCCAGCGGTAACCGATTGCGCCTGGGCCGAGCCACGCTGGAGCTGGCCAACCCCCAGCATTGCCCGAGCACCTGGCAGCACCTGCTGCAACTGTGTGAAACGCACATGCTGCAGCGCACCCGCGTACGCAGCCTGGGCGAGCGCATCACCCACCTGCTCGGCCCCCTGCTCAACGGGGGCCGTGAGCCCGGCCTGGAAGAAGTTGCACTGCGCCTGCAACTGCCCGCCTGGACCTTGCGGCGCAAACTGGCAGAGGAAGGCACGCGCTTTCGTGACTTGCTCAATGACACACGGCGTGACCTCGCCGAAGCCTATATCCGCGATACGGAATTGACCTTCGGTGAGATTGCCTATCTGTTGGGTTTTGCATCGGCTGAAGCCTTCCAGCGCGCGTTCAAGCGCTGGACGGGCCTCACACCGGGGGGGGTGCGCCGCAGTCAGCGGCAGGTGGGTCAAAGCTCGGTGGCGTCGTCGGCCGGTTCCGGGGTGTCCAGCTCGTAGGCTTGGTACTCGAGCAGCTCTTCCTGATATTCATCCATACCCTGCGTCCTCTTCACTCTTTTATCTTCGTTAGTCATGCCCTCCAGCCTAAGCAGGCTGGATGAAGAACTGATTACAAGCCTATGAGTGGTAAACGTAGCAGGTGTTCAGAAAGTTATCGTCTGAGTATCTGTAACAGCGCATGAAACGCCGTGCTTACGGCTTCTCAGGGCAGATCGTTCAGAGAGCGGGTGCTTGAGCCTCGGCAGGCTGTGCCTCCTGCTGCACCTCGATCGGCGCTGGCGCGGCCGGGGGTGCGACGGGTTGCGATCCCTGGCTGTCGTCAACTACCGGCGCAGCTGGCGCCTCGCTTGCAGGGAGCACCGCCTCAGCTGGAGCTGGAGCTGGGGTTGGCTCTGGTGCCGGTGCTGGTGCTGATGCCGAGGCTGACTCTGCTAAAGGAGCAGCGCTCACAGGCGCTGGTGAAACCTGCTCAGGCAGCCCCAACGCAGGCGCTGTGTTGTTCTCGACCTTGGGTGCCGGCGCTTCAACCTTGGCCTTGCTGACCTTCTTCGCTTTGGGTTTAGGCAAGTAGCTTTCGACCAGCGCAAAGTAACGCTCGTAGAACTGCGGCGCGGTCACGGTCTCGCTGGCGACCTTGACCATGGAATCGTCACTGGAGCCGATAGGCATCGACACCGAACCCAACACACCCACGCCGAGGCTGGCGGACGTATTGGACTTCTTGAGGGCGTAGCGGTCCTGCAGCGCGTTGGCGAACATGGTCGAACGCTGCTCGTCACCGCTGTCGGGCGCGCAGGTCACGCTGAAGCTAATCTGCAGGTGGTTTTCGCTGTTCTGCTGGAAGCTTTTGTTACCGGCTATCTGGTTGGCACCGCTGCTGGTGATGATGTAACCCTGGCTCAGCAGCGCACGCCGGGCAGCCTCGCACGAGCCGGCTTCACTGACCGGGAAGCTGCGCGAGAAGGTGCCTGAGTCATCGAAGTTCTCGTGCTCATAGATGGCGGTTTTTTTCGAGGAGCAACCGGTCACGCCCGCCAGCACCAGGGCCAGCCCGAGCGCACCAAAGACGGATGATCTGGTCATTGCGAATTCCGGGTAAGTCGAGAGGTGCCTATTGTGCATCACAGCGCCCTTGCACTGAAACCGTTCGACGGTGAAGAGTCTGTCAGCATCGTGTAAATGTTGACTTTGCGGCCGCATGAACGAAAAAAGCGACCCTAAGGTCGCTTTCTCGTTTTGCTTCGAAGCGTTCAAGGGGCTTCGAGGCGAAGATGGCGCAGCGGACGGGACTCGAACCCGCGACCCCCGGCGTGACAGGCCGGTATTCTAACCGACTGAACTACCGCTGCGTATCGCTTGGGCTTTCGCCCGGTTGAAACTGTGCTTCCCCTCGCGGTGAACACCACTCAGGTCAGGCACAAAAAAAGCGACACGTAGATCGCTCTTTTTGTTGCTTCGAAGCGTTCAAGGGGCTTCGAAACGAAGATGGCGCAGCGGACGGGACTCGAACCCGCGACCCCCGGCGTGACAGGCCGGTATTCTAACCGACTGAACTACCGCTGCGTATCGTTCAGGCTTGCGCCTGATTGAACTGGGATCAGCCTGAGGCAATTTTGCCTTTGGCTTCAGACCGGTGCCAGGCACCCATCTGTTACTGAAAAATGGCGCAGCGGACGGGACTCGAACCCGCGACCCCCGGCGTGACAGGCCGGTATTCTAACCGACTGAACTACCGCTGCGCATGGTGGCTTATCAGGCCTTGTTCCTCTCCAGCAAGTTGCTTCTGTCGAAGCACCCTGCATCAGGAACGCTCAGGAAGTGGTGGGTGATGACGGGATCGAACCGCCGACCCTCTGCTTGTAAGGCAGATGCTCTCCCGGCTGAGCTAATCACCCTCGCGATGTTGCTTGTTGCGTTTGCTTCGCTGAGGCCGCGAAATTTACGCAGGTGCCGACGCTAAGTCAATACCCCCGTTGGATTTTTTTTGGAGGCAGCGGTAAGCGGCAAGCTGCAAGCTGCAAGAAAAAGCCAGGTGTCGCCCATACGATTCCCGCTCCCCACAAATGACTGAGGGACCTTACGACCGCTCTCGCGACTTGCAGCTCCAAGCTCCAAGCTGCAAGCCGCAAGAAAAAGCCAGGTGTCGCCCATACGATTTCCGCTCCCCACAAATGACTAAGGGACCTTACGACCGCTCTCGCGACTTGCAGCTCCAAGCTCCAAGCTGCAAGCCGCAAGAAAAAGCCAGGTATCGCCCATACGATTTCCGCTCCCCACAAATGACTAAGGGACCTTACGACCGCTCTCGCGACTTGCAGCTCCAAGCTCCAAGCTCCAAGCCGCAAGAAAAAGCCAGGTGTCGCCCATACGATTCCCGCTCCCCACAAATGACTAAGGGACCTCACGGTCCCTCTTGCAGCTTGAAGCTTGAAGCTTGCCGCTCAGGTGTAGATCATCTTGCGGGTCATGCCGCCATCGACCACGAACTCCTGGCCAGTGACGAACGCTGCCTGGCGCGACAACAGCCAGGCCACCATGGCCGCGACGTCTTCCACCGTCCCTACCCTGCCCGTCGGGTGCTGGGCATGGTCGGCTTCGCTCAACGGTTCGGCACGGCGTTGCGCAGGGTCACGCGTATCGATCCAGCCCGGGCTCACTGCATTGACGCGGATTTCCGGGCCCAGGCTCATGGCCAAGGCATGGGTCAACGCCACCAGGCCGCCCTTGCTCGCAGCGTAAGCCTCGGTATCTGGCTCCGACTGCCGGGCACGGGTCGAGGTCAGGTTGACTATCGCACCATTGTGCGCACGCAGGTAAGGCGCGCAGTGCTTGGCCAGCAGCATCGGGCCGTTGAGGTTGACTGCCAGCACACGGTTCCATTGCGCCAGGCTCAAGCTCTCCAAGGTCTGGTTATGCGGGTTGGCGATGGCCGCGTTGCACACCAGCGCGTCCAGCCGCCCGAACTGCCCCAACACCTCGGAAACCCCGGCACTCACCTGGGCTTCATCGGCCACGTCCATGGTGATGAACCAGGCGTTTTCACCCAAGGCCTTGGCAACCTTGGCGCCGCGAGGGCGGTCCAGGTCGCTCAGCACCACCTGCCAGCCCTCGCAGATCAACCAGGCAGCAATGCCCAGGCCGATGCCGCGTGCGGCACCGGTTACCAGTGCTACCCGGCCGTTATGGCCCGGCGAGCCGCCCTTCCAGTCGATCACAGTGCTGCCAGCCCACGCGCAAGGTCGGCTTGCAGGTCGGCGACGTCCTCCAGGCCGACAGCCACGCGGATCAGGCTGTCGCGAATACCTGCAGCCTCACGCTCCTGCGGGGTCAGGCGGCCGTGAGAGGTGGTGGCCGGGTGGGCGATGGTGGTCTTGCTGTCACCCAGGTTGGTGGTGATCGAGATCACCCGCGTGGCATCGATGAAGCGCCAGGCGCCCTCCTTGCCCCCCTTGACCTCGAAACTCACCACCGCGCCGAAGCCAGTCATCTGGCGCTGGGCCAGTTCGTGCTGCGGATGGCTTGGCAAGCCGGCGTAATGCACCTTCTCGACACCCTCCTGCTGCTCAAGCCACTCGGCCAACTGCTGAGCGCTCTGGCAGTGCGCACGCATGCGCAGCTTGAGCGTTTCCAGGCCTTTGGTGAAGATCCAGGCATTGAACGGGCTGAGGGTCGGACCGGCAGTGCGCAAAAAGCCCACCACCTCTTTCATCTGCTCGCTGCGCCCGGCCACGACGCCACCCATGCAACGGCCCTGGCCGTCGATGAACTTGGTCGCGGAATGGAACACGATGTCAGCGCCAAGCTTGAGCGGCTGCTGCAGCGCCGGGGTGCTGAAGCAGTTGTCCACCACCAGCATGGCACCACGGGCATGGGCAATTTCGGCCAGCGCGGCAATGTCCACCAGTTCGGCCAACGGGTTGGAAGGCGACTCGAGGATCAGCAGCTTGGTATTGGCCTTGATGGCCTTGTCCCAACCCGCCAGATCGACCAGCGGCACGTAGTCCACCTGCACGCCGAAGCGCTTGAAGTACTTCTCGAACAGGCTGATCGTCGAGCCGAACACGCTCTGCGAAACCAGCACATGGTCGCCGGCGCTGCACAGGGACATCACCACAGCGAGGATCGCCGCCATACCGGTCGAGGTGGCCACGGCCTGCTCGGCACCTTCCATCGCCGCCAGGCGCTCTTCGAAGGCACGCACGGTGGGGTTGGTGTAGCGCGAATAGACGTTGCCAGGGGTTTCACCGGCAAAGCGCGCAGCCGCATCGGCGGCCGTGCGGAAGACATAGCTGGAGGTCAGGAACAGCGCTTCGCTGTGCTCCGCCTCCGGTGTACGGTTCTGACCGGCACGCACCGCCAGGGTGTCGAAGCCGACACCCTCGAGGTCACTGTCCAGTCGCCCGGCATCCCATTGATCCGTCATGCCGTCGCTCTCCAAATCAGTTGTTGTAGAGGTCGATGATCGCGCTGACCGCCTGGTTCTTCACCTTGGCCAGGTCATTGCGCGCCTGCTCGATGCGGTCGAGATAGGCTTCGTCGATGTCGCCGGTGACGTATTCACCGTTGAACACCGCGCAATCGAAGTGCTCGATCTTGATCTTGCCGCCACCGACCGATTCGATCAGGTCCGGCAGGTCCTGGTAGACCAGCCAGTCGGCGCCGATCAACTCGGCCACCTGGTCGGTGGTGCGGTTGTGGGCGATCAGTTCGTGAGCGCTCGGCATGTCGATGCCGTAGACGTTGGGGTAACGCACCGCAGGGGCCGCGGAACAGAAGTAGACGTTTTTAGCGCCGGCTTCGCGGGCCATCTGGATGATCTGCTTGCAAGTGGTGCCGCGCACGATGGAGTCGTCGACCAGCATCACGTTCTTGCCGCGGAACTCCAGCTCGATGGCATTGAGCTTCTGGCGCACCGACTTCTTGCGGGCAGCCTGGCCGGGCATGATGAAGGTACGGCCGATGTAACGGTTCTTGACGAAACCTTCGCGGAACTTGACGCCCAGGTGGTTGGCCAGCTCCAGGGCGGCGGTGCGGCTGGTGTCAGGGATCGGGATGACCACGTCGATGTCGTGGTCCGGGCGTTCGCGCTGGATCTTCTCGGCCAGCTTCTCGCCCATGCGCAGGCGCGCCTTGTACACCGAAACACCATCCATGATCGAGTCCGGACGGGCCAGGTAGACGTGCTCGAAGATGCACGGCTGCAGTTTCGGGCTTTCAGCGCACTGCTTGGTGTACAGCTGGCCTTCTTCGGTGATGTACACCGCCTCGCCCGGCGCCAGGTCGCGGATCAGGGTGAAGCCGAGCACGTCCAGGGCAACGCTTTCCGAGGCGATCATGTACTCGACGCCTTCGTCGGTATGGCGCTGACCGAACACCACCGGGCGAATGCCGTTGGGGTCACGGAAGCCGACGATGCCGTAGCCGGTCACCATCGCCACCACCGCGTAACCACCGACGCAGCGGCTGTGCACGTGGGAAACGGCGGCGAACACGTCTTCTTCGGTAGGCTGCAGCTTGCCACGCACCGCCAGTTCATGGGCGAACACGTTCAGCAGCACTTCCGAGTCGGAGTTGGTGTTGACGTGGCGCAGGTCGGACTCGTAGATCTCCTTGGCCAACTGCTCGACGTTGGTCAGGTTGCCGTTGTGCGCCAGGGTGATGCCATACGGCGAGTTGACATAGAACGGCTGGGCTTCGGCCGAGGTCGAGCTGCCCGCAGTCGGGTAACGGACGTGGCCGATACCCATATGGCCTACCAGGCGCTGCATGTGGCGCTGCTGGAAGACATCGCGCACCAGGCCATTATCCTTGCGCAGGAACAACCGGCCGTCGTGGCTGGTCACGATACCTGCAGCGTCCTGGCCGCGGTGCTGGAGGACCGTAAGCGCGTCATACAGCGCCTGATTGACGTTCGACTTACCGACGATACCGACGATGCCACACATGCGACGCAACCCCTACTTTGATGAAACTTGAGTGAATAGCGCTCAAGGCTTTGCAGGCCCGAGCAACTGTTCCTTGAACGGGAGATCAGCCGGAGTGCTGATCACCCCACTGGACATCCACTGGCTGGTGAAACCCAGAATCAGGTTCTTCGACCAGTCAGCGACCAATAGAAATTGTGGTATCAGGCGAGATTCCTGCCACCAGGTATCCTGTTGCACCGGCCCCAGGCTGAGCAGGCCGATGGCAACCACCACCAGCAAGGCCCCACGCGCCGCGCCGAAGGCCATGCCGAGAAAACGATCGGTACCGGACAGCCCGGTCACGCGGATCAGCTCACCGACCAGGAAATTGACCATCGCGCCCACCAGCAGGGTGGCGACGAAGAGAATGGCGCAGCCAGCGATGATGCGCATCGATGGGGTCTGGATGTAGCTTTCAAGATACACCGAGAGCGACCCACCGAACATCCAGGCGACTGCACCGGCAATGATCCAGATGAGCAGGGACAAGGCTTCCTTGACGAAGCCGCGCTTGAGACTGATCAGTGTGGAAACGGCGATGATCGCGATGATCGCCCAATCAACCCAGGTAAATGCCACGGTGCTGCCTGCAGACGTTTGAGGCGGCGCATTTTACCAGAGCAAAGGGCCGGGAGTAAGCGGAATGTCAGGCCGATTGGCTTGGCCACGGATGGGCTGCAGAGCAGCCCCTGGAATCAACCGCGTTCTGGCTGGAAACGAACCACGAAGCCCTTGAGCTTCTGCTGCCGATTGATCGCATCGCGCAGGCGCTCGGCCTCGGCACGTTCGATCAGCGGCCCCACATAGACCCGATTCATGCCACCGGCCGAACGGATGTAGGCGTTGTAACCCTGGCTGCGCAGGGTTTTCTGCAGGCTCTCGGCCCCGGCGCGATTGGACAGGCTGGCCAACTGGATAGACCAGCTCACCGGCAAGCCGTTGGCGTCGATTTTCGACGCTGGGCTGGCGCTTGCCGCCGGCGCAGGGGTAGCGGCCGCTTGCGCCTGGGGCTTGGCCGCCGGCTCCGGCGCCTGCGGCTTGGGCTGGACCTGCGCCTGGGTTTGCGGCGACGGCGTGATCGGCTGGCTCGGCGCGGCCACCGGGGCCGAGGACTCATTGACCACCACTGGCGCCTGCTGCGGCTCTTGCGGCAGCGGTTGCGGCTCGGGCACTGCAACCGGCTCTACCTTGACTTCAGGCAAGCTCGGCATCGCCGGTGCCTGCGGGGCCTCCACGCGCACCTGACGCATTTCGTCCTCGCGGGTGAACAGCATCGGCAGGAAAATAACCGCCAGCGCCACCAGCACCAACGCACCCACCATGCGCTGTTTCATCCCTTTATCCAGCACTGCCATCTACTCACCCCTCCAGGGCCTGCTGCCCAAGCCATTCCAGGGCCTCGGCAACACAGAAAAACGAACCGAACAGCAGGATCTGGTCACCCGCCATCGCCTGAGCGCATTGCCCATCAAGGGCGGCGCCGACGCTGGCATAAGACTTCACCGACGCACCGAGGTTCGTCAAGGCGCCGACAAGCTCGGCGGCCGGGCGGCTGCGCGGTGACTGCAAAGGCGCCACCGCCCAGTCGTCGACAAGGCCATGCAAAGGCGCCAACACGCCCGCCAGGTCCTTGTCCGCCAGCAGGCCGAAGACGGCCAAACGCCTGCCCTCGACCGGCCGCACTGACAAGCGACGCGCCAGATACGCTGCTGCATGGGGGTTATGCCCCACATCCAGTAACAGCTCCACGCGCTTGCCTTGCCAATTGAGCGTACGACGGTCCAGGCGCCCGGTGATACGGGTATCGAGCAGTGCCTGACGGATTTGCCCGGCATCCCAAGCAAGCTCCATCAGCAGGTACGCCTGCAGCGCCAGGGTGGCGTTTTCCATCGGCAGGTCGAGCAGCGGCAGGCCTGACAGCTCCACCGCGGCGCCATCTGCTGCCGTACCACGCCAGTGCCAGGTGGTATCGGCGCTGGTAAGGTCGAAGTCGCGCCCACGCAGGAACAACGGCGCCGCCAGTTCACGGGCCTTGTCCAACAGTGGCTGAGGGGGATCCAGGTCACCGCACAGCGCTGGCTTGCCCGGGCGGAAGATGCCAGCCTTCTCGAAGGCGACCAACTCGCGGGTATCGCCCAGGTAATCGACATGGTCGACACCGATACTGGTCACCAGAGCCAGGTCGGCATCGATGACGTTAACGGTATCCAGACGACCACCCAACCCCACTTCAAGCACCACGGCATCCAGCCCGGACTGGTAGAACAGCCAGAATGCCGCCAGGGTGCCCATCTCGAAATAGGTGAGGGAAATCTCGCCTCGGGCGGCCTCGACGGCAGCGAAGGCTTCGCACAGGCGCTCATCACTGGCCTCCTGGCCGTCGATCAGCACCCGCTCGTTGTAACGCAACAGGTGTGGCGAGCTGTACACGCCAACCTTCAACCCCTGGGCACGCAGCAACGACGCCAGGAAGGCACAGGTCGAGCCTTTGCCGTTGGTGCCGGTGACCGTCACCACACGAGGCGCCAGCTTGCCCAGGGCCAACCGTGCAAGCACCTTTTGCGAACGCTCCAGCCCCATGTCGATGGCCGAGGGGTGCAACTGCTCGAGGTAGGCGAGCCATTCGCCCAGGGTTCTGTCTTTCATCAGGCGACCGCAGCGGCCTCGCGCGCCTGCTCGGGTGTTTCCTGGCCGGTCATCTGCGCCAGCAGGCGAGCCAGGCGTGGACGCAGATCGCCACGCGAGATGATCAGGTCGATGGCACCGTGCTCCAGCAGGAACTCGCTGCGCTGGAAGCCTTCAGGCAGCTTTTCGCGCACGGTCTGCTCGATCACGCGCGGGCCGGCGAAGCCGATCAGCGCCTTTGGCTCACCGACAATGACATCGCCAAGCATCGCCAGACTGGCGGAAACACCGCCGTAGACCGGGTCGGTCAATACGGAGATGAACGGAATGCCCTCTTCGCGCAGGCGGGCCAGCACGGCCGAGGTCTTGGCCATCTGCATCAGCGAGATCAGCGCTTCCTGCATGCGCGCACCACCGGAGGCCGAGAAGCAGATCATCGGGCAGCGGTTTTCCAGGGCATAGTTGGCAGCGCGGACGAAACGCTCACCGACGATGGCGCCCATGGAGCCACCCATGAAGGAAAACTCGAAGGCACTGACCACGATCGGCATGCCCATCAGGGTGCCGCTCATGGAGATCAGCGCGTCCTTCTCGCCGGTCTGTTTCTGGGCACCGACCAGACGGTCCTTGTACTTCTTGCCATCGCGGAATTTCAGGCGGTCGACCGGCTCCAGCTCGGCGCCCAGCTCGGCACGGCCCTCAGCATCGAGGAAGATGTCGATGCGCTGACGTGCGCCGATGCGCATGTGGTGGTTGCACTTGGGGCAGACATCGAGGGTCTTTTCCAGCTCCGGACGATACAGCACGGCCTCACAGGCTGGGCATTTGTGCCACAGGCCTTCTGGCACCGAGCTCTTCTTCACCTCGGAACGCATGATCGAAGGGATCAGTTTGTCGACTAACCAGTTGCTCATGCTTTATTTCTCCAGTATTGGCGGGCGGGGACCAGTCTGGCCGGCCATGCCCTGCCCTTTGAGCTCAAATTCTTCTGTCAAACGATGACGGACCGGCCACAGGGGCTGCCTGTGTGCCGCACCGTCGTCAACGTATTCTTTGGCCAACCGGCATGCCGGCAGCCGCCCCGCAGGGCTGCGATAGTTATGGACGATGGCCCGCCGCCAGCCGTCACATCTGGCATCACGCCTGTTTCACCGCGCGCATGAACGCTTCGATCTTCGCCGCGTCCTTGATGCCCTTGGCCTGCTCCACACCACCACTCACATCCACCGCATACGGCCGCACCTGGGCGATGGCCTGGCCGACGTTGCTGGCAGACAAGCCCCCGGCGAGTATGATCGGCTTGCTCAGCCGTGCAGGCACCAGCGACCAGTCGAACGCCTCGCCGGTACCACCGGGCACTCCGGCGACATAGGTGTCGAGCAGGATGCCACGCGCGCCGGCATAGTACCGGCAGGCAGCCTCCAGATCGTCACCCGGGCGTACGCGCAGCGCCTTGATCCAAGGGCGGTGATAGCCTTCGCAATCAGCCGGGGTTTCGTCGCCGTGGAACTGTAGCAGGTCCAGCGGCACAGCCTCGAGGATCTCGTTGAGTTCGCAGCGCGAGGCGTTGACGAACAGGCCGACCGTGGTCACGAAGGGCGGCAGTTCGGCCATGATTGCCCGGGCCTGGCGCACATCGACGGCGCGCGGGCTTTTGCCATAGAAAACCAAACCGATGGCATCGGCCCCTGCCTCGACGGCGGCCAGCGCGTCCTCTATGCGGGTAATCCCGCAGATCTTGCTGCGAACATTGCTCATGGACTGCAAACCCTGAGAAACCACTGAAAGGCCCGATGGTAGCAAAAGCGTTTTCGGCCGTCAGTCGGCCAACGCCTCGTAGCCGGTCAGAAAGTGTGGGCCGATGTAACGCTGTGGCAGCTGGAATTCCTCCGGATACTCCACCTGAACCAGGTACAGACCGTAGGGATGGGCCGTTACCCCGCCTTCGCGCCGGTTGCGCCCTTCCAGCACTTCCCGAGCCCAGCCCGCAGGGCGCTCGCCTGCACCGATGGTCATCAGCACACCGGCGATATTGCGCACCATGTGGTGCAGGAACGCAGTGGCCCGCACATCCAGCACGATCATCTGCCCATGACGGGTGACCCGCAGGTGATGGATATGCTTGATCGGCGACTTGGCCTGGCACTGGCTGGCGCGAAAGGCACTGAAGTCGTGAGTACCCAGCAGGAACTGCGCAGCATCGGCCATGCGCTCCACATCGAGCGGGCGGTGATTCCACGTCACTTCCTCGGCCAGGTGTGCCGGGCGGATCGGGTCGTTGTAGATGACATAACGGTAGCGCCGGGCGGTGGCCTTGAAGCGCGCATGGAAATCCGCAGGCATCGGCCGCGACCAGACCACACTGATGTCGTGGGGCAGGTTGAAGTTGGTGCCCAGGGTCCAGGCGCGTTCGTCACGATTGGCGCGGGTATCGAAATGCACGATCTGCCCACAACCATGCACACCGGCGTCGGTACGCCCGGCGCAGACCACCGTGATGGGCTCGTTGGCCACTTTCGACAGTGCCTGCTCCAGCGCCTGCTGGACACTGGGCACACCGCTGGCCTGGCGTTGCCAGCCGCGGTAGCGCGAACCCTTGTATTCCACCCCCAGGGCGATGCGGGTGAAGCCTTCGGCGGCCGATTCGGTGGCAGCGGTGTCGATGATGTCCAAGAGCGTGAAACCTGTGGGGCAATACGAAGTGCCGGGGATTATAACGACAACGGCAGCCTTGTTGGGCTGCCGTTGGTTTCAAGCTGCAGGTGAGGCCTTCAGACCAGCCGGGACAGCATGTCTTCGGCTTCCAGGCGCTGTGTATCGTCGCCATCCTTGACCACTTCATCGAGGATGTCACGCGCCCCCTGATGGTCGCCCATATCGATATAGGCACGCGCCAGGTCGAGCTTGGTAGCCACTTCGTCGCTGCCGGAGAAGAAGTCGAAGTCCAGATCGTCCAGGGGTTCCGGCTCCAGGGCAGCGTCCTCAGCGGTGAAGTGAGGCTCCAGCGACGGCGACTCGAGGTTCTGCGACAGCTTGTCCAGTTCGGCGTTGACGTCGCTCAGCTCGGAAGTGAAGCTCTTGGCGGCCGGCGACTGGTCATCCAGCGACAGCGACAGATCGAAGTCTTCTGGCAGCTCCAGCTCGGAAATCGGGTCGAACTCCGGGATGGAATCGAAAGCGGCCAATTCGGCAGCGACGTCGACCGGCTCTTCCTCAACCGGCTCGGCAACGCTCGGCTCACCCACGTCCAGGTCGAAGTCCGCCAGGTCATCGACGCTCTGCGGTTCAGCCTGAGCCTGCGCCAGCAAGGCTTCGAAATCGGCGTCGGCGTCTGCTTCCTGTGCAGCAGGGTCAGCGACGGCGGGCGGCTCTTCATTTGCCTGCACATCCGTCAACGCAGCTTCATCGAGCATTGGCGGTTCAAGGTCGCTCAGGGGCAGATCGTCACTCAGCTCAAGGTCGAAGGCACTGTCCGGGCCGTTGTCATCGAGGGCAGGCGTTTGAGCGTCGGCCTCGGTTTGCGGTTCAGCTTCAGGCTCGGCATCGACCTCTGCCGGCGATTGCGGCTGGTCCTGCAACAGCTCCTGCACGTACTGCTCATCGAGCTCGGCCGCCAGCGCCGCAGCCCCCACCCCTGCCGCGGCAAGGCCGAGCATGGCTGGGTAGTGCTCCTTGAGCTGACTGACCTGCGCGATATTCTCTTCGCTGGCCGGCAGCTTGCGCTCCTGCTCCACGAATGCGCTGTGGTCACCCTGGCGCGCATAGACCTCCATCAGCTTCAACCGCAGGCCATCATGCTCCGGTTGCGCAGCGACGGCTGTTTCCAACAGGTCGGCCGCATGGTTCAGACGGCCGCGGGCCAGGCTCTGCTCGACCTCGGCCAACAGCTCGGCGTTCGGGTCCTGCGCCGGTAATGGCGCGGCGACGGGTGCCGGGGCAACCGGTTTTTCCGCGGCAACCGCTGCAGCAGCCGAGGCCGCCACCACCGCCGGCGACAGGGTTACGGCAGGCGCCGACACCTGCAGCTCATCGAAGCTGCTCGCAGGCAGGTCGAGGTCGGGGTTACGCTCGCCCTCCTCAGCCAGCGCCCGCGCCATACGCAGGTGCTTTTCGGCCTCCTGCTGGGCTTTGCGTCGACGCGCCAGCAGCAACAGCAGCAGCAACAGCACGAGGAATGCGGAGCCTGCGATCAGGGCCAGTAGCAGCGGGTTCCCCAGGATGCCATCCAGCGCGCCCGGCTGCTGGCCGGCAGGGGCATCCTCGCCCGCCGTGGCAGCGCCAGGCGCGGTATCGACGGCCGCCGGCGCCGGTGCCACGACGGGCTCGGCAGGCGTTACCTGGGCGTTGTCGGCAGGCTGCACCGGGGCCGACTCACCCGGCAAGGTGGCGGCAGGTGCGGGCTCCCCGGCGGCACCCTGCGCCTCCAGGCGAGCGAGCTGGTCGTTCTTGAGCTGGATCAGGCGCTGCAGCTTGTCCAACTGGCTCTGCAGGTCGCTCATCCGGCTCTTGAGTTCTTCGTTGTCACGACGGCTGGTGTCCAGGCTCTCCTGAGCCACGGCCAGCTTGTCGTTGAGCGCCTTGGCATCGCCAGCGCCAGGCTGGTTGCCAGGGCTGACCAGGCGCAGGTTGTCACCCTGGGCGATACGCTCGGGCGCCGCATCGGCAGCGCCGCGGCGGGTAGCGTCAAGCTGCCGGGCGCGCGGGCCAAGGCGCCGGCCCTCACGCCAGGCGGCGTACTGTTCGGCCACTTCGCGATTGGCTTCGGCCTGGGGGATGCTCTGGACCTGCTGCTGATCAGGCAGGCGCAATACCTGGCCGACCTTCAGCTGGTTGATGTTGTTGCCGATGAAGGCATCCGGGTTCAGCGCCTGAATGGCGATCATGGTCTGCTGCACCGACCCACCGTTCTGGGTATTGCGTGCAGCAATCTGCCAAAGGGTATCGCGGCGCTTGGTGGTGTAGCTGCCGGCGCTGCTGGTTGCCGGGGTGACATTGGCCGCGGCAGGCTGCTCGCCCTGGGCCTTGGCCTGGTCGAGCAGCACACTGTAGTCACGCAGCAGACGGCCCTGGGGCCACATCACCTGCACCAGAAACTTGACCACCGAGCCCGGCAGCGGCTGGCTGGAGGTAACCCGCAGCACGCTCTTGCCATTGGGGTTGATCACCGGGGTGAAGGTCAGGTCCTCGAGGTAGCCCGGGTATTCCACCCCGGCCTTGCTGAACTCTTCCGGCGGCGCCAGGCTTGGTGCCACTTCGGCAGCGGTGAGGTCGCGCACATCGAGCAATTCGATCTCGGCGTCCAGCGGCTGGTTCTGCGCCGATTTGAGCGTCAGTTCACCCAACCCCAAGGCATTCGCCATGCCAGATGACAGCGCCGACGCTGCCGCCATGGCCAGAACCAGTTTGCGAATTCGAAGCATGACCTCATCCCTTGTATGAATCGTCCCGAAACCGCGTGCGGTGCGGGACAAAAGTGCTCGCCAGTATCTTTTACGCTATGTGTTTAATCAACAATTGCGCCACCTGCACGGCGTTGAGCGCAGCGCCCTTGCGCAGGTTGTCGGTGGTCAGCCACAGGTTGAGCTGCTGGTCTTGCTCAACACCATGGCGTACACGACCAACATAGACCACGTCTTGCCCTACTGCGTCCCCTACCGGGGTCGGATAATCATCTCGCTCGACCAGCTCGACACTGTCGGCACCCTCCAAGGCAGCATTGACTGCAACCAGGTCCACAGGTTTACGGCTCTGTACCGCCACACTGAAGCTATCGCCAAAAAACACCGGGACTTGAACGCAGGTCACTGAAATCTTCAGTTCCGGCTGCCCCAGCAACACCGGCAGCTCAGCGACCAGCCGGCGCTCGAGTGCCGTGTGGCCCTGCTCGTCTGCCGCACCGACCTGGGCCAGCACGTTGAACGCTACCTGGCGGTCGAAGAAGCGTGGCTCCAGTGGGCGGGCGTTGAGCAGCTCGGCGGTCTGCCGGGCCAGTTCATTGACAGCCTCCCGGCCTTGGGCAGACACCGCCAGCGCAGCCATGACCTGCACGCGCTCGATGTCCAGCAGCCCCTTGAGTGGCGCCAGCGCGACGGCCAAGGCAACGGCTGCGGCACTGGGGCTGGCGATGCACGCCGGCAGCGCCAGGCCGGCGATGCACTCGGCGTTTGCTTCAGGCACGACCGCAAGGGCGTCATCCAGGCCACCAGACAGGTCGATGACCGTGCAGCCGGCCGCATGGGCCTTGCGGGCAAAGCTACGGCTGACGGCTGGGCTGGCGGCGAAGAAGGCCAGTTTGACCTGGGTGAAATCGAAACTGTCGACTTCACGCACCTTGATCTTCTTGCCAGCGAACATCACGCTGCTGCCCGCCGACTCCATGCTGGCCAGCAGGTGCAGCGTGCCGACCGGGAAGTGCAGTTCTTCGAGAATCTGTACCAAGGTTTCACCGACGCTACCGGTGGCGCCGACGACGGCGATGTCCAGGGGTTGGGTCATGGAGAGGATCCTTTTGCTGTAACGGCGGGGGGCGGCACTTTACTCGGATTGTAACGTTTTGTCTGTGCTGGCCCTACCGGGGCCGGCGCAGGCACAAAAAAACCCGCGCTGTCACCAGGGCGGGTTTTCGGTGCAACGCAGAACGATCAACGCTCCAGCAGAATCCGCAGCATGCGGCGCAGCGGCTCGGCAGCGCCCCACAGCAACTGATCGCCGACGGTGAACGCGCCCAGGTACTGCGAGCCCATGTTCAGCTTGCGCAAACGGCCCACCGGAATGTTCAGGGTACCGGTGACGTTGGTCGGGGTCAGTTCCTGCATGCTGATCTCGCGCTGGTTCGGCACCAGCTTCACCCATGGGTTGTGCTGGCTGATCATGCCTTCGATATCGGCCAGTGGCACGTCCTTGTTCAGCTTGATGGTCAGCGCCTGACTGTGGCAGCGCATGGCGCCGATGCGCACGCAAATGCCATCGACCGGGATCGGGCTCTTGAAGCGGCCGAGGATCTTGTTGGTCTCGGCCTGGGCCTTCCACTCTTCACGGCTCTGGCCGTTGGGCAGCTCTTTGTCGATCCATGGGATCAGGCTGCCGGCCAGGGGCACGCCGAAGTTTTCGGCCGGGTAGGCGTCGCTGCGCATGGCGTCGGCCACCTTGCGGTCGATGTCGAGGATGGCGCTGGCCGGGTTGGCCAGGTCATCGGCCACCGCCGCGTGGGTAGCGCCCATCTGCTTGATCAGCTCGCGCATGTTCTGCGCACCGGCACCGGACGCCGCCTGGTAGGTCATGGCGCTCATCCACTCGACCAGGCCCGCTTCGAACAGGCCGCCAAGGCCCATCAGCATCAGGCTGACGGTGCAGTTACCGCCGATGTAGTTCTTGGTGCCGGCATCGAGCTGCTGGTCGATCACCTTGCGGTTGACCGGATCGAGCACGATGACGGCGTCGTCCTGCATGCGCAGCGACGAGGCAGCATCGATCCAGTAACCCTGCCAGCCAGCTTCACGCAGCTTGGGGAACACCTCGTTGGTGTAGTCGCCGCCCTGACAGGTCAGGATCACGTCGAGGGTCTTGAGTTCTTCAATCGAATAAGCGTCCTTGAGCGGAGCAATATCCTTGCCCACGCTCGGGCCCTGGCCACCGACATTGGAGGTAGTGAAGAACACCGGCTCGATAAGGTCGAAATCCTGCTCCTCCAGCATCCGCTGCATGAGCACGGAACCGACCATACCGCGCCAACCGATCAGACCTACACGTTTCATCGCAACTACACCTTTGCTAAAAGTGGGCCGCCACCGACCAAAAACGGTGGCGGGCCAGAGAGATTACAGATTCCGCAGCGCTGCGACTACTGCGTCGCCCATTTCCTGCGTACCTACCTTGCTGCAACCGGCCGACCAGATGTCGCCGGTACGCAGGCCCTGGTCCAGAACCTGGCTCACCGCCTGCTCGATGGCCTCGGCTGCGGCCTGCTGGTTGAAGCTGTAACGCAGCATCATCGACACCGACAGGATGGTCGCCAGCGGGTTGGCGATGCCCTGGCCGGCGATGTCCGGCGCCGAGCCGTGGCAAGGCTCGTACATGCCCTTGTTGTTGGCATCGAGCGACGCCGAAGGCAGCATGCCGATCGAACCGGTCAGCATGGAAGCTTCATCCGACAGGATGTCACCGAACATGTTGTCGGTCACCATCACGTCGAACTGCTTGGGCGCGCGCACCAGCTGCATGGCGGCGTTGTCGACATACATGTGGCTCAGTTCAACGTCCGGGTAGTCCTTGGCAACGTCCTCGACCACTTCACGCCACAGCTGGCTGGAGGCCAGGACGTTGGCCTTGTCCACCGAGCACAGCTTCTTGCCACGCACGCGGGCCATGTCGAAGCCGACGCGGGCGATACGGCGCACTTCGCTCTCGCTGTACGGGAGGGTGTCATAGGCCTGCCGTTCGCCGCCTTCGAGCTCACGCTGCCCACGCGGGGCACCGAAGTAGATGCCGCCAGTCAGCTCACGGACGATCAGGATGTCCAGACCCGAAACGATTTCCGGCTTGAGCGACGAGGCATCAGCCAGTTGCGGGTAGAGGATGGCCGGGCGCAGGTTGGCGAACAGGCCCAGCTGCGAGCGGATTTTCAGCAGGCCGCGCTCAGGGCGGATGTCACGCTCGATCTTGTCCCACTTCGGCCCGCCCACCGCGCCCAACAGCACGGCATCGGCCTGGCGCGCACGCTCCAGGGTCGAGTCGGCCAGCGGCACGCCATGTTGGTCGATGGCAGCACCGCCGATCACGTCATGCGCAAGGCTCAAGCCAAGCTGGAACTTGTCGTTGGCCAGCTCCAGCACCTTGACCGCCTCGGCCATGATTTCCGGACCGATGCCATCACCTGGGAGAATCAGAATCTGCTTGCTCATGCTTTCCTCTATCCATTCAAGCGGCGCGGCCAGCCCGGCCGCACCGTAAAAAACTCAGCGCTCGGCCCACAACACGATGACATCGGTGCTGAACGAGCCATCGGCTTCAATCTGGTAATACTGCCGCACTTCCTCGCCCATGGCTTGCTGCAACTGGCGTATGGCCACGCGCAGCGGTTCGGGCGTGCGCATGCGCTCAACCCACGAGCTCCACTCCAAGCGCAGGCGCTGGCGCGTGTGGCTGCGGGTATGCAGGCCGGCTTCGCTGACCTGGCGCTGCCACTCGGCGGCAGAATAATCGCGTACGTGGCTGGTGTCGCGCAGCACTTCAACCGTTTGCAAATAGGTATCGAGCAACGGGCTGCCCGGCGACATCACGTCGATGAACGCCGCCACCCCGCCCGGCTTCAGTACGCGGCGCACTTCACGCAGGGCCACGCCCACGTCGCTCCAGTGGTGCGCCGAATAGCGGCTGAAGACGTAATCGAACGAGGCATCGGCGAACGGCAGGCGTTCGGCGGCACCGCACTGGGTGCTGATATTGCCCAGGCCGCGCTCGGTAGCGGCACTGGCAACCACGTCGAGCATCGACTGCGACAGGTCGTAGGCGACCACCTCTGCCACCAGAGGCGCGATGTGGAAGCTGACATGGCCGGCACCACAGCCCAGGTCCAGCACGCGAGCCGCACCCTGCCCGGCCAGCTCGGCTTGCAGCAGGGCAAATTCACGGCCCTGGGCATGCACGGCGCTGCTGAGGTAGGCACTGGCCTGTTCGCCAAACTGGCGTTGGACCACATCGGTGTGGGTGGTGCTGGTCATGGGCGCGTTCCTTTTGATTTTGGGTTGTCTCTACGGCCGCTATCGCCGGCAAGCCGGCCCCCACACAGCCCCCACAAGCGTCAAGACCTGTGCAGTACGTGTGGCAGCCGGCTTGCCGGCGCTGAGGCCAGCAAACCCGGTTACATCATTCAGGCATCACGGAACAGCCAAGGCTGTGCGGCGCGGTGTTTGCCTTCGAAGGCCTTGATCGCCTCGCCGTCCTGCAAGGTCAGGCCGATATCGTCCAGACCGTTGAGCAGGCAGTGCTTGCGGAACGCGTCGATCTCGAAGTGCAGCACCTTGCCGTCCGGGCGGGTCACCGCCTGTGCCTGCAGATCGATGGTCAGCTGGTAGCCGGGGTTGGCTTCGACCTGCTTGAACAGCTCATCGACTTCCTCATCGCTCAGAATGATCGGCAACAGGCCGTTCTTGAAGCTGTTGTTGAAGAAGATGTCGGCGAAGCTCGGCGCGATCACGCTACGGAAACCGTATTCGTCCAGCGCCCAAGGCGCGTGCTCGCGGCTCGACCCGCAGCCGAAGTTCTCCCGTGCCAGCAACACGCTGGCGCCCTGGTAGCGTTCGTGATTGAGCACGAACTCTTTGTTCACCGGGCGCTTGCTGTTGTCCTGGTAAGGCTGGCCAACGTCCAGGTAACGCCACTCATCGAACAGGTTGGGGCCAAAGCCGGTACGCTTGATCGACTTGAGGAACTGCTTGGGAATGATCTGATCGGTGTCGACGTTGGCACGGTCCAACGGCGCGACGAGACCGGTGTGCTGGGTAAAGGCTTTCATGCTGCGCTCCCTTGGATCAACTCGCGAACATCGATGAAGTGACCAGTCACCGCCGCAGCGGCAGCCATGGCCGGGCTGACCAGGTGGGTACGGCCACCTGCGCCCTGACGCCCTTCGAAGTTGCGGTTGGACGTGGACGCGCAGTGCTCGCCGCTTTCCAGGCGGTCCGGGTTCATGGCCAGGCACATCGAGCAGCCTGGCTCACGCCACTCGAAACCGGCCTCGAGGAAGATCTTGTCCAGGCCTTCACGCTCGGCCTGGGCCTTGACCAGGCCCGAACCCGGCACGACGATGGCTTGCTTGACGGTGGCAGCCACCTTGCGGCCTTTGGCTATTTCAGCCGCGGCGCGCAGGTCTTCGATCCGCGAGTTGGTACACGAGCCTATGAATACACGGTCCAGCTGGATATCGGTGATCGCCTGGTTGGCGCTCAAGCCCATGTACTTCAGGGCGCGCTCGATCGAGCCACGCTTGACCAGGTCGGTTTCGGCGGCAGGGTCCGGCACACGCTGGTCGACGGCCAGGACCATCTCGGGCGAAGTGCCCCAGCTGACCTGCGGCTTGATTTGCGCCGCATCGAGCTCGACCACGGTGTCGAACACCGCATCGTCATCGGATACCAGGTCTTTCCACGCCTCGACTGCACGCTCCCACTGCTCGCCTACAGGCGCATAGGGGCGGCCTTTGACGTAGGCAATGGTGGTGGCATCGGTGGCAACCAGGCCAACCCGCGCACCGGCCTCGATCGACATGTTGCAGATGGTCATGCGGCCTTCCATGGACAGGGCGCGGATGGCGCTGCCAGCGAATTCCATGGCGTGGCCGTTGCCACCAGCGGTGCCGATCTTGCCGATCACGGCAAGCACGATGTCCTTGGCCGTGACGCCGACAGGCAATGTGCCCTCGACGCGCACCAGCATGTTCTTCATCTTTTTGGCGACCAGGCACTGGGTGGCGAGCACGTGCTCGACCTCGGAGGTGCCGATACCATGGGCCAAGGCACCGAAGGCGCCGTGGGTGGAGGTGTGCGAGTCGCCGCAGACCACGGTCATGCCGGGCAAGGTGGCGCCCTGCTCGGGGCTGATGACGTGGACGATGCCCTGGCGAACGTCATTCATCTTGAATTCGACGATGCCGTATTCGTCACAGTTCTCATCGAGGGTCTGCACCTGCAGGCGCGACACCTGGTCGACGATCGCCTCGATCCCGCCCTTGCGTTCCGGGGTAGTCGGCACGTTGTGGTCAGGGGTAGCGATGTTGGCATCGATGCGCCACGGCTTGCGGTTGGCCAGGCGCAGGCCCTCAAAGGCCTGGGGCGAGGTCACTTCGTGGATGATATGGCGGTCGATGTAGATCAAGGACGAGCCGTCATCACGGCGCTTGACCTCATGGGCTTCCCAGAGTTTGTCGTAGAGCGTTTTGCCAGCCATCAGACTGTTCCTCATCAGCGTCTTTCTATGCCAAAGACCCCTTGGCTTGTACGGACGATGCTATGGCGATAAATTGAATAACTCAAATTCATAATTTTCATGCTTTGCATAACCATCAGGAATTCGAACAATGGACTTGGCCAACCTGAGCGCCTTCATTGCCATTGCCGAGACCGGCAGCTTCTCCGGGGCCGGCGAGCGCCTGCACCTGACCCAACCGGCCGTGAGCAAGCGCATTGCCGGGCTGGAGCAACAGCTGGACGTGCGCCTGTTCGATCGCCTGGGCCGTGAGGTGACCTTGACCGAAGCTGGCCGCGCCCTGCTGCCGCGCGCCTATCAGATCCTCAACGTCCTCGATGATACCCGACGTGCGCTGACCAACCTGACCGGGCAGGTGAGTGGTCGCCTGACCCTCGCCACCAGCCATCACATTGGCCTGCACCGCCTGCCCCCGCTATTACGGGCATTCACTCGCCAGCACCCGGCCGTGGCGTTGGATATTCAGTTCCTCGATTCGGAAGCGGCCTACGACGAGGTGCTGCACGGCCGCGCCGAGATAGCGGTCATCACCCTGGCACCCGAGCCCCATCACCTGATCAAGGCCATCCCGGTCTGGGACGACGCCCTGGACTTCGTCGCTGCCCCCGAGCACCCGCTGGCCAGCAATACCCAGGTCAGCCTGGCGGACGTCGCCCGCCACCCGGCAGTATTCCCAGGCGGCAATACCTTCACCCACCACATCGTCCAGCGCCTGTTCGAAAGCCAGGGGCTGACCCCGAACATCGCCATGAGCACCAACTACCTGGAAACCATCAAGATGATGGTCTCGATCGGCCTGGCCTGGAGCGTGCTACCACGCACCATGCTCGATGATCAGGTTGCACCCATCGCATTACCCGGCATACAGCTGTCACGCCAGCTAGGCTACATATTGCATACCGAGCGAACGCTATCGAACGCCGCCAGGGCCTTCATGGCCTTGCTCGACAGCCACGCAGGGCCCGCCTGACCGGTCGTCAGGCCTGCACTTCCAACCCAGGGACGCCTCAAACGCCAAAGGTCTGGTACCCATGCCCAAATCAGCAAACCGCTTTCCGCGCCTGCCGCGCATCCCTGCGGCCAATCCCAGGGAGTCGGAACAGGCCTGGCAGAATGCCCCGCAACTGCTGGCTGCGCTCAATGGTGCACGCCTGGGCGCCTGGCTGTGGGACATCGACAGTGGCCGGGTGAGCTGGTCGCGCGGCACCCAGGCACTGTTCGGCTTCGATCCGCAGCGCCCTCTGCCCAACGATATCGATTACCTCGACCTGCTGCCGGAAGAAGATCGCGCCCGCACGCGTCAACTGTTCCAGGCAGTGGTCAACGGTGAGCCGGCCGAGAAAGCCATGCGCCATCGCATCCGCTGGCCGGACGGGAGCCTGCATTGGCTGGAAATCAACGGCAGCCTGACCCACGACCCCCAAGGCCGGCCCCAGATGATCGGGGTGATCCGCGAAATAACCCGCCAGCGCGAGCGGGAAACCGCCCTGATCAACTCGGAAAAGCGTTTTGCCACCCTGTTTCACCTGAGCCCCAACGCGATTCTTCTCACCCGCCGCCACGACGGCATGATTTTCGAAGTCAATCAGCATTTCGAGGACATGTTCGGCTGGCCCGGTGACCAGGTGATCGGCAAGACCAGCCTGGAGCTCGGCATCTGGGTGAACCCGGAGCAGCGTCACCAGGTGCTGGAGGCGACCCGTGGCAGCGGCAGCCCGGCCATCATGGAGGTGCAGTTGCGCGCGAGCAGCGGCAAGATTCACGACGGCATTCTGTGCACCCAGGGCATCGAGCTGGAAGGGGTGACGTTCCTGCTCAGCACCTTCGTCGACACGTCCGAGCGCAAACGCGCCGAGCAAGCGCTCAAGGATAGCCAGGAACGCCTTGACCTGGCCCTGGACTCGGCGCAACTGGGCACCTGGGACTGGCACATCCCCAGCGGCATGCTCTATGGCTCGGCCCGTGCCGCGCAATTGCACGGGCTGGACCCGATACCCTTTCACGAATCGTTCGACGCGTTTTTCGAAGGCGTGCCCCAGGACGAGCGCGATGGCATGCGCCAGGCTTACCGCAGCCTGCGCGAAGGCCCCGCGGGCAACTACCAGATCACCTACCGTGTGCAACTGGAAGACGGCGCTTCACGCTACATCGAAAGCCGGGCACGGCTGTACCGCGACGAGCACGGTAACCCGTTGCGCATGGCTGGCACCCTGCTGGACATCACCGAGCAGGTCGAGCGCGAACTGCGCCTGAGCGCCTCGGAAGAGAAATTCGCCAGCCTGTTCCAGGTCAGCCCCGACCCGATCTGCGTAACCCGCCAGGACACCGGCCAGTTCATCGAGATCAACCCGGCCTTCACCCAGACCTTCGGCTGGGGCAGCGAGCAGGTGATCGGCCGTACCGCTGAACAGATCGGCCTCTGGGCCGAGTCGATCGAACGCGCGCAACGCATCGAACGGGTCATCCGCGAACAGGCCCTGAGCAACGTGGCAGTGGTGGTCAACCACCGCAACGGCTCACCCCTGACCTGTGTGATTTCCAGCCGGCTGATCAGCGTCGACAACCAGCCCTGCAGTGTCACCACCCTGCGCGACATCACCCAACAGCAACGGGCCGAAGCAGCGCTCAAGTCCAGCGAAGAGAAGTTCGCCAAGGCGTTTCATTCCAGCCCGGACGCCATCACCATCACCGAGCGCCACAGCGGCCGCTATGTGGAGGTCAACGATGGGTTCTGCCGGCTCACGGGCTACAGCACCGCCGAAGTGATCGGCCGCAGCGTCTACGAGCTGGGTATCTGGGCCGACGACAAGCAGCGTCGCGCTTTGCTGGTCGAGCTGAAGGAGCGTGGCCGGGTGCACCACCGGGAGATGCTCGGGCGCACCAAGCGTGGCGACATCCTCACCGTAGAGGTCTCGGTGGAGCCGATCAGCCTCAACGAGACCGATTGCCTGCTACTCACCGCCCGCGATGTCAGCCAGCTGAAGAATGCCCAGGCGCAGATCCGCCACCTGGCCTACCACGACCCGCTGACCAACCTGCCCAACCGCGCCTTGCTGATGGACCGCCTGAGCCAGCAGATCGCCCTGCTGCGCCGGCACAACCTGCGCGGCGCCTTGCTGTTTCTCGACCTCGACCATTTCAAGCACATCAACGACTCCCTCGGCCACCCGGTCGGCGACACGGTGCTGAAGATCATCACCGCCCGGCTGGAAGCCAGTGTGCGCCTGGAAGATACGGTGGCACGCCTGGGTGGCGACGAATTCGTGGTATTGCTCAGTGGCCTGGAAGGTAGCCGCGAAGCCGTGGAGAACAAGGTTCGCGAGCTGGCCGATACCCTGCGCGAACTGCTGGCCGAACCCATGTCGCTGGATGGCCAGCGCCTGCAGGTAACCCCGAGCATCGGCGTGGCCTTGATCCCGGACCACGGCACCACCCCTGCCGACCTGCTCAAACGCGCCGACATCGCCCTGTACCGTGCCAAGGACTCAGGGCGCAACACGACCCAATTGTTCCATACCACCATGCAAAAGGCGGCCAGCGAGCGCCTGCGCATGGAAAGCGACCTGCGCCTGGCCCTGGCACGGGGTGAGCTGGCCTTGCACTTTCAGCCCCAGGTGGACGCCCGCGACAACCGTATCGTCGGGGCCGAGGTACTGTTGCGCTGGCATCACCCGCAACTGGGCCAGCAACCGCCGGCTCAGTTCATCCAGGTGCTGGAGGAAAGCGGCCTGATCCTGGAAGTGGGCAGCTGGATACTCGACGAAGCCTGCGACGCTTGCTCGCGGATGCTGGCAGACGGGTTGATCGATGCCGATGATTTCAGCCTGTGCGTGAACATCAGCCCCAGGCAGTTCCGCCAGAACGACTTCGTCGAACGGGTGCTGCGCAGCCTTGACGACTACCGCCTGCCACGGCACATGCTCAAGCTTGAGATCACCGAAGGCATCGTGATCCAGAACCTGGAAGACACCATCAGCAAGATGCGCGAGCTCAAACGCCATGGGGTGAGCTTCGCCATGGACGATTTCGGCACGGGCTACTCCTCGCTGACGTACCTCAAGCGCTTGCCGGTGGACGCACTGAAGATCGACCAGACCTTCGTGCGCGACGCTCCATTGGACGCCAACGACGCCGAGATAGTCCGCGCCATCGTCGCCATGGCGCGCAGCCTGGACCTTGCGGTGATCGCCGAAGGCGTGGAACTGACCGAGCAACTGGAGTTTCTTGAACGGCTGGGGTGTCACCTGTACCAGGGTTACCTGCACAGCCGGCCGCTGCCGCTACCGGAGTTCCGGCAAATGCTGCTGGAAGCCCCCGCCGATTTCTAAACGACGAAAACCGATGGGGTGCCGGCCAAGCGCAAAAAAGCCGGCCCCCACAGGTACGGCGCGATCCTGTGGGGGCCGGCTTGCCGGCGATGGGCTGCTTAGCAGCCCTGATACAGCCGCCAGCCTCAGTTGAGTGCTGGTTTGTCACCATTGATCGGAATGCGCTTGGCCTTGGCTTCTTCCGGCACGAGGCGCAGCAGGTCAATGCTGAGCAGCCCATTGGCGAGGCCGGCTGATTTGACCTCGATATGGTCCGCCAGGCGGAACGACAGCTTGAATGCGCGCTGGGCGATGCCCTGGTGCAGATAGGTCACTTCATCAGCGCTGTTATCGCGTTTGCCACCGATCACGGTCAGGACGCCTTTCTCGACCTGAAGGTCGAGGTCCTGTTCCTGGAAACCGGCTGCGGCAACGACGATGCGATAGTGGTCATCGCCATGTTTTTCAACGTTGTAGGGAGGGTAGCTGCTACCCGCCTCGTTACGTGCCGCAGACTCGAACAGGTCGTTGAAACGGTCGAAGCCAACGGAATGGCGGAACAGGGGTGCAAGAGAGAAAGCGGTAGTCATGGTCATAAACTCCTGAGATTCAGCAAGTAAAGTCACTACGCGACCCGACTTCGGCATCGCGTACTGAATAAATAAGGCTCAGGAAATGGCTTTCAAGGGGTAAAAACAAAAAATTTTTCGGTGAATTTTACCGCCCCCCGGCACCACGGATCACGCGAGACAGGCTTCGAATGCCTGCACCTCTGCGCCCAGCAGCCGAGTGATCCGCTGGCAATCATCTTCCCTGCGCAGCTCGGCAAACAGCAGCACCGCTTCGGGATAACTGCGCGTCAGCATCGCCAACCACTGCTTCATCCGCCCCGGCGCATACCGCGGCGACAACTTGGCCTGGGCCTGGCGCCAGAACTCGCGCAGCAAGGGCAACAACGCCTCCCAGCTCATCGGCTGGTACTCACGCCCGTCACGCGCCGCCGCAATCTGCAAGGCCAGGTCCGGCCGCGACACCAAGCCCCGGCCGAGCATGATGTCCTCGGCCCCGCTCACCTCGCGGCAACGCCGCCAGTCGTCCACGGTCCAGATCTCACCGTTGGCGAACACCGGCACCTTGACCACATCCTGCACCCGCGCCACCCACTCCCAGTGCGCGGGCGGTTTATAGCCCTCGACTTTGGTGCGCGCATGCACCACCAGGTGCGCCGAGCCGCCCTCGGCCAGGGCGCTGGCGCACTCGAGGGCGCCGTCCGGGCTGTCAAAGCCAAGGCGCATCTTGGAGGTGACCGGGATGTGCGCCGGCACTGCGCGCCGCACTTCCCGCACGATGGCGTGCAGCAGTTCGGGCTCCTTGAGCAGCACGGCGCCGCCGCGTGACTTGTTCACGGTCTTGGCCGGGCAACCGAAATTAAGGTCGATGACCGGCGCACCCAGCTCACAGGCCAACGCCGCGTTTTCGGCCAGGCAGACGGGATCCGAGCCCAGCAACTGCACCCGCATGGGTACGCCGGCGGCCGTGCGCGCGCCCTGGCGTAGCTCAGGTGCAAGCTTGTCGAATGAAGAAGCAGGCAGCAGGCGGTCGCACACGCGGATGAACTCGGTGACGCACCAATCGATGCCGCCCACTCGGGTCAGGACGTCGCGCAGGATGTTGTCGACCAGCCCCTCCATAGGGGCCAGGGCAATTTGCATTTCGAGGTCTCGCCGGGAAAAGCCGGCAGTCTAACAAAAATGCCGGGGATTCAGGCGCCGGTCAGCGCCGGACCGTAGCCGTCGATGAACTCCGCCGGCATGCGCCTGGGCTTGCCGCTGGACAATTCGATACAGGCGAAGGTGGTCTGCGCGCGCAGCAGGGTCACACCGTCACGCGGGCGCTTGAGCTGGAAACGCCGGGTCATGCGCAGGCGCTGGTCCCAATCGATGATCCAGGTTGCCAGTTGCAACTCATCATCTTCGTAGGCGGCAGCGAGGTAGTCGATTTCATGGCGTACCACCGCCATGGCCCGGTCAAGGCGCCGGTACTCGGCCAGGTCCAGCCCCAGGCGCTGGGAGTGGCGCCAGGCGCAACGCTCCAGCCAGGTGACGTAGACCGCGTTGTTGGCGTGCCCGAGGCCGTCGATGTCCTCGCCGCCGACACGCAGGTCAATGATGAATGGCGTTGCCAGGTCCCAACTCATGCCCGCTCCCAATGTCAGTGAACGGGCAGAGTGTATCGGATGTTCAAGCGCTTTGCCGGGCGGGCGCACCGGCACGCGACAGTAGTTCGAGCACCGCCTCGCTCACGCGCGGGTCGGCGAGTACGCGCTGGTGGCCACCCGCTTCCAGCCGCAGCAGGCGGCTGTCGAACCAGGCCTTGTGGATGACCTCGGCCTCGCTGGCGGGCACCAGGGCATCATCGGCGGCATGCACGACCAGCCCTGGCAACTCCAGCTGGTAACCGCTGACGTCCAGGCGGTTGATCTGCATGCCGACGTCCTGTTCGACCTTGCGGATGAACGCCGCCCTGGCGCGCGTCGGCAGGCCAAGGTGGCGGGCGAAGCCGCGCAGCACACCCAGCAACTGGGCCGGCGCTGCAATACTCACCGCAGCCTCGGCCCGAAGCCCCATCTGCAGGGCCAGCAAGACACTGGCACCGCCCATGGAATGGCCGATCACGGCACGCAACGGCGGTAGTTCCGCGGCAGCCTCCAGCAGCGCACGGGCAAACAGCACCACGTGCGCTTGCTGCCCAGGCGAACAGCCATGGGCCGGCCCCTCCAGAGAGACCACGGTATGCCCGGCCTTTACCAGGGCTTCGATCAACGCGGCAAACTGGGTCGCACGCCCTTCCCATCCGTGCATCAGCAACACGGTCGGGCCTTGCCCCCAACGCAATGCCGACAGCCCGAAGCGCAGGGTGATACGCTCAGCGCTCGCCAGCAATGGCAGCTCCCACTGCCTTGGCGGCAGGTTGCGCGGGGTCATGAAGGCCCGGTGCATCTTGCCGGCTACATGTTCCGGGGCCAGACGCCCCAGGGTGCCATTCACACCGCGAATCCAGCTCAGGGTAGTCATCGCCTTGCTCCAGGGTCGGAAACTTAGATAACCGCCGATTTGGCGGCACGCAGGATGCGGTCAGACAGCTCACCGGTGCCCAGTGCGCGCGCCAGGGCCAGGCCACCTATCATCAGCGCCAGATCAGCCAGCGCCTTGTCGGCGTCTTCAGGGCGGTCAACCATGGCGGCCGTCATCAATTCGATGTGCTCGGCCAGCACCTCGCGAAACACGTCTGGCAGGCGCTGCATCTCGCCGATCGAATTGGGCAGAGGACAGGCATGCACCTCGGCATCGCGGTGCTTGCGCGACAGGTAGAACGCACTCACCAGTGCCCGCCGCCCTTCCCCGTCCAGGCTTGGATCAACCTGAGCCAGCAGCTCCCTGCGCTCGCTGAGCAATTGGCGGAATGCCTCCAGCATGAGCTCGTCCTTGCTGTCGAAGTGCGCATAGAAGCCTCCTACGGTCAGCCCCGCAGCACCCATGACCTGGCTGACGCTGGGCTCGGCGGGACCGTGCTGGATCAACGCGCTGCGAGCAGCTTCGAGGATGCGCTCGCGGGTCTTGGTCTTCTTGTCGCTCATGGCCGGCTCACGATCAGAATATGATGATCGAAATATTATTCTCATAATATTTTTTGGCAAGCAGAATCGACCACCGCCTGTCGGGCACACATTTTCAAGGAGGGAGAAAAACAAAAGGCCCATTCAATAATCGAATGAGCCTCTAAAGTCCCGCAAAACGCGGGTAAAAATGGCGTCCCCTAGGGGACTCGAACCCCTGTTACCGCCGTGAAAGGGCGGTGTCCTAGGCCACTAGACGAAGGGGACATAACCTTCGCGAAGGTCCGCAACTGCGAACCCTGGCTAAATTGGTGGAGCTAAGCGGGATCGAACCGCTGACCTCCTGCATGCCATGCAGGCGCTCTCCCAGCTGAGCTATAGCCCCGAAAACAAAAGGCTCATCCAATAGGCGAATGAGCCTCTTTAAGCCCCGCAAAACGCGGGTAAAGTGGCGTCCCCTAGGGGACTCGAACCCCTGTTACCGCCGTGAAAGGGCGGTGTCCTAGGCCACTAGACGAAGGGGACGTAACCTTCGCGAAGATCCGCACATGCGAACCCTGGCTAAATTGGTGGAGCTAAGCGGGATCGAACCGCTGACCTCCTGCATGCCATGCAGGCGCTCTCCCAGCTGAGCTATAGCCCCGGATTTCTAGCCTCTCGGCCCAGCGACAGTGAACCATCGCTTGTGCAAAACTGGCGTCCCCTAGGGGACTCGAACCCCTGTTACCGCCGTGAAAGGGCGGTGTCCTAGGCCACTAGACGAAGGGGACGAACCTTCTTACCTTCAAGACCCGGTTGCTGGACCCGATCTTGCTTACCAGCCAGAGCTGTTAAGCGGAATTTGGTGGAGCTAAGCGGGATCGAACCGCTGACCTCCTGCATGCCATGCAGGCGCTCTCCCAGCTGAGCTATAGCCCCACAATGTCGCTTTGAACTGAATCACCGGCTGGGTGCCTGGCGCTTCGTTTCGTTCATCGCTGTGGACGGGGCGCATATTAAGTTCGGATTGCAGGGCTGTCAAACTAAATTTTGAAAATATTCAAAAGTTTTTTCACAGATAACAACCACTTACCACCCTGCCCTGATTCAGGCGCCCGGCTTTTCGGCGCCGGCACCAGCGCCAGCGGCATAACCCGCTGGCACTGGCACCGCGTCAATGCCACATCAGGCAATGTTGGCCAGCAGTTTTTCCCACTCTTTGTTTTCTTTCTTGGACACGCCACCGAGCAGGTCCAGGGCTTGGCGCAGGCGATAGCGGGTAAGGTCAGGGCCGAGGATTTCCATGGCATCGAGCACCGACACCGAGCTGGCCTGGCCGGTGATGGCGGCGAACATCAGCGGCATGGCGTCACGCAGCTTCAGCTCCAGCGCTTCGACCACGGCCTGGATGCAGCCGGTGATGCGCTCTTTTTCCCACTGACGAAGGCTTTCCAGTTTCCACAGGATCAACTGCATCACCTGGCGCACCTGGTCGGCGGAAAGTTTCTTGCTTTCGAACAGCCTGGCGTCGAGCCTGAGCGCGCCCTCGAAGAAGAAACCACCCAACGGGGCAACCTGGCTGAAGGTTTCGACCCGCCCCTGTACGTGCGGGGCGATCTTCATCATGTAGTCGCTGTTGAACGCCCACTTCTGCAGACGCGCGGCGAATTCTTCCACCGGCAGTTCGCGCAGCCACTGGCCGTTGAGCCAGGACAGCTTCTCGATGTCGAAGATCGGCCCGCCCAGAGAGATACGCGACAGGTCGAAGTGCTCGACCATTTCGGCCAGGGAGAACTTCTCGCGCTCATCCGGCATCGACCAGCCCATGCGGCCGAGGTAGTTGAGCATGGCCTCAGGCATGAAGCCCATGCGCTCGTAGAAGGTCACCGAGGTCGGGTTCTTGCGCTTGGAGAGCTTGCTCTTGTCCGGGTTGCGCAGCAGCGGCATGTAGCACAGCTTGGGCTGCTCCCAGCCGAAGTATTCGTACAGCTTGATCAGCTTGGGTGCCGACGGCAGCCACTCTTCACCGCGCAACACGTGGGTGATGCCCATCAGGTGGTCGTCGACCACGTTGGCCAGGAAGTAGGTCGGCAGGCCGTCGTTCTTCATCAGCACCTGCATGTCCATGCGGTCCCATGGGATCTCGACATCGCCACGGAGCATGTCAGGGACCACGCAGATACCTTCGCTCGGTACCTTCATGCGGATCACATGGGGCTCGCCAGCGGCCAGGCGGCGCTGCACTTCCTCATCGCTCAGCAGCAACGCGCGGCCGTCGTAGCGCGGGGTTTCGCCACGGGCCATCTGCTCGGCGCGCATCTGCTCCAGCTCTTCGGCGGTGCAGAAGCAGTAGAACGCATGGCCGGCATCGACCAGCTCCTTGGCGTAGCGGGCGTAGATCTCGCCACGCTCGCTCTGCCGGTAAGGGCCGTGCGGGCCACCCACATCCGGGCCTTCGTTCCATTCGATGCCAAGCCAGCGCAGGGCATCGAAGATCTGCTGCTCCGACTCGCGGGTCGAGCGAAGCTGGTCGGTGTCTTCGATGCGCAGGATGAACTCACCGCCATGCTGCTTGGCGAAGCAGTAGTTGAACAGGGCGATGTAGGCAGTGCCGACATGGGGGTCGCCCGTGGGCGATGGCGCGATACGCGTGCGAACGGTGGTCATGGAGGGTCTCGAACGAAAGATGAAACAAAGGCACGATGTTAGCAGGGTGCGGGCACCGCGCTCCAGCGCGGGAGGTGGGTTATTGGGCGGCGGCCGGCATGGACACCGCCCAAGACCATGCCGCCGTCACAGGCCGAACCAGCCTTCAACTGGTGATCAACCGCTCGCGCAGCTTGGTAATCTCGTCGCGCAACTGCGCCGCCGCCTCGAATTCCAGGTCGCGGGCAAACTGCATCATTTTCTCTTCCAGTTGCTTGATGCGCTTGGTGATCTCGCCCGGCGTACGCAGTTCGGCTTCGTAACGGGCGCTCTCCTCTGCGGCCTTGGCCATGCCCTTGCGCTTCTTGCTGCGCGCCCCCGGCACGGTGGCGCCTTCCATGATATCGGCAATGTCCTTGACCACACCCTTGGGCACGATGCCATTGGCCTGGTTGAAGGCGACCTGCTTCTCCCGGCGGCGCTCGGTTTCATCGATGGCACGCTGCATGGAGCCGGTTATCTGATCGGCATAGAGAATCGCGCGACCATTGAGGTTACGCGCGGCACGCCCGATGGTCTGGATGAGCGAGCGCTCGGAGCGCAGGAAGCCTTCCTTGTCGGCATCGAGGATCGCCACCAGCGACACCTCAGGCATGTCCAGGCCCTCGCGCAGCAGGTTGATGCCCACAAGGACGTCGAACGTGCCCAGGCGCAGGTCACGGATGATTTCCACCCGTTCCACGGTGTCGATGTCCGAGTGCAGGTAGCGCACCCGCACATCGTGATCGGCCAGATAGTCGGAAAGGTCCTCTGCCATGCGCTTGGTCAACGTGGTGGCCAGTACCCGCTCGCCCTGCTCCACGCGCTTGCGGATTTCCGAAAGCAGGTCGTCGACCTGGGTCAGCGCCGGACGCACCTCGACCTGCGGGTCGACCAGCCCGGTCGGGCGCACCACCTGCTCGACCACTCGCCCGGCGTGCTCGGCCTCATACGGCCCGGGCGTTGCCGAAACGAAGATGGTCTGCGGGCTGACCGACTCCCACTCATCGAAGCGCATCGGCCGGTTGTCCAGCGCTGACGGCAGGCGAAAACCGTACTCGACCAGGGTTTCCTTGCGCGAGCGGTCGCCCTTGTACATCGCCCCGACCTGCGGAACGCTGACGTGGGATTCGTCGATCACCAGTAGCGCATCGGCCGGCAGATAGTCGTAGAGGGTGGGCGGCGGCGCACCCGCCGGGCGCCCGGACAGGTAGCGCGAGTAGTTCTCGATGCCATTGCAGTAACCCAGTTCGAGGATCATCTCCAGGTCGAAACGGGTACGCTGCTCCAGGCGCTGGGCCTCGACCAGCTTGTTGGCCTTGTGCAAGTACTCGAGGCGGTCCTTGAGCTCGTCCTTGATCCCTTCTACCGCCTCCAACAGGGTTTCCCGAGGGGTGACATAGTGGCTCTTGGGGTAGAAGGTGAAGCGCGGCAGCTTGCGAAAGACTTCGCCGGTGAGCGGGTCGAACGCAGCGATGTTCTCTACCTCGTCGTCGAACAGCTCGATGCGGATGGCTTCAAGGTCCGATTCGGCCGGGAAGATATCGACGACATCGCCGCGCACACGGAAGGTGGCGCGGGCGAAATCCATCTCGTTGCGCGTGTACTGCAGATCGGCCAGGCGGCGCAGCAGCGCGCGCTGGTCAAGCTTGTCGCCGCGGTCGACGTGCAGGACCATCTCCAGGTAGGTCTCGGGGCTGCCCAGGCCGTAGATGCACGAAACCGTGGTGACGATGATCGCATCGCGGCGCTCCAGCAGCGCCTTGGTCGCAGACAGCCGCATCTGCTCGATGTGATCGTTGATCGAAGCATCCTTCTCGATGAAGGTGTCCGACGACGGCACGTAGGCTTCGGGCTGGTAATAGTCGTAATAGGAAACGAAATACTCGACGGCGTTGTTCGGGAAGAACGCCTTGAACTCGCCATACAACTGCGCGGCCAGCGTCTTGTTGGGCGCCAGCACCAAGGTCGGGCGCTGCACCTGCGCAATGACGTTGGCAATGCTGAAGGTCTTGCCCGAACCGGTTACACCGAGCAGGGTCTGGTGCGACAGGCCCGCCTCGATGCCCTCTACCATCTGGCGGATGGCCTCGGGCTGGTCGCCGGCCGGCTGAAAACGGGTGACGAGCTGGAACTCGGACATGTCGGACCTCGCGGTAACGCAGTAACTGTAAATTTAGCCAGTAGTCTATACCCAAATGCGCCCGCCAGGGGTCGCATTCAAGGCGGCGCAGTGCACGCTCCCTGCGGTGGACCCGGCAAATCGACCAATGGTTGAAAAAAATTTGCGCAAATCGCCGTAAAAGCTGCGCCGCACTGTCGCAGTGACCGGTCGGTATCACTATACTGACTCCCCGTTTGTGCACCGCTTCAGTGCATTCGGCTGGAGCGTGTACGCCCTATCACTCTCCATTCAGAGCCAAGGTAACAATGAGCCTGTTTTCCGCTGTCGAGCTGGCACCCCGCGACCCCATTCTGGGCCTCAACGAAGCATTCAACGCCGACCCCCGTACCGACAAGGTCAACCTGGGTGTGGGCGTGTATTGCAATGAGGAAGGCCGCATTCCGCTGCTGCGCGCCGTGATCGAAGCCGAAACCCAGCGTGCTGCCCAGCATGCTTCGCGCGGCTACCTGCCGATCGACGGCATCGCCACCTACGACCAGGCCGTGCAGAAGCTGATTTTCGGCGCCGAATCGCCACTGCTGGCCGCCGGCCGCGTGGTGACCGTACAGGCCGTTGGCGGTACCGGTGCACTGAAGATCGGCGCCGACTTCCTCAAGCGCCTGTCGCCCAATGCCGTGGTCGCCATCAGCGACCCGAGCTGGGAAAACCACCGCGCCCTGTTTGAAACCGCCGGCTTCCCGGTACAGAACTACCGCTACTACGACGCCCCGAGCAACGACGTCAACCGCGCCGGCATGCTCGAAGACCTGAACAGCCTGCCGTCCGGCTCGATCATTGTCCTGCACGCCTGCTGCCACAACCCGACAGGCGTCGACCTGAGCCTGGACGACTGGAAAAACGTGCTGGAAGTGGTCAAGGCCAAGGGCCACGTGCCGTTCCTGGACATGGCCTACCAGGGCTTTGGCGAGGGCATCGGCGAAGACGCCTTTGCCGTGCGCCTGTTCGCCGAGTCGGGCCTGGACTTCTTCGTTTCCAGCTCGTTCTCCAAGTCGTTCTCGCTGTACGGCGAACGCGTTGGCGCACTGTCGATCGTTACCGGCAACAAAGACGAGAGCACCCGCGTGCTGTCGCAAGTCAAGCGCGTGATCCGTACCACCTACTCCAACCCGCCGACCCACGGCGCAACCATCGTCGCCACCGTGCTCAACAGCGCCGAACTGCGTCAGATGTGGGAAGCCGAACTGGGTGAAATGCGCCAGCGCATCCACGGCATGCGCAAGCAGATGGTCGAACTGCTGGCCCAATACGGCGCCAAGCGCGACTTCAGCTTCGTCGGCCGTCAAGCGGGCATGTTCTCCTACTCGGGCCTGACCGTAGAGCAAGTGGCACGCCTGAAGAACGAGTTCGGCATCTATGCACTGGACACCGGCCGTATCGCTGTGGCCGCACTCAACCAGAGCAATATCCACGTGGTGACCAAGGCCATCGTGGAAGTACTGTAACTGTTTGATTTGGCTGCCTGATTTGCTGGGGGCGGGTTGACTTGCCCCTGGCAATCAGTAAGATAGGCGCAGATTCCGCGATAGCTCAGTCGGTAGAGCAAATGACTGTTAATCATTGGGTCCCTGGTTCGAGTCCAGGTCGCGGAGCCAAATACCAAAAACCTCCAGATGCGCAACCACTGGAGGTTTTTTCATGGCTACGCAAAAGTAATCAGCAGTCGCGCCCGATGGGGTAGAACTGCCCATGGCTCCAGACGCCCAGCCATGGCTCGCCATCGATCTCACCAGGCACCGCCAGCTCGACCAGCTGGTAGAACACATTGCGATGGATCAATGCCTCCAGGTTGCTGCGCATCAGCACATACGGCGAAGGCTCCTGAGTGACAGGGTCGACCTCCACCCGCAGCGGATTGCCCGGCCCGGCCTCAACCTGGTCCTCGACGTTGCTGGTAAAACTCAGCACCTGCTGCTCACCCACACCCCGCACATCCAGCGTCACGGCAACGAACGGCGCATCGTCGACCCGAATACCGACTTTCTCCACCGGGGTGACCAGGAAGTAGTCGTCGCCATCGCGACGGATGATGGTGGAGAACAAGCGCACCATGGGCTTGCGCCCGATAGGCGTACCCAGGTAGTACCAGGTACCGTCACGCGCGATCCGCATATCGATGTCGCCACAGAAGTCCGGATTCCACAGATGCACCGGCGGCAGCCCCTTGTGTTTGGGTAACTGCGCCAGAAGATCGTTGGCCTTGCCGGAATCTGTCATCACCCTGCCCTCACTCACTCATACCCAGAAGGCTACGAGCGTACTCGCGCATCGGCGCTGCGAGCAAATCCTGCGGCGTATTGTCGTGGAACGTCAACAAACCGCCACGGCTTTTGATACGCGCAGTGTCTATGAGGTAGCGGGTATTGGTTTCGATCAGCATCATCTGTACCACACCGGTGTCCCAGCCCAAGCGGTCGACAGCCTGCTCGTCATACCACTCATCACCATTGCCGATACGGTCGTCGGTGCGGGCAAAACGGGTGTACAGCACATAGTCGGCGCCGACCGAGCGGGCCTCGGCGATGGCCTCTTCGAGCCCCAGCGGGCCCTGGGCGCGCCGCACCAACGGGAAATACTCGACGAAGCTCTTGAAGGCCTCCTCGGCGACCACGTTCTGCTTGGGTACTGGCCCCTTGCTTGGCGGCACGAAGGCGCCCTGGCCGATGAAGATGAACGAATCGGGCTGCAGGCGAATCGACAGCGTGCGGCGTGTATCGCTGTGATCCAGCAGGCCGGCATCGCTCATGTGGTAACGGACGCCCTCGCCCATATCGCTGACATTCATGCAGCCGCCCAGCGCCATAAGCGCCAGCAGCAAGACCAGGCTACGCATCTTTCCTCCAGTGACCGGCGACGAAAAACCGGCGAATAGCCGGCGGATGCAGCTTTTGCGCCAGATCAGCCGCCGATCACCTTCATCACCATCACGTCACCCGAAAACGCCAGCGCCTGTTTGTCAGCCAACGCTTTGACCAGCAACCGCTGCAGGGCTGGCAGCGCCAGATGACGAGGCTGCTCCAATAGATCGCCGACAAAGTGACGGTTGCTCGACGACAGGCACCCATGCAGCCAGCCGGTCGATGACAGGCGCAGGCGTGAGCAGCTTCGGCAAAACGGTACGCTCTCGTTGGCAATCACGCCGAAATGGCCTTTGCCCGGTATCTGGTAACGCAGCGCAGTGGCATCCAGCGGCGCATCGGCCCTCTCGAAAGCATGTGCCTGGCCAATCAGGTCCAGCAGCTGGTCGAGGCCAACGAACTGCTGCAGGAATGCGTTGTGATCACGGGCCAGATGGCCCATGCGCATCAGTTCGATGAAACGCAACTCGAAGCCTCGGGCCAGGCAGTAGTCGAGCATGGGCACAACCTGGTCCAGGTTCTGCCCACGCATGGGCACCATGTTCACCTTGATCTGCATGCCCCTGGCACTGGCCTGCTGCATGCCCGCGAGCACGCTGGGCAGGTCGCCACCGCGGGCGATGCGTCGAAATGCCTGGGGGTCCAGCGTGTCGAGGGACACATTCAGGCGACGGATGCCGGCCGCCTGCAACTGCGGCAATTTACGCCCGAGCAACTGACCATTGGTCGTCAGGGTGATGTCCTGGAGTTCGAGCTTGGCCACTGCCGCCAAAAAAGCATCCAGCCTGGGGCTGACCAGTGGCTCACCCCCGGTGATACGCAGGCGTTCGATACCGGCGGCCTCGATCAGATAGGCCACCCCGCGGGCCAGCGCATCGGCGGACAGCTCATCCTGCGCCGCAACCAGGCGTTTGCCGTTGGGCACGCAGTAGCTGCAGGCATAGTTGCAGGCAGCCGTCAGGCTGACGCGCAGGTTGCGAAAACGCCTGCCTTGACGATCGACAATCATGAATGACTCCGGCATGGATGAAACGGGGCCGGCAAAACCTGACTCAAAATTCAGGTTTTTGCAAGCCCCCGTTCCACACCGGGGTCAGTGGAGCGGGATGCAGTGCTTCAGCTCGCCGGTTCCGGATCACGTTTGCGCTTGTTGCCCATGCGCACGCCGATATCCATGAGGAACTGGAAGAAACCTTCCTGATCCTCGAGCACGTTGCTCCAGAATGGCGAGTGGTACAGCGCCACGGCACCGTGTACCAAGGCCCAGGCGGCGCAGTAATGGAAGTATGGCGGCACGTCTTCGAGCTTGCCTTCGCTGATGCGGCCCTTGATCAGCTGGGTCAGCCGATCGAAGTTGGAGGCACGTATGCTGTGCAGCTCCTCGACCATCTCCGGCACCTGGTTGCCCTTGACCACCTTTTCTTCCAGGCGATCGAACAACCGGTAACGCTGCGGGTCGCGCATGCGGAACTCGAAATAGGCGCGCGACAGCGCCTCCTTGTCGCGGTCGACATCGGCCGAATGCAACAGCGCATTCAGGTCGCGCTCGTAGTCGAGCATCAGGCGCAGGTAGATCTCCGCCTTGGACTTGAAGTGCTTGTAGATCGTACCTTTGCCGATACCGACGGCGTCAGCGATCATCTCGACGGTGACACTGTCTTCACCCTGTTCGAGAAACAGCTTGAGCGCAGTATCGAGGATTTCCTGTTCGCGACGGCGAAACTCACGGACCTTACGAGGTTCTTTCTGCATGGGAAGGACTGGATGACATTGAAGCGGTTTATTATGCCTAACTTGCAGCAAATTGCACGGATCATCCAACCATGTCTATGTTTCACGATGAGTTCGACCAGGCGTCCGGGCTGTGCTACCTGAACCACGCGGCCATCGCCCCCTGGCCACGCAGGGCCAGCGAGGCCGTGGCGCGCTTCGCGCAGGAAAACGTGAAACGGGGCGCCAGTGACTACCCGGCATGGCTGGCCACCGAGCGCCGCCTGCGTGAACGGCTGGCGCGCCTGCTCAACGCGCCCTCACGCGGCGATATCGCGTTGGTCAAGAACACATCCGAAGCGCTGTCGCTGGTGGCGTTCGGCCTGGACTGGCAGCCTGGCGACCAGGTGGTGATCAGCGACGAGGAGTTCCCTTCCAACCGGGTGGTTTGGGAAGCGCTGACGGATCGCGGCGTCGAGGTGGTGCAGGCGAGCCTCGCCGGAGCCGATCCAGAGGCCTCGCTACTCGCCGCCTGCACCGGGCGCACACGCCTGCTGGCGGTCAGCGCCGTGCAGTTCGGCAGCGGCCTGCGCCTGGACCTGGCGCGCCTGGGCCAGGGATGCCGGGCACGCAATGTGCTGTTCTGCGTCGATGCCATTCAGCAGATTGGCGCCGTGCCTTTCGACGTGCAGCGCTATGACTGTGATTTCGCCATGGCTGACGGCCACAAGTGGATGCTGGGCCCTGAGGGCCTGGGGGTATTTTACTGCAGGGCCGCGCTGCGCCCGCAGCTTAGGCTCAACGCCTATGGCTGGCACATGCTGGATAACCTGGGGGACTTCGAACGCCGTCAATGGCAGCCGGCCCGCAGCGCCCGACGGTTCGAATGTGGTAGCCCGAACATGCTGGGCGCTTGCGCGCTGGAGGCCAGCCTGTCGCTGCTCGAGGACGTCGGCATGGACGAAGTTGCCCGGCAATTGCAGCGCCGCGTCGAGCAGTTGCACCAAGGGCTGGCGGGTATCGCCGGGATCCAACTGCACAGCCCGGACACCCCGCAGCGCCGGGGTGGGATTGTCACATTCAGTATTTGCGGCCAGAGCAACGCGGACATTTATCGCAGCCTGATGGCAGAGCGGACGATCTGTGCCCTGCGCGGCCCAGGTGTGCGCTTTTCCCCGCACTTCTATACCAGTGAGCAGCTTATCGACGAAGCTGTGCAGCAAGTTCGGCGCCTGGCCATGCGCTGAGGAAGGAAGCGAGCTCTGGCGTATTCCAAATCTGTTTAAAAAACGAACAATTGCCACTGGCACTGCGCCAAACCTGACCAATACTAGAAGTGTTGGCGCGGCGCATCCCCCCAGTGGCGCGCCGATAAAGGTACTCACGGACCGCGTACCTTTGTTTTACTCCTAATGGTCTTAACCCGGATTCCTCCCCCAGAACCCGGGTTTTTTTTGCCTGGATGACGACAGTGAGCCCGCTGCGCCGCTCATCGTGAGCGCCCTGGTCAGGCCACCCGGGCCAAGGGGAACAGGCGCTTGAAGTTATCGGTGGTCTGCCCGGCCAACTGCTCGTAGCTGACGCCACGCAAGGACGCCACGTACTCGGCCACCTCTCGCACGTACTGCGGCAGGTTCGGCTTGCCACGGTAAGGAATCGGAGCCAGGTACGGCGAATCGGTCTCCACCAGCAATCGATCGACCGGCACCTGTCGCGCCACCTCGCGCAAGGCATCGGCATTGCGGAAGGTGACAATGCCGGACAGCGAAATGTAGTAACCCAGGTCCAGGGCCGCTCTGGCCATCTCCCAGTCCTCGGTGAAGCAATGCAACACGCCGGCTTGTGGCAGGCTGGCCTCACGCAGCAGCGCCAAGGTGTCGGCTTTGGCTGCTCGCGTGTGCACGATCACCGGCTTGCCGGTCTGGCGCGATGCCTCCAGGTGCAAGCGGAACGACGCCTGTTGTAGCTCGGCCGCCTCCGGCTCGTAGTGGTAGTCCAGCCCGGTTTCGCCAATCGCGACGACATGCGGGTGCGCCAATTCGCGCAAGAGCCATTCCAACGCCGGGGTCTCGCCGGGTGCCAGGTCAAGCGGGTGCACGCCCACCGAGCAGTCGACATCGGCGTACTGCTCGGCCAGCGCCTTCACTGCACCGGCATTTTCGGCACTGACACCGATACACAGAAAATGCCCGACCCCGCGCTCGCGGGCCGCCTGCAGGGCGGCATCGAGAGAGCCCTGATGGGCACTGAGGTCAAGACGGTCGAGGTGACAATGAGAATCTACGAGCATGGGAGACGTCACACATGAAAAATTGAAGAATCAGCGGGAACCAGGCAACTGCACCCAGTGGGCCAGCAAGGCTTCCAGCAGCAGCACGCGGTTGAGGTTGGCCTTGCCCAGCACCTTCTGGCGCTGTTCGAGGATCCACGCCTGCACCTCGAGCACCTTGGCCTGCCGGCTCTTCTGCGCAAGGTATTGCACAACCTTGCGCATATCGGCCAAGCCTAGCCCCTCCTCGTCCTGGGTCAATTGATAACGCAAGACCAGGTGCGACCAGTCAAAGAACCAATCGAACAGCAACAGCAGGGGCACACCACTCCAGGCCTCGGCCAGCTGAGTGGGTGATTGTTGCTGCTTGAGCAGCTTTTTCACGCCATCGGTCACCAGCGCACGCTGCTCGCGCACCCCTTGGGCCTGCAGGTTCACCGCCATCAACGGCGAGCCGGCAGCGAGGGTCAGCAGCTCGTCACGCTCGGCCTCGTCACTGTCGGCCAGCGCGGTGGCCAGCCAGGCCTGGCTCTGGGCAAGGCTCGGCTGTGGGCAGCTGACTTGCTGGCAGCGGCTCTTGATGGTCGGCAACAGGCGGCTGGGCTGGTGGCTGACCAGTAGCAGCACGGTGTCGCCGGAGGGCTCTTCCAGGCTTTTGAGCAGGGCGTTGGAAGCATTGACGTTCATCGCCTCGACCGGCTCGATCAGGATGACCTTGCGCCCACCCAGCTGCGCGGTCTGCACGACGAAGGACACCAGCTCGCGCACCTGATCGACCTTGATCGGCTTGTCAGCCTCTTCCGGCTCCAGCACAAAGTTGTCTGGATGGCTGCCCGCCTTGAGCAGCAAGCAGGACTTGCACTGCCCACAGGCATCGAGCCCTTGTGGCTGCTGGCACAACAAGCGGGCCATCAGGCGCTCGGCCAAGGCGCGCTTGCCGATACCTTGCGGCCCGTGCAGCAGGTAGGCGTGGGCGTGCAGCGCACGCCCGGCCAACTGCTGCCACAGCGCCTGCTGCCAAGGGTAGGCTTCAGCCACGGCAACGCTCCAGGATGCCCGGCAACAGCGCGTCTATGGCGCGCTGCACGGCTTCCAGCGGCTGCGCCGCGTCCAGCAGATCGTAGCGCTGCGGCTCGCGTTGCGCGCGCTGCAGGTAAGCCTGGCGCACGGCCTCGAAGAAGGCCTGCCCCTCCTGCTCGAAACGATCCAGCCGCCCACGGGCGGCGGCACGGGCCAACCCGACTTCCACCGGCAGGTCGAAAACCAGCGTCAGGTCGGGGCGCAACTGGCCTTGGACAAACTGCTCCAGCAAGGCGATCCGCTCCACCGAAAGGCCGCGGCCACCGCCTTGGTAGGCGTAGGTAGCGTCGGTGAAACGATCACACAGCACCACGGCGCCGCGGTCCAGCGCCGGGCGGATCACCTGCGCCAGATGCTGGGCGCGCGCGGCGAACACCAACAGCAGCTCGGTATCGGCAGCCATCACCTCATCACTGGGTGCCAACAGCAGTTCGCGCACCTTTTCAGCCAGCGGCGTACCGCCAGGCTCGCGGGTCAGCACCACATCCAGCCCCTGCTCTCGCAGGCGTGCCGCCAGGTAATCACGGTTGGTACTTTTGCCCGCGCCTTCGGGGCCTTCCAGGGTAATAAACAAGCCGCTCACAGGCAGTCCTTAATGTTGTTCGTCAGCTGCAGGGGCGTCGGCCGGAGCGGGGTCGCTGGCCGGTGCCGGGTCCTGTGCAGAGGGCTCGTCCGACTCTGGCGATGCTTGGGCAGGTACACCCTGGGCATCCGGCTGAGCCTGGGGAGCAGGGCTTGACCGGTAATCCGCGCGCCGCTTGAGCTGATACTCGCGCACTGCCGAGTTATGATCGTCCAGATCGTCGGAGAACACATGGCTGCCATCACCCCGGGCGACGAAGTACAGGCTGGTGCCATCGGCTGGATGCAGCGCCGCGTGAATCGCCTCCCGCCCGACCATGGCGATCGGCGTGGGCGGCAGCCCAGCGATGGTGTAGGTGTTGTAAGGCGTGGGCTCACGCAAGTCGGCGCGGGTGATTCTGCCGTTGTAGCGTTCGCCCATGCCGTAAATGACAGTAGGGTCTGTCTGCAGCATCATGCCCAGCCGCAGGCGACGAACGAACACCCCGGCAATCTGCCCGCGCTCCTGGGGGATGCCGGTTTCCTTCTCCACCAGCGAAGCCATGATCAACGCCTGGTACGGGTCACGATAAGGCAGGTCGGTGGCGCGTTCGGCCCACTCCTGGGCCAGCACTTCATCCAGCCGCATATAGGCCTGCTGCAATAGCTCGACGTCACTCATGCCTCGCACGAAACGGTAGGTATCTGGGAAGAACCGGCCTTCCGGGAACACGCCGGTATGGCCAAGCTTGTCCATGACCTCGGCGTCGGAAAGCCCTTCCAGGGTGTGCTTGATTTTCTCATGCCTGGCGATCGCCGAACGCACCTGGCGGAACGTCCAACCCTCCACCAGCGTCAGGTTGTACTGCACCACATCGGCACGGCGCCAGGCATCGAACAAATCTTCGACGGTCATGCCCGGCGTGATGCGATACTCGCCGGTTTTCAGGGGCGTACCGGCCATGTTGAAGCGCCAGTACAGGCGCAACCAGAAGGCGTCATCGAGCAACCCCTCGCCTTCCATGCGGTAGAACATGCGATTGGGGTTGGTGCCACTGGGCACGTCGAGCAGCTGCTCCTGCGTCACGCGCAGGGGCTGCTCCAGCACCGAGTTGACCTTCCAGGCAGACCAGCCCAATGCCAGGCCGGCCAGGATCAAGCCCATTTCCAGCAGCAGCAGGATTTTGCGTCTCACGAATTCAGGTATCCAGTAACGTACGGGCAAAGGCCTGCAGTTTACGGGTGAGTGGGCCCGGCGACCAGTTCAGTGCAGCAAAAGCCCGCACAGGCCAGACCCCATAAACGCTGTTGCAGATAAATACTTCATCGGCCAGCGCAAGCTCATCGAACGCCAGGTCCCGCACTTGCAGCGGGATGGCCTGCGCCTGCGCGTGCTCCAGCAATGCACCGCGCATCACGCCGGCCACGCCGCAACGGCTGAGTTCAGCGGTTAGCAACACGCCGCCGCGCACCAGGAAAAGATTGCTGTAAACACCTTCGACCAGCCTGCCTTGCCCATCACACATCAAGCCTTCGGCATGCTCGCTGTCCTGCCACTCGGCACGGGCCAGCACCTGCTCCAGACGGTTGAGATGTTTGAGGCCCGCCAGTAACGGTTGTTCCCCAAGCCGGGTCTGGCAAGGAAAAAGACGCACACCGTGCTCGGCATGTTCGCCAGGGTAGCTGGGCAAGGGGCCGCCCAGCAGGATGCGCCGCGGCGCAACACCTGCCATCGGCGCATAGCCACGCTGGCTGTCGCCCCGGGTGAGGATCAGCTTGGCGACACCATCGCCCAGTTGGGTGGCATAACGCAGGATTTCATCGCGCACCAGCGCCAGGTCGGCATCGATTGCCAAACGCTGGCAGCCCAGGGCCAGGCGTGCCAGGTGGCCGTCCAGCATGCTGGGACGGCCGCTGCGCACGGCGATGGTCTCGAACAGGCCATCGCCGTAGGCCAGGCCACGGTTCTGCAGGTTGACCGCAGTCGCAGGCTGGCCGTCGATCCAGCTGTGCATCAGCCGGCGAACCGGCGGAACACCAGCGAGCCGTTGGTGCCACCAAAGCCGAACGAGTTGGACAGCACGACGTCGATCGGCATGCTGCGCGCCTGATGAGGCACGAAGTCGAGGTCGCAGCCTTCGTCCGGCTCATCGAGGTTGATGGTCGGCGGTGCCATCTGGCTGTTGATTGCCAGCACGCTGAAGATCGCCTCTACAGCGCCCGCAGCCCCCAGCAGGTGGCCGGTCATCGACTTGGTCGAGCTCACAGCCAGCTTGTAGGCATGCTCGCCGAACACCCGCTTGATGGCCGCGACCTCAGCGACGTCGCCAGCCGGAGTCGAAGTGCCATGGGCGTTGATGTAGCTGACCTCAGACGGCTGGATGCCAGCATCGCGCAATGCGTTGGCCATGCAGCGCGCCGCGCCTTCGCCACTGTCGGGCGGCGACGTCATGTGGTAAGCGTCGCCGCTCATGCCGAAACCGACCAGCTCGGCATAAATGGTCGCACCACGGGCCTGGGCGTGCTCGAGCTCTTCGAGTACCAGTGCACCGGCGCCGTCGGAGAGCACGAAGCCGTCCCGCCCCTTGTCCCACGGACGGCTGGCACGGGCCGGCTCATCGTTGCGGGTCGACAGCGCGCGCGAGGCACCAAAGCCGCCCATGCCCAAGCCGCAAGCGGCCATTTCGGCGCCACCGGCGATCATCACGTCGGCTTCACCGTAGGCGATGTTGCGGGCAGCCATGCCGATGCAGTGGGTGCCCGTGGTACAGGCCGTGGCAATGGCATAATTCGGGCCCTGCAACCCCAGGTGGATCGACAGGAAGCCGGAGATCATGTTGATGATCGAGCCTGGCACGAAGAACGGCGAGATACGGCGCGGGCCTTGACCGTGCAAGGTCCGGCTGGTTTCTTCGATGTTGGTCAGGCCGCCGATCCCGGAGCCCATGGCCACGCCAATGCGCTCGCGGTTGGCGTCGGTGACTTCCAGGCCGGCATTGCGTACCGCCTGGAAACCGGCCGCCAGGCCGTACTGGATGAACAAGTCAAGCTTGCGAGCTTCCTTGGCCGACAGGTACTGCTCGACCTCGAAGCCCTTCACCGAGCCGCCAAAACGGGTGGAGTAGGCAGAAAGGTCCGTATGCTCGATCGGACCGATGCCACTGCGGCCAGCCAGAATGCCCTGCCAGGTGCTCGGTACATCCGTACCCAGTGGCGACAGCATACCCATACCAGTGACCACGACGCGTCTACGCGACACAGTACTCTCCTTTTCTAATAACAGAGTCTCTTGCCATTGCATTCAAGGCAATGGAATGAAATGGCAACAGGCTCTCGAAGCCCGCGGATCATTGCAGGGCCTTCGCAAAGAAAAAACCGCACGCCGGCAAAGGCAGTGCGGTTCTTCTCGACAAGAAGCGTCGACTACAGCGTCTTAAGCCTGGTGGGCGTTGACGTAGTCGATGGCAGCTTGAACGGTAGTGATCTTCTCGGCTTCTTCGTCAGGGATTTCGGTCTCGAATTCCTCTTCCAGAGCCATCACCAGCTCAACGGTGTCAAGCGAATCGGCACCCAGGTCATCGACGAAGGACTTCTCGTTGGTCACTTCCTCTTCCTTGACGCCCAGTTGCTCGGCGACGATTTTCTTGACGCGTTCTTCGATGGTGCTCATACCTAGTTTTCACTCCTAGTGGATATATGTCAGGCAGCTGGCCGGTGACCAATTTTATAGAAAGGCGTTCGCTTTTCAAGCGCAACGCACTGTCGCTCAGTCACCGAACCCACTGCCTGGAATCTGGTTGCAGCTTTATAACGGATTTTAGGCTGGGAGTATGACTCTTTTTTTTAGCAATCCGTCACATTGAGTTGCAGTGTTACATGTACATCCCGCCATTCACCGGCACGGTAGCGCCGGTGACATAGGCTGCGCCGTCGGATGCCAGGAAGGAAACCACCTTGGCGATTTCCTCGGCCTGGCCCAGGCGGCCCAGCGGAATCTGGGTCTGCAGGGCTTCGCGCTGCGCTTCTGGCAGTTCGCGGGTCATGTCGGTATCGATGAAGCCTGGGGTCACCGAGTTGACGGTGATACCGCGCGAGCCGACTTCACGCGCCAGGGCGCGGCTGAAGCCTTCGAGGCCGGCCTTGGCGGCCGCATAGTTGGCCTGGCCAGCGTTGCCCATGGCACCGACGACCGAGCCGATGCTGATGATACGACCCCAACGCGCCTTGGTCATGCCACGCAGCACGCCCTTGGACAAACGGTAGAGGCTGTTGAGGTTGGTGTCGATCACGTCGAACCACTCGTCGTCCTTCATGCGCAGCATGAGGTTGTCGCGGGTGATGCCCGCGTTGTTGACAAGAATGGCCGGGGCACCGAACTGCTCGCCGATAGCACCCAGCACCGCGTCCACGGACTCGGCGCTGGTGACGTTCAGCTCCATGCCGGTACCGGTGATACCGTGCTCTTTGAGGGTGGCAGCGATGCGCTCGGCACCGGAAGCCGAAGTGGCGGTACCGATCACGGTCGCGCCCTGGCGGCCCAGCTCGAGGGCGATGGCCTGGCCGATACCCCGGCTGGCGCCGGTAACCAGTGCAACTTTACCTTGCAGGCTCATGCAAGCTTCTCCAAATTCAGGCCAATGCCGCACGGGTGGCGGCGACGGCGTCGGGGGTGTTGAGGTTGTAGGTGGTCACACCATCGGCGCAACGCTTGTTCAGGCCAGCCAGCACCTTGCCCGGACCACACTCGACCAGGTTGACCGCACCGTTGGCGGCGAGGGTCTGCACGCATTCAACCCAGCGAACCGGCTGATACAGCTGCGCCAACAGGTCCTGCTTGAGGGTATCGAGGTTGACGGCGACCGCGGCAGTCACGTTCTGCACTACCGGAATCTGCGGCGCCTTCCATTCGACGGCATTGACGTGCTCGGCGAAACGCTCAGCAGCCGGCTTCATCAGGGCGCAGTGCGATGGCACGCTCACCGGCAGCGGCAAGGCACGCTTGGCGCCCTTGGCTTTGCACAGCTCGATGGCGCGATTGACCGCGGCGACGTTACCGGCGATGACGACCTGGCCCGGCGAGTTGAAGTTGACTGCGCTGACCACTTCATCTTCGGCGGCTTCGGCGCAAATGGCCTTCACATCATCATCGCCCAGGCCAAGGATGGCGGCCATGGCGCCATGACCGGCCGGCACGGCTTCTTGCATCAGTTCGCCGCGGCGCTTGACCAGCCTGACGGCATCTTTGAGCGACAGGCTTCCAGCAGCGACCAGAGCGCTGTATTCGCCCAGGCTGTGGCCCGACACGAAGGCCGGCTGCGCGCCACCCTCCTCCAGCCACAGGCGCCACAGGGCGATGGAGGCCGTGAGGATGGCCGGCTGGGTCTTGTCGGTTTGGTTGAGTTGCTCTTCCGGGCCTTCCTGGACCAGTTCCCACAGGTCGTAACCCAGGGCCTCGGAGGCTTCCTTGAAGGTCTCAACGATCACCGGCTTTTCGGCGCCCAGTTCTTTGAGCATGCCCAGCGACTGGGAACCTTGACCGGGGAAGACGAATGCGAGGGATGCAGACATTGAACAAGCCCTTATGATCTTGTCGTCGGATAGGGTGCGCCGAGCCCAAGGCTAGACGCGGAAACTGAAAACTTGGATGGAAACGCGGACCAAGCGGTCACATTTAAGCACTTCATCGGCGAAATGCCTAAGGCAAGAGGTCTTCGAGGCGCCCGTGCAGGCGCTGCGGCAGGTTTTCCTGAATCTCGATCAAGGCACGCTGGATGGCGCTTTGAAAGCCCTGCACGCCAGCCGAGCCATGGCTCTTGATGACGATACCCTGCAGCCCCAGAAAACTTGCCCCATTGTGCCGCGCCGGCGCCAGGTCGGCCTGCAGACGCTTGAGCAGCGGCATCGCGACGGCCCCGGCAACACGCGACAACGGGCCACCCTTGAACAGCTTTTCGATGCGCGCAGCGATCATCGTCGCCAGGCCCTCGCTGGATTTGAGCAGGATATTGCCGACAAAGCCGTCGCACACCACCACATCCGCCTCCCCGCGATAAAGGCCATCACCCTCGACGAAGCCGACATAATTCAGGCCGCGTGCGTTCTGCAACAACGTGGCAGCCAGCTTGACCTGCTGATTGCCCTTGATGTCCTCGGTACCGATGTTCAACAGTGCCACGCGCGGGCGCTGCACACCCAAGGCCTGCGCGGCCACCGAGCCCATTACGGCAAACTGGTAGAGGTTCTCGGCACTGCAGTCGACGTTGGCACCCAGATCGAGCAGCTGACAGTAGCCGGCCTGGGTCGGGATAGCCGCAACCATGGCCGGCCGGTCGATACCCGGCAGCGTCTTGAGCACCATGCGCGACAGCGCCATCAGCGCGCCAGTATTGCCGGCACTGACGCAGGCCTGGGCCTTGCCATCACGCACCCGTTCGAGGGCGATGCGCATCGACGAATCCGGCTTGCCGCGCAACGCCTGGGATGGCCGCTCGTCCATACCGATCACCTCACTGGCAGCGACAATCTGCAGGCGCGCGCGATCCGCAGCCGCAAGGCCAGTGACAAGATCTTCTAGGAGGGAGGGTTGACCGACGAGGGTCAAGTGCAGCGAGGGGGTAGCCGAAAGGCAGGCAATGCTAGCCTGGACAATGCTGCGGGGACCGAAGTCCCCGCCCATTGCGTCGATCGCGATGACCTGAGCAGACAAGGATTACTCGTCAGCGCCCTTGTCGATCACTTTACGACCACGGTATACGCCTTCTGGCGATACGTGGTGACGCAGGTGTACTTCACCGGTGGTTTTCTCTACCGACAGCGCGTTTTCCGACAGAGCGTCGTGCGAACGGCGCATGTCACGGGCAGAGCGGGATTTTTTGTTCTGCTGAACAGCCATAATTGATTAACTCCTAAACGTTTGGGTCACGCTTTAACTGCGCCAAAACACTGAACGGGTTGGACCGCGATACCTCGTCCTTGCTCGATTCGGGCTCGTCTGCGCCCGCCGGCTGCTGGCATTCTTCCGGATGATGAGCAGGCACGATGGGCAAGGCGAGCAGAAGCTCCTCCTCGATCAAGGCCTGCAGATCCAAAGGATCTTCGCCCAGTTCCAGCACGTCATAGCCTTTCGGCAACGACTGGGTATTCGCACCCTCCTTCACCACAGCGTAAGTACATTCGCTGTGAATCGGCAGGGTGACCAGCTCAAGACAACGCTGGCAAACCATTTTGACTTCGACATCCAGCTCGCTGTGGATAACCACTACGTGCTGTTCATCTCGTTCAAAATCGAACTTCGCCTGCACCGTACCGACATTGTCGGAAAGCGGGTCGCAGAGTCTTTCCAAATCAGCGAGTTGCAGCGAACCGTTAAGGGTTACGCCACGATCGGCTAATTTGCGCGGGTCAACGTGAGGTGGAATCGGGTCATTCAACATAGGCGCAGCATTCTAGGGATGCCCCCTGCACCTGTCAAAGGAAATTCGGCGGCATGTTGCATGTTAGAATCGGGATCAACTGATCAGGAGTCTACCATGCTGCCTTTGTTGCTGGCTTCCAGCTCCCCTTACCGGCGCGAACTGCTCGCGCGCCTGGGCCTGCCCTTCACGTGGGCGAGCCCTGACCTGGACGAGCGACCGCTCGCTGACGAACCTGCCACGGACCTGGTGCGACGCCTGGCCAGGCAGAAGGCCGAGGCACTCGCCGGCAGCCACCAGCAACACCTGATCATCGGCTCTGACCAGGTTGCGGTACTCGGCGAGCAGATCCTGGGCAAGCCGCACAGTTTCGAGCGGGCCTGCGAACAGCTGCTTGCGGCCAGCGGGCAGCACGTCACCTTCCTGACCGGGGTGGCGCTGCTGAACACCGCCACAGGGCAATGCCAGGTCGATTGCGTACCGTTTACCGTGACCCTGCGGGAACTGGATCGGGCGCGCGTGGAGCGCTATGTGACGGCCGAGCAGCCCTTGGATTGCGCGGGCAGCTTCAAGGCAGAAGGGCTGGGCGTGAGCCTGTTCCAGAGCACCCACGGGAGCGACGCCACCAGCCTGATCGGCCTACCGTTGATTCGGCTGGTGGACATGCTGAGCAAAGAAGGCGTGGCAGTACCATGAGACCGCCAGGGGCCGCCCTGCCCTCAGCGCAGAGCAGGCCCCTGGAAGCCCATGTACAGGGCTAACTTCTCGGCCATGCTGGCACCGAGGCGCTTGGAGAAGCGATCGAACGGCGACTCCTCGACGGTGAAATCGACCAACTCTTTCTCACCCACGATCTCACGGGCCACATAGCTCGCACTGCCCAGACCGTCGACGAGCCCCAGCGCCTTGGCCTGCTCACCCGACCACACCAGGCCACTGAACAGCTCCGGGTGCTCCTTGTCTTTCAAGCGATCGCCGCGCCCCTGTTTGACCATGGCGATGAACTGCTGGTGAGTAGTGTTCAGCACACCCTGCCAGAACGCCCGCTCTTCAGGCTTTTCCGGCGAAAACGGGTCCAGGAACGCCTTGTGCTCACCGGCCGTGTAGGTACGCCGCTCGACGCCCAGTTTCTCCATCGAACCTACAAACCCGTAACCGGCCGCCGTCACACCGATGGAACCCACCAGGCTGGCCTTGTCGGCATAGATCTCGTCCGCCGCACTGGCGATGTAATAGGCACCGGACGCACCCAGGTCGGCGATCACCGCGTACAACTTGATATCCGGATACTCACCGCGCAGGCGACGGATCTCGTCATAGACATAACCTGCCTGCACCGGACTGCCGCCCGGGCTGTTGATCCGCATGATCACGGCTTTGGTCTTTGGGTCCTTGAAGGCTTCGCGCAGGCTCTTGACGAGGTTGTCGGCACTGGCCGCCTCCTGATCCGCGATCACGCCGCGCACCTCCACCAACGCGGTATGGTTGGTGCCGCGCGAGGCAGCCTTGTCCATATCCGTCCAAGGCAGGAACAGGGCCAATACACCGAAGAGGTACACGAACGTCAGCAGCTTGAAGAAGATCCCCCAGCGACGCGCCCTGCGCTGCTCCTGGACACTGGCCAGCACGGTCTTTTCCAGCAGCTTCCAGCTCTTGCGCTCTACGCGCTCATCCTCTTCACGGTCTTCGCGCGCAAGGCGCTCTTCTTCCGTCTCGGAACCCGGTGCTTTCCACTCGTCAACCATGCTCACCTACCTTGGAATTGGATTTGCGCAGAACCTGCCAGCCACTCGCGCAACTGGGAAAAATGATCGATGCACACCTGCGGACCAAACTCGGCCAAAGCCTGCAGCGACATGGCACCATAGCCCACGGCCGCCGAATGCATACCGGCGTTTTTCGCCATCAGCAGATCGAATGCCGAATCTCCGACCATCAGCGCCTGCCCAGGTTGGACACCGCAATGGCCCAGAATTTCCTCGAGCATCAGCGGATGGGGCTTGCCGCGGGTCTCATCAGCAGCACGCGTGATGTCGAAAAACCGCTCCCAGCCATTGGCCCTGAGCACCCGGTCCAGACCACGGCGCGCCTTGCCAGTGGCCACCGCCAGGCGATAACCCTCGGCCCGGAAGGCCTCCAGCGACTCGACCACCCCCTCGAACAACGGCGAAGGCTGCTGATCAAGCGCCGTATAAATGTCGGCATAGTGCTGACGGAAGGTTTCGACCTGCACAGGATCGAGGTGCGGGTAGAGGGTGGAAATGGCCTCACCAAGCGCCAGGCCGATGATGCCCTTGACAGCCTCCTCCGGGCTTGGCGCCTCACCGGCACGCTCGGCAGCGGCATTCATCGACTCGACGATCCGCCCGATCGAGTCGGCCAAGGTGCCGTCCCAGTCGAAGATCAGCAACTCGTAAGACTTCTTCATGAATCAGGACGCCCCCAGACGCTCTACGGTTTTCGCCCAGACTTCGTCCACCGGCGCCTCGAGCTTGAGCTCGCCACCATCAGGCAGCGGCACGGTGAGGGCATAGGCATGCAGGAACAGCCGCTTGCCGCCCAGGTCACGAATCTCGCGGCTGAAGTCCTCGTCGCCATACTTGCTGTCACCGGCGATCATGTGGCCGGCGTGCAGCGTATGCACGCGAATCTGATGGGTACGCCCGGTGATAGGGCGAGCCTCGACAATGGTGGCGAACTCGCCGAAACGGCGAAGCACACGGAACAGGGTGAGCGCCTCTTTGCCCTCGTCGTTCACCTCGACCATACGCTCGCCCGAACGCAGGTTGCTCTTGAGCAACGGGGCATTGACCTGCTTCTTCGAGGTAGGCCAGTGGCCACGCACCAGCGCCATGTAGCGCTTGTCGACCCCATCACCGCGCAATGCGGCATGCAGGTGGCGCAGCATGCTGCGCTTCTTGGCGATCATCAGCAGGCCAGAGGTGTCGCGGTCCAGGCGGTGCACAAGCTCCAGCTCCTTGGCATCCGGACGCAGCTGGCGCAGCGCCTCGATCACCCCAAAGCTCAGGCCACTGCCACCATGCACGGCGATACCGGCCGGCTTGTTCATCACGATCAGCGCCTTGTCTTCGTAGACGATGGCGGCCTCCAGGCGCTGCAGCAGGCCCTGGGCAACCGGGGCCGGCTCGTCACGCTCAGGCAGGCGCACGGGCGGTACACGGACGATGTCACCGGCCTGGATCTTGTACTCAGGCTTGACACGGCCCTTGTTGACCCGGACCTCGCCTTTGCGCAGGATGCGGTAGACCAGCGTCCTGGGCACGCCCTTGAGCGCGGTGATGAGGAAATTGTCGATACGTTGGCCGGCAAGCTCCGGCGCGACTTCGATCAGCTGAACGCCGGAAGTCGGAGGGGTATTGGTCGTCATCGAGGGATCATAACAATTTTTTATGGAATTGAAGCACTTAATCATTACTGCTATAGTCGCGAACGCCGCCAAAAGCGGTAGGCCAGCGGCACCAGGCCCTTAGCCGGTCCCTGACCAACGCAATTCTGCAGGACGCGAGGCCGTCCTACGGGGTTTTCGCCAGTTTACCGAATTGCCTGGAATCGCCACCAGCGCTGTGTAGAGAAGACCGAAAAAAAACGACAAGTGCGGTGTTTCACCTGCTTACCCGCTTCTTTTCGCTGCACCTCTGCCCGCCCCGACGCTTGCACGCAACGCACGGCGAATGCTTCGGAAATACCTGCCTTGGACATGAATGGCGTCAGCGCGGAAATTGCGCTGGCGAAAAATGCAACCCGTTGCGGATTCAGCGCGCGGCAGCACCCGAATTATCAGGGATACGTGCAGGGTGGAGATGCACAGCCCTCGGACCGTGTAGCACCGCGTCCGGCCACCGGCCCAATGCATGGCCGGCGAGCGGATAAGGTCCTGAACAGATGCCCCATGGGCGTCCACGGCTGACGGTTGATTCCTCCTCCTGACTGAGTGCACGAGGCCTGCTGGGTTGATTCGGATATCGATTCGGATATCTCTGCAGATACCGCAGGGGCCTCTTGGCACCGCAGCAAACAGGACGCGTCGTCGCGACAACGGCAGGCTGGGAAACCGGCTGGTGCCGAACGTTGCTCGACACGGGGGTGGCCCGGCCACCCTTTGCGCACCTTGGCACCGACCATGAGAAGTCGTGTGTGCCGAACGCCGTTTCCGGCAGCCCGGAAACCGACGGTACAACATGAAAAGAATGCTGATTAACGCAACTCAACCCGAAGAGTTGCGTGTAGCCCTGGTGGACGGCCAACGTCTCTACGACCTGGACATCGAGTCCGGTGCGCGTGAGCAGAAAAAGGCCAACATCTACAAAGGCAAGATCACCCGGATCGAGCCCAGCCTCGAAGCCGCCTTCGTCGACTTCGGCTCCGAACGTCACGGCTTCCTGCCGCTGAAGGAAATCTCCCGCGAGTACTTCAAGAAAGCCCCTGAAGGCCGCGTCAACATCAAGGACGTCCTGAGCGAAGGCCAGGAAGTCATCGTCCAGGTCGAGAAGGAAGAGCGCGGCAACAAAGGCGCCGCCCTGACCACCTTCATCAGCCTGGCAGGCCGCTACCTGGTCCTGATGCCGAACAACCCCCGTGCCGGCGGCATCTCCCGCCGCATCGAAGGCGAAGAGCGCAACGAACTGCGTGAAGCCCTCAACGGCCTGACCGTGCCAGGCGACATGGGCCTGATCGTGCGCACCGCGGGCCTTGGCCGCAGCAGCGAAGAAATGCAGTGGGACCTCGACTACCTGCTGCAGCTGTGGACCGCCATCAAGGAAGCCTCCCTGGACCGCGCTGCACCGTTCCTGATCTACCAGGAAAGCAACGTCATCATCCGCGCCATCCGCGACTACCTGCGCCAGGACATCGGCGAAGTGCTGATCGACAGCATCGATGCCCAGGAAGAAGCCCTGACCTTCATCCGCCAGGTGATGCCGCAGTACGCCAGCAAGGTCAAGCTGTACGAAGACAGCGTGCCGCTGTTCAACCGCTTCCAGATCGAAAGCCAGATCGAGACCGCCTTCCAGCGCGTCGTCGACCTGCCCTCTGGCGGCTCGATCGTGATCGACCCGACCGAGGCCCTGGTTTCCATCGACATCAACTCGGCGCGCGCCACCAAGGGCAGCGACATCGAGGAAACCGCGCTGCAGACCAACCTGGAAGCGGCCGAAGAAATCGCCCGCCAGCTGCGCCTGCGCGACATCGGCGGCCTGATCGTGATCGACTTCATCGACATGACACCGGCGAAAAACCAGCGCGCCGTCGAAGAACGTGTACGCGAAGCCCTCGAGGCTGACCGCGCTCGCGTGCAGGTCGGCCGCATCTCGCGCTTCGGCCTGCTGGAAATGTCCCGTCAGCGCCTGCGCCCGTCGCTGGGCGAAAGCAGCGGCATCGTCTGCCCGCGCTGCTCCGGCACCGGCATCATCCGCGATGTCGAATCGCTGTCCCTGGCCATCCTGCGCCTGATCGAGGAAGAAGCCCTGAAGGACCGTACTGCCGAAGTACGCGCCCAGGTACCGATCCCGGTCGCCGCGTTCCTGCTCAACGAGAAGCGCAACTCGATCACCAAGATCGAACTGCGCACCCGTGCCCGCATCATCATTCTGCCGAACGACCACCTGGAAACCCCGCACTTCGAAGTCCAGCGCCTGCGCGACGACAACCCGGAAGTGCTGAACAACCAGTCCAGCTACGAAATCGCGGCCTCCGAAACCGAAGAAGCACCGCAGCCGACCGCCACGCGCACCCTGGTGCGTCAGGAAGCAGCGGTCAAGACCGCACCGGCCCGCGCCAACGCGCCGGTACCGAGCGTCGTCGAAGAGCAGCAGCCTGCCGCACCGGCCGCCGCGGCAGCCAGCGTACCGGAGCCAAGCCTGTTCAAAGGCCTGGTGAAGTCGCTGGTCAGCCTGTTCGCCGGCAAGGAAGAGCCTGCCGCCGCCCCGGTGGTCACCACCGAGAAGCCTGCCCCCGAGCGCACTCAGCGTAACGAGGAGCGTCGCAACGGCCGCCAGCAGAGCCGCAACCGCAACGGCCGCCGTGACGAAGAGCGCAAACCGCGTGAAGAGCGCGCCGAGCGTGCCCCGCGTGAAGAGCGCCAACCACGTGAGGAGCGCGCACCGCGGGAAGAACGTGCACCGCGTGAAGAGCGTGCACCGCGCGAAGAACGCGCTCCTCGTCAGCCACGCGAAGACCGCCGCGGCAACCGCGAAGAGCGCGTACGCGAACTGCGTGAGCCGCTGGATGCAACACCGGCCGCTCGTGAAGAACGCCAGCCACGTGAAGAGCGTGCACCGCGCGAAGAACGCGCGCCTCGCGAAGAACGTGCACCGCGTGAAGAGCGCGCTCCACGTGAAGAACGTGCACCGCGTGAAGAGCGCACTCCACGTGAAGAACGTGCACCTCGTGAAGAGCGCGCACCACGTGAAGAGCGTGCACCGCGTGAAGAACGTCAGCCACGCCCTCCACGCGAAGAGCGCCAGCCACGTGAAGCCGAGCAGGCTGCCGAGAAGGCTGCAGAGCTCGCCGATGAGCAACTGCCGAACGAAGAGCTGCAACAGGACGAGCAGGAAGGCTCCGATGACGAGCGTCCGCGCCGCCGCTCCCGCGGCCAGCGTCGCCGCAGCAACCGTCGTGAACGTCAGCGCAACGCCAATGGCGAGCTGATCGAAGGCAGCGATGAAGAAGGCAGCGACGAGCAACCACAACAGCACCAGGCCACCGAGCTGGGTGCCGAACTGGCTGCCGGCCTGGCCGTCACCGCCGCTGTAGCCAGCAGCAACATCAGTGCTGGCGCCGAAGCGCAAGCCAACCAGCAGGCTGAACGCGCCAGTGCCGAAACTGCGGCCACCGACAACAGCGAAGCGGCTCAGCCGGCCGAGCAGGTCGAAGCCGTCGCCAAGGCCGAGGAAATCGCCATTGCACCGGTGGTCGAGCAGCCGCTCAGCGAGCCGGTCGTTGCAGTCGAAGCCAACGCCGCGCCTGTGGTTGAAGTTGCCCCTGAGCCGGTAGTCGAACAAGCGCCTGCGGTCGAACCGGTAGTGGTTGCCGAGGCACCTGTAGAGGCACCTGTAGAGGCACCTGTCGAAGCTCCGGTGATCGAAGCGGGTGAAGCCGAGAAGGCCCAAGTCGCCGTTGAACAAGCGCCGGCTGCCGAGCTGCCTGCCGTTGTCGCCCAAACCCAGCCAGAAGTGGCTGTCGAGCCGGCAGCAACCGTAGTCGAAGCAGCGCCTGTGGTCGCCGAGCCTGCCCCGGTGGAAACCCCGGCAGTGCCCGAAGCGGCCACCGTGATGCTGCCTAACGGCCGCGCCCCTAACGACCCACGTGAAGTGCGTCGTCGCAAGCGCGAGGCCGAAGCGGCTGCCAAGGCTGCGCAGGAAGCGGCCACTGCAGGTACGCCAGCGCTGGAAACCGCCGATGAGCACAAACCTCATCACGGTTGATAGCCACGGCTGAATGAAAAAGCCCCGCCAGTGTGAACTGGCGGGGCTTTTTCTTGGCCGCTTGGGGTGCCTGCACCGGGCTCAGTACAGGTTGGGCTCCATCTCCAGCGCAACCCCGAACCGCGCCAGGATATCCGCCTGAATGCGTTGCGCCAGGCCATGCAACTGCGCTCCGCTTGCCTGGCCATAATTGACCAGCACCAGCGACTGCAAACGGTGCACACCGGCATCGCCATCTCGATACCCCTTCCAGCCGGCCTGCTCGATCAACCAGCCTGCCGCCAGCTTGACCTGCCCGTCAGCCTGGGGATAAGCCACCACACCTGGAAACTCAGCGCGGATCCGCGCCAGCTGTTCGACGGCAACCACCGGGTTCTTGAAAAAGCTGCCGGCATTGCCCAGCTCAGCCGGATCGGGCAGTTTCTCGCGGCGAATGCTGCAAATAGCGTCGCTGATGGCCTGCGCCGTCGGCGCCTGCACGCCCTGCTCGGCCAGGCGCTGACGTACCGGGCCGTAATCCAGATGGGCCTGCAGCCGATGGCTCAAGGCAAAGCGCACCCGCAGGATCAACCACCGCCCAGGGTTACGCTTGAACAGGCTGTCGCGGTAACCAAAAGCACATTCCTCAAGCCCGAAGTCACGCAGCTCGCCTGTGTGCCGGTCCAGCGCCGTCAACCCGGCGAACACATCCTTGATTTCCACGCCGTAGGCGCCCACATTCTGCATCGGCGCAGCCCCTACCGTGCCCGGGATGAGGCTGAGGTTTTCAAGGCCACAAAAGCCTTGCTGCAACGACCATTGCACGAACGGGTGCCAAGGCTCGCCCGCCTCGGCCTCGACCACCACACGCCCTGCGTCATCACCGAGGACGTGGCGGCCACGGCTGGCCATGTGCAGTACCAGCGCGTCGACATCACGGGTCAGCAGCAGGTTGCTGCCGCCGCCGATGACCATCACCGCAAGCCCTCGCTGGCGCGCTTGCGCCAGGGCCTCGCGCACCTCGTCGTCGCTCTGTACCTGGGCGAAGTACCGGGCTTTCACATCGATGCCGAAGGTATTGTAAGGCTTGAGCGAAACCTGCTCCTGCCAGTGCGCCGTCATAACCGCCCCTTGATTTCGACAACCAGCTCATGGCAGGCCGCCTCGATCAGGTCCAGCACCTGCTCGAACCCCTCTGCGCCGCCGTAGTAAGGGTCCGGCACTTCATCCACAGCCGCCCCATAGCGGCGCAGGAACAGGTCAAGCTCGCCAGTCGCATTGGGGGCACGCATGGCGCGCAGGTGGCGCAGGTTGCTTTCGTCCATGGCCAGAATCAGGTCGTACTCGGCAAAGTGCTCAGCCTTGACCTGCTGGGCACGCTGTTGCGACAGGTCATAGCCCCGCGCCAGTGCGGCCTTGCAGGTGCGGCTGTCGGGCCCCTTGCCCACGTGCCAGTCACCGGTCCCGGCGGACGCCACGTGCACCTGCCCAGCCAGGCCCGCGACCTGCAACTGATGGCGCAGCACACCCTCGGCGGTGGGCGACCGGCAGATATTGCCCAGGCAAACGAACAGGACGCGCATCAGGCCTCCAGCAAGCGCCGTACGCGCTCGAGGTCGTGTGCAGTATCGACACCCACTGCTGGCGCCTCGATGGCATCGGCCACGTGAATACGCACGCCATGCCAGAGGGCACGCAGCTGCTCGAGCGCCTCGGTCTGCTCGAGCCAGCACGGCCCCCAGCTGACGAAGTCCTGAAGGAAACCGACGCGGTAGGCGTACATGCCGATATGGCGGCGGTAAGGCACACCTTGCGGCAGTTGGTTGCGATCATTGGCGAAAACGTCACGTGCCCACGGCAGCGGCGCACGGCTGAAGCTCAAGGCCAGGCCGTTCTTGTCGCTGACCACCTTGACCGCATTGGGGTTGAACACGGTTTCGGGGTCGTGGATCGGCTCGGCCAGGGTGGCAATACCTGCCTCCGGATGCGCCGCCAGGTTGGCTGCGACCTGGTCGATGATCACCGGCGGGATGAGCGGCTCATCCCCCTGGACGTTGACCACGATGGCGTCGGCCGGCAGGCCAAGCTGCGCAGCCACTTCAGCCAGGCGGTCGGTACCCGACTCATGGTCGGCGCGGGTCATCAGTACTTCAGCCCCAAAGGCCTGGCAGGCCTCGACGATACTGGCGTCGTCGGTGGCGATGACCACACGGCCGGCACCGCTCTTGCGCGCCTGCTCCCAGACGTGCTGAACCATCGGCTTGCCGGCGATCAGCAACAACGGCTTGCCCGGCAGGCGCGTCGAGCGCAGCCGGGCGGGAATGACCACGGTGAAGTTCAGGCTCATTTGTCCAGACGCTCGTCGTCGGTCAGGGTGCGCGCCTCGCTTTCCAGCATCACCGGGATGCCATCGCGGATCGGGTAGGCCAGGCCAGCGCCCTTGCTGATCAGCTCGGTCTTGTCAGCGCTGAGCTTGAGCGGCCCCTTGGTGATCGGGCAGGCCAGGATGTCGAGCAATTTGGTGTCCATGGAAGCTTCCTTGAGGCCAGATGGCCGGAAATTGAAAAGGGGCTCAGGGCGTTCGCGGCCCTGGCAGCAAGCGTTGCAGCTGGCTGTCGAACCAGTCGCAGAAAGCCGGCGTAGGCACCGCCTCCACGGCCAGGTACCACCAGTCATCGGCAGCGAAGGCCCGGCACTTCACCGCGTCCTTCTCGGTCATCACCAATGGCAGCGACGGGCTGAAAGCCAGGCTTTGCGCGCTGAACTGGGCGTGGTCGGCGAACGGATGCGGCACCGGCTGCCAGTTTAGCCCCAGCAGGGTGTTGAAGAAACGTTGCGGGTTGCCGATACCGGCCACCGCATGCAGGCGCTGGCCAGGAGGAAAGAAGTCGAGCGCGCGGCGCTCTCCACTGCGCAGGTTGACCAGCGCACTGGGTTGCAGACGAAAAGCGAAGCCCTCGGGGCGATCGACAGTGGCGCCATTGAACAGCACCGCATCGGCCTCTTGCAGGCGCTCGGCAGGCTCGCGCAGAGGGCCGGCCGGCAGGCAGCGGCCATTGCCCAGGCCACGCGCAGCATCGATCAGCACCAGCTCCAGGTCGCGCGCCAGGCGATAGTGCTGCATACCGTCGTCACACAGGATCAGGTCCAACGGCTCGCTGGCCAGCAATGCCTGCACGGCGCGGGAGCGGTCGGGGTCGATCATCAGCGGCACACCCGTGCGCTGAACGATCAGCAAAGGCTCATCGCCGGCCTGCTCGGCACGCTGCGAGGCTTCGACACGCCAGGGCAACCGAGGCGGTTTTGCACCGTAGCCGCGGCTGACCACCCCCACCCTCAGCCCCTGGCGTCGGCAATGCTCGATCAACCAGAGGATCATCGGCGTCTTGCCGGTGCCACCAATGGTGATGTTGCCCACTACGATGACCGGCACCGGGGCGCGGTAGCTGGCGCTTTCGCCACTGAGAAACCGCGCGCGCTTGCGCGTCACCACCCGCCGGTAAAGCGCTTCGAGCGGGCGCAGCAGGGCAAGGGCCGGATGCCCGGCGTACCAGGCGGCTAGCAGACGGTCGGCGAGCGCCATCAAGGTGTCCCCTGGGCAGCCTCGACGGTGGTCATGCGCAGGTGGCTGAAACCGAGCTTGCCGGCGGCATCCATCGCAGTGATCACGGCCTGGTGCGGGGTCTTGCCGTCGGCGCTGATGGCCAGCGGCAGCGTGTTGTCACCGCCCGACTCGCGCTGGATCGCCTCGGTCAGGGTGGCCAGGTCGCTCTTGGGCAACAGGTGGTTGTTCACCGAATACACGCCATCGGCACTGATGGTGACCTCCACCAGCTTTTCCGGGTCTGCGCCTGGCTGTTCGGCGCTGACGGCCTCAGGCAGCTCCACACGCAGCTGGGTCTCACGGGTGAAGGTGGTGGTGACCACGAAGAACAGCAGCAGGACGAACACCACGTCGATCAACGACGCCAGGTTGATGTCAACGTTCTCCCGCTGGCGATTGCGCCGGAACTTCACGCCTTGCCTCCGGCCACTTCGACTTCACGGTCGCCCTGGATGACCTCCACCAGCTTGATTGCCTCCTGCTCCATGCCCACCACCAGTTCGTCGATGCGGCGCAGCAGGAAACGGTGGAAGAACACGGCCGGGATGCCGACCATCAGGCCAGCCGCCGTAGTGACCAGCGCCTTGGAAATACCACTGGCCAGCACGGCCGCATTGGCGGTCATCTGCGTCCCCATGAAGGCGCTGAAGATATCGATCATGCCCAGTACGGTACCGAGCAGGCCAAGCAGCGGGGCCATCGCGGCGATGGTACCGAGCGTGCTGATGTAGCGCTCCAGTTCGTGGATGACCCGCGAGGCCGACTCCTCGATGCACTCTTTCATGATTTCACGGCCATGGCGCGAGTTGGCCAGGCCCGCAGCGAGGATCTCACCCAGCGGCGAATCGGCGCGCAGGGCCTTGAGCTTGTCACTGGTGAGTTGCTTGTCCTTGATCCACATCCATACCTGGCCCAGCAGGTGTGGCGGGGTAACGCGGCTGGCGCGCAGGGTCCACAGGCGCTCGACGACGATAGCCATGGCAGCGATGGAGCTCAGAATGATCGGCAGCATCATCCAACCACCGGACTTGACCAATTCCCACACAGTAAACGCCCCCTCGGAAAAAGGCCGCCACTCTAACATAGGCGCGCCGGGGGCTCATCTGCCGAAGGTCAGGGAATTGCGTGGGGGTATGCCCCCCTACTGCGCCAAAAGCGTCGTTGCCCCCGTACGCCCTCCACTTCGCCACGGCTTCCCAACATCAACCGCAACGCCCCCTCCACCGCCGTATCGTGAATGGCCAGCCCATGCCGCCGATACCGCTCGAGCACCTGCACATGCGGATGCCCGAAACCGTTGTTACGCCCGCGCGAAATCAGCACCCCGCGCGGCGCCGTGGCGCGGATGAATGCCTCGGTCGAGGAACTGCGGCTGCCATGGTGCGGCGACTGCAGCCAATCGATACGTGGCGCGGCGTGGTCCGCCAACCATGCGCGCTCGGCCCCCGCCTCCATATCGCCTGCCAATAGCAGCCGCTCTCCCTGCGCCTCGACCAGCAGCACGCACGAGCGGTCGTTGCTGCTCTGCCCTTGGGCCCAATGCCACAGCGAAAAGCGCACCCCATCCCATTCCCACTGCTCACCACGCGTACACGGCTGCAGGGCAAGGTCCTCCAGCGCTTCGCCGCCCAGCGCACGCACCACCGGCAACCCACGGTTCACGGCCGGTGCGCCACCGGCATGGTCGGCATGGGCATGGCTGACGAGCATGATGTCCAGGCGCTTGACGCCCAGCTTGTGCAAAGTGGGCAACACCACCCGCTCACCCAGATCACTATCGCCCCGCGCAGGCCCGGCGTCGTAGAGCAGGCTGTGATGTTGGGTGCGCAGCAAGACCGCCAAGCCCTGCCCGACATCCAGCTGCCAGACTTCCACCTGCCCAGGGGGCACAGCTTCCCTGGGCACCCACAACGCCAGCAGCAGGGTCCCGCCCAGGCTGCGCAGGGGCACGCCGGACGGCAGCAGCACCAGCAACGCCCCCAGGCAGACCATCAGCCAGGCCCAGGTCGGCAACGCAGGCGGTAGCCATGCCGGGCGCCAGTCCGCTACCCACGCCAGCGACCGGAACAAGACGTCCAAGAGCCCACCTGCCAGCCACAACAGGCCTTCACCTACCCCTGCCAACGGCAGCAGCAAGGTCCCAAGCAGCGCCAAAGGCAATACCGCCAGGCTGATCCAGGGTACTGCCAGCAAGTTGGCCAATGGCGCACTCAGGCTGACCGGCAAACCGGTGGCGATCAATACCGGCAGCAGGCCGATGGCGATCACCCACTGGGCGCGGGTCCACCCTTGCCAGGGCCGCCACCTGCCAAGACGCGAACTGAAGCAGTAGACCAGGGTCGCCACTGCCGCGAACGACAGCCAGAAACCAGGCAACAGCGGGGCCAGGGGCTCGGCCAGCAGCACCCCGGTGAGCGCCAGCAGCAAAGGGAACAGCGCCCCAAGATGGCGAAAGCGCAGGCGCCAGAGCAAGACCACGGCCAGCATCAGGCAGGCGCGCTGCACCGGCACCCCCGCACCGGCCAGCCAGCCATAGGCCAGCGCCGCGCCCAGGGCCAGGCCACATGCACACGGCAACCAGGGTAGAGCCGCAGGCCACAGGCCCCGGCGCGCCAGGCCGGCGACCAGGGCGTAGAGCAAGCCGGCGACCAGGCCGATGTGCTGCCCCGAAATCACCAACAGGTGGACTGTGCCCGTGGCCTGCAGCGCTTGCCAGTCCTCGCGGGCCAAGCCGGCGCCATCACCGAGCACCAGCGCGACGAGGGCAGCTTCCCGGCCATGGGCAGCGACACTCAACAAGCGCTGGCGCAGAGCGTCACGCCAGCCCGGCTGCGCGGCATCCAGCACATGGCCGGCCTTGACCGTGCCAGTGGCACCGATGCGCCTGGCCAACAACTGTGCCTCCCGGTCCGGACCGTGCGGGTTGAGCAGCCCGGCCGGGCGCTGCAGGGTAGCGGCCAGGCGCCAGCGCTCGCCAGCACGCAGCGGTGGGCCATCGAACCAATGCAATTGCAGGCGCTGGGGCAACGCAGCGCGGCGCGAGCGCGGTTGCTCCAGCTCAAAGCGCACCCCACGCGCCGTGTGGGTCGGCAAGCCGACCACCCGGCCCTCCAGCCACAGCGTACGGCCATCCAGGCCAGAGGCCAGGCGGTCATCCAGTGCCTGCTGCGCCGACCAGCAAGCCCAGCACAGCCCCAGCGCAAAGCAACCCAGCGGCCAAAGGCGTGTGCACAGGCAAAGCAGGCCGCCACCGAGCAGCAGCCACAGCCACCCGACCGATGGCAATTGGGGAACAATACCCAGGCACAACAGCCCGAGCGCCAGCGCAAACATCCCTGTGCGCATGAGTTAGAGCTCCGGAAACCGAATGACCCACTCAGGCATAGACGAAAAGACGCCGAGGCTCGCTCAACAATTGTCACAAACTCTGAACGAGGCTGAGATGGAATCAAGGCATACTTGCGTGATGACCGCTCGGGGAGCCTACATGCCGCGCCGCCTTTTCAAACGCTACATGCCGGATCCGACCAGCATTCGGGAACACAAGTCCTTACGCTTTTTCGGCAAGTTGCTGCATGACCCGAATCTTTGGCACCTGAACCGCCACTCGGTGGCCCGGGCCATGGGCGTGGGCCTGTTCGCGGCACTGATTCCCGTCCCCATGCAGATGCTGCTGGCCGCTGCGCTGGCGATCCCGGTGCGTGGCAACCTGCCGATCGCCGTCAGCCTGGTATGGCTGACCAACCCCCTGACCATGCCACCGGTATTTTTCGTCACCTACATGACCGGCGCCTGGTTGCTGGGCACACCGCCGCGCAGCCTGCCCGACGACCTCACCTTCGAATGGATCACCGACCAGCTGGCAACGCTATGGCAGCCGTTCCTGCTGGGCTCGGTGGTGTGCGGTGTGGTGCTGGGCATCGTCGCCTGGTTCACCACCCTGTTGTACTGGCGCTGGTGGATTGGCCGGCAATGGCGCCGGCGCAAGCTCAGGGCCTCAGGCGCGCATGCCGCGGCCGCTGACCAGCAGGCGAACGCACAGTGCATAGAGCACCGCAGTGGCGACCAGCATGAAGGTGATCGCCGTACCAATGCTGATATCCGACACCCCTAGGATGCCGTAGCGGAACGAGTTGACCATGTGCAGCACCGGGTTGGCCAGCGACACGGTCTGCCAGAACGGCGGCAGCAGGTTGATCGAATAGAACACCCCGCCCAGGTAGGTCAGCGGCGTCAGCACGAAGGTCGGGATGATCGAGATGTCGTCGAAGTTGCGTGCAAACACAGCGTTGACGAAGCCCAGCAGCGAGAAGATGGTGGCCGTCAGCAACACCACGACCACGGTCACACCCAAGTGGTGCACCTGCAGGTCGGTAAAGAACATCGACAGGATGGTCACGATCACCCCGACCGCCAGCCCGCGCAGCACGCCACCCAGCACATAGCCGACGAGAATCGTGTGCGGCGACACCGGCGACACCATCAGCTCTTCAATCGAGCGCTGGAACTTGCTGCCGAAGAAGCTCGACACCACGTTGCCGTAGGAGTTGGTGATCACCGACATCATGATCAGCCCCGGCACGATGTACTGCATGTAGGTGAAACCACCCATGTCGCCGATCTGCCGGCCAATCAGGTTACCGAAGATGACGAAGTACAGCACCATGGTAATGGCCGGGGGCAGCAAGGTTTGCGGCCAGATACGCAGGAAGCGCCGCACTTCGCGGTAGACGATGGTGTTCAGGGCGACCCAGTTGGTGCGCAGTTCCACACTCATACGGCCACCTTCGACAGGTTCTTTTCCACCAGTGACACAAACAGCTCCTCGAGTCGGTTGGTCTTGTTGCGCAGGCTCTGCACCTCGATGTTCTGCAGCGCCAGCTGAGCGAACAGCGCGGTGATGCCAATGTCCTTGTCCACTTGCACCTCAAGGCTGTGCGGGGTCAGCAGCCGGCACGGGTAGCCTTGCAGCACCGGCGCGCTGGCAAGGTCCTGCTTGATGTCGAGCACGAAGGTCTCCACATGCAGCTTGCCCAGCAACTGGCGCATGCTGGTGTTCTCGACGATGGTGCCGTGGTCGATGATGCCGATGTTACGGCACAGCTGTTCGGCTTCTTCCAGGTAGTGGGTGGTCAGGATGATGGTGATGCCCTTCTGGTTGAGCTCGGTGAGGAAGCTCCACATCGACCGACGCAGCTCGATGTCCACCCCTGCGGTCGGTTCATCGAGGATCAGCAGGCGTGGCTCGTGGATCAACGCCCGGGCGATCATCAGCCGGCGCTTCATGCCGCCGGACAACGAGCGCGACTGGACATCGCGCTTGTCCCACAACCCCAGCTGGGTCAGGTACTGTTCAGCGCGCTCTTTGGCCAGTTTTGGCGGGATACCGTAATAGCCGGCCTGGGTGACCACGATATCGAAGGTCTTCTCGAACTGGTTGAAGTTGAACTCCTGCGGCACCACCCCCAGGCAGCGCTTGAGCGCAGCAGGCTCACGATCCAGGTCGTGGCCGAACACGTTCACCGTGCCAGTGGTCTTGTTGACCAGCGTCGAGAGGATGCCGATGGTGGTGGATTTACCGGCGCCGTTGGGGCCGAGCAAGGCGAAGAAGTCACCTTCGGCGACGTCCAGGTCGATCCCTTTAAGGGCCTGGAAGCCATTACCGTAGGTTTTGGTCAACTGTCGGATGGACAGGGCAGAACTCATAGCGGGTCACGTACCGAGTGAAAAGGTCAGGACACGCCAGGGCAATTCACTGGCGCAGTGAGTGCGGCCATGGTGCAAGGCCAGGCCGCACAAGTACAGTTACATGTATTGATAGTGACTATCGAAGCAGGTTCAGGTCAGTGCCGTCATTACCGCTGCCTGATAGGCCGGGCGCTGCTTGAGGCGCTCATACCAGGCTTGCAGATGGTGCATGGCCGGGCGCTCGATGGGCATTTCGAACCAGGCATAGACGAAACAACCCAGTGGGATGTCGCCCATGCCGATCTGGTCACCTGAGAGGTACGGCTGGTGCGCCAGGGTTTGATCGGCGATCGACAGCAATTGCGCGCACTGTTTTTGCGCGGCATTGATCGCTACCCAGTCGCGCTGGTCTTCCGGCGTGCGCAGCAGGCCCCAGAACAGCGGACGGAACGGGGTGGCCAACGACGACGTGGTCCAGTCCATCCATTTGTCGGCCAGGGCGCGCTGGCGCGGGTCGTTCAGGTACCAGCCTTGTTCGGCTCCATATTCGGCACACAGGTAACGGACGATGGTGTTGGATTCCCACAGCACCAGGTCGCCATCCTCGAGCATGGGCACCAGGCCATTGGGGTTGAGGGCGCGGTAGTGCGGCTCGTCGACCACACCGAAGGCGCCGCCGGCGTCGATGGACTGGAAATCCAGGCCCAGTTCGTGGGCGATCCACAGCGCCTTGCGCACATTGCTCGAATTCTTGCGGCCCCAGATCTTCAGCATGGCAACGTCCTTATGAGATGCAAAGGGGACACAGTCTACTCCAGACCTTCGTTACCTGTACCGGCGCTGGCACGCAATGAACTGAAACTCCCACCGCCACACCCTGTCACTGTTCTGACCCTGCCGTTCACAGCATTGCGTCTAAGCTGTCTGGGACGGCTCAAGCCCCTGGTTCCAAGGAGGACCGATTATGTTGCTGTTGTGGTTGGTAGTGCTGGTGATCGGCGCGGCATACCTCACGCACCGGCGCCTGGCGCCCTTGCAGATTCTTGGCATCATGGCGGCCTATGTGCTGCTGATGGGCATTTTCAGCAGTGCGCCCGGCTGGCTGCTGGCGCTGATCTGGGTGGTGCTCGCCCTCAAGGTCGCGCTGGTGGTGCTGCCCGAATGGCGGCGCAAGGTGCTCAGCGGCCCGGTGTTCCGCTGGTTCCAGCGCACCTTGCCGCCCATGTCGCAAACCGAGCGCGAAGCCATCGATGCCGGCACGGTCTGGTGGGACGGCGAACTGTTCAGCGGCCGCCCAGACTGGCGCACCCTGCTGGCCTACCCGGCGCCGAAGCTGACCGACGAAGAGCAGGCATTCATCGATGGGCCCACGGAAGAGCTGTGCGCCATGGTCAGCGACTGGCAGATCGGCCAGGACCTGGACCTGCCGCCGGAGGCCTGGCAGCACATCAAGCAGAACGGCTTCTTCGCCTTGATCATCCCCAAGGAGTACGGCGGCAAGGGCTTCTCCGCCCACGCGCACTCGCAGGTGGCGATGAAACTGGCCACCCGCAGCGGCGACCTGGCGTCCACGGTAATGGTACCCAACTCGCTGGGCCCGGCCGAACTGCTGCTGCACTACGGCACCGATGAACAGCGCAATCACTACCTGCCACGGCTTGCGCGCGGCGACGAGATTCCCTGCTTCGCCCTGACCGGCCCGCTAGCCGGCTCCGACGCTGGCGCCATGCCCGACACCGGCATCATCTGCAAGGGCCAGTGGAACGGTGAAGAGGTGCTGGGCCTGCGCCTGAATTGGGAAAAGCGCTACATCACCCTGGGCCCTGTGGCGACCTTGCTGGGCCTGGCCTTCAAGGCCTACGACCCCGACCACCTGCTGGGCGACGAGGAAGAGCTGGGCATCAGCCTGGCCCTGATCCCTACCGACACACCCGGGGTGGAGATCGGCAAACGCCACCTGCCGCTAGGTGCAGCCTTCATGAATGGCCCCAACAGCGGCAAGGACGTGTTCGTGCCGTTGGACATGCTGATCGGCGGCCAGGCCATGCTCGGCAAGGGCTGGATGATGTTGATGAACTGCCTGTCGGTGGGGCGCTCCATTTCCCTGCCGGCAGTCGGTACGGGCGCCGCCAAGTACACCAGCCTGGTCACCGGCCAGTACGCGAACATTCGCGAGCAGTTCAACGTACCACTGGCAGCGTTCGAGGGTATTCAGGAGTCGCTGGCACGCATCGGCGGCAACGCCTGGCTGATGGACAGCGCGCGTCTGTTGACGGCCAAGGCCGTGGACCTGGGCGAGAAGCCGTCGGTGCTGTCGGCGATCCTCAAGTATCACCTGACTGAGCGCGGCCGCGAGTGCATCCAGCACGCCATGGACGTGCACGGCGGCAAGGGCATCATCATGGGCCCGAACAACTACCTGGGCCGTAACTGGCAAGGCGCGCCGATCTTCATCACGGTCGAAGGCGCCAATATCCTTTCGCGTAACCTGATGATCTTCGGCCAGGGCGCCATCCGCTGCCACCCCTTCGTGCTCAAGGAAATGGCCCTGGCCGGCCGCCAGGACCATGATCAGGCGCTGCGCGAGTTCGACGACTTGCTGATGAAGCACATCATGTTCGCCGCCGGCAACGCCGCCAGTACCCTGGTATACAACCTCGGGCTGGGGCGCCTGGAAAGCGTACCGGGCGATGCCCTGAGCCAGGGTTGCTTCCGCGCCCTCAACCGCCAGGCGGCAGCGTTCGCTTTGCTGGCAGACCTGTCAATGATGTTGCTCGGTGGTGCACTCAAACGCCGCGAGCGCCTGAGCGCAAGACTGGGTGATGTGCTCAGCTACCTGTACCTTTCCAGCGCAGCGCTCAAGCGCTACCACGATCTGGGCTCGCCCGAGCATATGCAGCCCTTGTTGCGCTGGGCCATGGAAGAAAGCCTGGGCCAGGCAGAGAAGGCACTGGACCGGCTGCTCGACAACTTCCCCAACCGCTTTGTCGGTTGCGCGTTGCGCGTGCTGGTGTTCCCGTTTGGCCGCCGCCATACCGGGCCGAGCGATGAACTGGATGCCGAGGTGGCGGCATTGATAGGCCGTAGCAAGGGTGACCCAGCCCTGGAAGAGCTGCTCGCCGGCTGCTTCCGGCCACACGCTGACGGTGATCCGGTAGCAGCGCTGCAACGGGCTTGCGAACTGCTGGATGAAGCAGCGCCGCTGCACAAGGCCCTGCACCAGGCAATCAAGGAGGGCAAGCTACAACCGGCACCTGGGGAGTCAGTGATCGATGCCGCCGTTCAGAGTGGGATATTGCAGCCTGGTGAAGGGCAACGGCTGCACGCGGCGGAACAGGCACGCCGGGACGTGATCGATGTGGATGCGTTCAGCAAGGAGCAGTTGCTACCGGAACACGGCAAGGTACGCTGACCTTAGATCGCGTGGTGGCTGGCTGGCTGGCGATAAGGCCAGCACAGCCACCACCATCCCCACCTTATCCCCAACCGGCGTATACTCCGCCCCCGTTTTTCACCACCCCGAGGACCACCCCCATGGCCAACCCCCATCTGGAATATCACCTGCACCTGCTGAACCACCTGCGCACGATACTGGTAGCCCTGGGTGAGGCCGACCAGGTACCGGAGGAAAGCCACGTCCTGTTCCTTGAACGTTTCGACGAATTGCTGGCCCTGCTGCCGCAAGACCCGCTGGAGAGCCAGTACCTGGGCCAGGACCTGATCTGCCAGGTGATCCAGCGCTACCCGCAAATTGCCCACCTGGTTCCGCGTGACCTGCTCTGGTTCTTCGCTGGCGATTGCCTGCACTTCATGCCGGATGAAGAATTGGCCCTGTACCAGCAACTGGAAGAGCAGCGTTACGAAGCAGAGCGCGACGGCAGGCCGTTCGACTGGCACGCGCAAAAACAGGCACTGGCGCAGGCCGCCGCTGCGCAGTGAGCGGTGACGGCAGCGGTAACAAACAAGCTGTTCGCTTAGCCATTGCACCCCGGCATTGCGACTAAATCCTACAGATCCAGCTCGAGATCCCGCATAGCTTTATGCCTGTCGTGTTCATCTCCGCTCGCCGGGCGTTGTGCACGACTTACTAAAGCATATCCTAGGGAATACCAGATGAAACGTATCTATGCCGCACTGGCACTGGGTCTGATCGGCAATACAGCATTCGCCAGCAACATCATCAACTTCGAAGGCACTGTCTCAACAGGCGGCACGTGCCCTATCGACGTGGTCACGCCTGGCGGCCCGTCCTTGCCACAAATCCACCTGGGCGATTTCAGAACCGACGACTTCAAGGTCGTCGGCGACCAGACAGGACTGGTCAAGTTCGCGCTCCGGGTCGACCCAATGACCTGTACGATCGGCGCCGGCCAACAAGGTTACGTGACCTATAAGCCCAATTATGGGACCGACCCATCGGGCCAGATGTACGGCTTGCAAAGCGGCGTTGGCTACAGCAGTGGCCTGAGTCTCGTCATCTATGATGAAGACGGAGCTCCGGTAGAGCCGAACACCCAATCGAAGGGCTACCTCCTTAGCGATTCAGTACCCACCGACATGAACTTCATCACCCGCCTGCAAATGACCGAGCGCTCCGTGACCGAAGGCCACATCCGGACCAGTGTCAACTATCTGGTCGACATTCGCTGATCACATTCTACTTCGCAGGTGCGTATTCGCGCGCCTGCCCCCCGGAATCGCTCACAGTACCGCCATGCCCACACTCAAGCCCTGCCTCGCCGCTATCATCACACTCGCGCTGTACCTGTCGCCCGCTGCCGCGCAGGCAGCACTTACCATCAGTACCACTCGCATCGTTCTGCCCAGTAACAAACAGAGCAGCACGGTGGTGGTCGCCAACCCCAGCAAGTCCACCTACGCCGTTCAGGCCTGGGTCAACACCGAGCAGGACGACACCACCACCGCAGTACCCTTGGTCGCTTCGCCCGCCCTTTTCCGGCTCGACCCAGGCAGCCAGCAGACGGTTCAGATCAACAACCTCCCCAATCAGCTACCGGAGGATCGCGAGTCGCTGTTTTTCTTCAATGCCCAGGAAATCCCTCAACAACGCGATGAGGATGCGGCCCAAAACAGCCTGACCATTGCCCTGCGCACCCGCATCAAGCTGTTCTATCGACCTGCAGCGCTCTCAGGCAAGCCCGAGCAGCAGCTGGCCGACCTCAAGTGGAGCCTGCAGACCGACCAGGGCACAACCTATGTTGTGGTCGATAACCCGACTGCGTTTCACTACACCTTTGGCCGCCTGGAACTGACGGTCGCAGGCCAGACCGAGCGCCTGGAAGCGCGTGAAATGGTGGCGCCCATGTCGCGCCAGCGCTACGCGGTGGCCTCTCACAAGGTCAACAGCCCGGCGAGCCTGCTTTTTACCACCATCAATGACTTCGGTGGCGCTACCCCTGAAATAACGCAGGCGTTAACGCCTGTCGACGCGCTGGAACGTTAAGCTCACTTGCGTGAAGGTGGGTGTTTGAGGCCAGCTTTGCCCTTGATCAAAACTGAGCCAAACCATCAGAATTATCGTAACACCCGATACCAGCTGGTCAAAAAACGCGCGCGGTACCTTGTATTCCCCGGCCATGCCAAGGCCCAGTTGCACCTCTTGCGACGTGATGGCATGGGCACTGAGAACCGCGCAGCTTTTATTCCCACCGTGCACCTCGATGGTCACCCGTTGGTCGGTATGCATCTTGGGCCAACTCACGATCCGGATGTCAGGTTCCGGCGTGTCTTCGCCGAACTTGAATATGCCGCCTGTCAAGTCAGCAAACGTGGGGGTGGGCAGATACGATGGCGGGAACGGGATGACATTCAGGTTGCGCGGGCTGGACTGCAGAAGCACATCCTCGCCGACCTCGACCTCGTAATACACCGGTATGACCTTACCGCTCATGTTGACGACCCGCCGTGCTGGAACCGTGAATGAGCGGATGCTCGGCTGGCCGGGAATACAGAGGCTGCCATTGAGGCCTGGCTCCCCCCAGCGCAATGCGAATGGCTCATCTGGGCCAATCTGCGCCGATTCAGGCAACTCGACAGCGATAGAGGCACCAAGGTCGGCAAGCTTGAGCTCGACACGTTGCCCTGTACCTAGCGCATCCGGGATCTCCGGCCATTCATACTCGCGCGGCAAAGGCTGAGCTTTGACCGTCAAGGTGGCCCGGCGGGCCTCGCTGCTGGGGTTGCCTGCACGATCCAGCACCTGATACCAGGCATAACGCGCCCCGTCGCCTCTTTCGCGAATGAGCGCCCCGGAGAACTCGATGAGCAAAGGCCCGCCGAGCTCATCGGCACGGACCTCGCGGCGTTCCACCTCATCCGGCTCAAATGCTAGGGTGTCCCAGTACCAGATCAATGTATCGCCAGCGTATGGCTGATCGTACAAAGGAACATGGGCCACCAGCCGGTCATCATGGGCTTTCAGGTAGGCCTCTGTCACCTCAGGGCCGGCCAGGTCGGGAAACACCAGGGCATCCTGAGGTGCCAGCGCTGGTGGGGTTTTGTCGATGGTCAAGGCCAGGGGGGCAGAACTGTCTTCGTTCTGGTTGTAGAACACTACATGGTAGGTCACCGCCACATCACCTTCATGAAGATGCGCCACGGGCACCTCGAGAAACAGATCCTCCCCGTCCTCGAACGGTTTCTCGATAATTTTCTGATTCACTGCGACACCGTTCCACAGCAACGTCAGGATCTCGGGATTTTCCGGCGACGGCACTGACCCTGGCCACTTGGGCACATCGATGCGCAACGGAGTGCGCAATGAGTCAACGCTCAGGAGGTTGGGCTGCCCCCCTGGCAGGTTCGGCAGCATGTCAGGCGCGCTGGGCATCGGCAGGTTGCCTGACAGCTGATCGGAGTGCTTGGCTGGCATGGTTCGCCTCTCTGTTGTTCGCGGGTCAATCCTTGAAACGCAAAGGGGAGGGCTTTCGCCCTCCCCTTTGCACCTACCATGTGTAACGCACCCCGACATTCGCGCCCCATGGCTGCTCGATACGGTCGCCGTTGGCGTAGTCGAAATCGGCATGCAACTGCAATCGATCGTTCAGCGATACCGCCAAACCGGCCCCCAACTCACCCCGTGAGCCGGAGAGGTCGTTGTCGAAGCGATGATCGTTGACCTTCACATCGTTGTTACTGATGAACTCATGGGCATAGGCCAGACGCAGATAGGGTTGGATGAAGCGCCCATCGTTCAGGTCGATGGTCTTGCCCAAGGTGGCACCGGCTTTGCCCACCAATGACCGAGTATCGTCGCCACGCGCCTGCAGGCCATTGTCCAGGTGGTAGTCCTTGCCCTCGATCGAGGCCAGCGACCACTGGGTGTAGGGCTCGATGAAGTACCCGTCGGCAATTTCGAAGTGGCGGCCAAACTCCGCCGAAGCCCCCACGCCAAAGTTGTCGTAGTCCCCCTTGGTGCGCTGGCCGTCACTGAGCGTGACTTCGGAACTGTTGTCGAAACGGTTGGCCTTGAGTACGCCATCGAAGTAATAGCCAGTTTGCGCATCGAGCCAGGTGGTGTACAGGCCCAGGTAGTAACTCCTGACCTGCGCCGAGGCACCACGGGTCAGGTTCAGGTCAGAGTTGCTGTGGCCAGCGAGCACACCCACCTTCCACTGCCCATCGCCCCACGGCAACGGCGCATCGGCACCGACCGAGAAGCCCTGCTGGACCTGTTGGTAGGCACTGCCGGCGCTTGCCGAGACGTTGAACTTGTTACCGTAGGCGCGCACCCAGGCACCGGTGTTGCCCTCATCGCGGCGCAATTCGCCCATGCGACCGCGCAACGTGGTCAGCTCGCCATACCAAACGGTGGGCGCGGTATTGAACAGCGCCAGCACCGATGCAGTACCGGGGCTGATGATCTGCCGCGAGCCATCGAGATACCAATCGTTGCCACGCTGCACCAGCTCATAGGAAAACGCACCGACATCGACCGACCCATTGAGCAGGGAAAACGTCGCATCGCCAGCGCCAGCGTGCACCAGGTGCAACTGGTTTTCCGCTGCAGGTTCCGCCCCGCTGCTGCCCACCAGCAAGGTGTGGCTGCCGGTGGCCGTTCCGGTTACATCGAGAAAGTCGGTTTCGCCAGTGCTGAAGTCGGCATCCATGACGAAGGTGCCCTGGCCACTCAGGGTGCCAAGGGTCAAACGCTGGTAATCGTTCGCCTGGCCGAAGTGGACCGCACCGCCATTCATCGCCATGGCGCCTACGCTGCTGTCCTCGACCATGGTCCAACTGGCCTGGTTGTTCAAGGTCAGGCCATCGACATTTTCCAGGCGCCCCGTCAGGCTGGCCTGATTGTCCAGGCGCAGGTTGGCACTGGAGCCCTCCTCCACCCGCACATCACCCTGCAAGGCGCTGCCGTCGACTTGCATGTCCACATGCGAGCCGCCTTGCACCTCGAGAATGGCACCGTTGCTGCCCTGCAGCGAAGAACCAGGGCCAACCACGATGTCGGCATCAACTGCCTCGTAGCCATCTCCACCGACCACGATCGCCGAGCCATCCAGCCCTTGCACCCGAGTGCCGGCGAGGGTGATCTGGGTAGCACCGGGGAAGGCCGAATCACCGTTCACCTGCAAGCCTGCGCGCGCGCCGATCAAGGTGCTCTGCTCGGCCACCAAGGTCGAGTTGCCGAACATCCTGACGGCGCTGGAAGCGCCAGTACCGACCACGGTACTGCGCTCCAGCCGCAAAGCCGAGCCAGCGCTAACGCTGGCCCCCCCACGGGCACCTTCGATGTGACTGTCGCTGACCACAGCACTGGAACCACCGCTGGCTGTGCGCAACAGGCGCAAGCCGATACGCTCACTCACCACCTTGGAGTTGTCGCTGATGATGGCGTGCCCGCCTCGCTCCACACCGATGCCATCGCTGGTCGCGGTCACGCTGCTGCGCTGCAGGTTCAACCGGCCGTTCTCCCCTATCGAGATGTCTTGGGTACTAGCACCGTTGGCGTCGAGTTGGGCATCAGGCGCGACGAAATAACTGTCAGGCGCAGTGTCGCCATCGATGCTCAGTTGATCGTCGACGATGGTAGCCGCGCCGGCCGGCGCCGACAGTAAGAGCAAGGCTGAAGCCTTGAGCAAGGCGCTCGTCAGCGGCGACAGCGCATGAGTGCGGACAATGGTCATTAGAAACACCTTTGAATGCCGAAGGGAAAAGTTGACCCGAAGGCCCAAGGCGCACAAAGCTATACCCGCACTTCAGATTTGTTTGTAGGAAAGGTCCTAAAAATCGGCGGGAATTTCTTAACAACGATCCACGGAGCACTGCCATTGGCAGCGCTCCGCTCCAACTCAAGGGCGTGGGATAGCGCACGTTAGGCCTGCCGCGTGGATCGAGACCACAGCATGGTCCTCTGCCGACTCGATCGGCGTTTGAGTCCCTACCGATTTGTAGCTGACATACCCATTGGCATCGGTGTGGATGCCGTCGTACAGGTAAATCGGCAATACATAATCCTCGTAGGGGATACGCCAGACAAAACCATTGATATTATTTATATCGAGATCGATCTCATCCGGAAAATCGACCGAAATGGGTTGGTCGGTGCCATAAACCGTGGCTCGCCAAATCATCTGGACCTTATCGCCAATTTCGAAGCCGACCTCAGCAAGGTCCGGCACAGTAACGCGCAAAGCGGGGTCGTCCGGGTGAGGAGTGTCGCTCCAGATTGAATCGCAGTTAAGGTAGCCAGTATCAGTCACGCCCTGGAAAGCAGGTGCATCAGTTCGGATCACCACGCCGGAAACATCCACGCTAGTCGGCTTGGGCTGCGTGCCATTAGGGTTGCCCGGGCGGTGAATGGCGTAATGCATCGAGATAGTGCCGTTGCCCCCTGCCGCGACGTCATCCCATTGGATGTCCATCTCTAGATCTTTACCCAGATTATCGCTGGTGATCTCATGCTCAACGCCAAGTACTTTCTCACCCCTCCAGAACAGCGTGACGACATCTCCCTCTTTGAACTCTGGGTCCACCGGCACAACCACCTTCACAGGCTTATCGGCGTCGCTTGCATCCAAGCTGTTCTTGGTATTGGAGACCGCGCCATAGACCTCGGCAGGGTCCAGCTTGCCATTGATAGGCCCGGGCCATTCGGGATCAAGGATCGGATCGACAGGGCCGATACGCTCGAGATTGACGTTGAACGTGAAGTCCTTTTCACCTTTGTTCAGCAACGGGACCGAACCTCGCTTGACCTCGTAGGTTACAGTTACAGCGACGTCACCTACTCCTGTATCGCCGCCGTATTCTTCCCAAATCAAACTCTGGTCGATCCTGAACGGCATTGGGAAGGTACCCTCGCCCACGGCACGCCAGGGGGTAGACTTGGATCCCCAATGAACCCTGACTTCATCGGTGTCTTTGGCATTATTGAATTCAGGAACATGCACCTGAACTTCCAATGCAACGTCGGCTTGGTCGATCAGGCCATCTTCGGCCAACTCCACTTCCGGCGCTTCAAAGGTGGTAGGCCACGGGCCAAGTGCAACGCCGACCTCGAGGGGCTGGGAGGCCGAACTGTAGTTCCTGGCTTTGTCAGCCAAGGCATAGACCACTTTGACACCACCGTCCTTCACCCTCTCGATAACCGCCAGCGGAACCGTCAGATCCTGGGGTAAATCGCCTACAGGCACTGACAAGTCTGGTGACGGTAACGGATCGGGCAGTTCCTTGAGCCACCATACATGGACGGTATCGCCAGGTTTAAAGTCGGAGTACTCAGCCAGCTTGAGTTTCACCTGCCCTTTGTTCGAATCATCGACATTGGGGATATCCGCAAACTTCGGCGGTAATAGATTTTGGTAGGGCGCCACTCTATCGAAAATTAGCGTCTGGTCTGCGGAGCTGGAAACGTTACCATTTACAGCAGTTACCGTATAATGAAAGGTTCTAACGCCGTCCCCTATCTCGTCCAGGAGGTCTTGTGGAATTCGGATTTGCAGCGGAAACGTAGGTTTATCCTGAGGATCATAGCTCTCAAGAAAAAAAGGCGCCGGACTATGATCGAGATATACCTTAAGCGTGTCATTCTGGACCGGATGGGAAAACGGCCACTCTGGAATTTTGAAATGAAACGCAGCAGGCAAATCGTCCTTCGCCCGAAGAGCGTCACCTACTACCGTCATGTCGTTGTCATCTGCAATAAAGTCGCGATCCACAGCGGGTGCCGGTAATGTACCCGGCTCCAGCAATCGAAGCATACGCTTTCTACGTACTTCCTGGCGCACCTGTTCGGCAGCAGACACTTCGCAATTTGAACGTTCCATATCGATTCTTCCCCTTCGTTATTCGGAGACCGTTTGGTACAACGCACCTGCAGTAACTATCTGCACACCCGCGAGTTGGCGCAACTGGCAGTTTTATCAGGTTGCGAAACACCACGGGCGTGCTACGGGGTTTCGACTGAACATCAAGAAGACTGGCTGACCAACCTGTCCAGCGGATCGTAGCCATACGCCGCTTCAACGCCGGCTGAGGGCATCACCACGCTTACCAGACGCCCCAATGGGTCGTAGGTCAGGTTGCGCCCCTCCTCGTCGCGCGTCATGTTGCCGTCGGCGTCGTACAGCAGTTCCACTTCTTCGGGATAATCGCCATGGTTATTACGCACCCAGTGCAATTGCACCGGATCAGGCAGGTCGAATACATAAGTTGCCATATTCTGGCCTTCGGGGAATATTGTGCGTACGCGGGTGATATTGTCCAAGTTGTCAAAGCCGAATACCTGCTCCCGTATGACTTTGCCGTAGGGGTCTACCGGGGCATAGCCGTCCTCTGCCGTGCACGTGTACTTGGTCAACCGGCCACGGGCATCGTATTCGTAATGTTCATGGCGCAGTTCAGTCTCCCCCGCCAGCAGGTATTTGTCGCGCAACTGGTCAGTGGGGTAGTACTCCTGGCTCAGCGTCTGCTCGTGCTCGCCCATGTCGAACGTGCGGTGTATTTCACGGCCGAACTCATCGTATTCGAGGGTCGTCTTCAAATACTGTTCGCCGTCACGGGTTTCATACACTTCAAGGCGCCCCAATGGGTCATATTCGAACGTTGAACTGAGTGTTCCCAAGGTGGTGGAAGCAAGGCGGCCGTGCTGATCGTACTGGTACGTCTGCACCTGCCCAAGCACATCCGTGTACTCAAGTTCCCGCCCCTGCAGGCTGGCGCGATAGTGCATCTCGAAGGGCGGCTGGTCGCCAACCTGGCGTTTTTCGTACTTCAACTGGCCGGTACTGAAATAATCGCGCTCGAGCCCCTCGCCCTGTTCGTTGCACTTGGTCAGCCTGGCATTTTGTCCATCGTAGTCATACTGGGCCCGCACTTCAGTAGTTTCCACATACCGCTCCAACGGCTCCTCGCCCAATTGCGGCGCATAGCGGTACTTGATCTGGGCGCCCGCTGCGGTCACTACCGCTTCGGGCTGGCGCTGGCCTGGGGCAAAGTGCTGAACACGGCGGCGTCCGCCGGTGGTGGACTCGATCATGCGGTCCAACCCGTCGAAACGTTGCGTCCCCAACACCACCCCATCGACGTCGATCGCTACCGGCAGGTCCTCGCCGCTGTGTGGCGCATAGTCGCGGCGTACCACGGCACCATTGGCGAGGGTTTCGTCGCGCAGGCGGTCGAACTCGTCGTAGGTGAAGCGTTTGCTGGCCTGCGCGGCATCGATCTCGCGGCACTTGCGCCTCAGGCCGTCGTAGAAGTGCTGTTCGACACTGTATGAATTGCCGCCGGCATCGAAGCGCTCGATCCGGGTCGGCTGCTGCGCCAGGTCGAGCCAGGTACGCGTCACGCCAGTCTTGAGCGTGCCATCGGCCGACTCGCTCCAGGCATCGCGCAGGGGGCCGTCGGCGCTAGCATCACCGATCGGGTCGAGTTGATCATAGTGTTTCGCGCCATCGGCGCCTATTTCGCAATACCGCTCACCCCATGCGTCATACAGGTAGTGCGAGGGTAACGGCAGTTCGGTTTTGCGGTCGCTGTAGTCCAGCCAGTCGTATTCGACTTCCTCTACCAGGTCGCCCAGGGCGTCGTACCTGGCCTGGTACTTGATGCGGTAGTCTTGAGCCTTCGCCGGGGTATCGGCATCGGCATCCTGGCGTTCTTCTTCGACCACACGGTTCAGGCCGTCCACCCAGCTGCGGGTGATAACGTGCTTCACATCGGCCATGGTCTGGCTGGCACGCCCACCCGTGGCGCCCACCAGGGTGTAGGTATAGGTGCGTGAAGCCGTGTACTGGGGGTCATTGGGCGACACGGTTTCCTGGATCACCCGCCTCAACGGGTCGTATTGGTAGGCAATCTCGACCTGGTTGTCGTCGAGGTTGAGCAGCGGCTCGTTGATCAGCACACAGTGCTGCAGGGTGACAGTCTTGCGGGCGTCGCGCCGGCTACCATCCTCCAACTCCTCATCATGATCGAACCCGGTATGGGTCTGCACAGTCTGCAACACGTTGCCAGCGTCCCCTGTGAGCTTTTCATAGGTGTAGGCAACCTGGGTGATGTAGCTGACCTCGCTAGGCAAGCCACTCTCGGCCCGGGTAGTCGTCTCGCACTCGAGACGGCCATGACGCAGGGCATCTGCGGCGTCATCGAAATACAGGCTCTCCTTGGCCTGAATCGTCAGCGTGGCGTTGCCTTCATGCACTTGCAATTGCGCCTGGCGCTCCAGCAGGTAGTGGTCGGCGCCCTGGCTGCCGCCAAGGGTGTCGAACCTCCTGTAGTAGTAGCGGTTAGACAAGGTTTGCGCCTGGCCCTCGGCGTCGGTGGCCGGGTACCGGGTCTCTTCCTTGGTCGTGCGCACGAAACCGTACGGGTCGGGCGGGCAATCGTCGCCATCGCCTTGGGCCGGGTAGTAACTGTGGCGGGTGTATATCGTTCCGGCCAGGGTTGGCGCTTCCAGCAATTTGCCCTGGGCATCGTAACGGGGCACGGCCACCTCGGACTTGAGGGTCAGGTTGCCATGCTCGTCGTAGCGGGTGATCAGCACTTCTTCGCGCAGCTGGTTGCCGCGTTTCCAGCGCTGGGTCGTGCTGTAAGGGAGCTGGAAGTTGTTCGGTTGCCGGGCGAAGGTCAGCCCGGGAAGCTCATGGTAGGCGGTCTCGGCTTCCTGGATGTGTTCATCCTGGTTGGTGACCTGCTTGCTCAGCAGATGGAAGCGGTTGAATGTACGGGTGATGGTGCGCAGCGGCTGCTCCACGCCCTCAGCGTCGAGCACCCACTGTGTGGCGGTGGAGCCGTAGGTGAAATACTGGTCGGTGGAGTCGTAGAGATGATCCTCGCCATCGTCCTTCCACTGGATCCCGCTGCCATAGCCCAGGAAGTTGTTGCTGGTGTAGTCGTAGGTGGTGATCATCGGCGGCTGGTCGGCCCCGGGGTCGATCTGGTGGCGGGTCACCCGAGGCAGGGGGTCGGGCAGCTGGCCACCGCCGGGGAAGGTATGGCCGTCGTCATCGTAGGCGATGGTCTCCACGGCGCCGCTGGGGGTGGCTACCTCGCTCAGGAGGAACAGGCCACGCTGTTCACGGTAGTCGAAGCGCCAGCTGGCCTTGTCGTCGGTGGGCAGCACCACGGCGTCGATGCAGCGCCTGGCCGGCGAGCCCTGACTGCTGAGCTTGAGTTCGTAGCGCGCCAGGGGCGCTCCCCCCGGGCCGGCCCCCGGATGCAGATCGATCAGTACCCTGGCGCTCTCGTAGGTCAGCGTGAGCAGAGGCGGCCCGGCCTGCTTGATATGGTTGAGGCAGGGGGCATTTTCGGCGTAGGGGTTTTGCGTGTGCTCAAGGGTGATGGCATGGCCGGAGGCGGCTTCGACCCGCACCGGCAGGGCCACGCGGTTGCTTTGCGGGCCGTGGAGCTCGAGGAATTCGACCAGGCCGGTCTTGTGCACCACGCGAAAGTGCTCGGCATCATCGACATGGAAGTGGAAGCTTTCCAGCTTGCGCTCGGGAATGGCGTAGTCGTTGCTATCGCCGACAACCTTGTAGCGCTCGCCGGTGTGCAAGGTGAGCATGTTGCTCGCCGGCACGTATTCGGTAAGGTTCAACGTCCAGCCGACGCCGAAGCCCGAATCCTGGTTATTGAGTGGGTTGTAGGCCAGGCGCAGCGGCAATGACGGGCCGCTGAGGTCGTTACCGACCAGTTCGGGCAGTTCGATGGCCAGGGTGTACTGGCCGGTGCGCGGGTCCACGCTGTTTTGCACGAAGCTCAAGAAATTGAAGGCGTTGGAATGCACCAGAGTCTTGGTAGTCATGACCTGTTCCTAAATAGCGGTTGGTTTTTTCGCAAGCGCCCTGCGCAGCCGCAGGGCGCTTGCCGGTTCACCAGAGGCGCAACTCAACGGTGTTACGGTGGCCCGTCACCGTCGGGCCAGGGTAATCGATCACGACCGGATGCAGGTTGCCGTACAGGTCCCGAAGCCTGAACTTCAAGCCCCCCTCCAGGTGCTCGCGGTAATTGCGGTATGCCTCGCCGTTACCCATCTTGTCATGCCAATAGACGAGGTCATCCATGCGGTGGAGGCTGACCATCAAGTCACCCGGCGCAGGCCCCTTGCCTGGCACCAAATCTTCCTCCAGGTCCTCGAAGCCGATTTTTTCTTCGGCAAACAAGGCGCGCAGCCAGGGGTCGATAATGAGCCCCGGAGGCGAGGATGGGTCTTCGCCCTCATAGGGGTTGAAGGCGTAGGCCAGGTAGCTGGCAAAGCTTTCATCCAACTGCTCGCTTTCCCAGCGCACTGCCGAAAGCGCAGCAACAGGCTCACAGAGCAGGAACTTTACGTTAGGCCCAGAGCCATGAAGCCTGTACGAGAGCGTCCAGTAGTCGAGCGATGCCGTCCAATAGCTGAACGGGTCGTCCAGTCCCCCTGCATTACTGCCACGGATCTCCTTGATCCGATCGCGTTGCAGGTTGTAATGGCTGGCGTCGAGCGTTGGCGGGGCTACGCTCTGAATGTCGGTCTTGCCGTTCTTATCACGAGAGTCATATTCGCCACCCCCATCTTTGGTGAACTTGGCATAGATCGTCCGGGTGTTGGTCGCCTGGCCACTCTGCAGATACAGATACCGTCGGCGGGTCGCCTCAGGGTCGCCAGTAATCGCCGGTGACGTAGTGGCGGTTTGAGGGTGGAAGCGGTTCGGCAGCACAGCCACTGCCCAGTCGATACCGCTGCCAGGTGGCAAACCTTCCTGCTCCGGCGCCAGGAACTCCAGTTGGGTACTGCCAGCGTCATAATACAGTTTGAGCGTGGAGAGCTCAGTGGGTGACAGCGGTTGCTTCGGTTGCCCGCTAGGCGTCGAGGTTTCGATCGTCACCAGGATTTCGACCTGTTGCATGCCGTTGGCGTAGCACGTGTTCGAACCCGTGATCGCCAGGCTGAACTCGGTGAGGGCGGTCCAGGTAGGCGGTTCCACCGCTTCGGCGGCCAGTTCGACGACCGCATAGCCGCTTTGGCGTGGCGGGAAATTCGCCATCACCACCGTGACCTTGCTGTCTGGCTTCGGTGGGGGGGTGAACTCCCCCGTCTCACTATCAATAAAGCCCTCTCCGAAAAGCGACCACTCAATGCCTTCGTTCCCTCCTTCCACCTGGAATGTGATCGGCTGCGTGGCATCCACTGCCGGCACATGCGCCGGAGTGACGGTCAATGTGGCGCTAAAGGCAATGATGACCACAGTGGCCTCAGCGAAATGGCCACTACTGGTATCGGTTGCGCGAATGCGCTGCAGCAGAATCTGCGGCACGTTCTGTTCCGGCGTATCGGGTAGGAATGTAGCGATATTCCCGCTTGGACTCAGCTCGCCATAGATCTCCCCCTCCAGGCTCCAGGACCAGGATGCGGCCCCCCCCGTCGTACTGGCTATCAAGCTGATAGGACCTTCCCCCCTGCGCCAGGTGACTGCGCTGGGTGAGATGGACACTCGCTCGGCGTGCTCGACGGCGATCGAGGTGCGCACCTGGTTCTGTCCGCCGTCTTGGAAGGCGTTGGACACCACGACCACTTGCTGATTCTGCCTGAAGGCAGGGCGCGCTGAGGCCTCGTAGGTGCCGTCTGGCCGCATCGTCCCCGTGCTTTGGCGTTGGAGGTTGGCGGCGGTCCACTGGGACGCCGTTGCGTTGGCCTGGGTGCCGCGGCCATTGACCAGTTTGAACGCCCTGACGCCGCCGGCCTCGATCTGCGCCTGCAAGGGCTCGACGAACCACGAGCGCTCTGTGGCGCTTACCCGCGTGAAAGTGACGCGGTCCAGCGGATCATGTGTCTCACCCTCGCCCAGCACATGCGCGTTAGGTAGCGCCAGGTGCCCTGCAACACCCGGGACCTGGAGCGGGAAGAACTTGCGCAACCGATCGTGCATCAACACCGTGGCATTGAATGCTGCCCCACCTTGGATATCGACATCGTCGGGGATCAGATAGGGGAAACGCCCATCATTGGTCGGTAACCCGCCAGGCTCATCATCCGCACGCAACTGGCAGAACAGCACAACGGCCCCTGCTCCCTCTTGCGTGGCCTTGGCAGCATCAGGATGCGGCTGGGTCAGCACCTCGAAGCGCTGCACGCTCAACGGCCCTTTGTTCTGGAAGTCGAGCGTGGCCACCGTGAACATCTGCCGATAGGCGGGCAACGACTGGATGCGCGCACCCATGGCCTGGGCGATCTCCAGTTCCACCTCCCTGGCCAGGCCCAACTGGCAGTCGAAACCCTCTGCCTGGGTCATGTCGATCGCCAGCTTGCCGCTGCCATCGATAAGCCCCGTGACAACGGTCAGGCTCACTGTCATCTGCACGCGATGCCCCAACCCCGCGCCGAGGTTGGTGCTCTGCAACATGACTGGCGGCTGCGCGGGGGTGTCGAACATCTGCGTCATGGTGCCCGCGAGAATATCCAAGGTAAGCGTGGCCTTGTTGTCGGCCAGTTGGGCTGCTTCGAACGACAGCCGCGGCACGCCGAACACCAGGTTGTTCAACACGATTTGTTCATCCGGCCTATCGCCCGGTGACAGCTCCAGGGTGAATGGCAGCAGAAAGCTCAGGTCTCTGAAGGCCTCGAGATAGCGCTGTTCGAGCATCTTGTTGAGTTGCTCCCCCTCGAGCGCGATGATCGCGCCCCAGCCGTTCATGACTTGGCCTTGTTCCAGGCGTTGGAGAATCTGACCTTTGCTGTTTGAGATCATGAGCGTGCTCCGTTTTCAATAATGGGCGCCACGTCCAGATAGGGCATGGGCAGGATGGCGTAGGTCCACCAATAGCCACGAGCGCCCTGCTCGTAGGCCGCCACTACGGCATAGCTGTCGCTACCATCGGCAGCAGGCGTGTACAGGCCCAGTTCTAACGTTCCGTTGCCCCTGACCAGAAACCAATCGGCATCTTCGGGGGGGACCTGGTAATGGCCATCCTGGGTATCGGTCCAGAACTCCAGCTGCACGGCGCCGTCAGCCATCGGCTGGTACGTGAACCAGTGCGTTTCGTTGCGCAGCGGCAACAGCACGTCGATGGTTTGGCTGTCGTTTCCCCCTTCGACGATGATCTGCTCGAAGGCCATGAGATCGGAAAGGTCGACTGCGGAAAACTTGCAGCCCGCCGCCCGCCGGGCCTGCCACTGCTCGGAGGGCACCGGCATGAGTTTGCCGTAACGCTCGTCGAACGCCATGGTCGCGGCGCTGCTTTTCTTGGGCACGACATACAGGCGACCATCCTGCACGTCCGGAAGAGGGTTCGGGTCGGTCTGGATCGACCCGATCGCATCCTCCGACATACGCCATTGGAGGTTACTGCCTTGTAGCGAAGCGCCTGAAACCTTGTAGACGTTATCCTTGGTGGCGAGTTGCTGGGCGGTCATGATGACCGGGTCCAGGGCAATGCTGCGCTTGATGACGGTGACCAGGGCCCGGCTGACATGCTCGCCGCTGGTGGCCGTGACGATGACCACCTTCTGCGCATGGGGGATTGTCGAGGCGACCATGGGCGTGTACTTGCCATTGGCGTCGATGCTGCCGCAATCACCCTCTTCCGCCGGTAGGTTGCTCACTGCCCAGGTGACCCCGCTGGACGGCTCGGCGGTGAATTGATAGAACGAGCCTGCGCCAATGGTCACTTCAGTGGCATTGAGTTTGAGGGTGGTTTGAGAGGGTGCCAAGTAACCTGGGAGTACGAAATCACCGGGGTTGGAGCCTTTATCAGGCTGAATTGTGTTCGCGCCACCTTTGAAAATAAACCCATGAAGCAGCAACAGATTCATGAATCTGGTCGCCATGCTGAACCTTTCGAAGGCCAGTTGTATCCGCTGCTCAATGAGCCGGGGTGCTAGCGTATTCGCTTCGGACATAATCTTATACACATCGGGATCGACCTCGGCCCACCCACTCCAGTAGGGCCCAAATTCCAGCCCACCCTGCATGTCCCAGCGTTCTACTTTCAAGCAGGCTCTTTTATCACCATCAATTTCAATCGCAAAATCAACAGATAAGCTCCACCAATAATCAACAGATGAGGCGTACTCCCTTGAATTTCTATTCGCCTTAGCCACCAGACTAGTGGAATAGCCTCCAGTCCAAGTGATCGTAAACCACCCATCTTCAGACTGATGAGGTGTCACAGTAAATGCACCTTCCCCCAACCCCAAATCATCAGCGAATGCAAGTGCAAATCGTCCGAAACTCAAATAAGGCTCAGTCTCCGGGTCGGTCTCAGACCGCGGCACGTCCAGCGCCCCCTGCGTTACTCGAACCCCTTGAATGAACCCCCCGTCACTGCCACCCAATACTTCAAACTCGTAAGGTTTACCCACGTTGTCAAACTGAAGATCGAAAAACCATTGTTCCAACACTCGCGGCAAGAAAAAATTATGCGAAAAAACCACATTGGTGCTATAGGGCATTGCAGCATTGGGCGCTTCGGGTAGCAGGTAATGGAAGTCTTTATCAGTCACCGGCATGCTGCCGTTTTCACTGCCCTTCATTGTCACGAAAAGCAGCACAGCACCTTCGCCATCCGTTGCATTGGGCTCGGCGTGGGTCCTGATCAAAAAACGCTCTGGCTGTACCAAGTCGACCAAGACGATGCTGAGCTCACACAGGGTTAACGCTTTCTTTTCGTCAGGCCAATTGGCAAATATCTCTTTATACCGCGCACCGCCCAAATGGTTCTCTTCCGGGTAATCTGAAAAGGTCAGGTAAAACTCCCAACTCGGATTGCTTAAATCGATGATAACACTCGCCCGAAGACCAATTAGCCGCTCCACGTGGCCCGGCGTTTTTCCCAATTCCAAACGCACATGCAAAACAGGCCCATTCAAGGCATCTGCCCATTTGAGCGAGTTGATACGATAACCACCGTTCAGGTCGAGGCCCACCTGAAACTGGCGGCCACCCACGATGCGCATCGACAGGTCTGCGCTGCTGTTCGGCAGGTCGGTGGCCTCGAACTTCAGGCGCGGCTTGTCCAGGCGTTGCCCTTCGGAAACTTGCCAACCCTGGGTGAGGGGTACAGCGAAGGTCAGGGTTTCAAAAAATGTTCCGTTGTCAAAACGATCTATGTATTCCTGCATCAGCAAATCATTGGTTGTCTCACGGTCATAAGCGACAATCGCGTCCCAACCCCAAGTCCGGGGTTTTTCGCGCATGAAACTCAGAAAATCTTCAAACGACTCTCTAGCCATTTTTCTGTCCTCGATTGAATGGTCAACGGTTATCGACGTTTTCGAAATTCACCGTTACCTGGCTTTCAAACATTTCACCGAGCTTCTGCGCCCTCACTACGTCTTCCGGAATTGTGAGTTCGATTACGCCTGCGTCGGCTTCGTCTGGATGCCTGGCCATTCCATCGAACAGCCAGATCATCATCGCCCAAGGTCTCAAAATCGATTTCATCGTCGGTAGTGAGTATTTCGATGATCGGAGCGGGTGGCGGCGTTAGCGGCTCGACCGCCTGTTCAAGTCGGCGTGACATTGGCATATTCCTCGTGGGCTCAGGGCTCATTTATAAGCGCGTTTGAGCCACCCGCCTACTAGCAAAATTAACAGGTCAACCGGATTAAGTGCCGCAACAAACATCGGCCTTCAACCGATCTCAGGCACGGTAGGCACCCCGCCTGAACAGCCCCTAGCGTGCTGATCATTGACGTTGCTGCACTTATATTTAATTACGCTGCAAGCGCAAAAAACATGCAGCACCCAACGGCCGGCACATAGCCTGGCTTAACAAGTAATGTGCCGACATAGTTGATGAAGATCGCAGTAACTTCAGCGTGCTGGCCCGTTAGGCCAAGCGCTGAAGCGTTTGGCTGTAGCGACTGGAGATCATGAGCTTTCTCCGTTTTCAATAATGCGCGCCACGTCCAGATAGGGCATGGGCAGGATGGCGTAGGTCCACCAATAGCCACGAGGATTGCCAGGCTCGAAGGCCACCACTACGGCATAGCTGTCGCTACCATCGGCAGCGGGCGTGTACAGGCCCAGGTCTAACGTTCCTTTGCCCTTCACCAGAAACCAATCGGCACATTCGGGTTCTATCCGCAGAGCGCCATCCATGGTATCGGTCCAGAGCTCCAGCTGCACGCTGCCGTCAGCCATTGGCTGATACTGGAACCAGTGCGTTTCGTTCTGTAGCGGCAACAGCACGTCGATGGTTTGGCTGTCGTTTTCGCCTTCGACGATGATCTGCTCGAAGGCCATGAGATCGGAAAGGTCGACTGCGGAAAACTTGCAGCCCGCCGCCCGCCTGGCCTGCCACTGCTCGGAGGCCACCGGCATGAGTTTGCCGTAACGCTCGTCGAACGCCATGGTCGCGGCGCTGCTTTTCTTGGGCACGACATACAGGCGACCATCCTGCACGTCCGGAAGAGGGCTCGGGTCGGTCTGGATCGAGCCGATCGCACCCTCCGACATACGCCATTGGAGGGTACTGCCTTGTAGCGAAGCGCCCGAAACCTTGTAGACGTTATCCTTGGTGGCGAGTTGCTCGGCGGTCATGATGACCGGGTCCAGGGCGATGCTGCGCTTGATGACGGTGACCAGGGCCCGGCTGATATGCTCGCCGCTGGTGGCCGTGACGATGACCACCTTCTGCGCATGGGGGATTGTCGAGGCGACCATGGGCGTGTACTTGCCGTTGGCATCGATGCTGCCGCAATCACCCTCTTCATCCGGCAAGTTGCTCACGGCCCAGGTGACCCCGCTGGATGGCTCGGCGGTGAATTGATAGAACGAGCCGGCGCCAAGGGTCACTTCAGTGGCATTGAGTTTGAGGGTGGTTTGGGAGGGTGCCAAGTAACCGGGGAGTACGACATCACCAGGGAGGAAGGCCTTATCAAGCTGTATTACCTCTGCTCCACCCCTGAACAACAAGCCATGAAGCAGGAACAAATTGATATCGTTGGTAGCTTCTGCGAATTCTTCGAAGCTTTTCACTAATCGTTGTTTGACCTGCTCGGAACCTACTGGCCCCGCTGCGGCTATGATTGCCGCCACACTGGGGTCCCACTCGAGCGCCTCCTCCCATGATGGCCTAAGTTCCAGCACACTCATAGCGGTCATCTGCTCTAATTTCAGAGAGCATTTTTTCGTGCCATCAATTTCGAGGAAATAAATTCCACTTCCCTCCCAAGTAAAATCACTTTCGCCAGTGTGGACTCCTGACGTATCATTCGCCCTAGCGACCAAATAACTGTTATTTTTTCCTGTCCATAGAAACTGAAGCCTCCCTTCGTCATGCTTATAATAGGTCAGGGTAAATTCACCTTCGCCCCACACGTCATCAGGAGCAAATGCAAGTTTGAATCCATTTTGAAAGTCTAAAATAGGTTCAGCTCCCGGACCAGTCTCATAAGGCGGCATATATAACACCCCCTGAGTTGCTTTGATTCCTTCTATGAACCCCGTTTCACTGTCACCCAATGTTTCAAACTCGAAAGGCCTCTCTTCGTTGGCACTATTGAGTCCGGCAAACCATTTTGCCATCAACCGCTGCAAGAAAAATCTTTGTGAAAAGATTAAATTGGTGGTATAGGGTATCGGAGCATCAGGGAGTAGGTAGTGAAAGTCTTTATCGTTCGCCGGTAACTTGCCGTTTTCCCCTCCCTGCATTGTCACGAACAGCAGCACAGCACCTTCGCCATCCGCTGCATTGGGCTCGGCATGGGTTCTGATCAAAAAACTGGCGGGCTGCACGAAGTCGTCCGGGGCGACCCTGAGCGTATTCAGGGTTAACTTTTTCTTTTCGTCATGCCAATTGGAAAATATCTCTTTGTAGCGTGCACCGCCCACCCGGTTCTCTTCCGGGTAGTCTGAAAAGGTCAGGTAAAAATCCCAAGTCGGATTGCTCAAGTCGATGACGACTTTCGCCTCCCCTTTGTATACCGGTTCTATATGGCCCGGCGTATTCCCCAAGCGCAGACGCACATGCAGTACCGGCCCATTCAGTGCATCGGCCAGTTTAATGGAGTTGAACCGATAACCACGGTTCAGGTCGAGACCCACGTGAAACTGGCGGCCGCCCACGATGCGCATCGACAAATCTGCTGTGCTGTCACCCAGATCGGCAGCCTCGAACTTCAGACGGGGCTTGTCCAGACGTTGCCCTTCGGAAATTTGCCAACCCTGGGTGATGGGTACCGCGAAGGTCAGGGTTTCAAAGTACGCATCACTTTTGAAACGCTCTATATATTCCTGCATCAGCAAGTCATTAGTCGTATTACGGTCATAAGCGACAATTGCGTCCCAGTCCCAAGTGCGGGGCTTTTCGCTCATGAAGCTCAGAAAATCCTCAAGCGATTCTCTAGCCATTTTTCTGTCCTCGATTGGATGATCAATCGTTATTGAGCCATTGTTAAATAAAGTGTGGAGAACGTCGTAGTCACATCCTCTCGATCGACGTTTTCGAAGTTCACCGTTACGTGGATTTCAAACACTTCACCGAGCGTCTGCGCCCTCACTACGTCTTCCGGGATTGGGAGCTCGATCACGCCTGCCGCCACTTCGTCTGGCGTGGTCGGCTCATTACGTAGAACTCTTGCGAACGGACCCGAGTTCCCCTTACCAATAAACGCGATGTTCACATGCTGCTCCGCAGCCATGAACACCCACTGCGTGAGGGCAAGGTGTGCCCCCTCCGCCAAGGCTTTTTCACGCGACAACAACTGGCCTCGAGCCTGGGCACAGGTGATTTGTGGATAACGGCTGGTGACTAACGGCAATATCCGTAAATGGACCGGCGGCGAGACCTGGAGCGTTTTCCCGTCCTTGACAATGTGCCAGAGCACCTCGAAGCGCTTATTGGCGGATTGGGCATTGGCCTCCATGTTGGCCGCCACGGCGCTGGCAGGCACCCTGAAACGCCAGGGCCAAGCGGGGCTTACCGGCTCGGTGGCGACATGGGTACCGGCGTCGGGGCGCCCAAGCCAATGCACCTGCACCGTTTCGCCCACGCGCAGGTCGACGGGCGGCACATTGATATAGGCCCCGCCTATAGCGCTATTGGCATCGAGCCACAAATGGCTGGGGTTTTCGCCACCTTCCCCCTGGGCTTGCTCGACCTCGACGACTGCCAAGTCTCGTGTGTCGACCAGCTCCACATCCAGGGTTTCCGAAGCCAGGCCCAGGCCCTCGCGAGCGCTTTGGTACGAGAGTTTCAGACGCTCACTGGTTTTGAGCACCTGCGCGCCTAGCTGGAAGGTAATCTCCCCACCATGCAGGGTACTCAGGTCTGCCCGTTCGAAGCCGACGGGCTGCCCGTTGACCTGCAACAAGATCCAGTCCGAGACATTGAGCTGAGGGTAGGCGTTGACCCGCAGCGTCAGCCCCTCGGGAAATTCGATGGGGTCCAGTTCGCCGCCCTCGTAGTCGTCGATGGTCAGCTGCGGCAGGCGGTCCTCGGGAAGCGGGCCAATGTTCAGCCTCTGCACCGGCCCCACCAGGGCCTCGCCGCCAGAAGCAAGCTTGATCTGATAGCAGACATCCGCGTAATCGCCGCCTTGTAGGAAATTGAACTGGTCTCTGGGAACTTGCCTGATCACCGGCAGGCCGACATCGGCCTCCGTCAGCACTGGCTCAAGGTCGGTCCAGGGGACCTCAGGGAAACCGTCGCTGTACCCCTGGAAGGTCAACTTGACGTCGTCGCCTTTTTGCATGGCTTGGTAGGGAGGGATGATGAACGTCGCCCCGGCGCTGCCAAGGTCATCGGGGTCGATGTACAACCTATGGGACTCCAAAGCCTGCGCGACCGGCAGATGTTCCATGCGATGTGCACGGACCCCCACAAAAGCGAAGCGACGCAGCGAATGCCCCAGTGCTGGGTTGGTTACTTCGCAAGAGACGAATGCGTAGCCTTGGTCTGCGGCAACGATGAATCCATTTAGGATGTTGATCGTGACGCGGTTTGTCTGGGAGTTGAAATTGCTCTCATCGACCTCATGATCGCCGTAGATATCAAAACCTTGGCCTGCGGCATCCGCCCCTCGCCAGTGAACGTGAAATGTATCGCCCAGTGCGATGCCTGGCCATTCCATCGAAACAGCCAGATCATCCTCGCCCAAGATTTCAAAATCGATTTCATCGTAGGTATTGAGTATTTCGATGATCGGGGCGGGTGGCGGCGTTAGCGGCTCGACCGCCTGTTCAAGTCGGCGTGACATTGGCATATTCCTCATGGGCTCAGAGCTCCTTTATAAGTGCGCTTGAGCCACCCGCCTACTAGCAAAATTAACAGGTCAACCGGATTAACCACCGCAACAAACATCGGCCTTCAACCGATCTCAGGCACGTAGGCACCCCGCCTGAACAGCCCCTAGCGTGCTGATTATTGACGTTGCTGCTCTTATTGTTAATTACGCTGCAAGCGCAAAAAACATGCAGCACCCAACGGCCGGCACATAACCTGGCTTAACAAGTAATGTGCCGACATAGTTGATGAAGATCGCAGTAAACTTCAGCGTGCTGGCCAGTAGGCCAAGCGCTGAAGCGTTTGGCTGTAGCGACTGGAGATCATGAGCTTTCTCCATTTTCAATAATGCGCGCCACGTCCAGATAGGGCATGGGCAGGATGGCGTAGGTCCACCAATAGTCACGACGACTGCCAGGCTCGTAGGCCACCACTACGGCGTAGCTGTCGCTACCATCGGCAGCGGGCGTGTACAGGCCCAGGTCTAACGTTCCGTTGCCCTTCACCAGAAACCAATCGGCACATTCGGGTTCTATCCGCAGAGCGCCATCCATGGTATCGGTCCAGAGCTCCAGCTGCACGCTGCCGTCAGCCATTGGCTGGTACTGGAACCAGTGCGTTTCGTTCTGTAGCGGCAACAGCACGTCGATGGTTTGGCTGTCGTTTTCGCCTTCGACGATGATCTGCTCGAAGGCCATGAGATCGGAAAGGTCGACTGCGGAAAACTTGCAGCCCGCCGCCCGCCTGGCCTGCCACTGCTCGGAGGCCACCGGCATGAGTTTGCCGTAACGCTCGTCGAACGCCATGGTCGCGGCGCTGCTTTTCTTGGGCACGACATACAGGCGACCATCCTGCACGTCCGGAAGAGGGTTCGGGTCGGTCTGGATCGACCCGATCGCACCTTCCGACATACGCCATTGGAGGGTACTGCCTTGTAGCGAAGCGCCCGAAACCTTGTAGACGTTATCCTTGGTGGCGAGTTGCTCGGCGGTCATGATGACCGGGTCCAGGGCGATGCTGCGCTTGATGACGGTGACCAGGGCCCGGCTGATATTCTCGCCGCTGGTGGCCGTGACGATGACCACCTTCTGCGCATGGGGGATTGTCGAAGCGGCCATGGGCGTGTACTTGCCGTTGGCATCGATGCTGCCGCAATCACCCTCTTCATCCGGCAAGTTGCTCACTGCCCAGGTGACCCCGCTGGATGGCTCGGCGGTGAATTGATAGAACGAGCCGGCGCCGAGGGTCACTTCAGTGGCATTGAGTTTGAGGGTGGTTTGAGAGGGTGCCAAGTAGCCAGGGAGTACGAAATCACCGGGGTGGGAGCCTTTATCAGGCTGAATTGTGTTCGCGCCGCCTTTGAAAATAAACCCATGAAGCAGCAACAGATTCATGAATCTGGTAGACATGCTGAAACTTTCGAAGGCCAGTTGTATCCGCCGGTCAATGAGGTGGGATGCTAAAGTATTCGCTTCAGTTACAATCTTATACATATCGGGATCGACCGCGGCCCACTCACGCCAGTAGGGGCCAAATTCCAGCCCAGCCTGCATGTCCCAGCGTTCTAATTTCAAGTAGGTTCTTTTATCAGCATCAATCCCAATCGCAAAATCAGCAGATAGGCTCCACCAATGATCAACACCTGAGGCGTACTCCCTTGAGTTTCTGTTCGCCTTAGCCACCAGAGTAGTGGTATGGCCTCCAGTCCAAGTGATCGTAAACCACCCCTCTGCATACTGATGAGGTGTCACAGTAAATGCACCTTCCCCCCACTCCCAATCATCAGCGAATGCAAGTGCAAATCGTCCAAAACTCAAATAAGGCTCACTCTCCGGGTCGGTGCTATAATCCGGCACCGCCAACGCCCCCTGGGTTACTCGAACCCCTTGAATGAACCCTCCATCACTGCCACCCAATACTTCAAACTCGTAAGGTTTACCCACGTTGTCAAAATGAAGGCCGAAAAACCATTGTTCCAACACCCGCGGCAAGAAAAAATTATGCGAAAAAACCACATTGGTGCTATAGGGCATTGCAGCATTGGATGCTTCGGGTAGCAGGTAATGGAAGTCTTTATCAGCCACCGGCATGCTGCCGTTTTCACTGCCCTTCATTGTCACGAAAAGCAGCACAGCTCCTTCGCCATCCGTTGCATTGGGCTCGGCGTGGGTCCTGATCAAAAAACTCTCTGGCTGCACAAAGTCGACCAATAAGATCCTGAGCTCACACAGCGTTAACGCTTTCTTTTCGTCAGGCCAATTGGCGAATATCTCTTTGTACCGCGCACCGCCCAAATAATTCTCTTCTGGGTAGTCTGAAAAGGTCAGGTAAAACTCCCAACTCGGATTGCTCAAATCGATGATGACACTCGCCTGCCCACCCATTAGCCGCTCCACATGGCCCGGCGTTCTGCCCAATTCCAAACGCACATGCAGTACAGGGCCATTCAGTGCATCGGCCAGTTTAATGGAGTTGAACCGATAACCACGGTTCACGTCGAGACCCACGTGATACTGGCGGCCGCCCACGATGCGCATGGACAAATCTGCTGTGCTGTGACCCAGATCGGCATCCTCGAACTTCAGGCGGGGCTTGTCCAAGCGCTGCCCTTCGGACACCTGCCAACCTTGGGTGAGGGGTACGGCGAAAGTCAGGGTTTCAAAATATGACCTATTTTCAAAACGATCTATGTATTCCTGCATCAGCAAATCATTGGTCGTACCACGGTCATAAGCGACAATTGCGTCCCAACCCAAAGTGCGGGGTTTTTCTTTCATGAAGCTCAGAAAATCCTCAAACGATTCTCTAGCCATTTTTCTGTCCTCTATTGATGCTTTGCGGGAGCCGAACTTCTTTATAACTGAGCCCCCGCCATCCGCCTACTGGCAAAATTATCAGGTCCTCGGTATTCACCTGGGCTACCTAGCCTGAAACGCTGCCAGATAATCTGGACCCCTCTATGCGCCCCGCCGGACCTAGCAGTTTTGCCAGGTGCCTCACCGCCCCCATTGGGTTAGCTTCTTTAACAGTAACGAAAGCCGGGGCATGTTAAGCACCGCTACAACCATCGGCCTATTAATCGATCTGACGCGAGGCAGCCACCATGGCTAAATATAAGCTACTGTGCAGTTTATTGACTCTACTGCTTCTATCAGTGAACCACGCCGCAGTTGCGCAAGGCGGCGGTACTATCACGCTGCTGAATCCGCAGAAGGACAAATGCATTTTTGATATTCCCGGCCCCGGCACAGGGGTGACCCAGCAATTCAACCTGACCGCCTATGGCTCGTCCCTGCAATGCAAGGACTGGAAGGTCAGAAGCCTCGTGTTGACGGATCTTCCCTCCTCCGCGACTATCTACATGACCGATGACCCTTGGTGTACCCGTGGTAAGGGCAAACACGAAATTACATTACGCATCTCAGAGGCCTCAACTTCTACAGACCCGCGGACCCCCTGGGAAATCGCCAATCTCTATACGTTCCAGCCTGGATATATCATTACGCGCGGCGTAAAACTGCAGTCGATGACACTGAAGCCTGAGGCTGACCCACAGGATTCGGTCGAGTGCATTGAAGTTAGAACGTCCGCAGACATCGATACACCAAAGCTGAAACCCACGAGCGTTGACGCTAGCGGTGACTATCCAACAGGTGAGAAAGATTCTAAATTCAATTGCCCGCCACAATGGGTGATTACTGGTAGAAGACACTACAACGACGAGAACGGTCAGACCATCTATACGTGCGCGCGCCTAAAGCAAGGCGACAGCTACGTCGTATTAAGTGAGCAAAGCCAATCCCGTTCATTCATAGAGAAGGGCGGGCATTACTTTACTTGCCCACCTAATCAAGTCATGACCGGCCGAGATCACTACAGCGACGAAAATGGCGACACAGTCTATCGGTGCATGACACCCAAGACAGAAAGCGGCCATAGACTTACCGTTACGCCTGAGCCGTGGAGCAATGCGCAAAGGGAGAAGGGGAGCAACTTCCAATGCGGGCCTACCAAGGTCATGATTGGTCGCTGGCATTATAAAGACGAAAATGGCGATACCCGCGTGCGCTGCGCACTCGTGCAATGATTTTTATCCATTCGCACTATAGGTCTACCAATCATGAGCAATCCATCCATTGTCAGCGCCGAAGCTTTCAATTTCCGCAGGCCCACTCGCCAACTAGCGAGATTAACGGCACCCCATAGTCATCTTGGCGATCACTACACTTTTTTAACCCTGCCAGTTAATCCCGGACCAGCCTGTGCGCCCTTGAAGAACCTATCATTTTTGCCAGGTGCCTCACCGCCCCGATTGGAATAGTTTCTTTAAGAGTAATGACGGCTGGGGCACGTCAAGCACGGCTACAGACACCGGCCTATTAATCGACCCGACGCGAGGTAGCCACCATGGCTAAACATACTCTACTGTGCAGTTTGCTAGCCTTACTGCTCGTCTCATTCAATCACGCGGCAAATGCACAGGCCGGCGGTACCATTACGCTGCTGAACCCAGACAAGAAAAAGTGTGCGCTTTATATTCCCGGCCCCGGTTCAGGGGTCACTCAGCAATTCAATCTGAGCGCCCAGGGTTCGGTAGCGGAATGCAAGGACTGGAAGGTCAGAAGCATCGTATTGACGGATCTCCCCTCGGCCGCGACTATTTACATGACCGATGATCCTTGGTGCACCCGCGGTCAGGGCAAACACGAAATCACATTACGCACTGCAATAGCCCCAACAACTTCTACAGACCCGCAAACACCTTGGGAAATTATAGACCTTTACGCGGTTGCGCCGAAAAACATGATTGCGCCCGGCCTACAACTTCGCGAAAAAAGAATGGAACAAGGCGCAAACCCGAGAGACTCGGTCAAATGTATTGAAGTGACCACATCAAAAACTATCGATACGCCGAAGCCCGTGACCACGACACTGCACGACACCGATGAACTTACTGTTTGGGAATGGAACTCCAAGTTCGATTGCCCGCAGAACAAAGTAATTGTTTCACGATTACACATGGGTGACTGGGAGGGGGGGGTCACTCATTATCGGTGCGCCAGTCTCAGACAAGGCAACAATGAGGTTGCATTAAGCGATGAAAGCGAATCGACCACATTCAAGGAATCGGGCGGCCATTACTTTTCTTGCCCTCCTAATCAGGTCATGAAGGGTCGCTCTTACACAGGTACCTCAGATGGCAGTACACATTATCGATGTGCGACACCTAAAGTAAATGGCCGTGCGCTTACCGTAACACCTGGGCCGTGGAGCACCTCACAAGTCGACAAGGGTAACGTGTTCACTTGTGAGCCTGGCGGGGTCATGGTCGGCCGTTGGCATGAAGGCTACTACAGCGGACCTTCCCGTGTGCGCTGCGCCACCGTGCAGTGATTTCCACCCATTCTCACTACAGGTTTTCCGTCATGAGCAACTCATCCATCGCCAGCTCCAACGCCTTCAATTTCATGAGCTTCGTGCAAAACAGCGTGGACCCGCGCACCGGCCAGTACACCCTGGCCATCGAACTGCCCGAACTGGTCGGTAACGACCTCAGCGGCCCGTCATTGCCGCTGCGCCTGGTCTACAACCCACTCAACAACCAGGATTCGGGCTTCGGTGTCGGCTGGACGTTTAACCTTACCGAATACGTGCCGGCGAGCAACATGCTCACCTTGCACAGCGGCGAGCGCTACAAGGTCGTCGGCGACAGTAACGACTACGCCATTCCCGAGCGCAAGCTGGAAAGCTTCCACTTCCATGTCGATGATGCCGAGCACTTTCGCGTGGTGCACAAGACCGGCCTGGTCGAATTCCTCGAGCTCCACGGCCCGCAAAGCAACCGCGTGGCCCTGCCGGTGCGGGTCGAAGCCGCCTCCGGCCATGCCATCACCCTTGAGCACACGCAAAACCCCTACGCCGAAAATGCCCCCTGCCTCAACCATATCAAGCAGGCCGGGCCGCCTCTGCTCACGCTGACCTACGAGAGCGCCAGGGTACTGATCGATCTGCATCCGGGGGCCGGCCCGGGGGGAGCGCCCCTGGCGCGCTACGAACTCAAGCTCAGCAGTCAGGGCTCGCCGGCCAGGCGCTGCATCGACGCCGTGGTGCTGCCCACCGACGACAAGGCCAGCTGGCGCTTCGACTACCGTGAACAGCGTGGCCTGTTCCTCCTGAGCGAGGTAGCCACCCCCAGCGGCGCCGTCGAGACCATCGCCTACGATGACGACGGCCATACCTTCCCCGGCGGTGGCCAGCTGCCCGACCCCCTGCCTCGGGTGACCCGCCACCAGATCGACCCCGGGGCCGACCAGCCACCGATGATCACCACCTACGACTACACCAGCAACAACTTCCTGGGCTATGGCAGCGGGATCCAGTGGAAGGACGATGGCGAGGATCATCTCTACGACTCCACCGACCAGTATTTCACCTACGGCTCCACCGCCACACAGTGGGTGCTCGACGCTGAGGGCGTGGAGCAGCCGCTGCGCACCATCACCCGTACATTCAACCGCTTCCATCTGCTGAGCAAGCAGGTCACCAACCAGGATGAACACATTCAGGAAATCGAGACCGCCTACCATGAGCTCCCGGGGCTGACCTTCGCTCAGCAACCGAACAACTTCCAGCTCCCTTACAGCACGACCCGTCGCTGGAAACGCGGCAACCAGCTGCGCGAAGAAGTGCTGATCACCCGCTACGACGAGCATGGCAACCTGACCCTCAAGTCCGAAGTGGCCGTGCCCCGTTACGATGCCCAGGGCAAATTGCTGGAAGCGCCAACCCTGGCCGGAACGATATACACCCGCCACAGTTACTACCCGGCCCAAGGCGATGGCGACGATTGCCCGCCCGACCCGTACGGTTTCGTGCGCACGACCAAGGAAGAGACCCGGTACCCGGCCACCGACGCCGAGGGCCAGGCGCAAACCTTGTCTAACCGCTACTACTACAGGAAGTTCGACACCCTTGGCGGCAGCCAGTCGGCCGGGTATTGGCTGCTGTCCAACCGCGAAGAACGCGTGCAACTGGGGGATGAGCCAATACGCCTGCAGCACAGCGAGCGTAAATACCTTCACCACCCCGACAACCCCTTGCTTCACGGGCGCCTCGACTACCAGGAGGACACACTCTACTGCGGCGAAACGCAAAAAACCTCGACCACCCGCTATTTCCATAGCCTGGTCGACGATGACCAAGGCGCCGCAAACCTGCTGCGCACCAAACGCACCTTCCAGGGGCATGACCGCCTCGAGCAAGTGACCGAAGTGGATGTATCCCGCCATACCGGCTCGGTCATGCGCCAGAAAAACCAACACAAGGTAGAAGTCCTTTTCCGCTACGATGCACTCGACCGTTTACTGAGCGAGACCCTCCCGGCCGATGGGACCACGCGCCAGTACAGCTATACCTCGCCGGGCGTCGCCGGGCAGGCCTGTAAATCTGTCACCGATGCACAGGGGGTGGTCACGCGAACCTGGTTCGATGGTGCTAACCGCACCTTGTGGGAAGAACTGGAAGTCGAGCATCCAACCCGTAACACCCGTGCCTGGCACAAGGTGTATGCATGCGACTATGACGGCGTAGGCAACCTACTGAAGGAAAGCCGCTTCGACCTGCTCGAAGACGACGAGCTTGGTGAGTTGCCACTCGCGCTGACCACGCATTTCGAATATGACGCCTGGAATGACCGCAGCAAGACCATAGGCCCGGACGGTGTTGCATTTTGCCAGGAGCGCTCGCCGTTTGGCGCCACGGGTGACATCCTCACCACCTGGCAAGAGCGCCAGAGCGCCCCGGGCGAGCGCCGTGGGGTGCAAGTCAGCGAGCTGAACGTGCACGGCAAGCCGATCAGCGACAGCCGCCTGGACAAGGACGGCAAAACGGTGGGCAAACAGACCTACCTGTATGACGGCCTGGCTCGAAGCGTGGAGCAGACCCAGACCCTGCGCGACCCCCTGGACGATGACAAGCAGCTTGCGCTTACCCAGCGTCATGAATACGACGCGTGGGATCGCATTTTCGCGACCGAGCGGCCCAACCGCTCGGTGCTGACGCGCACCTTCGCCAGCCACAGCCAGGCAGAGCTGACCGAAGCGTTGCATCTGCTGGAAAGACGCGACGCGCCACCGCAGGCAATCTGCAAGCGTGTTTTCGATGGGCTGGAGCGCATGACGCAGTTCACCGTGGGCACCCGTGTCGAGAAATACCACTATCGCCCCGACCAGGTGCTGGTGCACAAGCACGAGCGCGCCAGCGGCAAGACCGCCACCTTCGCCTATCGCCCGGAGCTGACGCTTCAACCTACCGGCATCAGCGCCGGTGAAGAGGCCCAGCCGTCCTACAATTTCGCCTACGATCGCAAGGACGCCGCCATTACCAAGGCCAACGCACCTACCGGCGAACGGGCATACAGCTACACCGACCAGGGTTTTTTGCTCAAGGAGAGCTGGGCCGGGCAGAACGAGGGCGAAAACTACGCGCTCGAGTACACCACTTCGTTGCAAGGCCTGCCGCTGCTGCGCAGTGGCGGCGGCGAGTTGCCGACCCGCAGCCGCTACGATGACAAAGGCCGGCTGAGGGAAACCCATCAAGGCCAGCTCAAGGCCACGTTCAGCTACGATGAAGACGGCCGCCTGCAAAAGACCGTCACCACCCATGAAGGCAACCAGCGTAGCGTCACCTGCGACGTGCTCTACGACGAGCATGGCCGGGAAAAGACGCGCACACTGACACTGGACGACGGCACGGTCGATACCCTCGAGTTGGTGTGGCGCGACGATGACAGTTTGCACCAGCGCATCCGCAAGCGTGGCGATGCCCTGCTGCTGCAAGAGACATTCAGCTACGACGCGCTCAGCCGATTGACCATGGTCGAATACGACGGCAGCGATTTGCCTGCCAATAGCGCACGTCGGCGGATCAAGAAACAGGTGTTTGGTTTTGACCAGCTGGACAACCTCACCCGCTGCCAGACACGTTTCGCTGACGGTAACACCAACAATGCCACGTTCGCCCTCGACGAGCTCAACCCCTTCCAGCTGAAGTCGGTGAATCACACGCTGCAACCTGACTATCCGCAAACCCAGGCATTCAGCTATGACGCCGACGGCAACCTGAACAACGACGAATGGGGCAACCTGCTCAGTTACGATGACCGCAGCCGCTTGTGCGAAGTGCGCAGCGCCGACGGGAAGCAGTCGCTGGCCAGCTACCGTTACGACGGCCACGACCACTTGGTGGGGGTGCGCCACGGCAGCGCCAGCGAAGTGATACGGCGCTTCCAAGGCTACCGGCTCAGCGGCACCGTGCAGGACGACGTGCTGGTGCAGTACCTGTGCAACGGCGAAACCTCACTGGGCCTGCAACACGTGCAAAGCGGCTCGGGACGCCTCTTGCTAAGCGACAACAGCGGCAGCGTGCTGGGCGAATACGCCGACGGCCAACTGCACGCTGCAAATCAAAGCGTTTACGGTGAGCGCGCCGAAGACGACGAATTGCAAAGCCTGCTGGCGTTCAACGGCGAAGTGCGCGAGCCAGGCTTTGGCTGGTACCTGCTCGGGCGGGGCTACCGTGCATACAACCCAGGGCTGATGCGCTTCCATAGCCCGGACGCTCTGGCACCGGAGGAAGCGGGCATCAACCCTTACCTGTACGCGTTGGGCAACCCCATATCCTGGCGCGACCCCACCGGCCATCGCGGCCAATCCGCGCTCGGGCGTGGCCCCATGCCAGGTTACGAGGACCCTTACGAGGTACCGGAGCAACCGGGGTCAGGCGCGATGGGGTGGATCTTTTTCGGCATCGCGGCGCTGGCATTGGTGGCATCGGTAGTGGTCCCCGTTGCCGGAGCGCTGGCTGCCGGCACGGCGATTGCTGCCGCCTTTTCGGCCACCGCCATTGTCGGCATCGCCGTGCAGACGGCCGGGGTGATAATGATGGGGGTGTCACTGCTAGCGGATGTCGAAGACGGCGTAAGAGAGGGGTTGATGTGGGGCGGTTCTGCCGTCGCGGGCATTGGGTCGATGATGTCGATGTCGGCGTTGATGGGCGGCATTCAACAGATCGCCGAGAAGGTGTCATCGAGCCTGGCCGGATTATGGGGAAATATCAAAGGGTTTTTCGGTGCCTCGGCGCGCGCGATACAGACCGTGGCTCCAGCGACGACGGCAGGTGGTATCCCGATGCGACCTACACCCGAGTATCAACTCCCTAGGGTAGGCCTCGACCGCCCTGATACGAGTGGTGTACGTACAACAACTTTGGCATCTCCATCAGCGGGCAATAACTCGGAACAACCGACGCCCGCGCGCCAACTACCTTCAGGAGAGCTGCCAAGTAACGGATCGTTGGCGCCACCCCACCCGCCTGTGCAACCTGTTCCGAGTACTTCTGCCGGGGACGGTGCAACATGGATGAACATGAATCGCCTTGTTGGGGGCTACGCCGGAGATAACGCGCCTATACCTTAGGCTACGCACAACCGCTACCCGAGAGCCGATGGGTAGCCTGACTAATCTAATTGGGTCCCGCAGCAATGCGGGACCCATTTCGTCCAGATATCAACATTTCCTTGCAGAATCCCCTTACATCCCCCGTCGACCCCGCCTCATAACCTGTTGCGTCATATATCGGCTTGCTTGGCTTTCTGCCTGGTCGCAAGTCGGATACGACCACGCCGGGCGCTTCCATGCTTCAGGGAAGCCTGGCCTCGCACCAGGACCACCCGATGCTCCTCTCGATATTTTATCGGCGGCGAACAGCTACGCCTTCAGCTAGCCGGTTACTTGCCATTGCCTGTGGCACCCTGTTGCTTCCCACAGCGCGGGTGGCATGGTCAACCGCTGAGCCGCTGGGCTTCGACCCCGCCTTCATTCACCAAACCGACGGCCAGCTCACCGGCACGGCTGCCCTGCACGGCCTGGCCAGCCAGACCCGCCTCGCCCCGGGACGCTACCGCATCGACGTCAGCGTCAACTTCGACTACCTCGGCCCACGCGACCTGGAGCTGCGCAATAGCGAAGACGGCAAGGGCCTGCAAGCCTGCATGACCGCCGCCCTGCTGCGCGAAGCAGGTTTGCGTGAAGAGGCGCTGCCCACGCCGCTCCCCGAAGCCGAGCCTTGCCTGAACCTGGCGCACTGGGTGCCCGATGCCTCGGCCCAGCTCGACACGGCCAGCTTGAGCCTGGCCCTGACATTGCCGCAGTTGCTACTGCGCCGCGAGGTCACGGGGGCGATTGCCAGCGACCTCTGGGACGCCGGGATCCCGGCCGCATTCGCCAACTATCAGGTGGCCACCCAGGTGCGCAACCTGCGCAACGGGCGCAACGAAACCAACCACGACCTGCTGGTGCACAGCGGCCTCAACGTTGCCGGATGGCGCCTGCGCAGCAGCCAGTCGATGCGCGACGATGCACACGGCAGCCGGCAGTGGTCACACACCAACACCTATGCCCAGCACGACTTGCCAGATAGCCATGGCACCTTCACCCTGGGCCAGACCTTCAGTAACGGTGACATTTTCCGCGGCCTGCCGTTCAAGGGCATGCAGGTAGCATCAGACCCGGGCATGCTGCCGGATATCATGCAGCAGTATGCACCGGTCATCAGCGGCGTGGCGCAAACCCGCGCCAGGCTCGAAGTGCTGCAAAACGGTTACCCGATCTACACCACCTACGTTGCCCCTGGGCCTTACCTTATCGACGACCTGGGCGTGGGTGCCAGCAGTGGCGAGCTGGAGGTGGTCCTCACCGAAGCCGACGGCAGCGTACGGCGCTCCAGCGTGCCCTACTCCACCCTGAACAACCTGCTGCGCCAAGGGGTGTGGCGTTACAGCGCCACCCTTGGCCGGTATGCCGGCGCCGAGAAACTCGATAACCCGCTGCTCTGGCAAGCCACCCTGGCCAGGGGGGCCGCCTGGGGCACTACCGTTTACGGTGGCGTACAAGGTGGCGACTACTACCGCGCAGGCACCCTGGGCGTCGCACGGGACTGGGGGCAGTTCGGTGCAACGGCATTCGATGTCACCCAGGCGAACAGCGACCTGGGGAGCACGCTCGGTCAGGTCCAGGGCCACAGCTACGCCGCCCGGTATGGCAAGGCGTTCTCCAGCGGCACAAACCTGCGTTTTGCCGGCTACCGTTATTCCACCGAAGGCTATCGCGATTACGACGAAGCCGTGCGCGAACGCAACGCCTATTCCGCCTGGCTCGGCAACCGCCGCAGCCGCCTCGAAGCCTCCGCTTACCAGCGCCTGGGGCAGAGCAGCTCGCTGAACCTGTTGTTGACCCAGGATGATTACTGGAATACCGGCTTGCGGCGGCGCCAGTACGAAATCCAGTTCAATACCCTGCATCGCGGCATCAGCTACAACCTGTTCGTCTCGCAGGCCTTGAATGAACGAAGCCGCAACACGCGGCTATTCGGCTTGACCCTCTCCATGCCGCTGGACTTCATGGGCCGCTCCAGCGCCAGTTTCGATGTGCAAACGAGCGATGGCCGACATAGCCAGCGTGCCAGCTTGTCCGGGAGCGCACTCGACAACCGCGTCAACTATACGGTCTCAGGCAGCCGTGACGAACAGAGCAGGCATTCGGCAGCCCTGTCAGGCAATTATCAGGGCAACGTCGCCAGCTACGGGGCGGGCATCACCCAAAGCAGCGGCTATCAATCGCTGTCGCTCAATGCCACAGGCAGCATGCTGCTGCATCAAGACGGGCTGACGTTCGGCCCCTATCTTGGCGACACCAATGCGTTGGTGCGGGTTGCGCAAACCCCAGGGGTTGGCGTGCGCAATGCCCCCAGAGCGAACACCGATTCCAATGGCTTTGCCTTGGTGCCGAACCTGCGGCCTTATCGGCGCAACCAGGTGATTCTCGAAACCGACATGCTGGGGCCCGAAACCGTCATCGACAACGGCAGCCTGCAGGTGGTGCCCAGGCGTGGCGCCATCGTCAGGGCCGACTTCGCCGCACGCAAGGTTGCTCGCCTGGTGCTCACGCTGCTCCAAGCCGAAGGCCAGCCGCTGCCCTTCGGTGCACAGGTCAGCACCCAGGATGGCCAACAGGTTGCGGTGGTAGGCCAGGCCGGCCAGGCCTTGGTCGCGGTCGATGCCAGCCCGCAAACCTTGCACGTGCGTTGGGGTGAGCAGCCACAACGGCGTTGCGAGCTGCAGATAGACCCTGCACAGATGCCAGCCGAACAGGGATACCGAATAAAGACCCTGCACTGCCCTGACGTTAATTCTTGATGATACTTGGGAAAACTTGCATGAAATACGGGCTCATTTCTGGAGTCGGCACACTCTTGCTAGCGCTCTGCTACAGCAACAGCGCCCATGCCGAGTGCTTCTTCAGAAGCGGTGGTACCGGCGTGTTGGAGTACTCGCTGGATGTCGGCACGTTGTGGATCCCCCGGGATGCCCCGATAGGCACTCCCATTGGCGCGGTTGATCGAAACGTCCAACTGCATAACGCAGCAAGGTTGGAGTTGGCTTGCTACAGCGACGGAACATCAACCTTGGAAGTATCATTGAGACCGAGCGTACCGATATTCCCAGGGGCCCTGCCACCGGTGAACGGCGAAGACCTCACGGGGCGTGTACTGCAAATCGGTGTGCCCGGCGTAGGTATTCACGTACGGCTGGACCGCCCCTACGCCAATTCCACTGCGCCGAATTTTTGGCGGCCCAGGACCTGGACATCAGTACCCTACGAGGGGTACTCCGAAGGACACACCGGGGGGGCGGGCATCATCATGAATATGATGCGCACCCACACCACCCTGGTTAAAACAGGAACGATCCCGTCCACACCCACCCCGTTCAACGTACAGTTGTTCACCGGGCATTACAGCGATGTGGGCATGGCATTGCGCTTCAGCCTCAGCGGCACGGTGAGGCAGGAACAATGCACCCTCCTGCCCGACCCATTCATAGCCGACCCGGTTCAACTGGGCGAATATCCCGTGCAGGACTTCACCGGCGTAGGCTACACCACGCCTGCAAAGCCGTTCCAGATTACCCTGAGCGACTGCGAAATTGACCCTGCCGCAAGCACGGCCCAAGCCTACCTGCGGTTCGAGGGCGTACGCGGCTCGCTGCCGATCGATGCAGACCAGGGCTTGTTCAGCCTGACGACGGACTCGACCGCGAGCGGCCTCGGCATACAGTTGCTGCATGATGACGGGCGCCCAGTCGAGCTCAATGTGGATGTGCCAGTCAAACCCCTGCAGGTCGGCGTGACCCAGCTCGACTTCCGTGCACGCTACCTGCAAACCGATGCCGATGTGTCGCCTGGCCGAGCGGATGGCGCACTGAAGTTCACCGTCAGCTACCGGTAGCGGGCAGGCGCAAGGTTGAAACGAGTGGAAGGGTGGCCCTGTAGCCGCCTTTCCGGGCCCAAGGCGATGGAGAAACTGGAAGGCTGGTCAACTGTGCCATGGCCGAATCGCCGAGTTGCGCGGGACTGAGCCGGGGCCACAGCGCCTGAGTGCCCCATTGATAAACGTCGCGCCCCGGCGGCCAATGGCCCTGGTGGGCCCAAGGCCCAGCTCAGCCATCAATCCGCTACGCCAACTACCCGGAATCGCTGTACTTAAAAATGTACTTGAATTTCGTGGCTGCTGGTGGATTCAGGGAAACTGCGCTGAAACGAAAAAAGACGCCGAAGCGTCTATTTTCAAGGACTTACAGATTTCAATGGAACTCTGTAAACCAATATTTGGAGCGGGAAACGAGACTCGAACTCGCGACCCCGACCTTGGCAAGGTCGTGCTCTACCAACTGAGCTATTCCCGCATTATGAAGCTGTTACCGCTATCGGCGTGAAGCGCCACTAAGACCTTCACCACCACTGCACCGCATAGACGCCACAGTATTTAAACTGGAGCGGGAAACGAGACTCGAACTCGCGACCCCGACCTTGGCAAGGTCGTGCTCTACCAACTGAGCTATTCCCGCAAATGGCGTCCCCTAGGGGACTCGAACCCCTGTTACCGCCGTGAAAGGGCGGTGTCCTAGGCCACTAGACGAAGGGGACACACAACACTTTTCAGTGCACCAGGTTTGAACCTCACGATTCAGCCTGGGTTTTCTTTTCCTGCCCCGCCGTTAAGCAGTGCCGGAGAAACTGGAGCGGGAAACGAGACTCGAACTCGCGACCCCGACCTTGGCAAGGTCGTGCTCTACCAACTGAGCTATTCCCGCATTGGCGTCCCCTAGGGGACTCGAACCCCTGTTACCGCCGTGAAAGGGCGGTGTCCTAGGCCACTAGACGAAGGGGACACGCTACAAGCATTGCTGCTTGCTTTCACTCCCTGCCGCGTATCGCTGTGAGCTTTACGCTGCAAGTGGCGCGCATTCTATGGATGCCTTGAAAGGTCGTCAACCCTTTTCTATAAATTTATTTAAATCAATGACTTCGCTCTCTATATAGGCTGCTTGTGCAGGGTGCCCGAGGATTGGCGTTGATTTTCTGGCGGGCTGAACGCAAAGTGCCATCACTGGAGAAATCCGGCGACGAGCCGACACAGAGTCACGTGGCGCCCTGGCTGGCCTGTTCGCTACACTCTCAATGTAAAACTTCCTGATGAGGCGTTAACGGTGACACCACTTCTGATCACACTGCTCATCGTTGCGGGTATCGCGTTGCTGATCGTGATCGGCTACCTCAACAACGTGGTCGAGAACAGCAAACTGGAGCGCGCGCGGCTGAAGATCGAACTCGCCGACCGCGTACGCCGCTGTGGCGAAATCACCGAGACCTTCCCCGGCCAGTTCATGACCCCGGCGCTCAAACTGTTGCTCACGCGCCTGGAGCTCAATCTCACGCAGCGGCAATTGGCGCTGGACAAGAACAATGCCGAACTCAAGGCACGCATCGCCGAACTGGACGGCCTGGTTGCCCAAGGCGAGCGAATCCCGGTGAACAACCCGCCCAGCCCGATCCATACCGAGGCCAAGGCCAAGGATGTGCGCTTCTTGCTCGAGGCTTTGCACACACAGATCGTCAAGGCTACTCAGGAAAATGTCCTGCAAACCACCGAGGGCAAGCACTGGGTAAAGGAAATTCGCCACCTGCTGGTATTGCTGCACATCGAGTTCTTCAACAATTTGGGCCAGCAAGCGCTGCAACAGGAACAACCGGGCCAGGCTCGCCTGGCGTTCGAGCGCGGCGTGCAGTACCTGCGCAAGCAGCCTGAACCGAAGGTGTATGAAGAGCAGCTGACCTACCTGGAGAAACTGCTGGCCCGGGCCAATGCCCAGGTGCTGGACCAGATGGAGCCGGCGGAGAATGACGAAAACGCACTGACCCAGGGGCTCAAGACCGACCAGGAAGAAACCTGGAAAAAGCGGGTCATCTACGATTGATGTGAAAATCGAGCCCATCGCCGGCAAGCCGGCTCCCACCCGGATTTGCGCCGGCTTTAGAGATGGGTAAGGCCGTTGCTTCCACAGGTACAGCACAGGCCTGAAAAACTACGCGGTCGTGGTGGGAGCCGGCTTGCCGGCGATGGGCTGCGCAGCAGCCCCCCTAGCGGAGGTGTAATAGCCCGAGCACGCTCGGCGGGACCTGCGAGCAGCTGGGGCCGCTTTGCGGCCCATCGCCGGCAAGCCGGCTCCCACCCGGATTTGCGCCGGCTTTTAAAGATGGGTAAGGCCGTTGCTTCCACAGGTACAGCACAGGCCTGACGAGCTGCGCGGTCGTGGTGGGAGCCGGCTTGCCGGCGATGGGCTGCGCAGCAGCCCTGATAACGCTAATCAGCAGTCGGTCAACTCCAGAAAGACTGCCGCCAACCGCTCCAGCCCGCGCTGGTCCGCCTCACTGAAACGCGCCAGCTTCGGGCTGTCCAGGTCGAGCACACCAATCAGCCTGCCCTCCTTCACCAGCGGGATCACCAACTCGCTGTTGGAGGCGCTGTCGCAGGCAATATGCCCCGGGAAGGCGTGCACGTCTTCCACCCGCTGGGTCTGCCGGGTGGCCGCTGCTGCACCGCACACGCCGCGGCTGAACGGAATGCGCACACAGGCCACTTGCCCCTGGAAAGGGCCCAGTACCAGCTCTTCATTGCGGTTGAGGTAAAACCCGGCCCAGTTCAGGTCATCCACCTGGTGGTACAGGAACGCCGAAAACTGCGCGGCATTGGCGATGAAGTCACGCTCGTCAGCGAACAGTGCCTGCACTTGCGCAGCCAGCAGGTCGTAGCCGTCGAGGCCGGCGCCACTGGCATTGAGGTCGATCATTTATTTCTGCTCCAACAATTGCAGCCCCACCCAATAACGGGCGAACTGGTAGGCACAACGGCCATTACGGTTGCCGCGGCCGGTGGCCCAGCGCACGGCGAGTATGTCGAGCGCTTCGTCACGCTGCCAGGCCAAGCCGGCAGAGGCCGCCAGCTGGCCTATCCAGTGCTCGACCACATCGAGGAAATGCTCCTGGGTGAACGGGTAGAACGACAGCCACAGGCCAAAACGGTCGGACAAGGCGATCTTGTCTTCCACCGCCTCGCTGGGGTGCAGTTCGCCGTCGACGCGCTTCCAGTTTTCGTTGTCGCTCTCTTTCTCCGGCACCAGGTGACGACGGTTGGAGGTGGCGTACAACAGCACGTTGTCCGGCGCCTGCTCCAGCGAGCCGTCGAGCACGCTCTTGAGCACCCGGTAGTCGCCCTCCCCGGCTTCGAACGACAGGTCGTCGCAGAACAGGACGAAACGTTGCGGCAGTTTCTGCAGTTGCTCGACCACACGCGGCAAATCAGCCAGGTGGTCACGCTCGATCTCGATCAGGCGCAGGCCGGCAGCGGCGTGTTCGGCCAGCAGCGCGCGTACCAGCGACGACTTGCCGGTACCACGCGAGCCCCACAGCAGCGCGTGGTTGGCAGGCAGACCGTTGATGAACTGATGGGTGTTGCGGCCCAGTTGGTCGCGTTGCTTGTCCACGCCGATCAGGTCGGTCAGGCGGATGTCCAGGCTGACGTGCAACGGCATCAAGTAGCCGGTACGGCCATCGCGCTGCCAGCGCGCAGCCAACGTGGTGTTCCAGTCGATGTCCGGACGCGGTGCCGGCAGCAGCGGCTCAAGGCGCGCCAGCACGGACTCTGCGCGTTCCAGAAAAGCATTCAAGCGGGCGTCCATGACGACTCCTAGCAAGACAGGTGAAGTTTGAAGCTGAATGTGCGACAGGCCCACCAGCAGCCGTGGCTGATCGGCTATGCTTGCGCAGCGCAAGGGACGTGAAACCGGCTCGGGACTCATGGATATCAAGTTCACCAATCGCCTGTCATACAAGCAAGCCCGGTTGACAGTCCTGGTGGGCTTCATCCTGGGAACATTGCTCAGTCTCATCCAGATCGGCATCGATTATGCCAGCGAAGACGCATCCATCAACCGTGAAGTGGAAGCGTTGCTGCAAATCAGCCACAACCCGGCCTCGCGCATCGCCTACAACATCGACTCGGAACTGGCGCTCGAGCTGACCCGGGGTCTGCTGCAGTCACCGGCCGTGTTCCGCGCGCGCCTGATCGACAACAACGAAACCGTATTGGCTGATGTCGAACGCATCCGGCTGCAGGACAGCTACCGGCCGGTGAGCGATTTTCTGTTCGGTGAACAGCGCCAGTTCCAAGAGCGCCTGTTCCTCACCCATATGCCCGAAGAGTATCTCGGCACGTTGTACCTGGACGTCGACACCTTCGCCTTCGGCAGCCGTTTCTTGGACCGCGCCGGCGTCACCCTGCTCAATGGCTTCGCCCGCAGCCTGGTCCTCACCGGCATTCTCCTGGCCCTGTTCTACATGATGCTGACCAAACCGCTGGTCAAGGTGATCGGTGCACTCAGCGGCCGCGACCCCCGCCACCCCGGGCAAACCCGCCTCGATTGCCCTCCCGGGCATGAACTCGATGAGATCGGCGTGCTGGTGAAGGTCGCCAACCAGCAACTGGTCAGCATGGCCACCGAGATCCAGCAACGGCGCACTGCCGAAAACCGACTGACCCAGTACCTCAATGAGCTGGAAGACATCGTTTCGGCCCGCACCGAAGAGCTCAAGGCCAGCAACAGCCGCCTGAGCCAGTCCAACCAGGAGCTGGAGCATGCCCGCCAGCGCGCGCTGGACATGGCCCAGGCCCGTGCAGCGTTCCTGGCCAACATGAGCCACGAAATCCGCACCCCGCTCAATGGCATGCTCGGCATGATCGCCCTGGCCCTGGACAGCCCGCTGGAAAGTGAGCAGCGCCAGCAGCTGTCGATCGCCCACGACTCGGGCAAGGTGCTGGTGGAACTGCTCAACGATATCCTCGACCTGTCCAAGTTCGATGCAGGGCAGCTGGAACTCGAACGCATCCCCTTCGACCTGGGCGCGATGGTGGAGGACACGGCCAACCTTTTATCGCAGAACGTCGCGCAAAACGTCGAGCTGACCTGCCTGATCGCCAGTGACTTTCCAAGTTCGGTACTCGGCGATCCGACCCGGGTACGCCAGGTAGTGAGCAATTTGCTGTCCAATGCCCTCAAGTTCACACGCTTCGGCCGCGTCGACGTGTGCCTGAGCACCCTCGTCGGCGGCATACGCCTGGAGGTACGCGACACCGGCATCGGCATTCCCGAAGATGCGCAGGCACGCATCTTCCAGCCGTTCACCCAGGCCGGTGCCGGCATCACCCGGCAATATGGCGGCACGGGCCTGGGCCTGGCACTGACCCGCAACCTGTGCAAAGCCATGCACGGCCACCTGCACATACGCTCCGAGCCAGGGGTGGGCAGCTGCTTCAGCGCCGAATTACCCCTGCCCACCCACACCGAGGCCATCGCCCCTGCGCCGCTGCAGGGCCACGTCGTGGCGCTGAGCGATGCCGGCAGTGGCCTTGCCGAACTGCTGCAGGACGTGCTGCCGCGCTGGGGCCTGAGCTACGCGAGGCATGACAGCGCCCAGGCACTGGCGGGCGGTGCCATCGACCTGTTGATCACTGACGATTTGGACCACTTGTTCCAGCTACGCCCTGCGCTGAAAGCGCCGATCCTGCTGGTGACGGCCTACGGCAACTTCCTGTCGCCGGAACAGTCGGCGCAACTGGCCCCGCTGCACCAGCTGGCCCGCCCCCTGGCGCGCAATGCCTTGTATCAGACCCTGCGCCGCACCCTGCAGGGCCAGGCTCCGGAACACCCGCTGGCCATCCCGACGCTTACCGCTACCGACGGCCGGGCGCGCATTCTGCTGGTGGAGGACAACCCGGTGAACCAGCTGGTGGCCAAGGGCATGCTGGCCAAGCTCGGCTGCCGGATACAGGTGGCCACCCAGGGCGTCGAGGCGCTGGAGTGGCTCGAGCAGGAAGACTTCGACCTGGTGCTGATGGACTGCAACATGCCGGTGATGGACGGCTATGAGGCCAGCCGACGCATCCGCCAGAGTGGCCGCTGGCCTGAGCTGCCGATCGTCGCCCTGACCGCCAACGCCATGCCCGAGGAGCGCGAACGCTGCCGGGCGGCGGGCATGAACGACTACCTGGCCAAGCCGTTCCGGCGTGAAGAGCTACTGACGCTGATCGACCATTGGGTGCCCCTTAGCGGCTGAGCACGCGTTCGATATCAGCCTCCAGTGCCTGCGGCTTGGTGGTGGGCGCATAACGCGTGACCTTGCCGCTGGCCGGCTCCAGCAGAAACTTGGTGAAGTTCCACTTGATCTTCTGCGACCCGAGCAGGCCGGGCGCACGCTGCTTGAGCTCGACGAACAGCGGGTGAGCCCCTGGGCCGTTGACCTCCACCTTGCGAAACAGCGGGAAGCTCACGCCGAAATTACGCTCGCAGAACTGCGCGATTTCCCGCGCTTCCCCCGGCTCCTGCTTGCCGAACTGGTTACAGGGGAACCCCAGTACTACCAGGCCTCGCTCGCGGTAATGTTGCCAAAGTTGCTCCAGCCCCTTGTACTGCGGGGTGAAACCGCACTGGCTGGCGGTATTGACCACCAGCACCGCTTTGCCGGCAAAGTCGCCCAGCAGCTTGCGTTCACCGGCCAGGGTCACACAGGGGATGTCGAGTATCGATTCAGCCATGGTCAGGCTCCATCACGCGGTTTGAAGTCCAGGCACACCGAGTTGATGCAGTAACGCAGGCCGGTCGGTGGCGGCCCGTCGGGGAATACATGGCCCAGGTGAGCATCACATTGCGCGCAGGTCACCTCGGTGCGGATCATGCCGTGGGAGGTGTCGCGCGTCTCGATCATCGCGCTGTCTTCGATCGGCGCGTAAAAACTCGGCCAGCCACAGCCAGAGTCGAATTTGGTGGTCGAATCGAACAGCGCCAGGCCGCAGCAGATGCACTGGTAGGTACCCGCACGCTTTTCGCTGTTGTACTTGCCAGAGAACGGCCGTTCGGTGCCCTTCAGGCGGCACACCTGGTACTGCTCCGGGTCAAGCATCGCACGCCATTGTTCCAGGGTTTTGTCGATCTTTTGCATGTGTGGACCTCGGCAGGCTGAATTTCACCTCGCGCCGTCTTTTCCGTAGCGCGGGTGGCACGTATATTAGTTGGCTTCGTGTGCAAGGCCTCAAGTCTGGCACCCGCGCCCCGCCCTTTCAAACCTTTCGACGGCGGCGCACCGCGTATTCTCAATCGGGATCACATCATGCAGTTCAGCAAATCGAACAAGCTCGCCAATGTCTGCTACGACATTCGCGGCCCGGTGCTCAAGCACGCCAAACGTCTGGAAGAGGAAGGCCATCGCATCCTCAAGCTGAACATCGGCAACCCGGCGCCGTTTGGCTTCGAGGCGCCGGACGAAATTCTCCAGGATGTGATCCGCAACCTGCCCACTGCCCAGGGCTACAGCGACTCCAAAGGCCTGTTCAGCGCGCGCAAGGCGGTGATGCAGTACTGCCAGCAGAAGGAAATCGAAGGCGTCACCATCGAGGACATCTACCTGGGCAATGGTGTGTCCGAGCTGATCGTGATGTCGATGCAGGCGCTGCTCAACAACGGCGACGAAGTGCTGATCCCGGCGCCCGACTACCCGCTGTGGACTGCCGCAGTGAGCCTGGCTGGCGGCAAGCCGGTGCATTACCTGTGCGATGAGCAGGCCGACTGGTTCCCTGACCTTGAAGACATCAAGGCCAAGATCACCCCGAACACCAAGGCCCTGGTCATCATCAACCCGAACAACCCGACCGGCGCCGTCTATTCCAAAGAATTGCTGCTGGGCATGCTGGAGCTGGCCCGCCAGCACAACCTGGTGGTGTTCTCTGACGAGATCTACGACAAGATCCTCTATGACGAAGCCGTGCACATCAGCACCGCGTCACTGGCCCCGGACCTGCTGTGCCTGACCTTCAACGGCCTGTCCAAGTCGTACCGGGTGGCGGGCTTCCGCTCCGGCTGGCTGATCATCTCCGGGCCCAAGCATCACGCCCAGAGCTACATCGAAGGCATCGACATGCTGGCCAACATGCGCCTGTGCGCCAACGTGCCGGCTCAGCACGCCATCCAGACTGCGCTGGGCGGTTACCAAAGCATCAATGACCTGGTGCTGCCGCCGGGCCGGCTGCTGGAGCAGCGCAACCGCACCTATGAATTGCTCAATGAGATCCCCGGGGTCAGCTGCGTCAAGCCGATGGGTGCGCTGTATGCCTTCCCACGGATCGATCCGAAGGTTTGCCCGATCTTGAATGACGAGAAGTTCGCGCTGGACCTGCTGTTGTCGGAAAAGCTGCTGATCGTGCAGGGTACGGCGTTCAACTGGCCGTGGCCGGACCACTTCCGCGTGGTGACATTGCCGCGGGTGGATGATCTGGAAGCGGCGATTGGCCGGATTGGCAACTTCCTGCGCACTTATTCGCAGTAAGTACCGGCCTCATCGCCGGCAAGCCGGCTCCCACAAGTACAGCGCAAGCCTTAAGAACTGCGGGGTATCTGTGGCAGCCAGCTTGCTGGCCCTTACAGTCACAGCACAAGTCTTCAGCATTGCAGGGTATCCGTGGCAGCCAGCTTGCTGGCCCTTACAGGCACAGCACAACTCTTCAGCATTTGCAGGGTACTTGTGGGAGCCGGCTTGCCGGCGATTGGGCTGCAAAGCAGCCCCTTACAACCCCCAGATACCTTTCTTACATCCTGCAACGCTCTAGCTCACAGCCCCAACCAGATCCTCTGCCATACTCCGCCGTACACAGTTTGAAATAGTCCCCCGATTGAATCGGCGCGCCCGGCCCCTTATATACCCCGCATACGCAACACACTCATCCGTCAGGAGAACGTAACAACCATGATGCGCATTCTGTTGTTTGTAGCCACCAACCTTGCGGTGGTGCTGGTTGCAAGCATTACCCTGAGCCTGTTCGGCTTCAACGGGTTCATGGCCGCCAACGGGGTTGACCTCAACCTCAGCAGCCTGCTGGTCTTCTGCGCCGTGTTCGGCTTCGCCGGCTCCCTCGTTTCGCTGTTCATCTCCAAGTGGATGGCGAAGATGAGCACCGGCACCCAGATCATCTCCCAGCCGCGTACCCGCCACGAGCAGTGGCTGCTGCAGACGGTCGAAGAGCTGTCCCGCGAAGCCGGCATCAAGATGCCCGAGGTGGGTATCTTCCCCGCCTACGAGGCCAACGCCTTCGCCACCGGCTGGAACCGCAACGACGCTTTGGTAGCCGTATCCCAAGGCCTGCTGGAACGCTTCTCGCCTGATGAAGTACGCGCCGTGCTGGCCCACGAGATCGGCCACGTGGCCAACGGGGACATGGTCACCCTGGCGCTGGTACAAGGCGTGGTGAACACCTTCGTGATGTTCTTCGCCCGCATCATCGGCAACTTCGTCGACAAGGTGATCTTCAAGAACGAAGAGGGCCAAGGCATTGCCTACTACGTGGCGACCATCGTCGCCGAGTTGGTCCTGGGCATCCTCGCCAGCATGATCGTCATGTGGTTCTCGCGCCGCCGTGAATACCGCGCCGACGAAGCCGGCGCACAACTGGCCGGCACCGCCGCGATGATCGGCGCCCTGCAGCGCCTGCGCGTAGAGCAGGGCCTGCCAGTGCACATGCCCGACACCATGAAGGCATTCGGCATCAATGGCGGCCTCAAGCATGGCCTGGCCGGCCTGCTGATGAGCCACCCGCCGCTGGAAGAGCGCATCGAGGCGCTGCGCCGCCGGGGTTGATTGTTCAGGCACCAATCAAGGGCGACTACGGTCGCCCTTTTTTATGCAGCCGGCCTGCATATTTGAGACGGTAATCTTCAGAGCTGTGGGGGTGGTGGAAGCAACTGGCTTGCCGGCGATACAGACGCTGTGGTGAATGGCACCGGCTGCGCCGGTGATCGCCGGCAAGCCGGCTCCCACAGGGATCGCACCAGCTTTTCGAAGTTGAGCAAGACAGTTGCCCCCACAGGGATCGCGCCGGCTGTTAGAAATTGGGCAAGACAATTGCGCCGGCTATTAGAAATCGGGCAAAAGGTTGCTTCCACAGGTACAGCGCAGGCCTGGAGAACTGCGCGGTCGGGGTGGGAGCCGGCTTGCCGGCGATAGGGCCAGCACAGGCAAACCCACATCAGAATCGTACGCGATAGGCCCGCTCAACAAGGCACTTCACCCCCGCCTGCAAGAACTTAGGGCTTTCCCCGATCACGTCTTGCGCCTCCAGCTCCTCCACCTGCCACCCGGCAAACCCACGCCGCACTTCCTCGTCGGCGACCGAAAACGGCGGCCCCGCCAGCAGACGCTGCTCGTAGTCCAAGGTCACCACAAGCCCACTGCCCGTAGGCAGCAGCCGCGAAAGCAAACCCATGTACCGCTCACGCATTGCCGGAGGCAGGGCAATCAACGCAGCTCGGTCATACAGCCCCACGCAATCGGCGACATCCTCGGCGCGCAAGGCGAAGAAATCACCACACCACAGCTCCACCTCACCACTGCTCCACACTTCGAACGCACCCTGTTGCCGAACCTGGGCCTGCAGCCCCTGCTCCTGGAAGAAGTCCTCCACGGCCCGGCGCGACAGCTCCACACCCCGCACGCGATAGCCCTGCCCCGCCAGCCAGGCCAGGTCCAGGCTCTTGCCGCACAACGGCACCAGCACCCGGCTGCCGGCAGCCAGGCCAAGCCCCGGCCAGTAGCGTTGCAGGTAGGGGTTTGCCTGGGCCTGGTGAAAACCGATCTGGTTATCGGCCCACTTTTGGTGCCAGAACGCCTGCTCCATAGTTCCTCCAGGTTTTTAGATCATTTGGGCAAAAATCTTATATTGGAAATCGATCGGTGACTGATCGAAGATGACTGCATCTTACCCCTCAGGACCCTACCATGCTGCCCAGCCTGTTCATTTCCCACGGCTCTCCGATGCTCGCCCTGCAACCCGGCGCCAGCGGGCCAGCGCTGGCCCAGCTGGCCAATGCCCTGCCACGCCCGAGGGCGATCGTGGTGGTGTCGGCGCACTGGGAAAGCCACGAACTGCTGTTGACCGCCAACCCACAGCCGCAGACCTGGCATGACTTCTACGGCTTTCCTGCAGCGCTTTATGCCGTTCAGTACCCTGCGCCTGGCCAGCCGCAACTGGCGGCGAACGTCAGCGCGCGGCTCAACGCCGCTGGCCTGCCGGCTCGCCTGGATGCCCAGCGGCCCTTCGACCATGGGGCCTGGGTACCGCTGTCGTTGATGTATCCCGATGCAAGCATTGCGCTGATTCAGGTGTCGCTCCCGAGCCACATGGGGCCGGCGCAGCAAATCAAGGTCGGCCGAGCGTTGGCCGGGCTGCGCAGCGAGGGTGTGTTGCTGGTCGGCTCTGGGAGCATCACCCATAACCTGGGCGAGCTGGACTGGCATGCAGGGCCGGACGTGATCGAGCCTTGGGCACTGGCATTTCGCGATTGGGTGGTGGAGAAGCTGGGCGAAGACGACCAGGCCGCGCTGCTGGACTTCAAGCAACAAGCGCCGTTTGCGTCGCGTAACCATCCCAGTGATGAGCATTTCTTGCCGTTGTTCTTCGCCCTTGGGGCCGGTGGCAGGTTTGGCATCGTGCACCAAGGGTTTACCCTCGGCGCGCTGGGGATGGACATTTACCGCTTCGACTGAAAAGCGGCAGCGTTGTGCCGCGACAGGCCTGCATGCATGGCAGCCCCAAAGAACCACAAGCAAAAAAAATCCCCGACCTAAGCCGGGGATTTTTTCATTACGCCAGGATCAATCTTCGCGGTAGCGACGCAGCTTCAACTGCTTGCCAGCCACGCGGGTGTCCTTGAGCTTGGTCAGCAGGCGCTCGAGGCCGTCTTCCGGCAGCTCGATCAGGCTGAAGCTGTCACGCACCTGGATGCGACCGATCGCATCACGGGCCAGGCCACCTTCGTTGAGGATCGCACCCAGCAGGTTCTTGGCAGCGATACCATCACGGGCACCCAGCGCGGTACGGCAACGCACGCGACCTTCGGCCAGCGGCAGTGGCGCACGACGCTCGCGCTCACCACGGTCGCTACGCTCGGCACGGTCACCACGCTCCGGGCGCTCACCGCGCGGTGCGAAGCTTGGTACCAGCGGCTGTTCGCGCTCTACCGCTGCCAGGTCCAGCGCCTGGCCATTGGTGGCCTTGCGCAGCAGGGCTGCGGACAGGGCACGCGGGCTGCAACCCAGGGCTTCGGTCAGGCGGTCGAACAGCTCACCGTGGGTGGCTTCTGCTTCGGCCACCAGCGGCGCCAGGCTCGAGGTCAGCTTCTTGATACGCGCATCCAGCACGGCCTGAGCGTTCGGCAGGCGCGCCTCGGCAACCTTCTGCCCGGTAACGCGTTCGATGACCTGCAGCATGCGGCGCTCACGCGGGGTGACCAGCAGCAGTGCACGGCCTTCGCGACCGGCACGGCCGGTACGGCCGATACGGTGCACGTAGGACTCTGGGTCGTACGGCATGTCCACGTTGAACACGTGGGTGATGCGCGGTACGTCCAGACCACGGGCAGCGACGTCAGTGGCGACGACGATGTCCAGGCGGCCGTCCTTGAGCGAGTCGATGACGCGCTCACGCTGGTTCTGGGCGATGTCGCCGTTCAGCGCAGCAGCCTTGTAGCCTTTGGCTTCCAGCGCGGCGGCCAGGTCCAGGGTGGCTTGCTTGGTACGCACGAAGGCGATCAGCGCGTCGAACTCTTCCACTTCCAGCAAACGCAGAACAGCCGGGATCTTCTGGTCGGCGTGGACCATCAGGTGCGCCTGGTCGATCGCGGTGACGGTCTGGGTCTTGCTCTGGATCTTGACGTGCTTGGGCTCACGCAGGTGACGTTCGGCGATCGAGCGGATCGACGACGGCAGGGTCGCGGAGAACAAAACGGTCTGACGGCTGGCAGGGATGGCATCGAAGATCACTTCGAGGTCATCCATGAAGCCCAGCTTGAGCATTTCGTCGGCTTCGTCCAGTACCAAGTACTGCACGGTGGACAGGACTTTCTCGTCGCGACGCAGGTGGTCGCACAGACGGCCCGGGGTGGCCACGACGATTTGCGCGCCGTTGCGGATGGCACGCAGTTGTGGGCCCATCGGGGCACCACCGTATACAGCCACCACGTTAACGCCCGGCATCTGCTTGGCGTAGGTTTCGAAAGCGGTAGCTACTTGCAGCGCCAACTCACGGGTTGGCGCCAGGATCAGGGCTTGCGGTTCGCGCTTGCTCACGTCGATCTTGTTGAGGATCGGCAGGGCGAAGGCAGCGGTCTTGCCGGTGCCAGTCTGCGCCTGGCCGATCATGTCGTGACCGGCGAGGATGATCGGGATCGATTGATGCTGAATAGCCGAAGGCTCTTCGTAGCCAGTGGCTACAACAGCAGCGACGATATTCGGATTGAGATCGAGAGCGGCGAATCCGCCGGTTTCCTGGGTCATGGGTCTGCCTCTATGTGCATCCGCAAAGACCCATGCTCCAAAGCTGCACATGCCTTGAAAGACCAAATGGTCACCCAGGCAGCTCTGGCGGCGGGGATTTGCGAAAACGATTGAAAAAGAAATACTTGGGAAGGTCCGCCTAGCGGACGTGCAGCCGAAGCTGGACTCGGAGGATTTGCACCACCTGATTTTGAGGTCCGCTAAAAGACCGGCGCGTACTATACCCGAATTAATGGAGGGAAGTGTGGAAAATTTTCACGGGCAAGGGGCCAGTACCCGGCCATCAGCGACCAGCGGCTGAAACGTTTATCTCAACCCCCTGGCACGCCCTTCACGTGGCGGGGCGAATCTCCTTGATCAACCCCTCCAGGCTATACCCCAGCTGTGGCGCCAAGGCCGCAGCCCGGCCCCTGAGGCCGTCCAGGTCCAACGTTTGCTCCAGGTCTGCCGGCACCAGCAGGATCACATTGCCCTCCTTCACCGGCAGCTCCCAGTAATGCCGGTGGTACAAGCCGCGCAACAGCGCCGCGCCGAGCGGCCTGCCGTCATCACCGGCCCACTGGTTGATCACCAGCCAACCACCGGGGTTGAGCTGCTTCTGGCAATTTTCCAGAAAGGTCCAGGCCAGATGGCCGACACCCGGGCCGTGGTCGGTGTACAGGTCGACGAACAACAGGTCGGTTTTCTCTGCCGTGGGCAGCAGCTCCAGGGCATCGCCCACCCGCACATACAGGCGCGGGTCGTCGTCCAGGCCCAGGTACTCCATGGCCAGGCGCGGCACATCCGGGCGCAGCTCGATGGCCTCGATGTCTTCCAGCGGCAAGAATTTCATGCAGGCCTGGGTCAGGGTGCCGGCGCCCAGGCCAAGGAACAGCGCGCTTTCAGGCTGCTCGTGGCACAGCGCCCCCACCAGCATGGCGCGGGTGTAGTCGTACTCGAGCCAGCTGGGGTCAGCTGTGAACACGCAGCTTTGCTCGATGGCATCGCCAAATTCGAGGAAGCGGTAATCCTCCACCTCATACACACTGATGACCCCGAAGGCATCCTCGACCCGAGCCAACAGCCGCTCTTCCCGCTCCGTCGCCATGAACCTGCCACCCGCCCGCGCAAAAACGCGCATTGTCCGCCAACGTCCCGGATGCAACAAGCTCAGCGCCAACTGTTACCATGGCAGGCAGCCTATAACCGACAAGACCGAGCCTGTGATGAACCGACCGTGGAGCCCTGACAGCTGGCGTGCCCTGCCGATCCAGCAGCAACCGACCTACCCCGATGCCGCGCATCTGCTCAAGGTCGAGCAGACCTTGGCCAGCTACCCGCCGCTGGTGTTCGCCGGGGAGGCGCGCGAGCTGCGCCGGCAGTTCGCCGAGGTCACCGAAGGCCGTGCCTTCCTGCTGCAGGGCGGCGACTGTGCCGAGAGCTTCGCCGAGTTCTCTGCCGCGAAGATCCGCGACACTTTCAAGGTGTTGCTGCAGATGGCCATCGTCATGACCTTCGCCGCCGGCTGCCCGGTGGTCAAAGTCGGGCGTATGGCCGGGCAGTTCGCCAAGCCACGTTCATCGGGTGACGAAACCATCGGCAATCTGACCTTGCCGGCCTACCGCGGCGACATCGTCAACGGCATCGGCTTCGACGAAAAAAGCCGTGTACCCGACCCAGACCGCCTGCTGCAGGCCTACCACCAGGCCACCGCCAGCCTCAACCTGCTGCGCGCCTTCGCCCAAGGCGGTTTCGCCGACTTGCACCAGGTGCACAAGTGGAACCTGGACTTCATCGCCAACTCGGCGCTGGCCGACAAATACCACCAGTTGGCCAACCGCATCGACGAGACCCTGGCCTTCATGCGCGCCTGCGGCCTGGACAGCGCCCCGCAACTGCGCGAAACCAGCTTTTTCACTGCCCACGAGGCACTGCTGCTGAACTACGAAGAAGCCTTCGTGCGCCAGGACAGCCTGACCGGCGACTACTACGATTGCTCGGCGCACATGCTGTGGATAGGCGACCGCACCCGCCAGCTCGACGGCGCGCATGTGGAATTCCTGCGTGGGGTGCACAACCCTATCGGGGTCAAGGTTGGCCCCAGCATGAACCCCGAAGAGCTGATCCGCCTGATCGACACGCTCAACCCGGCCAACGACCCGGGGCGCCTAAACCTCATCGTGCGCATGGGCGCCGGCAAGGTCGGTGAGCACCTGCCCGGGCTGATCCGCACCGTCGAGCGCGAGGGGCGCAAGGTGCTGTGGAGTTCGGACCCGATGCACGGCAATACCATCAAGGCCAGCAGCGGCTACAAGACCCGTGACTTCGCGCAGATTCTCGATGAGGTGAAGCAGTTCTTCCAGGTGCACCAGGCCGAAGGCAGCCATGCCGGTGGCATTCACATCGAGATGACCGGGCAGAACGTCACCGAGTGCATCGGTGGCGCACGCCCGATCACCGAAGATGGGCTGTCGGATCGCTACCATACGCATTGCGACCCACGCATGAACGCCGACCAGTCGCTGGAGCTGGCGTTTCTGATTGCCGAAACCCTCAAGCAGGTGCGCCGTTGAGGTAGGTGCCGGCCACAGCCTCTTCAGCACCAGCAAGACCGAGCGCCGCATGTGCGGCGCATCGCCCCCTCACCTGCGCAGCGGATCATCCCAGAATGGCCGCTCTGCCTCCTGCTGGATATCGGCCCGGCTCAACCCCAGATCCTGCAACGTCGCATCGCTGAGACTGGCCAGTTCCCGGCGCTGGCGGTACAGCTCCAGCCAGCGAGCCGGACGCTGCAAGGCAGCATGCCACAGGTGCTTGAAGGAGAAGGCAGGGTGTTGAATGCTGCTGACATGACCTTTCATCGTGAAGCCCTCCGTGTTGATGGCTTCAGTCTCACGCCAGGCTTAAGATCAATCCAACGAATGTTTCTTATGCCATGCATCTAGGAGATTGATGCAATGTCCCACTACCAGAGCCTCGATGCTGACGTGCTACGCACCTTCGTCGCCATTGCCGAGCAAGGTGGATTCACCCGTGCCGGCGAAGTGGTCAACCGCACCCAGTCGGCCGTCAGCATGCAGATGAAACGCCTGGAGGAAGACGTCCTGCAGCGCCAGTTGTTCGAGCGCGACGGCCGCCAGGTGCGCCTGACCGCCGAGGGCCAGGTACTGCTGGGCTACGCACGGCGCATCCTCAAGCTGCATGGTGAAGTGTTCAACACCCTACGCATGCCGCACATGGTCGGGCTGGTGCGCATCGGTACACCGGACGACTACGCCATGCGGTTCTTGCCAACCATCCTGTCGAGTTTCGCCCAGGCCTACCCGCTGGTGCAGGTGGAGGTGCATTGTGATTCGTCGAAACACCTGATGCTGCGCCAGGACCTGGACCTCACCATCGTCACCCGGGAGCCCGGCAACGAGGTTGGCCAGTTGCTGCGCCAGGAACGCCTGGTGTGGGCCGCCGCCGACAGCTTCTGCCCACAGGAGCAACGGCCCATGCCGCTGGCGCTGTTCAACACCGACTGCTTCTGCCGCGCCTGGACCTGCAATGCCCTGGAGGCCCAGGGCATCGACTACCGCATTGCCTACACCAGCCCCAGCCTGGCGGCGATCTTCGCCATCGTCACGGCAGGGCTGGCAGTGACCGCGCAGTTGCAGAGCCTGATCGGCGGCAATATCCGCATCCTGGGCGAGCAGGACGGCTTGCCTGAGCTGCCCATGGCCAACGTGATGCTGCTGCGCAATCCACAAAACCAGTCACCGATCACCGATTGCATGGCTGACTACATCATCGAGGGTTTTCAGTGATGGCCAGTGCACACGCCAACCGCTAAAGCTCGAAGCCCAGCATCACCGCACACACCACCAAAAACACACAAAACATCGCCCGCAGCACCTTCTCCGGCAACGCATGGGCCAGCCGCACTCCCCAGCTGATACTGAGCAGGCCGCCTACCGCCAACGGTAGCCCCACGCCCCAGTCGACACTGTGATGCACGCCATAGGTAAGCAAGGTGACCATGGTGCTCGGCGCTGCCAGTGCCAGGGACAGCCCTTGCGCCACCACCTGTGTGGCGCCGAACACACTGGTCAGGATCGGCGTGGCCACCACCGCCCCGCCCACCCCGAACAAACCGCCCATGGTGCCGCTGAAGCAGCCCAGCACACCCAGCCAGGGCCAGGGATGGCGCAGCTCGGCGCTTGCCGGAGCGGATTTGATGAACATGCGCACCACGTTCCACAGGGCCAGCGCCACCAGAAAGCCGACAAAGCCCAGGCGCATGGCCTGCGCATCGATACCCACGGCCCAGATCGAGCCCAACCAGGCGAACACCAAGCTGCACACCGACAACGGCACGGCATGGCGCAACTCGATGCGGTTACGCTGGTGATAGCGCCACAGCGCCAGCAGCACGTTCGGCACCACCATCACCAAGGCCGTGCCCTGGGCCAGTTGCTGATCGAGCCCGAACAGCACACCCAACGCCGGGATGGCGATCAACCCGCCGCCAATACCGAACAACCCACCCATGGTGCCCAAGGCTGCGCCCAGCACGATATACAACAACCACTCGATCATCAGGGCCTCATCCGCCTGCGTTGACAATACGGGCATGCTAACGATTGCGCTCTGGCGGGGAAACGCACAGCAACGCACAATGGCTGTGCGATTTATGCAAAAGCAAGGCAGCCATGAGCCCAGATACCCTTACCGACCAACTGAGCCTGTTTCTCGATGTGCTGGAGACCGGCAGCTTTTCCGCGGCCGCCCGGCGCCATCCACTCACCCCCTCCGCCGTCGCCCGGCGCATCGACAGCCTCGAGAGCGCGGTGGGCAGCCGCCTGTTCACCCGCAGCACCCATGCGGTGCGCGCCACGCCTGCTGGCAACGCCTTCGCCGAACGCGCCCGGCGCATCATCGAGGAGCTGCGCCTGGCGCGGGCCGAGGCCGTGTCACTGAGCAGCGCTCCGGAGGGGTTGATACGTATCGACGCCCCTGCAGCTTTCGGCCGCCGCCACCTGGCGCCGGCCATTGCCGACTTCCTGGTGGCCTACCCCGGCCTGGATGTTCACCTGCGCCTGATCGACAGCTTCGTCGACCTGCACGGCAGCCACCTGGGCGAAGTCGACCTGGTGCTGCGTGCAGGCCCCCTGGCCGATACCCGCCTGGTCGCCACACCGCTGGCCTACATGGTCCGCGTCGCCTGCGCCAGCCCCGCCTACCTGGCCAGCCGCGGCATACCCGCCTGCCCCAGCGCACTGCCCGATCACGACGGGCTGGACTGGGACGGCCTGGCCCCACCCTTCGCCTGGCGCTTCGAGGTCGATGGGCAATCACGGCTGTACCGGCCCTCACGGATGCGCATGGCCGCCAACAATGCCGAAACGCTGCTGTTCGGCGCGCTTGCCGGGCTGGGCATTGCGCACCTGCCTACCTGGCTCATCAGCGACTACCTGCTGCGTGGCGAACTGGTGCCCCTTTTTTGCGACAACGGCCTGCCTGCGGCAGAGACCAGCGGTATTTATGCGCTGCGCCTGGCACATGAAACGAACTCTCGCAGCCGCTTGCTGCTCGAATTCCTCAAGAGCCGCTTCAGCCCGATCCCCCCATGGGACCTTGCATTACGAAGTGAGCTGCGATGGCAATGAGCGCGCAAACCTTCAGCGTGCTAGATTTCTCCATTGATCATATTCAAGGACCTGCATGAACGCCGACACCCAAGCTTCTTGCGACGAGCTGCTGCTGGACAACCAGGTCTGCTTCGCCCTGCACTCCACCTCGTTGCTGATGACCAAAGTCTACAAGCCACTGCTGCAGGCCTTGGGCCTGACTTACCCGCAGTACCTGGCCATGCTCGTGCTGTGGGAACAGGACGGCCTGACCGTGGGCGAGATCAGCCAGCACCTGCTCACCGACCCCGGCTCGCTCACGCCATTGCTCAAGCGCCTGGAAAGCGAAGGCCTGCTCAAGCGGACCCGTAGCCGCGAGGATGAACGGGTGGTGCTGGTGCAACTGACCGACAAGGGGCGCGCGCTGCAGCAGCAGGCCAAAGAGGTGCCGCAATGCATTCTCAAGGCCAGCGGCCGCAGCCTGGAGCGTCTGCAACAACTGCAGGCCGACCTGCTGGAGTTGCGCGACAGCCTGCAAAAGAACCTCTGACGGCTATGCTGTGCAATGCCCGTTCGGACGAGCGGTGAAGATTTATCTTGCGCGCAAACTAATTGCGCGCTAATTTAAATCCCGTACCCACCCGATGCCCCCCCGCCTGATGCGGGGCGCACAGCACACTAGCGAGGCTCAAAATGCACAAGGTCACTCCGCTGTACATCGCAGAAGCCACCTCCACTGGCGGTCGCGACGGTAAATCCCGCTCCAGCGACGGCAAGCTGGAAGTCAAGCTGAGCACCCCCAAGGAACTGGGCGGCGCGGGCGGTGACGGCACCAACCCCGAGCAGATGTTCGCCGCCGGCCATTCGGCCTGCTTCATCGGCGCACTGAAGTTCGTCGCCGGCCAGGAGAAACAGCAACTACCTGGCGACGCTTCGATCACCGCCAAGGTGGGCATTGGCCAGATTCCTGGTGGCTTCGGCCTGGATATCGACCTGCACATCAACCTGCCAGGCCTGTCCCAGGCTGACGCAGAAGGCCTGGTGGAGAAGGCGCACCAGGTGTGCCCTTACTCCAATGCCACCCGCGGCAATGTGGATGTCAGGCTGCATGTGACGGTCTGAATACAGGTATAAAAAAACCCGGCCGAGGCCGGGTTTTTTGTGCACATCACAAGAAGGATTACTTCTTGGAACGGCCCTTGAAGCTGTTGTCGCGAGTGTCGATGTCGATCCACTCGTCGATCTGGATGAAGTCGGCAACCTGGATCTCGGTACCGTTCTTCAGCTTGGCAGGCTTCATCACCTTGCCCGAGGTGTCGCCACGCGCAGCGTTCTCGGTGTAGACAACCTGACGGCTGATGGTGGTCGGCAGCTCTACCGACACCAGACGGCCTTCGAAGAACACGGCTTCGCAGATGTCTTCCATGCCTTCTTCGATGTACGGCAGAACGGCGTCGATGTCTTCGGCGTTCAGTTCGTACATGGTGTAGTCGGTGGTGTCCATGAAGGTGTACGAGTCACCGCTGATGAACGACAGGGTCGCTTCTTTGCGATCCAGGATCACGTCGTCCAGCTTGTCGTCCGCACCGTAAACGGTTTCGGTCTTGTAGCCGGTCAGCAGGTTTTTCAGTTTGGTCTTCATGATCGCGCTGTTGCGACCCGATTTGGTGAACTCGGCTTTCTGAACCAGCCACGGGTCGTTGTCGATCCGCAGTACGGTACCGGGTTTCAGTTCTTTACCAGTTTTCATTACGAAGTATCCGAATCTGGATGGATTTATAAAAATCGAGGCCGCATATCATAGCCAATTTCGGTAAAACTGTACCAGCGCCTTGGCGAGGTCCGGCCGAGCGGCTTGGCGCGCCGCCCATTCACGGGCATGCCGCTGCAGTTCCGGCCAGTGTTTACGGGCCCCTTGCCAGGCCTGGTGCATGTCGTGGTTCATGTTCCAGGCGCGCCACAAGGCCACCATCGCCTCGCCGGCAGCATCCGACAGGCCCTGTCGATAAAGCCCGAGGAACGCGTCTAGCTTTTCCCAGTGGGCGTTTTCCTCTTGCACGTAGATGTGCCACAGCATCGGCCGGCCGGCCCATTGCGCGCGCACGAACGAGTCCTCGCCACGCACGGCATTGAAGTCGCAGCACCACAGCAGGCGGTCATAGTCGTCCTGGCTGACGAACGGCAGGATCTGCACCGTCAGCGCCCCCCGCTGAAACACATCACCGACCTTCAGCCCCGACTCGCCCAGCCAATTGGCCAAGTCCGGAAGAATCCGGCCTTGCGGTACCAACAGTTGGGTGGCACAGGTGTCCGTGGCCAATGCATCGAGCCAGCTGCCCAATTGTGGGTTTTCATAGGCGAACAACGAGGCCAGTTGCGCGCCGGCCTGCACGTCTACACCCAAGCCCTGCAGGAAGGCGGCTCGCGCCTGTGGCGATTGCTCGAAGGCCTGGCGCTGCGCCAGCAACGCAGCCTCGCGTAGCAGCCCGCCAGTTTTCTCGGTAAAGCCTGGGAAGAAAAATACCTTGCGCAGGCCATTGGGCTGCGGCGACGGCAAGCCGTGGCAGCCTTCCACCCAGTCTTCGGCACTGAGGTAATCGAGGTTAAGCCATAGGATCGGCTTGGCACGTGCGCGCATCGCTTCGACGTACTGTACGGGCAACTGGCAGGCGAAGGCACCGATCACCACATCGGCGGGCGCTACCGGCTGCCACTCGCCAGGCCAGGCGCGCACCTCCACACCCTGCTGCCATTGCTGTGCGGCGCTGGCGTCGGCGCCTGGGCACAGGGGCACGAAAGCCCCCAGGTCGTCTACCCACAGCCGCACCGCCAGCCCATGCTCGGCCACCAGCTGCCGGGCCAGGCGCCAGGTCACGCCGATATCACCGTAGTTGTCCACGACACTGCAGAAAATGTCCCAGGTGACCTTCATGTGCCCTGCCCTCGCCCTGCGCAAAATCACGAATTCTGCGGTTAAATTGTCGCTGACAAAAGCACCAACGCTGAAAAAGCGCCCGACGCCATGCCACAATGGCCCTCATAACGCCTGCCAGGAGGCCGCCATGCCCCGCCATCGTGAACTGCAAATAACCCTCAAGCCGGTGCAGCTGACCCTGTGCGTGGCGCTGGGCCTATGGCTTGGGGCCGTGGCCATCGCGCTGAGCCTGTGGCTGGCCGTGCACCTGTGGCCCGAGCAGGTACAGCCGGTGGCACAGGCCGTCGCCCCGGCCCTGGCCCGGCCAGCGGCCCCACCTGCGCAACCGGCGGATGCGCAAAGCGAGGAGATGTTCGAGCGTTACAAGGCCATCCTGCACAAGCAGGAACTGCAACAGGCGGCCGAGGCCGCGCAAGGCAACCCGCGCAACCTCAACAGCCCCAAGTGCCAGTTCTGGCTGTCGCAAAACCGCACCGCGCCGACCGACAAGAGCCAGGCCAACGTGCTGGAGTTCTGTTACTGATGATGAACAAGGCCACCCTGCTCACGCGTATCGTTGCAGCCCTGGAAAGCGACATGGACGTATTGCGCCGCGCAGCGCAAACCGCCTACGAAACCGCCACCGCCGAAGAAAACATCGCTGAAAACAAATACGACACCCTTGGCCTGGAGGCGTCCTACCTGGCCACTGGCCAGGCGCGGCGCACGGCCGAGATTCGCCAGGCACTGCTGATCTACCAGCAGTTGGTGCTGCGCGACTATGACCCGGCGCGGGGGGTACAGATCGGCAGCCTGGTGACCTTGGAAGATGAAGCGGGGGCTCAGCGGCAAGTGTTCCTGGGGCCGGAGGCGGCCGGGTTGAAGATTGGCGAGGGGGACGCCCTGGTGACGGTCATTACCCCCCGCTCACCGCTAGGCCAACAGTTAATCGGTAAAAAGGTCGATGACGAGGTTGGCCTTGGAGCGCAACTGTTCTTCATCATCGAGGTTGCCTGAACCGGCCCCATCGCCGGCAAGCCGGCTCCCACAATGACAGCGCAGCCCGCGAGTTCCGGCGCTGTATCTGTGAGAGCAACTGTCCTGCTCAACGTCCAAATGCTGGCACGCTCCAGGTGGGAGCCGGCTTGCCGGCGATGGGGCCGGCCCTGCCAACGGCCGCCTAACCGGCAAGGGCATCGAATGTGCGGGCCAACCCAGCATCAGCGAACTGCTCTTGCACAAACTCGATGAACGCCCGGGTCTTGCCGGGCAGTAGCTTGTGCTCGGCATAATACAGGCTGATGTACCCATCATCCACATACCAATCCGGCAACACCCTCTGCAGCTGGCCCGCCTGCAGGTAAGGCACGGCGAACGGCAGGCTGACCAATGCAATGCCCAAGCCCTGCTGGGCTACAGCGCACGCTGCATCAGAGTCACTCATGGTCATCGCCTGGCGCAACAGCAGCGGCTGCTGCGCTTGCCAACGGCTGGTCAGCGGCCATGATCGCACGCGGCCGGTCTGCGGTGAACGAATCAAGATGCCGGCATGGCGCTCCAGCACCTGCGGGTCGTCAATGACCGGATGCTGGCTCAAGTACCCAGGGGCTGCCACCAACACACGATGGGCAGGGGTCAGCCGGCGCGCCACGACCCCCAGTGGTAACTCGAAACCGCCGCCAATCGCAGCGTCGAAACCTTGGCCGATCAGGTCTACCTGACGGTTGTCGAAATGCCAGTCCGGGGTGATCGCCGGGTAGCGCCGCAAGAATTCACCCAGCAGCGGCAATACATACAGCCTGCCGAATACCGTCCCCATGCTCACCCGCAACAGCCCCGCCGGCTGGCCTTCAGCGCTGGCCAGGTTGGCCACGGCGTACTGGATGGTACGAAAACTGTCACTGACCTCCCCTAAAAACCGCTGCCCGGCTTCAGTCAAGGTCAGCTTACGGGTACTACGCTGGAACAGCCGCACACCGAGGCGTGCTTCCAGTTGGGCGACATGCTTGCCCACCGCCGCGGGGGTGATGCTCAAACGGCGCGCCGCCTCGGCGAAGCTGCCCACCTCGGCGCTGCGGATGAAACACTCAAGGGCGTTGAACGACTCCAGTGCCATGATTACCAACCAAAGGTTTACTCTGATATTAGTGATTGCCATCTTATCAGCAGGTAATCATCGGTCGATACTGCACCCATCCAAGGCAGTCGGCCTTGCTTCCAGCAGGAGATCAGCATGTCCAAGCAACTCACTCTCGAAGGCAAAGCAGCCCTGGTGCAGGGCGGCTCACGCGGTATCGGCGCTGCCATCGTCCGCCGCCTGGCCCGTGAAGGCGCGCAGGTCGCCTTCACATACGCAAGCTCCGAAGGCCCGGCCAACGACCTGGTAGCAGAAGTCATAGCAGCAGGCGGCCAGGCACTGGCACTGCGCGCAGACAGCGCAGACGCCGCCGCAGTGCAGCTGGCAGTGGACGACACGGTAAAAGCCTTCGGCCGCCTCGATATCCTGGTCAACAATGCAGGCGTACTGGCCGTGGCGCCGCTGACCGAATTCGACCTGGCAGACTTCGACCGCACGCTGGCCATCAACGTGCGCAGTGTGTTCGTCGCCAGCCAGGCCGCCGCCCGCTACATGGGCCAGGGCGGGCGCATCATCAACATCGGCAGCACCAATGCTGAACGCATGCCGTTCGCTGGCGGGGCACCGTATGCCATGAGCAAGTCGGCATTGGTCGGGCTTACCAAAGGCATGGCACGCGACCTGGGGCCACAGGGCATCACCGTGAACAACGTACAACCGGGGCCGGTGGATACCGACATGAACCCGGCCAGCGGCGAGTTTGCCGAAAGCCTGATCCCTCTGATGGCGATCGGCCGTTATGGGCAAGTGGATGAAATTGCCAGCTTCGTGGCCTACCTGGCGGGGCCTGAGGCGGGTTACATCACCGGAGCGAGCCTGACTGCCGACGGCGGCTTTGCGGCCTGATCGAATGCCTCGCCCGCTGGCGTCCAGCCTGAACCGCCCAGATACTGGACGCCACATACCCTTGCCCGCTCCGAGATCTTCATGCCCTCCCCAACCTTGAGCCGCGCCCTGATCCTGCTGATGGCCACCGCCACCGGCCTGGCCGTGGCCAGCAACTATTACGCGCAGCCGCTGCTGCACAGCATCGCCGAACAGTTCGGCCTGAGCACTGCCAGCGCCGGCAGCATCGTCATCGCCGCCCAACTCAGCTACGGTGCGGGCCTACTGCTGCTGGCGCCTTTGGGCGACCTGTTCGAGCAGCGCCGCCTGATCGTGATCATGTCGGTGATTTCCACCCTGGGCCTGGTGATCAGCGCCTGCGCCCCCAACCTGTCCTGGCTGCTGCTGGGGACGGCGCTCACCGGGCTGTTCTCGGTGGTGGCGCAGATCCTCGTGCCCATGGCCGCAACCCTGAGCGAGCCGCATCAACGTGGGCGCGCGGTGGGCACGCTGATGAGCGGCCTGCTGCTGGGCATCCTGCTCGCGCGCACCGCTGCCGGCTTCATGGCCGAACTGGGTGGCTGGCGCAGCATCTATGTGCTGGCCGCAGTGCTGATGGCCGTCACTGCCATTGCCCTGTACCGCAGCCTGCCGCAACACCACAGCCATGCAGGGCTCAAGTACCCGGCACTGATCGGCTCGGTATTCCGCCTGTTCATCGAGGAGCCGTTACTGCGCCTGCGCTCGCTGCTGGGGTTGCTGGCCTTCAGCCTGTTCGGGCTGTTCTGGACGCCGCTGGCGTTTCTGCTGGCGCGTGAGCCTTATCATTATTCCGATGCGGTGATCGGCCTGTTTGGCCTTGCCGGCGCGGCGGGTGCGCTTTCGGCCAACTGGGCCGGCCGCCTGGCTGACCGTGGCAAAGGCTCGCTGGGCACCACCGTGGGCCTGGTAGCGCTGTTGTTGGCGTGGATACCGCTGGGCTTCGCGCAAAGCTCGCTACTGGCCTTGCTGCTCGGCGTACTGCTGCTGGACCTGGCCGTGCAACTGGTGCATGTGAGCAACCAGAATGCGGTCATCGCCTTGCGCCCCGAAGCACGCACCCGGCTCAATGCCGGTTACATCACCTGTTATTTCATCGGTGGCGCGCTAGGCTCCTTGCTGGGCACACAGCTGTTCCAGTACCAAGGCTGGATGGGCATCGTGACGGCGGGGCTTGCGATCGGGGCACTGGCACTGCTGGTGTGGGGGTGGGCCGAACGCACGCGCAAGCGCGCCGCGAACGCCGGTGCGGCATGACACCGCAACCCTCCGTCGCCTGCCCGTTGACTTGCCCGCCGCCCCGGCGCTTCAGTAGGTGTTGATCAAAACCCCTTTCACTGACAGGACGACTCAATGACAAGACTCACGGTGCAATCCGGCGATTTCTTGCAAGGTGAAGGCGAGTATCGCAATGGATCGCTCACACTCAAGACCCCGCGCAGCCCCTCGCCTGGCGAGCGGATTTCTCTTACCCGCATCAGCGACCTGCGCCTGGCCAGCCTGGAATCCAATCGGAACCTGGGTACCGCCCTCGGCTGGGGCATGGCCGGCGCCCTGGTGGCTGGCCCAGTGGGCCTGCTGGCTGGGCTATGGCTGGGCGGCAAGGAGGAAGAAGCCACCTTCCTGGCGACCTTCAAGGACGGCCGCAAGCTGATGGCCAGTACCGATGGCAAGACCTGGTCCAAGATCGACGACAGCTGGCGCCAGCATCGGCACCCGCCCGCGGGGGATTGAACAACGTCAGGCGTACGGGGTGATACGCGCCTGATAACATGAGCGTTTTTTGACTGCACGGGCCCATTCGCGGGCTTACCCGCGAGTGGGCCCGTGCGTGCTCACCGCTCAAGGACCCCAGCATGCCCCTGCCCCACCCCCGCCTGCCCCTGAGCCTGCTCAGCCTGGGCCTGGCCCTGCACAGCCCCCAAGGCCTGGCCCAGGACAGTGTCACACTCGCCCCGGTGCAGGTATCCGACACCTACGGCAACGACGGCTATCAAGTAACCGACGCTGCGGTAGGCGGGTTTCAGGCAGCCCCCCTGCTCGACACCCCGGCATCGGTCAGTGTTTTCAGCCAGCAACTGATCGAAGACCGCCAGGTACGCACACTCAGCGAAGTGCTGCACAGCGATGCCTCGGTCGGCGAGAGCTACGCCCCGATCGGCTATTACGAAAACTTGAACGTGCGCGGCTTCGAGCTCAATGCCGCCAGCAGCTACCGCATCAATGGCCAGACCATCGCCGGCGAACAGAACGTGGCGCTGGAGAACAAGCAGCAAGTCGAACTGCTCAAGGGCCTGTCGGGCCTGCACAGTGGCGTGTCGGCGCCCGGCGGGCTGATCAATTACGTGACCAAGCGCGCCGAGGATGTGCGCAGCGTAACGGTATCGACCAACGAACAGGGCGAGCGATACCTGGCCACCGACCTGGGCGGCTGGTTTGGCAGTGAGCGGCAGTTCGGGCTGCGCGCCAACCTCGCCCACGAAGACATCCGCTCCTACGTCGACCATGCCGACGGCAAGCGCGACTTTGCCTCGCTGGCGTTCGATTGGCAGATCAACCCTGATGCCACCTTGCAGCTCGATGCCGAATACCAGCACCGCGAACAGCGCTCGGTACCGGGTTATCAACTGCTTGGCGGCAGCGAAGTACCCCATGGGATCGACCCGGACGACCGCCTGGCCTACCAGCACTGGGCCAAGCCGGTACAGAACGATTCACTGAACCTGGGCGGGCGTTTCCAGTACCGTTTCAACGATACCTGGAGCGGCACACTGAGCGCCTCGCGCAGCAAGGTCGTCATCGATGACTACAGCGCGTTCGCCTGGGGCAGCGAAGACGGCTGGCAGTCTCACTTCAGCCCAGAGGGCGACTACGACATCTACGACTTCCGCAGCCCTGACGACACCCGCCGCACCGACGAAGCGCAAGCGATGCTCGACGGCCGCTTCGACGCGCTCGGCGTGAGCCATGAACTGACGGTGGGCGCCAGCGCTCAACGCCGCACGCTGGATCAACGCCCCTACTACAACCAGCTGGTCGGCAGCGGCAACATCTACACCGGCGCGCCCGCCGTAGCGCCCTCGGACCTGCCGGTCGGTGCCAGCGAGCGGCGCCTGGACAGCCGCCAGTACGGCCTGTTCATCAACGACCGCATCACCTTCAGCGAACAGTGGCAGGCCGTGCTCGGCGCCCGTGAAGTGCGCCTGGACGAAAAAACCTGGGACGAAACGGGCCTGGCCGGGCGCCATACCCGGCAATACCAGTTGCTGCCCAATGCCGCGCTGATCTACAAGCCGCGCCAGGACACCACCGTGTATGCCAGCTACTCCAAGGGCCTGTCCGCAGGGGGCACCGCGCCTTGGTATGCCAGCAATGCGGCAGAAATCCTTGCCCCTACCCTCTCGCATCAGCTTGAGCTGGGCATCAAGCGCGACTGGCAGGGCATGAGTTTCAGCGCCGCGCTGTTCCAGATCCGCCAGGCCTATCAATACGCCCGCCCTGAAGACGACGGCAGCTTCACCTATGTACAGCAGGGCCAGCAGAAGAACATCGGCCTGGAGCTGGGCGCCAGCGGCTGGGTGACCTCGAACCTGCAGGTCCAGGCCAGCGCCGCAGCGATTCGCGCCCGGGTGAAAAACAGCGGTACCGATGCCTACGAAGACCACCAGGCGATCAACGTGCCGCGCCTGCGTGCCGCCCTGCAAGCCGACTACAGCCTGCCGGTCCCGGGCCTGGCGCTGCTGGGCGGGGCGCGATACAGCGCCAGCAAGTATGCGAGCCAGGCGGGGAATGTACAGGTCGGGGGCTATACCGTGTTCGACGTGGGGAGCCGCTATCGCACGCGTATCGGGGGCTATGACACCGTGCTGCGCCTGACCGTGGACAACGTGTTCGACAAGCGCTACTGGCGGGATGTGGGGGACTACCTGGGGGACAACTACCTTTTCCAGGGCGCGCCCAGGACCGCACGCGTGTCGGCCGTGGTGAGCTTCTAGGGCAGCTGGTCGCAATGGGGTGCTGGCAGGGGCGCACATGCCCCTGCGCGCCCCGCTGGGGCAAAAACCCCAGCAAACAAAAAGCCCCCAGGCTTTTCAGCGTGGGGGCTCTTCGTAGAATGTGGCGGTGAAGAAGGGATTTGAACCCTTGATACGATTTCTCGTATACACACTTTCCAGGCGTGCTCCTTCGACCACTCGGACACTTCACCGTTTCTCTTCAAGCCATTCAGCCTGTCGAGGCGCGCTAATTTAGTAGAAGACCTTTTCTTTGGCAAGCATTTTTTTCAGTTTTTTCATGCATTTAAGCCAAACCACGGAAAACCCCAGGCTGCCAGGGCAAAGCTGCCAATCTCGCCAGCGCTTTTACCGCAACCGCACGCCCTGCCCTGATTGCGCAAGGCATCAAGGCCGGTCGCTGACTGGCTGGTCAGCCTTGCTGCTTTACCTGGCCCGCAGCGCTGGGTAACGTCGTCGCCACGCCCCCTAAAGGACTCTAGCCATGAGCGAGCTGATTACCTACCACGCCGAAGACGGCATCGCCACCCTGACCCTCAACAACGGCAAGGTCAACGCTATCTCGCCGGATGTCATCACGGCCTTCAACGCGGCCCTGGACCGCGCCAAGGAAGATCGCGCCGTGGTCATCATCACCGGCCAGCCGGGCATTCTGTCTGGCGGCTACGACCTTAAAGTGATGACCGCAGGCCCCAAGGAAGCCATCAGCCTGGTCACCGCCGGCTCCACCCTGGCCCGTCGCCTGCTCTCTCACCCGTTCCCGGTGATCGTCGCCTGCCCCGGCAACGCCGTGGCCAAGGGCGCCTTCCTGTTGTTGTCCGCCGACTACCGCATCGGTGTCGAGGGGCCGTACAAGATCTGCCTGAACGAAGTGCAGATCGGCATGACCATGCACCACGCCGGCATCGAACTGGCCCGCGACCGCCTGAGCCGCGCAGCCTTCCAGCGCTCGGTGAACAATGCCGAAATCTTCGACCCGCATGGCGCGATGCAAGCGGGCTTTCTCGACAAGGTGGTGCCGGCCGAGCAGCTGCATGACACCGCGCTGGCCGCTGCGCGTGAATTGAAGAAGCTGAACATGCTGGCGCACAAGAACACCAAGCTGAAGGTGCGCAAGGGCCTCCTGGACGCCCTGGATGAGGCCATCCAACTGGACCAGCAGCCAGTGGGTTGACCCTCAGGCCCTCTGGCCGTCACGCCGCCCAGAGGGCCATTGGCGCGAACCCAAGGTTTGCCCAACCCAGTGCACAGCCGTACACTGCACCGCGACTGTCTGGTGTGAGCCAAACCATGCTTTATTGCCTTCGCATGCTCCTGCTGGCGCTGCACTTCCTGCTGGTCGGGGCCATTGGCCTGCTGATCGGCGTGCTGCGCCCCTTCAACCGCGACAACAGCCGCATTTTCGCCCGCCTTTACAGCCTGCCGGCCACCCGGCTGCTGGGCATCGAGGTCAAGGCCGAAGTCGGCCCGCTGGCTGACCAGCCACCCGGCTGTGTGATCATCGCCAACCACCAGTCCAACTTCGACCTGTTCATCCTCGGCCATGTGGTGCCCCGGCGCACGGTCGCCATCGGCAAGAAAAGCCTCGGCTGGATCCCACTGTTCGGGCAGTTGTTCTGGTTGGGCGGCAATGTGCTGGTGGACCGCAAGAATGCTTACCAGGCGCGCAAGGCCATGCAGGTGACCACGCGTATCCTGCGTGACGACACGTCGATCTGGATCTTCCCTGAGGGCACGCGCAACCCGTCAGACCAGTTGCTGGCGTTCAAGAAAGGCGCCTTCCACATGGCGCTCGAGGCGGGCGTACCGATCGTGCCGGTGTGCGTCAGCCGCTATGCGCGCCGTTTGGGGCTCAACAGCTGGCGACGCCGCACGGTGATCGTGCGCTCACTGCCGCCGATCGCTACTGAAGGGCTGACCCAGCAAGACCTCCCGGCCTTGATCGAGCAGTGCCGCGGGCAGATGCAGCAGTGCATCGACCACATGGAAGGCGAGTTGGCCAAGCGCTAGGTTGCCCTCAGCGCCCCTACGGCCCAAGCTGTACATCGTGTGCAACCAAACAAGTGGATAACCATGGGTCGAGTCGTGGCATCGGCGGTGTACAGCGCCGGCAGAAAAGTCACCAACATCAGCATCGACGAGGGCAGCGAGTGGGCACGCAAGCCCGGGCATTTCGTCTGGATCGGCCTGGAAGAGCCCAATGCCGAGGAACTGGCCAACCTGCAGTGCCAGTTCAACCTGCACGAACTGGCCATCGAGGACGCGCTGGAGAAACACAGCCGGCCCAAGCTCGAAACCTTCGGCGACGCGCTGTTCATCGTCACCTATTCGCCCGTGCGTCATGAGGGCAAGCTGGAGTTCATCGAAACCCACATCTTCGCCGGCAACGGCTACGTCATCACCTGCCGCAACGGCCACTCCAAATCCTATGCCCTGGTGCGCCAACGCTGCGAGGCGCGCCCCTTGCTGTTGGAGCACGGCGAAGATTTCGTGCTTTACGCACTGCTGGACTTCGTCACCGAAAACTACCAACCGGTCAGCGAAGCCATCCATGGCGAGATCGAAGAGCTGGAGCAGAGTGTGCTCACCGGCTCATTGCTCGAAGACGACATCCGCCGCCTGCACAGCCTGCGCCGCGACATCCTGCGCCTGCGCCGCTATGTGGCGCCCATGGTGGAGGTGAGCGAGGAACTGCAGCGCCTGAGCTTCCCGTTCATCGACAAGAACATGCGCCCCTACTTTCGCGACGTGCAGATCCACGTGACGCGGCAGATGGAAGATTTGGTCGGGATCCGCGACATCGCCAGCCAGACCATCGAGATTGGCATGCTGCTGGAGTCACGGCGGCAAAGCATCGTGCAGCGCAAATTCGCAGCGTGGGCGGCGATTCTGGCATTCCCCACGGCGATTGCCGGGATCTACGGGATGAACTTCCAGAACATGCCGGAGCTTGGCTGGCATTACGGGTATTTTGCGGTGCTGGGGGTGATCGGGCTGGGATGCGCCGGGCTGTTCGCCAGCTTCAAGCGCTCCGGCTGGCTGTAGCGTGTCGGGGCTGCGTTCGCAGCCCCTGTGCATCAGGCAGCGCTGTCGCTGGCCTTGGTTGGCTGCTGGATGAAGCGCATCATCCACTCACCGACCAGGTCGCCCTGGTGTTCAGTGGCCAGGCTAGCCACCGCCTTGTGGTAAACCTCATCCCCCAGGTATTCCTGACGCGCATCGAGCAAGGCCCGCGAATAGTCGTGGACGAACTCTGGGTGCCCCTGGAAGCACAGCACCTGATCGCGGATGTGATACGCCGCGTTCGGGCAGAAATCGCTGGAGGCGATTACCGTAGCGCCTTCAGGCAGTTCGGTGACCTGGTCCTGGTGGCTGATCAGCAAGGTCAGCTCAGACACCTCAGGGTCCATCCACGGCGCATGTGCCGCCAGCGAATAGCGGTGGATGCCCACGCCCCAGCCCTTGTCAGCCCGCTCGGCCTTGCCACCCAGGGTCAACGCCAGCAGCTGATGGCCGAAGCACACACCCAGCAGCTTTTCGCCGCGCTGGTACAGCTTGAGCAGATACGCCTTGAGGGTCTGGATCCATGGATCTGAACCGAACGAGTCCGCCTTGCTGCCTGTCACAAGGTAGGCATCGAAACGTTCGTCGTCGGCGGGGTAGTCGCCGTTCATCACGTTGTACACACGAAACTCGGCTGCAATCGGCTGCCGCGAGAAGAGCTGCTCGAACATCCTGCCGTAGCCCTGGTACTGCGCGGTCAACTCCGGTCGCAGGACATCGGTCTCAAGGATGCAGATGCGTAACGACATAGGGATAGTCCTGAACGACATGGGTGGGAATCAGCTGTAGAGACTGCCGTGAAAGGCACGTACAAGCAAGTAGGCTGCACTGACGAACGGTCACATTTTGTCGGATAGGCGCCGGGTATTGCGCCCCTGTCTAGCCAGAGCGTGTCAGAGGGCTGGCTTTTTGCCTCATGCCATCGGGCAATCAGTATGCAAGGTCGATAGAACAAAGGGTTCTTAAACATGGATGACGTTCACCCTACTGTTGGTTGTATATCGATTCAAAGAGGTCAGTGGTAAAGCGTGCAGGCACGCTGCGGTGATCGACCCGAAACGCGACAGGGAAGCCAACGGGTATTCAGGAATAACAACAAGAAGGCGGTCCGCCATGTTCAGACAATCGAAAATTCGCCAAGCTGGGCTCATCTTATTCGCCACGACGTTGCTGTTGATCTTGCCGAACCTGACACGTTTGTTCGGATGACGATGGCTGTGGCCTCAAGGGGCAACGCACAGGTAACCTGCCGGCCATGACGGTCGGAGCCTCCCTATGCGCCTGTTTTTTGCCCTGCTAGCCCTTTTTCTCAGCTTGCCGCTGCAGGCGGCACAATTGCACCTGGAACTCGATGGCGCATCGCGCACTCTGGACAGCGCCGAGTTGCTGCGCATGCCGCAAGCACGCGACATAAACATCGAACAGGACGTGTCCTACAAACGGCCCATGCGTTACCGCGCTGTGCCGCTGGCCACGCTGTTGCAAGGGATCCAGGCAGATGATCACCTGCAAGCCGTGGCGCTGGACGGTTTCGCGGCCGAAATGCCGGCCGCGCCGTTGCTGCAGAAGGGCCCGGCACGCGCCTGGCTGGCCATCGAGGACCCCGCCGCGCCGTGGCCGGCACTGGGCAAGGGCAAACCCAGCGCCGGGCCGTTCTACCTGGTGTGGACCGCACCACAGGCAAGCGGCATCCGCCCTGAGCAATGGCCATTCCAGATTGCCACGATCCGCCGCCTGGCGACGGTGGAGCAACGCTTCCCGGCACTGCTGCCTGACCCGAAGTTGCCGGCCGAAGACCCGGTGCGCCAGGGCTTTGCCCTGTTTCAGCAAAACTGCCTGGCCTGCCATCGGCTCAATGGTGCGGGGGATGCCCAGTTCGGCCCGGACCTGAACGTGCCGCATAACCCGACCGAGTATTTCCAGCCGGGGTTCCTGCGCCAGTACATTCGCGACCCGCAAAGCTTGAGGCAGTGGCCCCAGGCGCGGATGCCGGGGTTTGCCGAAAGTGTGTTGAGTGAAAAGGAACTGGATGCCCTGCTGGCTTACCTGGGGCATATGGCCAAGCGCAGGCCTTGAAGGCCAATCGCCGGCAGGCCGGCGACTGGGTCGGGCTGCAAACGCAGCCCGGTGGGTTTCAGGCTATTGGCCGTTCTTGCTTGACGCCCCACCCCTCGACCTCGCCGCCGTAGGGTGACACGACCTGCTCGAAGGCCTCTTCGAAGTCGCCGATACCGCCATAGGTGGCATACATGATCTTGCTCAATTCCAGGTGCCACACACCATCATCCCGTTCTCGCACCTGAGCATTGAGCGACTCACCACGAAACTGCCCGGCCGCGCGTCGCGCGCCGGCTTCATCTGGAAATACCGCGTAGAACTCGATGGGGTGGATACGGCTGAAGTCGAAACCGCCAGCTTTCATCTGACGCAGGACATTGCTGCTGATATCGTCGTTCTGGCTGCTCATGAATCGTCCTCCTGAATAAAGCAATGGATAGACTTTCCGTGCACTACGCACCTGCCGGCATTGCCGTGCAGTTCGAGCTGATGCAAGACGCGAATTGACAGGTGCAGCCCCGCAGAACAGGCCAACACCTCCCACTAGCGTAGTGCCTGGTGCGGCACCACGCCAACCGTGCGGGTCAGGAAGACTCCTGGATACGGGTGATGACCACGCCGTTCTGCTCCTTGAGCCAACGTGCGGTGGGGGATGGGGCACGGTCCTGGAAGTCGTTGAGGTCCAGCTCATCCATGACCGGGAAAAGATGCGAACGTATGGCACGTGCGGCCTCTTCCTCGCTGGGGCACTGTTCGCCGTGCATCAGCAATGTGGTTGGCTCGCCTTTCTGGTCGGCAAAGATGACTTCCCACTCTTTCATTGAATAGCCCTCTCAAGCAGAGAACATCGGGGGTGACGCCTGTTAATGCTTGACCATGGGCCGGGGGAATTGTTCAGTCATTTGCAGCCAGTGGTGGCCGCAGCCTGGCGAACCGGCAATGCAGATGCAGCGGTGCATGGCACCGGCTTCGCCGGTGATCGCCGGCAAGCCGGCTCCCACAGGGATCTGCGCCAGCTTTGGAAGTTGAGTAAGGCAGGTGCTTTCACGGGTAAAGCGCAGGCCTGAAGGACTGCGCGGTCGCGCCAGCTTTTGGAAGGTGAGCTAGACAGTTGCTTTCACAGGTGAAGCGCAGACCTGAAGGACTGCGCGGTCGCGCCAGCTTTTGGAAGGTGAGCTAGACAGTTGCTTTCACAGGTGAAGCGCAGACCTGAAGGACTGCGCGGTCGTGGTGGGAGCCGGCTTGCCGGCGATGGGGCCGCAGAGCGGCCCCTTGGCAGGTTACTTCGGTGTGCCGTGCACCACACCGGCCGTGTTGTCGAGCAAGCTCTTGGTCGCGGTCTGGATATACGCTTCGAGCTGCTTGAGCATCTGCGGCTGGTCCGGGCTTTCGATCAGCTCGGCCTTGAACTCGCTGCCCAGCTGGTAGCGGTACAGGCGCGGTGTCATGTCCTTGGACTCGATCAGGATGCGGTCACCCTGCACCAGGCCAACGATCTGCTCACTGCCCGACGGCTTGATCATGCCAATGCCCTGGTCGCCCTCAGGCAGGTTGAGCAGGTCGCGGCCCCAGCACTGGTGCCGTGCCTTGCCACCCAGGCGGCCCATGATGGTCGGCACGATGTCGACCTGGGTGCCCACGGTGTGGTTGACCGCACCGAACTTCTCCTGGATACCCGGCGCGATCAGCAGCAGCGGCACGTTGAAGCGGCCCAGGTCCAGCTCGGTGACCTGCTGGTGGTTGCCGAAACCATGGTCGCCAACGATGACGAACAAGGTGTCCTTGAAGTACGGCTCTTTGCGCGCCTTCTCGAAGAACTGGCCCAGCGCCCAGTCGGAGTAGCGCATGGCAGTCAGGTGCTCGTCCAGGCGGCCCTGGCCTGTGACCTTCTCCACCGGCAGGTCCTTGGGCAAGGCATACGGCGTGTGGTTGGACAGCGTCTGCAGCAGCGCGTAGATCGGCTTGCTGCCATCACGCTTGGCCAGTTCTTCGTGGCCCCGGTCGAACATGTCCTGGTCGGAAACGCCCCAGGTCGGGTCGGAGAACACCGGGTCGACGAAGTCGTTGCGGCCGATGAAGGTGGTCATGCCCTGGTTGCCAAAGAAACCGGACTGGTTGTCCCAGGCGAAATCACCGTTGTAGACGTACACATCGTCGTAGTCACGAGCGCTCAGCAGCGCCGGCAGGCCCGACAGCTTGTGCCCGCCTTCCGGGGTCTGCATCAGGTACTCGAAGCCCGGCAGGTTGGGGAAGCAGGCCATGGTCGCGAACATGCCCTGGTGGGTATGGGTACCGTTGGAGAAGAAGCGGTCGAACAACACCCCCTCCTTGGCCAGCTTGTCGAAGTACGGGGTGATGTTGTTCGGGCTGCCCAGCGCGCCTACCGAATGGCCGGCGAAGCTCTCCATGAGGATCACCACCACGTTCTTGACCGGCAAGGTGCCTTCGGCCGGCGGCACGAAGTCCCGGCGCACGGGAGCCTCGTCGGTATCGACAAGCGTGTCGTAGGGGGTCAGCAGCTGTTCACGTACCGTCTGCGTAGCCAGGTCCTGCTCGAGCACCGGCTTCCAGATGTTGGCACGGTCTTCACCGAAGCGGCTCTTGGCAGCGTCGATCAGGGTCAGGGTACCGTTGAGGCCCAGCTGGTTGACGAAGTTGGAGTCGGTAGTGAAGGCATCGCCCCAGCGCATCGGCGGGCCCTGGCGCAGGGTGCCACGGGCGGCAACCACTGCCACCAGCAGGATGACCATGAACACGGCCAGGCGGTGATACCAAGGTGCAACACTGCGCTGCAGCGCAACACCATCACCACCGACACCACGGGTCAGGCGGTCGATACCCTTGAACACCAGGCTCAGCAGCCAGGTGCCGAACAGCCAGGCCAGCAGGTAGCGGACCACCGGGAAACCGTACCAGAGCATGCTCATGACGGTTTTCGGGTCTTCCTGGATGTACTGGAAGACCAGGCCGTTGAGGCGCTGGTGGAATTCGCGGTAGAAGTCCAGCTCCATCAGGCCGAGGAACATCACCACGCTCGCGGAGATGGTCAGCCAGAGGCGGAACAGGCCACGCCGGGCCATGGCCCATGGGCTCAGGGTTGCCAGCAGCAACGGGATGCTCAGGTACACCACCACGCGCAGGTCGAAGCGCAAACCGTTGAAGAAGCCTTCGGCAACGGTGGAGTAAGGGGTGTCGCCGATCATGTCACTGTTGTAGACCAGCAGCGCCAGGCGTACCAGGCTGAGCATCAGCATGATCACCAGGGCACACAACAGCGTATAGGCCAAGTGCGATTTCAAGGTCGGCGAAAAGGCTCGCGCGCCCTGTTGGTTCAAGGCATCCGTGTTAGCCATGAATGGAGAGATCCTAGGATTGCGTGTTTGCGGGATGGCGCCGGTGCTAGACCAACGCAGCATTGTGCGGGTGCGGATTCTCTTTAAACCAATGTGAAAATTTTGTCACGAGGCTGTTGCTGGTTTTGTCTGCGCCAGCAAAATGCCCCTATCCAAGGCGGACACTGCCCCTGGGACCGGCAATGGCCCAGATCACCAGGCCGATCACCGGCAGCAAGGCGATCAGCAGGATCCACAGCAGTTTGACCCCCAGCCTGGTGCCGCTCTTGATCACATTGAGGATTGCCCAGATATCCAGCGCCAGAATGATCAGGCCAACCAGCCCGTTGAACGTCGAACCCATGGCAAAAACTCCTTTGTAACGTCACTGTGGCCGAGCATAGTCAGCTATCACGTCGATAGAAGGGAATCCTTGGCCTGCCGTGCCTGTCACTGGATAGACTGCAAGCATTCACAGATTCGAGGTTCGCATGCCCCCAGCACAGACCCAAACCCCCGCCTCGCACTCCTTGTTGAGCGCCTGGCGCCAGCAGGCAGCCAACACGCCGTGGCTCAGCGCGGGCCTGGGCGTGAGCTTGCTGGCGATCATCGTGCTGCTGGCGGCGAGTTTCTGGAACGCCGTCAACGGCGAACATGCCGACAACCTGCACCTGGCGCTGCTCGGCGGGCTGTCCGGCTTCGGTGCCACGGCGCTGGGCGCTGTACTGGCCGTGGTGCTGCGCGATGTCAGCGCACGCAGCCAGGACGTGATGCTCGGCTTTGCGGCGGGCATGATGCTGGCCGCCAGTTCGTTCTCATTGATTTTGCCGGGGCTCGAGGCTGCCCGCGAAATTACCGGCAACGGCCCGGCCGCTGCCTTTACCGTGGTGCTGGGCATGGGCCTGGGTGTGCTGCTGATGCTCGGGCTCGACCGCTTCACTCCACACGAACACGAAAGCACAGGCCCCTGCGGGCCCCAGGCTGAGCGCGTCAGCCGGGTGTGGTTATTCGTGCTGGCGATCACCCTGCACAACCTGCCCGAGGGCATGGCCATTGGCGTGAGCTTCACCAATGGCGACATGACGGTCGGCCTGCCACTGACCAGCGCCATTGCCATTCAGGACATCCCCGAGGGCCTGGCCGTGGCGCTTGCCTTGCGCGCGACCGGGTTGTCCAACTTCAAGGCCGCGCTGGTGGCGATTGGCTCGGGCCTGATGGAGCCCTTGGGCGCGGTGATCGGGCTGGGGATCTCCACTGGTTTCGCCCTCGCCTACCCCATCAGCATGGGGCTGGCGGCAGGGGCGATGCTGTTCGTGGTGTCTCACGAGGTGATACCCGAGACTCACCGCAATGGGCATCAGACGGCGGCCACGCTGGGGGTGATGGGCGGGTTTGCGGTGATGATGTTTCTGGATACTGCGCTGGGTTGAACAGCGCAGGATGGCACCGGCTTCGCCGGTGATCGCCGGCAAGCCGGCTCCCACATGGATTTGCGCTGGTTTTCAGGAATTGGGCAAGACGGTTGCATCCACAGGTGAAGCGCAGGCCTCAAGAACTGCGCGGTCGTGGTGGGAGCCGGCTTGCCGGCGATAGGGCCGGTGGCCACACCCCTGAACAATTGGTCAGGACGGTTGCATCCACAGGTGAAGCGCTGGCCGTAAGAACTGCGCGGTCGTGGTGGGAGCCGGCTTGCCGGCGATAGGGCCGGTGGCCACAGCCCTGAACGTCAGACGTGAACAGCGACCTTCAACGCCTCCAAGGCAGGCTCTACCTTGATCCCCAGCTCAGCCCCCAGTTCCAGCACCCGCGCCAGGTCGTTCTGGCCAACCATCACCACCTGCAGCTCATCATCGAGCAACTGGCTGAAGTTGAGCAGCACATAACCACCAGCCTCTTTGTTCAACGCGGCCATCTGCACCTGGATGCGATTGAGCGCCGTCAACGGCTCGGTACGCGCAAGCTGCTTGGGCTTGAGGGTGAACGGTACGCTCTTGTCGAACGAACAGCAGATGTGCTGGAACAGCTCCTGATAGCTGTCGGCCTGGAACACCACGGTGTCCGGCAGGCTGCCGAGCACTACCCACTCGCCCAGCGGGATCGGGAAGCTGTCGTCGTAGTTGATGTCCGGGTTGGCGGCGAGGAAGGCAGCGGGGTCGGCGTAGGCCTGCGCGGCCTCGTCGGCGATGCGCTCGATGTCTTCATCGCGCATGCAGCCGGCGCCGATCAGGCTGATGAATTCGAGCAACTGGTTTTTCATGAAGGGGGCCTGCGACGGGTGAAAAGTCGCCAAGGATAGCCGCAAACGCCCCCAGGCCGTTAGCCGGCTAGCGCCTGCAAGCGCGCAGCGGTGTCGACTGCGCCCATGGTATTCGCCGCCATCAGCGCAGTGGCACCGCGCGCATCCTGGCGTGCCGGGTCGGCCCCCTGGGCCAGCAGGTGGTCAAGAATCTCTACACGGTTGAACATCGCCGCCAGCATCAGCGCGGTACGCCCATCCTGCGCAGCGGCGTCGACCGGCACGCCGTGGTCCAGCAAAAGCTGGATCATGGCCAGGTCACCCTTGAACGCAGCACCCGCGATCGGAAGCTGGCCGTTGTCGTTGGCAACCAGCGGGTCGGCGCCATGGCTCAGCAAAACACGAACCGCATCATGGTGGCCATGGTAGCTGGCCAACATCAGCAGCGTGTCGCCTTTATGGTTGCGCAGATTGGCCGGCAAGCCACTGGCCAGAAGACGCTCGAGCATCTCGGCATCCCCCTGGCGGGCACGCTCGAAGACCTGCTCGGCGAACGCTGCGGTCTCGTCATCGGTCATGGCGGCGGGTGCTTGTTGTTCAGACATCTGGAACCTCCTGGCAGAAAAGATTGCCCAAGTGTTTGTCAGGCAAGCCAAGCAGGTCAAAGGTTCAGAATCTATAGCGTCGATAGGCATCGACCACCTCGTGCAAAATGCACTGTGCAAAATGCACGACCATGCAGCCTGCACGGAACCGCCTCTCGGTAGATTACCCTAAGCCGCTGAAAATAAAGGATTTTTACGAAGCACGAGGTTTGGCACGGTCACTGCAATTATCAACTCACGTCTGCCCACACATCAGTCAGGAGTTGATATGGACCTCATTCAGGAAAAGTTCGTCTCGGTGTTCTCGGCCTACCAGGTCACCACCCAGCCTCGCCCCGATGGCGGCATCCTGCTGACGCTGCGCGCCACTGATGGCCGGGTTACCCGTCGCGTGCTGACCTACGGGCAACTGCACAGCGCCGAACAGCTGTCCTGGGCGATCAGCGCCATCCGCCGCGACCTGGCCGAGCAAGCCAGTGAATTGCCGGTGATTTCGATGCTGCAAAGCCAGCAGCGTTTCGCGCTGCCGACCTATCGTTGAGTTTTGTCTGCACCGGCCGCTCGCGGGTAAACCTGCGCCCTCAGAAACTGCATTGCCCATAGGGATGGCGGGGTTTCTGTAGGCACAGGCTTGCCCACGAGGGGCCGGAGCGGACACTAGAACTCGTCGATGCCTGCGTAGGCCCGCGCTGTTTCATCCCCGGTAAAGCGTGGCTGCAAGCCCTGCTCACTGGTGTACAAACGCAGTGCCAGGCAAAACGGATTGTCCCCCAGCTCCACCCAGCGCCGGCTCCCTGCCGGGATCACCAACTGGTCGCCTTTCTCACACACCAGCGCATACACATAGTCACCCAGGCGCAGCCCGATTTGGGCGCGGCCTGTAATCACGGCAAACACTTCGTCCACGTCATGCACATGCTCATCGCGCAAGTCGACCTGCGCCGGGTCGGCACCGTCGCGGTTGAGCACACTGAAGGCTGTGCAGCCTTGGGCAGTCATCAGCCGGTCAAGGTGTTCGCGGCAGGTGCTCATCACCTCTTCCTCGCTGCTGCCTGGCCGAATGCGCAGCGCCAGCGCAGCGTGGTCAAAACGCACGCCCTGCTCTGCCAACGTTGCGGCAATGTCGTCGTGGTGGGTCAATACCTTGTTCGGCAAGGCCGGGCTGGACGGGTGGAATACACAGAGGATGCTCATCAGCGTCAGGTCCTGGTCGATTTCGAACGAGTGGCAATGATAACGGCTGCCGCAAGCGCTGCGGCGCTGGCCATACCAAAGGTGAACGTGGGGCCCAGCAGCTTCCAGCTGTAGCCCGAATACAATGCCCCCAGCGCACCGCCGGTGCCCGACAGCGCCGCATACAATGCCTGGCCCTGGCCTTGCTGACGGGCACCGAAGCTGGCCTGGACGAACGCGATGGAGGCGGCATGGAAGCAGCCGAACGTGGCCGCGTGCAGCACCTGGGCGAAAACCAACACACCCGGCTCGCCCGCCAGGTTACCCAGCAGCAGCCAGCGCAGGGCGGCCAACAGGAAGCTGGCCAGCAGCACTTGCTGCACACTGAAGCGCGTGAAGATGCGGCTCATGGCCATGAAGACAAGTACTTCAGCGACCACTCCCAGCGCCCAGAGCAGGCCGATGGCACTGCGGCTGTAGCCCAGGTGCTCCAGGTGCAACGTGAGGAAGGTGTAGTAAGGCCCATGGCTGAGCTGCATCAATGCCACGCAGAGGTAGAAGGCAACCACCCCAGGCGCCCGCAACTGGCGCAGAAAGCCGCCCGCGCCGCGCCGCTCGCCCTGCTCCACCGGCTGGGCATTGGGCACCCACAGGCTGGCCGCGACGATGCCCGCCATGATGGTCACCAGGGCGACCGGGTAGATATCGAGGCTCAGCCATTCGAACAACCGCCCAAGCCCGACCACGGTGAGGATGAAACCGATCGAACCCCACAGGCGCACCTGGCTGTAGCGCGCCGTCTGCCCGTGCAGATGGGCCAGGGTGATCACCTCGAACTGCGGCAGCACCGCATGCCAGAAGAACGCGTGCAGGGCCATGACCATCGCCAGCCAGGCGTAGCTTTTGCCGAAGAAGATCAGTGCAAAGGTGGCCAGGGTACACAGCGCGCCGAGGCGCACGATCAGCAGCCGCTGGCCGCTGCGATCACCCAACCAGCCCCACAGGTTGGGCGCGACGCAGCGCATCAGCATAGGGATGGCCACCAGCTCGCCGATACGCGCCGGGGGGAAGCCGAGGTGGTCGAAGTACAGGGCCAGGAATGGGGCTGTCGAACCCAGCAGAGCGAAGTAGAAGAGGTAGAAGCTGGACAGGCGCCAGTAGGGGATTGCAGTCATCAGGGCTCAGCCAGAAAGGGATATTGCCTGTACCGACCCTATCGCCGGCAAGCCGGCTCCCACTGGGGCAGCACGTGAAATCAGAGCTGGCCCCGCTGGACATTGCGGGGCAGCTGTCTTGCTCAACACCTAAAAGCTGGCGCGATCCCGGTGGGAGCCGGCTTGCCGGCGATGGGGCCGGTACTGTCGAATCAGAGCTGGCGCAGAACCGGAGTAGCGACCTTCACTTCGGCATTCTGCGCCCGGTGACGCAGCAGGTGATCCATCAGCACGATGGCCATCATCGCCTCGGCGATCGGCGTTGCGCGAATGCCAACGCACGGGTCATGACGGCCTTTGGTGACGACATCGACCGGGTTGCCGTCCACGTCGATCGAGCGGCCCGGCACGGTGATGCTGGAGGTCGGCTTGAGCGCCAGGTGGGCGACGATCGGCTGGCCCGAGCTGATACCGCCCAGAATCCCCCCCGCATTATTGCTGAGGAAGCCTTCAGGGGTCAGCTCGTCGCGGTGCTCGGTGCCGCGCTGGGCGATGCTGGCGAAGCCGGCACCGATTTCAACGCCCTTCACCGCGTTGATGCTCATCAGCGCATGGGCCAGCTCCGCGTCCAGGCGATCGAAAATCGGCTCACCCAAGCCCGGCATCACGCCCTCGGCCACCACGGTGATTTTCGCCCCGACCGAGTCCTGGTCGCGGCGCAGCTGGTCCATGTAAGCCTCCAGCTCTGGCACCTTGTCCGGGTCGGGGCTGAAGAAGGCGTTGTCCTGCACCGAATCCCAGGTCTTGAAGGGGATTTCGATCGGCCCCAACTGGCTCATGTAGCCGCGCACCTGAATGCCCTGGGTGGCCAGGTACTTCTTGGCGATGGCACCGGCCGCCACGCGCATGGCAGTTTCACGGGCCGAGCTGCGGCCACCGCCGCGGTAGTCGCGCAGGCCATACTTGTGGTGGTAGGTGTAGTCGGCGTGGGCCGGGCGGAACAGGTCCTTGATCGTCGAGTAGTCCTTGGACTTCTGATCGGTGTTGCGGATCAGCAGGCCGATCGAGCAACCGGTGGTACGGCCCTCGAACACGCCGGAGAGGATCTCCACTTCGTCCGGTTCCTGGCGCTGGGTGGTGTGCCGGCTGGTACCGGGCTTGCGCCGGTCGAGGTCGTGCTGCAGGTCGGCGAGGGAGAGTTCCAGGCCCGGAGGGCAGCCATCGACAATGGCGACCAACGCCGGGCCATGGCTTTCGCCAGCGGTGGTGACAGTGAACAGCTTGCCGTAGGTATTGCCGGACATGGACGCTCCGCGAGTCTGCCTGAAATTGACGAGAGCAGCAGTATACAGATGGAACGCCGCTCTGTGAGCGCCCTGTCACCGGCTGCCGGCGAGAAGCGATCATCGCCCTGCCATCTGCCGAACCTTCCCACGAACATTGGGTCAAACGCCACATCTCCCCATGTAGTACCGCATGATGCCGCGCTTCGTCGCCCTGTTCCTCCTGCTGTGCACCGGCCTTGCCCAGGCAGCCTCACCCACCGTCCTGCAACGCCCTATCGACCTGGACACAGGCCAGGGCGTGCTGCATGGCAGCCTGCTGTTGCCGCAGCAGGCCACACCACCCCCTGTGGTACTGATCATCGCCGGCTCCGGCCCCACCGACCGCGACGGCAACAACCCGGCCTCGGGGCGTATCGACAACCTCAAGCGCCTGGCGCTGCTGCTGGCCAATGAGCACATTGCCAGCGTGCGCTACGACAAGCGCGGCGTGGCCGCCAGCCTGCCGGCCACCCCCGATGAGCGCAACCTCAGTGTCGAGCGTTACGTTGCCGACGTGGTGGCCTGGAGCCGCAAGCTCAAGGCTGACCCGCGCTTCGGCCCGCTGATACTGGTCGGCCACAGCGAAGGCGCACTGATCGCCAGCCTGGCCGCCGAGCAGGCCGGCGCCAGCGCGGTAATCACCCTGGCCGGCAGCGGCCGGCCCATTGCCGATGTGCTGCGCGAGCAACTGGCGCAGCGCATGCCACCCGCGCAACTGGCCCGCACCAGCGCCCTGCTCGACCGCCTGCAGGCCGGGCAGACCAGCCTGGATGTACCCGCGCCCCTGCGTCAGGTTTTCCGCCCCAGCGTGCAGCCCTACCTGATCTCACTGTTCCGCCAGGACCCGGCCAAGGCCTTCGCCCGCCTGCCGATGCCGGCGCTGATCATCCAGGGCCGCAACGACGTGCAGGTCGATGTGGCCGATGCCGAACGCCTGAAGGCGGCCAAACCCGATGCCCAGCTGGTACTGATCGACGGCATGAACCACATGCTGCGCATCAGCCCCAAAGCCATGAGCGAACAGCGCGACAGCTACCTGAACCCTGAACTGCCGCTGGCCCGTGAGCTGGGTGAGCGGGTGGTGACCTTCATTCATCAGTTGCCCTCAGCCTGAGGAGATCGCTGCACAATGGCCTCAGGTCCTGGGCGATACGGCCGATAAGCTCGGTATTGGCTTGCATGTGAGAACGCCCTGATGACCGACGCCCCCGCCGCCGTAGAGCCGGCCGAAGAGCCGCAAGCCCCGGACAGCCCCGTGCTGCCCTGGGCTGACCTGGCAGTAGAACACTTTCAGCTGCTGCGCCTGGCGCCGCTGCCCACCGACCGCAACAGCGGCGCTCGGCCGCTGCGTTTCGTCGAGTTCGGCCACGCCGAGCGCCACGACAAGGCGCACAGCCTGCTGCGCATGGAAATCCACCTGCCCGGGCAGAAGGTGCGCAAGGAGCAGAACCAACTGGATGTGCGGGTCGACCACCTCGAGCGGCGGGTGAGCATCGGCAGCGACAGCGGCCTGCAGCTGGAGCCACTGAACCGCGGCCTGGGGCGCTTCATGCTGGCCCAGGCGGTGCAGTGGTTGCAGCGCAAGTGGCCGCACTACCACATTGAAGGCATGGCGCTGCCGAACAAGGACGCGCTGAACGAGGACACGCGCCTGCGCCGCGACCGCTTCCTGACCGCGACCGGCCTTGAGGTCGAGTACACCGACGGGCAGCACCTCAAAGGCCGCACGGTGGAGGCCACGGTGGGCCAGCTCAAGGGCGGCTGGAACAGTGAGAAAGTGCAACGGGTGACCATGCTCGAAGCGGCCGGGATGCTGCAGCAGGCCGAGCAGAACCTTTTGGAAAAGGAAGCGCAACTGCGCGAGCGCGATGAGCGGGTGGCCAAGTACCGCCGCGAGGATAGCGGGCTGCGCTTTACCATTACCTGCCTGGTGGCGTTCGCGGTGTTCCAGGCAGGGTTGCTGATCTGGATTGCCACCCGCTAGCGCGGGCGGGTACATGCCACGGGTGTTGCAGCGGTCGAGACCGTGCAACCTGGGCATGCTCCTATCCCGTCAAGCCCCGATCAGAGGCGGGCCTTGAACAGTTCCTGATGCTGCCGGCACTGCTCTGCCGTCAGCATGAACACCCCATGCCCACCGCGCTCGAAGTCCAGCCAGGCGAAGTCGACCTCCGGGTACAGTTGCTCGACATGCACCTGGCTATTGCCCACCTCGACAATCAGCAGGCCCTTCTCAGTCAGGTGTTCGGCCGCCTCGGCCAGCATGCGCCGCACCAGGTCCAGGCCATCGTTGCCGCAGGCCAGGCCCATCTTCGGCTCGTGGTGATACTCAGCCGGCATGTCGCCGAAGTCCTCGGCATCGACATACGGCGGGTTGGACAGGATCAGGTCGAAGCGCTGCCCAGGCAGGCCCGCAAAGCCGTCGCCCTGCACCGTGTACACACGCTCGTCCAGGCCGTGGCGCTCGATGTTCTGGTTGGCCACTTCAAGCGCTTCGAAGGACAGGTCGGCCAACACCACCTCGGCCTCGGGGAACACCTCGGCCGCCACGATACCGATGCAACCCGAGCCGGTGCACAGGTCGAGAATGCGCGCAGGCTCGCTGGCCAGCCACGGCTCGAAGCGATTTTCGATCAGCTCGCCGATCGGCGAACGCGGTACCAGCACACGCTCGTCCACGATGAATGACATACCGCAGAACCACGCCTCACCCAACAGGTATGCCGTGGGTACACGGTCTTCGATACGGCGCTTGAGCAGGTGCTGCAGGCGTACACGCTCGTCGTCCTCAAGCTGGCAATCCAGGTAGCTGTCGGCGATTTCCCACGGCAGGTGCACGGCGCCCAGCACCAGCAGGCGGGCTTCATCCCAGGCGTTGTCGGCACCATGGCCGAAAAACAGCTCGTGCTCGTGGAAGCGGCTGACTGCCCAGCGGATATGGTCGCGCAAGGTGCGCAGACGAGATGTGATCACGGGGTACTCCTATTGATATCTGGACAAAAGTCTAACAGCCCGCACCGCACAAATGTTCCTGCGGATCGCCCAGTGGGTAGCCACAGGCCAGTAACTGCGCAGATTTGGTTGTCAACCATTCCCATTGGCGCCAAGGCAAGGGAGAATAGCGATACAAAAGCCCTTCCAAGGAGCCCTTGATGTCCGTTCCAACCACGATGTTCCGCCTCACTGGTCGCGATTACCCGCCGGCCAAGCTGAGCCAAGCCAGCCTGATCGTCATCGATGCGCAAAAAGAGTACCTCAGTGGTCCGCTCGCGCTGTCGGGCATGGACGAGGCCGTGGCCAACATCGCCAGGTTGCTCGACGCCGCCCGCAAGGCTGGCCGTCCGATCATCCACGTCCGCCACCTCGGTACCGTCGGCGGCCGCTTCGACCCACAAGGCCCTGCCGGTGAATTCATCCCGGGGCTGGAGCCACGCGACGGTGAAATAATCATCGAAAAGCGCATGCCAAATGCCTTCAAGAACACCAAGCTGCACGAAACCCTGCAGGAGCTGGGGCACCTGGACCTGATCGTCTGCGGCTTCATGAGCCATTCCAGCGTCAGCACCACCGTACGCCGGGCCAAGGACTATGGTTATCGTTGCACCCTGGTGCAAGACGCTTCGGCGACCCGCGACCTGGCCTTGAAAGACCGCGTGATTCCCGCTGCGCAGATTCACGAGTGCGAAATGGCCGTCATGGCCGACAACTTCGCCTGCGTCGCCCCCACCGCCAGCCTGATCTGAGCCTGGCGAGCTGACCACCGCCCGGCAGCCGGGCGGAACCAGGGGGCCGGTTGCGGGTCGAATTCCGGATATCCACAGAGGAAATCGGAATGAAACTCAAAGGCAGTTTCGACGCCAAACGCCTGCGCCAGCGCCAACCAAGCAACTGGGGCGCCCGCCTGGCCGCCGGCCTGTCGGCGCTGCTAGCCACCTTCGGTGTGCTGCTGGCCATGGCCGGCATCGCTGGGCTGCTGGGTAATTACCCAGCCTTTGCCGAGCTCAATGCCAACCGCCCGCTTTCGATTACCCTGAGCGTGGCCGGGCTGTTGCTGCTGTACCTGGGCGTGCGCTTCTGGCGGCGCAGCCGCATTCGCCTGCGCCGCGGGCGGGAGCTGAACATGTCGCCGCACCTGATGAAAAAGCACGACTGAACGCTTAGCCCAAGCGCCCCTGCCCTGCCGAGGGCAGGGGCATTGCTGACGCCACAGGGTTGATCGCGTAAACTACGCCGCCCACGTGGAGGCACCATGCAAGACGACGATTTTTCCCTGTTCAGCGCCGAGGTGCGCGGCGTCAAGCCGATCAAGCACGACCGTGCCGAGGTCGGCAAACCCAAGGCTGACCGCAAGCAGCTGGCTGGCCTGCGCCAGGCGGCGACCGTGCGCAGTGACCAGACGTTGGTGATCGACGGGCTGTCCGACCAGTTCGTGATCGACGTGGGTGCCGAAGACGAGTTGATGTGGCGCCGCGACGGCGTGCAGGAAACCCAGCTGCGCAAGCTCAAACTCGGCCAGATCGCCTTCGAGGGTAGCCTCGACCTGCACGGTATGACGGTCGAGAAGGCCCGCGAAACCTTGTGGGCGTTCATTGCCGAGGCTACCAAGCTGGAAGTACGCTGCGTGCGCGTGACCCACGGCAAGGCCGCACGCCTGGATGGCAAGCGCCCAATGATCAAGAGCCACGTCAACACCTGGCTGCGCCAGCACCCGCAGGTGCTCGGTTTCACCTCCTGCCAGGCTCGCCATGGCGGCACCGGTGCCGTGTACGTAATGCTCAAACGAACCATGATGGAAGGCCGCGACGAGTAACGCCGCGCTTGCAGCGCAGGCTTTGCCGCCGTAACCTTCGTTTTTGCGATTTTTTCCCACAGGTAGATACATGTCCCTGGAACAGAACTACACCGAGATCCTCAGCCAGATCGGCGAGGACGTCTCCCGTGAGGGCCTGCTCGACACGCCCAAGCGGGCTGCAAAGGCCATGAAGTACCTTTGCCGCGGTTATGAGCAGACGCTGGAAGAAGTGACCAACGGCGCACTGTTCACCTCCGACAACAGCGAAATGGTGCTGGTCCGGGACATCGAGCTGTATTCGATGTGCGAACACCACATGCTGCCGTTCATTGGCAAGGCGCACGTGGCCTACCTGCCCAAGGGCAAGGTACTGGGCCTGTCCAAGGTCGCGCGGATCGTCGACATGTACGCCCGCCGCCTGCAGATCCAGGAAAACCTCAGCCGTCAGATCGCCGATGCCGTGCAGCAGGTGACCGGCGCTGCGGGTGTGGCGGTGGTTATCGAAGCCAAGCACATGTGCATGATGATGCGCGGTGTGGAGAAGCAGAACTCGACCATGCTCACTTCGGTGATGCTTGGCGAATTCCGCGACAACCCGGCCACGCGCATGGAGTTCCTCGGCCTGATCAAATGATCGGCGCGTGACCCGAGCCGGCCCTGTGGGTCGGCTTTTTCTTTTCAGGAGTTGCAGATGATCGTCAAAGCCTTGCGGGTCGGCCTCGGCCAGCTCATCGTGTTCGGCGACCTGATCAGCCGCCCGGCCAAGCGCAAGCGTGATGCCGCGGCCCAGGCGCAGGTCGAGCAGCAGGCCAAGGGCCTTGCGCTGTACCAGTTCCATGCGTGCCCGTTCTGCGTGAAAACCCGCCGCACCCTGCACCGCCTGAATGTGCCAGTGGCGTTGCGCGATGCGAAGAACGACCCGGCGCACCGCCAGGCGCTGCTCGAAGGTGGCGGCCGGGTGAAAGTGCCGTGCTTGCGCATTGAAGAGCAAGGCAATGTGACCTGGATGTATGAGTCCAAGGCAATCATTGCCTACCTGGACAAGCGCTTCGCGTCGGCCTGATACGCCTTATTTGGCCCGATCGCCGGCAAGCCGGCTCCCACAAGGATGGTGTTGGCTTCCAGGACGTTGCTCGCACCGCTACCGCGCAGGTCTTCAGGCCTGCGCTTTACCTGTGGAAGCAACTGTCTTGCTCAATTTCTAAAAGCCGGCGCAAATCCATGTGGAAGCTGGCTTGCCGGCGATAGGGCGGTAATGCCTCAACCCACCATCGGCACATGCCGAGGATGCGCTGCCACCCGGTCCAACCAAGCCCGCACCCCCGGGTACTCAGCCAGGTCAAACCCACCCTGATGCGCCACATGGGTGTAGGCATACAACGCCACATCGGCAATCGAATACTGCTCGCCCACCAGATACGGCGTCATCTGCAACTGCCGCTCCATCACCTTCAATGCCTTGTAGCCGCCCTTGTGCAGCTTGCGGTATTCGTCCACGCGCTCATCAGGCAACCCCAGGTAGAACTGGATGAACCGCGCCACGGCTATGTAAGGCTCATGGCTGTACTGCTCGAAAAACTGCCACTGCAGTACCTGGGTACGCAAGCGCGGCTCGCTGGGCAGGTACTCGCTGCCATCTGCCAGGAAATTGAGAATGGCGTTGGACTCCCACAGGCAGGTGCCGTCCTCCAGCTGCAGCACCGGCACCTTGCCATTGGGGTTCATCGCCAGAAACTCAGGCGTTTGGGTCTCGCCCTTGAGGATATCCACCGGATGCCATTCATAAGGGCTGTCCAGCAGGCTGAGCATCAGCTTGACCTTGTAACAGTTGCCCGACTGGTAGTCGCCATAGACCTTGTACATCGCCCCTCCCTCCCATGCAGTTGCGCAATCGTGCCCAATAGTTGGCGACTGTACGGCTAAAAGCAATGCCCGCTGTATCGCAAGGATCAATCCAGCGCGCGTTAGTCTGCAAAAACTGCTTACACATGGACAAGGACTCACCCCATGACCGATGCCACCTCCGCACGCCTGCGGCCCCTGGCAGACAGCTCACCGTCGGCCGTCGTCGCCGGCTTCATCGCCATGCTCACCGGCTACACCAGCTCGCTGGTGCTGATGTTCCAGGCTGGCCAGGCCGCGGGCCTTTCAACGGCACAGATCTCGTCGTGGATCTGGGCCCTGTCCATCGGCATGGCGGTCTGCAGCATCGGCCTGTCACTGCGCTACCGCACCCCGATCACCGTAGCCTGGTCGACACCCGGCGCTGCGCTGTTGATCACCAGCCTGGGCGGGGTCAGCTACGGCGAGGCCATCGGTGCCTACATCACCTGTGCCGTGCTGGTGCTCATCTGCGGCCTGACTGGCAGCTTCGAACGCCTGGTCAAACGTATCCCGGCATCACTGGCCTCGGCCTTGCTGGCCGGCATCCTGTTCAAGATCGGCAGTGAAATCTTCGTCGCGGCGCAGCACCGCACGCTGCTGGTGCTGGGCATGTTCTTCAGTTACCTGCTGGTCAAACGCCTGTCGCCCCGCTACTGCGTGCTGGCAGCGTTACTGGTGGGCACGGCGCTGTCCGGCGCACTGGGCTTGCTGGACTTCAGCGGCTTCCAGCTGGAAGTGGCCACCCCGGTGTGGACCACGCCCAGCTTCTCGCTGGCCGCGACCATCAGCATCGGCATCCCACTGTTCGTGGTGGCCATGACCTCGCAAAACATGCCGGGCGTTGCCGTGTTGCGTGCCGATGGTTATCAGGTGCCGGCCTCGCCATTGATCTCAGCCACGGGCTTTGCCTCACTGCTGCTGGCGCCGTTCGGCTCGCACGGGGTCAACCTGGCGGCCATCAGCGCGGCGATCTGTACTGGGCCGCATGCTCATGAAGACCCTGCCAAGCGCTATACAGCGGCAGTGTGGTGCGGGATTTTCTATGGCATTGCCGGGGTGTTCGGCGCCACCCTGGCGGCGTTGTTCGCTGCATTGCCGAAGGAGCTGGTGCTGTCCATTGCGGCATTGGCGCTGTTCGGCTCGATCATGAACGGCCTGACGGTGGCGATGGGTGAGGCGCGCGAGCGAGAGGCCGCGCTGATCACCTTCATGGTCACGGCTTCGGGGTTGACCCTGTTTTCGATTGGCTCGGCATTCTGGGGGATTGTGGCGGGGGTGCTGACCCTGCTGATTCTCAGCCCGCGCAGGGGGTGATCGAAGGGGGCTGTGCCAGCCCCATCGCCGGCAAGCCGGCTCCCACAGGTACAGCGCAAGCCTTGAAGGCTGTGGTGTACCTGGGCTGCCTCCAAGACATTTGCCCCTCATCCAATGTCTTGGAGGCAGTCCATTATTGAAGACAGTCCACTTTCGGGCCCCATTCACTTTCAGGAGGACTCCACCCAACCGGTGGGAGCCGGCTTGCCGGCGATAGGGCCGTTACAGACGGTCACAAACGAAAATGCCCTACCATCCCCTTCAGGTCACTGCCCAACTGCGCCAACTCGATACTTGACCGGGCATTGCCCTGCATGGCCAACGCCGCCTGATCGGCACTCCCACGGATCTGGGTAACGCTGCGACTGATCTCCTCAGCCACCGAGCTCTGCTGCTCTGCCGCCGCAGCAATCTGCTGGTTCATCTGCTGAATCAACGACACCGCCGCCGCAATACTGCCCAAGGCGCTTTCGGTTTGCAGCGCATCGGCCACCGCCAGGCGTACCAGGTCAGTACTGCCACGGATCTGCGCCACCGACTGCTGGGCATTGCCGCGCAGGCTGGCAACCAACCGCTCGATCTCCTCGGTGGACTGGCGGGTACGCCGCGCCAACGCCCGCACTTCATCGGCCACCACAGCAAAACCCCGGCCCTGCTCGCCCGCCCGCGCCGCTTCGATGGCGGCATTGAGCGCCAGCAGGTTGGTCTGCTCGGCGACACTCTTGATCACTTCCAGCACATCGCCAATGGTGTGGATCTCGGCGCTGAGGCTGTCGATACCAGCGCTGGCCGCCTCCGCCGCCGCCGCCAGTTGCTCGATACGCTGCATGCTCTGGCGCACCACCACCTGGCCCGAATCAACCTTTTCGTCAGCAGCCTGCGCCGCCAGTGCCGCTTCCTCAGCATTGCGCGCCACATCGTGCACGGTGGCGGTCATCTGCTGCATGGCGGTAGCCACCTGCTCGGTCTCTTCCTTCTGGCTGCCCACTTCGCGGTTGGTCTGCTCCGTCACCGCAGACAGCGCCTGGGCACTGCCAGCCAGTTGCTCGATGCCTTGCTGCAAGCCGCTGACGATGCCCGACAGCCCGGCAGCCATCTGCTGCATCGCCTGCATCAACTGGCCCACTTCATCGTTGCGCGCAGCTTCCGCGTCCAGGGTCAGCTCCCCGGCAGCGATGCGCTGGGCCCGGCCAATCACCCGTTTCAGCGGGCCGACCACCGCCCGCGTGATCAACCACCCCGCCAGCACACCCACCAGCAGCGCCAGCCCGGTAGCCAAGGCAATGGCCAAGGCATTGCGCGTCAGCTCACCCTGCATCGCTTGCTCGTCCGCCGCATAAGCCCGGTCGACCCGCTGCGTGGCCTGCTCTGCACGCGCCTGCAGTTGCGCCTTGATACCCTGCTCTTTAGCGAGCAGGTCGGTGTACTCATTGAGTTTGTCCGAGAAGCCGGCGATATGCCCCTGCACCTCGCCCAGCACGCTCTGGTAGCCCGCATCGCTAACCGCCGCCTTGAGCTGCTCGACCAGCCCTGCCGCTTCAACGGTCTGGGCGATGCGCCCTGCGCCTGCACCTTCCTCGCCCTTGCGGCTCTGGTCCAGGCGTACGCGCGCCTCGTCCATGGCCTGCAGCATCAAGCGAGATACCTGAGCCACCTGCGCGGCCTGCTCCAGGAACTCGCCGCCTTGCTGGCCTTGTGATTGTTTGAGCGTGTAGGTGCCGTCATCGGCCAGGCCGGCCTGCAATACATCAAGGTTGTTGGCCACGCTGGAGACCGACCAACTGGCCGTGTCCAGCGCCAGCTCCTTGGCCTGCACCGCTTCGACAAAGGCTTCGAAAGCCTGGCCATACGCCGCCAGGTCCGCTTCGGCCGCCGCCAGAGCCGGCAGGCTGCGGGTACGTTCGCTGAGGTTGTGCAGGCCGCTGCGCAAAGCCTCTGCCTCCTTGATATCGGAGCGCAGGGCAAAGGCCTGTTCATGCTGGCGCAACTTGAGCAGGTCGGTATTGAACTGGCCCAGCTGGCGCAGGCCGCCGAAATGCTGGCCGACGCTGTACAGCGCGGCAATGCCGATAGCCGCCACCGCCAACGTCAGCAGCAGTACCAAGGCAAAGCCCAGGCCCAGCTTGCGGGCCATACCCAGGTTGGCCAGAAAACCCCGCCTGCTCGTCTCCATACGCCGCCCCCTGCTCTGAGGATTTGCCAAAGGCCAAGCGTGGCAATGATTGCGCTGGACTCACAAGGGCTGAAGTGGCCAATAGTGTCAAATAGCTATGAGCGTGTCGCAATCAGCGTGCTGAGGGTCGCCACAGATGCGAAAACAAGGCCCCAGCGCGGGAACCCTGCCCATGAGCGACATCGATGCGCAGACCAGTTGCGCCCTGACAAATATGTTTGTAGACAGAACGCACTGCCGCACGATCAGCCTGGGGTGAGCACGACATCGTAAAGTGACTTAAAAGGGCATCATTTGCAGATGACAATCATGCTACGGCTGGTATAACCCGCAGGGTTGATGCCGAACAGGAAATCACCTTCCTCTTCGTCGTCACTGGTCGAGCGAGCGACAACTTTGTAACCCCGCGCCCCACAGGACTGCGCCGCCTTGCTATAGCACTTGTCCCACGATGACGATAAGCCTGAGCAATTGATATGCAAGCCCTTACGACCTTTTCTAACCTCGGTCTTAGCAGTTGCCACGCACCCTGCAATCGCGAGAATGGCCAAGAACAAAACTACGTGTTTCATTGCTGTCCTTAGATGATGTGACGTCATCGTAAGACCGATCACCTACGATCCAGTTCTTGCCTCTACCCTATCACAGAGAATCAAACTCAGTACCATCGCCCTGTCGGCGCAGCTGCCTTTTCAAATAGCCGTAGCCCCGCCATCCACCGTCAGGCTGTGCCCGGTCGTGAACGCCGCCCCATCACTGCACAGGTACAACACGGCACTGGCGATTTCCTCGACCTTGCCGATGCGCCCCACCGGGTGCATTGCGGCCGCGAACTCGGCCTTGCGCGGGTCCGCCTCGTAGGCGCGGCGGAACATGTCGGTATCGATCACCGCCGGGCACACCGCATTCACCCGGATGCCCTTCTTGGCATATTCGATGGCCGCCGATTTGGTCAGGCCGATCACCGCATGCTTGGACGCGCTATAGATGCTCATCTTAGGCGCCGCACCCAAGCCTGCCACCGAGGCGGTGTTGACGATCGCCCCGCCACCCTGGGCCAGCAACAGCGGCAGCTGGTACTTCATGCACAGCCACACCCCCTTGACGTTGACGCCCATGATGGCATCGAACTCTGCCTCGCTGCCCTCGGCCAGCCGCCCCTGCTCGATCTCGATACCGGCATTGTTGTAGGCGTAGTCCAGCCGACCGTAGGCCTGAATGACCTGCTCATGCAGCCGGCGCACATCAGCGTCACGGGTCACGTCACAGGCCACGAACATGGCCTGCCCACCGGCCTCGTTGATCAACGCCACGGTGCCCTCACCGCCGACCGGGTCGAGGTCGGCCACCACCACCTTGAGGCCCTCCCCTGCAAATGCCAGCGCCGTCGCCCGGCCGATACCCGCCGCACCGCCAGTGACCAGTGCTACCTGGCCGGAAAAGGTCATGCTCATCGAGTGCTCCAATAATGGGTGCGATTTTCAATGTGATGTGATGTGAAGTAGATGTGAGGTAGATGTGGGAGCCGCGCTTGCCGGCGATCGAGCGCGCAGCGCTCGCCAGCGCAGCCCCCACAAGGCCCTGCAACAGCCCCACACTTCTGCAGTCGAAGTCTAGTCAGCCTTCTCCCTCACTGGGCAGCATCATCAAGCCAGCGGTTGAGCTACCATGCTTACCAGTGATTTTGCAGACCTGTTGGCATCACCACGTTAAATTTACCCCTCTGCTTCCTGCCCACAAGGACCCCCGCCATGACCCAGACCAACCGCCGTTTCCTGCTGGCCAAACGCCCCACTGGCGCCGTGCGCCGTGACGATTTCACCTTCGAGACGGCCCCTGCCGATGCACCCGGCGAAGGTCAAATCCAGGTACGCAACCTGTACCTGTCGCTGGACCCGGCCATGCGCGGCTGGATGAATGAAGGTAAGTCGTACATCCCGCCCGTGGCACTCGGCCAGGTCATGCGCGCCCTGGGCGTAGGCGAAGTGGTGGCCTCCAACCACCCCGACTTCAAACCCGGCGACCATGTCAGCGGCGCCCTCGGCGTGCAGGACTACTTCACCGGCGAGCCCCAGGGCCTGCACAAGATCGACCCCAACCTTGCCCCCCTGCCCCGCTACCTCTCAGCCCTGGGCATGACCGGCATGACCGCCTACTTCGCCCTGCTCGACGTCGGCCAGCCCAAGGCAGGTGACACCGTGGTCATCTCCGGTGCCGCCGGCGCCGTAGGCAGCATCGTCGGCCAGATAGCCAAGATCAAAGGCTGCCGCGTGGTGGGCATTGCCGGCGGCGCGCAGAAATGCCAGTACCTCAAGGATGAACTGGGGTTCGACGGCGTCATCGACTACAAGGCCGAAGACGTGCTGGCCGGCCTGAAGCGCGAATGCCCCAAGGGCGTTGACGTGTACTTCGACAACGTCGGCGGCGAGATCCTCGACGCTGTGCTTACCCGCATCAACTTCAAGGCGCGCATCGTGATCTGCGGCGCGATCAGCCAATACAACAACAAAGAAGCCGTCAAAGGCCCGGCCAACTACCTGGCGCTGCTGGTGAACCGTGCACGCATGGAAGGGTTCGTGGTGATGGACCATGCCAAGGAGTACGGCAAGGCCGCGCAGGAAATCGCCGGCTGGCTGGCCACTGGCAAGGTCAAGAGCAAGGAGGACGTGGTCGAGGGGCTGGAGACGTTCCCAGAAACCCTGCTCAAGCTGTTCAGCGGAGAAAACTTCGGCAAGCTGGTGTTGAAGGTTTGAACTACAGGGGGCCGCTCATGCGGCCCCTAGCACATTTCAATGTCAGGTATTGTTAAGAACTTGTAGGAAAAATGTGAAAGATCTGTAGTATTAAACACTAAGTTATATGGCTCATTGATACTACAAGGGACGAGGGTGTGGTTGGCGATTCACAAATCTGGCAGAACGAATATCCCCATACCCTGCGCCATCGCAGCACCACCCTGCATCTTCAGGCCCCTATTGCCGTACATACACGGCTAGCCTTCGAACGGCTGATCGAGCAGACAGCCAGCTCCAAGCGGGTCAGCGCACCGCTTCAATGCACCCAAAGCCTGCTGTTCACCAAACGGGAAAAGCTCGATTCGCTGAAAAAGAAGCTGCGCATGCAGCGTGGCCAGCCCAAGCGCAACGGCATGTATGACTGGTCTCTCGAAGAACTGATCAACACCCGCGAAGCGGCCCGCCGGGGTGCGCGGGTGCCCAGGCTGGTCGGCTATGGCTACAGCCGCTCACGGTTCGGCCTGATGCAGGACTTTTTCCTCATCACAGAATTACTGAGCGGGCACGAGGATGGGTTGGCAACAGTGCGCCAAAACCCCGAGGCCGTGCACCGGGTGATCGCGGCAGCCTTCGAACTCCTGCACGCCCTGCACTGCCAGGGTGTCACGCACATGGACCTGTGGGCGGCGAACGTCATGCTTCCGGAACAAGGAAAAGCGCAGGCCATCGACCTGGAGAACAGCTTCTCCGGGCCCACCGCCTACATGAGCGAAACCTTGGGCTTTCAGTTCGGCTTTTTCTACTACCGAGAAATTTACCGCTATATAACCGAAGCGGACTATGATGCTGCGGTAGAATGCGCACTGGCCGAGTACTTCCCTGATGTGCAACGCGCTGCCTTCAACCGGGTGTACGCGCTTGCCAAGCATGAGGAAATCGGGCGCCTGGAGCGCCGCGAAATCTTCACCAGCGGTGTAGTCGAAAGTCGTTGGTAGAGCGCCATGGCTACCCCAGACTTAATAGAGTAGAAAATGATCAAGATTACCCAGAACATCGAATGTTCCAACGCCGCCCCGTTCGTGCTGTTCGGCGGTATCAATGTCCTTGAGTCCGAGGACCTGGCCCTTACCGCCTGCGCCGAATACGTGCGGGTTACCGAGAAGCTGGGCATTCCTTACGTGTTCAAGGCCAGCTTCGACAAGGCCAACCGTTCCTCGATCCACTCCTACCGTGGCCCAGGCATGGAAGAAGGCCTGCGCATCTTCGAGAAGGTGAAGGCCGAGTTCGGCGTACCGATCATCACCGACGTGCATGAAATCTACCAGTGCGCGCCAGTGGCCGAAGTGGTCGACGTGCTGCAGCTGCCTGCCTTCCTGGCCCGCCAGACCGACCTGGTGGTGGCGCTGGCCAAGACCGGCAAGCCGGTGAACATCAAGAAGCCTCAGTTCCTGAGCCCTTCGCAGATGCAGAACATCGTGCAGAAGTTCAAGGAAGCGGGTAACGACCAGTTGATCCTGTGCGACCGCGGTACCTGCATGGGCTACGACAACCTGGTTGTGGACATGCTGGGCTTTGGTGTGATGAAGCGCACCTGCGATGACCTGCCGATCATTTTCGACGTAACCCACGCCTTGCAGAACCGCGACCCTTCGGGTGCTGCTTCGGGTGGCCGCCGCGAACAGGTGGTTGACCTGGCCCGTGCCGGCATGGGCGTTGGCCTGGCTGGCCTGTTCCTGGAAGCCCACCCGAACCCGGACCAAGCCAAGTGCGACGGCCCGAGCGCATTGCCGCTGGATAAACTGGAGCCGTTCCTGGCGCAGATCAAGGCGCTGGATGACCTGGTGAAGTCGTTCCCGCCGCTGGTTATTGGTTGAGTCGCTTTGGCGTGATGTGAAAGGGCCGGTACGCGCGCGTACCGGCCCTTTTTGTTTTTGGGCTTGGTGTGGGTATTGCGGCGTGACGGCAATCGAGTGCCCGAAGATCTGTGCCAGGCAGCCTCAGCCTTTCATCCCCAACTCGGCATCATCCATCAGCGCCTTGGCCATGGCGCTCAGGTAATGCGAAGCCCAGATCATCATCGGCTTCTCATCCATCAGCCCGATGATGGTCAGCTCCCGCACATACCCCATCAGCTCCGAAGCCTGCTCACGGGCATCCTGGCAAGGTATCCCCGGCTCGATCCGGAACAAGGGATGAGTCTGGTGTTCACCCTGGAAGAACGTGGTCACACCCGCTGTGACATGGGTCACGTCTTTAGTCATCGCTCTACTCCCCCTCAATGCAGGCTGCTGGTACGTTCCAAGGCCAGCGAGAGCGCATCCGACTGACCCCAGGCGATCTGCATGGCCCGCAGGCCGTTTACCATCAACTCCCGGGTGGCTTCGTCTTCTACCGCGTAAAGGGCCATGTGGCAGTGGTTGTAGGCAAGCATCAGATAGTGGGTGACGTTCATGACTACGTGATCGATCGGCACGATGCGCTCGCTGATGGCGCTGGAGAGGGTCTTGTCGGAGGGAAGGTCGAAATGGTGGGGTGGATCGGGGACGATTTTTTTCATAGCAATTCCTTGAAGATTAAAGGAGTTGCCACCGCCGTTTCCACACGAAGGGCGACAACTGTACACGGGGTGGAAAACCGAGTCTTCAAGGAACCCCGGCAGGCCTGACGGCCTCCCGTATACAGCTGTCATTACGACAGGCACTTGAAGATTGTCCGGGTTTCCACGCCCGCATCGCTGAAAATCGGCGACCCAAGAAGCCTAAAGTGCAGTGTTTCCAGGAACAATCAGACGCGTGTCGACAGAACGTGTAGGGTATTTCTCCAGGCTAAGCATCACCAGTCCTGATACGTAGGAAATTTCTCAATCAACGAGTGGATAGATGCCTCACCGTCTCCATCGCGCCCCGCTCAAGCATGGCTGACGTATCCCTAGCATTCCCCATGCTTTAGAATGACGAAGACCTACATAAGATGCTGAATTGGCACCATTTTGGAAAACGAGCAGCTAGTCTGCATAGAAGCGTCACACGACATGGATCAAAGCTAGGGGTTTGCAATGGTTTCTCAGAATCACGACGTTACTGACACACCGTTGGTGACAGTGATCATCGCGTCCTATAACCACGCGCGTTACATCGAAGCCAGCATCAACAGCGTCGTCAACCAGACGTACAAGAACATCGAGCTTCTAGTGGTGGATGATGGCTCCAAGGACGACAGCCCTGAGGTACTCAAGCGGCTGCAGGCTCAACACGGCTTCGACCTGCGCTTCCAGGCCAACCAAGGCCTGGCGCGAACCCTCAACGACGCCATTGCACGCGCCAAGGGCGACCTGATCGTGCCTTTCGGCTCCGACGACATCATGCTGCCGCACCGTATCGCCACCCAGGTGGAGTACATGCATGGCAAGCCTGAAGTGGGCATCTGCTCGGCCAACATCGAAACCATCGACCATAACGGCCAGGTGATGGGCGCGCGCGAACAGCGCAAACGCAACCTGCCCTTCCGCCGCCTGGACTTTGACGACCTGTGGCTGGACCGCAAGCCAGGCCCCATGGCTGCCACGTTGATGCTGCGCCGCGAAGCCCTGGAGAAGGTCGGCGGCTTCAGTGCCGATATCCGCCTGGAAGACGTATACATCGAACTGTCGATCGCGCGGGCCGGTTATTACATCGACGTGCTGGGCGAGGTGCTGGCGCAGTACCGCGACCACCCGACCAACACCTTCAAAAACGGCCGCTTCATGGTCGATAACGTGCTCAAGACATACGCACACTTCAAAGACCACCCGCAGTACGAGCAGGTGTGCATGAAGTTCCGCAACTCCATGGTGCTCAAGTACGCCAACCGCGACAAGCAACTGACGCGGGAAATCCTGGCTGATATCCCGCTCAAGTACTGGAACAGAAAGACTTTGCGTGGCCTGTGGCGCCTGCTCTGGTCTTAAGCGAGCTTTTTACCGCCCCGGTGTATCAGCCACTGGGCGTAGACCACAGCCATTGGCATCCAGATCAGAAACCAATGCTCTTTCGGGCGTGACATGAACGCACTGCCTTCTGTCAGCCCTGAAGCAAAGCCGAATATCAGCCAGGTCGCCGCAAGCGTAACCCCGGGGTGCTTGCGGTAAGCCCAGCAAAAGCGCATGGCCAGGCCGTAGAGCACCAACCAGAGCACCAAGCCCACGACCCCACCTGCATACAGCACGCCCAGCTCGATGTTGTGCGGGTCGGCGAGCGTCTGTTCAAGGCCTGGAATGATCACCGTCATCGGGGCATCGTAACCATGGCCAAGCCAGGGGTGCTCACCGATTTGGCGCAGCGATTCCATCCAGATTTCGGGGCGGTAGGACACGCCACGTTGAGTGATCGCTTCAGGGTAGAACACCGCAACCCCAACCAAAGCCAGGGCCACGGCCGCCATTGCGATCAAGCCGTGGCGCCGGTCACCCACGATCAGCAACCAACCCAGTGCAGCCGCCAACCCGATCAACGGCGTACGCGAGCCCGTGGCAAGAATGGCCATGCCCAGTACCGCCAGGCAGGCCAGAGCCAGAATGTTGAGCGCGCCGCGCGTCTGGAACCAGGTTGCCAACCAAATAGCAGCGAAAGCGCCGAACACATGGGCAGTCAGCAAGGGGTTGTAGAGCGCGCCGTAGCCGTCGAGGCGCCCGCCCTCACCCGCCGCCAGACCCAAGAAGTAGATCAGCGAAACACCAGCGGCGACTGCGGCAAACAGGGCAGCCAGGCGCACACACTGATGCAGCTGTGCCGGTGACTGCAAGCTGATGAGGCCGGCCGACAGCAACACCATGGCAATGTACAAGGGCCGCTTGAGCAAACTGCCTACCGAGTTCTCGGTATCGGACCAGGCAATGCTCAGCAGGGTGTAGGCAGAGAACACCAGGAAGGCAATGAACAGCGGGTTGCCAAACAACGCCTTGGCCTGCCGTGGCTGCAGGATCAAGACGATCAACGTGGGCGCGGCAAGCAGCAGGTAAAAGAGCTTGTGGTACAGCGAGCGGTCCCACGCCCAGAACATCCCCGTCAGCAGGGCCAGCCAGCCCAGCGGCAACACGTAGCGCGTCACCATGCCTGCCCAGCGTTGAGCCGGCGACTGTATCGACACATCAATTGACATCTAGCATCCTCTGGCAAACGGGAATGTTCAGTGTGAGCCCTGCATTCCAATGTAAGGATCGAAGGGCTCGCTGAACGCCACCCATGTTGAAAAGGTTGCTGTGAAACGCCTGCAGGTGTCAGCTACGGATCTCGGCGACCACCGCTGCCAAGGCCTGGGCCGGGTCTGCCGCCTGGCTGATCGGGCGGCCGATCACCAAGTAATCCGAGCCGGCATCCAGCGCCTGGCGCGGGGTCAGAATGCGGCGCTGATCATCTTGCGCGCTGCCGGCAGGGCGAATGCCCGGTGTTACCAACTGCAGGGACGGGTGCGCAGCCTTGAGCGCCGGCGCTTCAAGTGCCGAGCACACCAGCCCGTCCATGCCGGCTTTCTCGGCCAGTGCCGCCAGGCGCAGCACCTGCTCTTGCGGTTCGATGTCCAGACCGATGCCGGCCAGGTCTTCACGTTCCATGCTGGTCAGCACGGTCACGCCGATGAGCAGTGGCTGCGGGCCGCTGCGCTTGGCCAGCACTTCGCGGCAGGCCGACATCATGCGCAGGCCGCCGGAGCAGTGCACGTTTACCATCCACACGCCCATTTCGGCGGCAGCCTTCACGGCCATGGCGGTGGTGTTGGGGATGTCGTGAAACTTGAGGTCCAGGAACACCTCGAAGCCCTTCGCGCACAGCGACTCGACAATGCCGGACGCGCTGCTGGTGAACAGCTCCTTGCCAACTTTCACCCGGCACAGGGCAGGGTCGAGCTGGTCGGCCAGTTTCAGGGCGGCGTCACGGGTAGGGAAATCCAGGGCGACGATCAGGGGCGTCTGGCAGGCGGACATGGTCGGGGTCTCTTGGCAAGTCGTAAACGGCGCGCATTGTAAACGAAGTGGCCCAGGCTTTGGGGGCCGCGGATCAGCAGATTTGGCCAGGCCGTGCCCGGCTCCTATAATTGAACCAATGAATACGGCCATTGCTCAACATGCATACACGCCACGTTGTGTGCGATCACAGGAGATAACCCCATGCCTTGGTATGCCTGGCTGATACTGATCTTAGCCCTTGGCTCGATCGTGGGCGGGTTGATGATGTTGCGCGATACGGCGAAGAAACTGCCCTTGACCGACGAGCAGTTGAAGAAGGTACACGAGCGCAATGCCGAGGCGGATGCCAAGGATGCGCGGGATCGGTAGGCCTAGGGTACGGTGTTTTGAATGCCCTGCGTATTTGGGGTTGCGTAGCTCGAGTGCCGCGCGGGCGGCGCTCGAACTCAAGGGCGCTAGTACAAGCAAGACAGGCTAGCGGATGACAGTGCCCCCTACTCCACCGTCAACTTGTCACGATTGCGCTCGAGCAGCGCCTTGCCGATGCCCTTGATCTCCAGTAACTCGTCCACCGACGCAAATGGCCCATGCGCATCCCGGTATGCGACGATCGCTTCAGCCTTGGCCTTACCGATGCCGTTGAGGCCCTGCTGCAACGTGATTGCATCTGCACTGTTCAAGTTCAGCCGGCCAGCCGAGGCCGCCGCTTGAGCCACCACAGGTGCCGGCTCGGCCATCATTGCGCTGGCTGCCGGCGCGGCGCTGGTCGCCATGGACAGGCCCGCGAACAGTGGCAGGAACAGGTAGGAAAGAACGATATTACGCATTGTGGACACTCCTTCGAGAAAGTTTACGAGGCAGCGTTTCCTTGGCTGCCCGGTAAAACTAACGGCTCGAAGGCCCCTGAGAAAGCCCGCGGATCAAGGGATTGGTTACCAAATTCAACAGCTGACAGCACACAATGGCGTCAGCTGTAGGAAGGTGCCCAGCGCATTGAAAGAGCAAGGGCAGTGCTAACGGTCCCGGCGCTGCTGCTGGTAAACCCAGTCGACGATGTCACCCTCTGGCGAGTAGCCGCTGACCAGTTCGCGCAGCAGTTGCCGCACGCGGGTAAAGTCATCTTCGGCCACTGCCTTGAACAGCACGGCCAAGCGCTCGCGCAATACTTCCCAGACGATGAAGTCTTCGTTGGCAGCCATGATCATCGGGTGGGCCGTAGGGGAAACGTCATCGCCAATCAGCAGCTCTTCATAAAGCTTCTCGCCGGGCCGTAGCCCACTGAACTCGATGGCGATGTCACCGTGCGGGTTATCCGGGCTGCGCACACTGAAGCCCGACAGGTGGACCATCTTTTCTGCCAGTTCGACGATTTTCACCGGCTCGCCCATGTCCAGCACGAACACATCGCCCCCCTGCCCCATCGCCCCCGCCTGCACCACCAGCTGCGCAGCCTCGGGAATGGTCATGAAATAGCGGGTTATCTTCGGGTGGGTCACCGTCAGCGGCCCCCCGGCTTTGATCTGCTGGTGGAACAACGGAATCACAGAACCGGAAGAACCCAGCACATTGCCGAAGCGCACCATGGTGAAGCGGGTTTTGTTCACCCGGGAAATCTTGCTGCTGTCGCCGTACATCACCGGCGCCGCTTCGCGGCTCAGCGCCTGCAGGATCAGCTCGGCCAGCCGCTTGGAGCTGCCCATCACGTTGGTCGGGCGCACGGCCTTGTCGGTGGAGATCAGCACAAAGTTGGCCACGCCCGTCTGCAGCGCGGCCTGCGCCGTGCACAGCGTGCCAAACACATTGTTGAGAATGCCTTCGGCCACGTTGTGCTCGACCATGGGTACGTGCTTGTAGGCCGCAGCGTGATACACGGTGTCCACCCGCCAGGTGCTCATCACATCGGCCAGGTGCTGCTGGTTACGCACCGAGCCTAGGATCGGCAGCAACTGCACCGCCAGAGACTCGCGCGTAATGCGCTGCTCAAGCTCGGTGAGGATGCTGTACAGGTTGAATTCGCTGTGGTCGAACAGCAGCAGGGTCTTGGGTTCCAGCCCGATGATCTGCCGGCACAGCTCGGAGCCGATCGAGCCGCCCGCGCCAGTCACCAGCACGGTACGCTTCTTGTTGCACCGCCAAAGCAGTTCATCCTGCGCCGGCACCGGGTCGCGCCCCAGCAGGTCGGCAATGTCGACGTCCTGGATGTCATCGACTTTTACCCGGCCACTGGCCAGGTCGGCAAACGCCGGCACACTGCGCACATGCAAGGGGTAAGGCTCGAGGAAGGCGAGAATCTCTTTACGCCGCGCGCGTGAAGCGGTTGGCAGCGCCAGGAGTATTTCCTGGGCGCCGGTTTCTTTGATCATCTGGTCAAGGTGCTTGGGCTTGTACACCTGCAGGCCGGAGATGACCCGGTTGGCCAGGTCGCCGTCATCGTCGATGAAGGCCACAGGACGCATCACACGCCCCATGCGCAATGCCGCCAGCAACTGGTTGCCGGCCGTGCCAGCGCCGTAAATGGCGACTTTGACCTGGCCATCGTCACGGTTGGTAAAAGGGATTTGATGAGCACCGCTGAACCAGTCGCCGAGGAAATACTGGCGCATGATCAGGCGCAAGCCGCCCATGATGACCAGGCTCAGCCACCAGTAATTGAAAATGATCGAACGCGGCACGATGACCTGATGGTTGCTGTACCAGTAGACCACCACAGCGAGTATCAAGGAGGACAAGGTAACCGCCTTGATGATGGCAACCAGCGCATCATTGCCAAAGTAGCGCATCACCGCGCGGTACATGCCAAAGCGGATGAACAGCGGAATAGCCACGATCGGCGCAGCCAGGAACAGCCAGGTGTGTTCGATGATGGGGTTGTACATTTCATCGATGCCCAGGCGCACGATGAACGACAGCCACAGGGCAAACCAGATAAGCACGACGTCGGTGCACACCTGTATCAGGCGCTTCTGACGCCGGGACAGGTTCACCAGGTACTGGCGCACCCTGTCTTTATTCGCGTCACTCATCCGGTTCTCCTAAGCCACATATGCCCCAGCCCACTCTGGCCATGTTATTCGCGTTCGCCTGCGCGATACTTGATCGCCAGCAGTGTAAGAGGCGCGTAGGCAATCAAGGTTCCCGCTGCGCCATCAAGCTTGAACAGCAGCACGGCTGCAGCCACGGGCAGCAACCAGCCGATATTGATGGCCGCCACCGCCAGGCTGACGGGTAGATGGCTGCCGTACTGCCGTGACGCATATTGGTAGGCATGGCTGCGATGGGCTTCATAGACTTTTTCGCCCCGCAACAGGCGCCGCCCCAATGTGAACGTGGCATCGACCACGAACACACCCATAAGTATTAACCACCCCCAGAATAATAGCGGGTTTATCCAGGCTGCCTGCAGTGCCAGAAGGCCCAGTACGATACCCAGGAAACCACTGCCGGCATCGCCCATGAAGATCCGCGCCGGGGGGAAGTTCCAGGCCAGGAAACCCGCCACCGTCGCCGCCAGCAGCAACGGCAACCCGATCGCCTGTGGGTGACCGGTAATCGCGTAGAGCAGGCAACCGCCGAGGCACACGCAAATGGCCTCGATACTGGCGATACCGTCGATGCCATCCATGAAGTTATAGAGGTTCAACAGCCAGACCAGGTACAACGCGGCGAGGATAGCGCTCAGCCAGGCAATGTCCAGCGGTAGGCCGAACAGCGTAATCGCAGGCATGCCCCCCAACCAGTACAACCCCCAGGCGGCCGCTACAAAGTGGCCGAGCAAGCGCCAGCGTGCGGCGATATGCCCGTGGTCATCCATGAAGCCGATCAGCGCCACCAGCCCCCCGGCCCCGAGCAGGCCGACCAGCAATCGGAACGGGACCACCCCGCTCCACCCCAGCACCAGCAGGGCGGCCAGGAATGTAATGACGAACGCCAGGCCGCCACCGCGTGGCGTGGGCAAGGTGTGCGAACTGCGCGCATTGGGGATGTCCAGCAAGCTGCGCGCCAGCGCGTAACGCCGAAGCCCTGCGGTCAGGGCAAGTGAAATGAGGCCAGCAGCGATAATCAGCCATATCATGGGCGGTGGCCTTCCAGAAAAGCGCGGGCGGTGGCGTCAAGCCCCTGCTGCAAGGTGAACGGGGGGCGCCAGCCCAGCAGCAGCTGATTCTTGGCAATATCTACCTGCAACGACCCTAGCAAACGCTGGGCCAGGTCGTGCCGGCCAACCAGATTGGCAGCGCTCTGGAGCAGGGCTGGGGGCACCGGCAACAGTCGCGCCGGGCGGCCGAGCGCACGCCCCAAGGCCCGCAACAGCTCGCTCAAGGACACATCCTCGCCATCGCTGGCCATGAAAGTCTGGTTACGGGCCTGAGGGTGATCGATGCAGGTAACCACAAGATCTACGAGGTTTTGCACCGAGACCAGGCTGCGACGGTTATCGACAGCCCCCAATGGCAACGGCACCCCGCGCTGCACCCAGCGCATCATGCTGTGGAAGTTGGCTTTGACCCCTGGGCCATAGACCAGTACCGGCCGAATAATCACGATCTCCATACCGGTGGCCACGGCTACCTGGCATAACCCCTGCTCTGCTTCATGTTTGGAAATGCCATAGGCATCCAGCGGCATGGCTGCATCATCGGCACGCAAGGGCTGGCCCGGAATACTGGCCTCGCCGTTGACCTTGACCGAGCTGATGAACACGAAGCGCCGTACCCCCGCCGCTGCTGCTTGCCGGGCGAGGTTGAGCGTGCCCTCGACATTGACCCGGCGGAACGCGGCCAGGCTATCGGCGGCGGTTTCTTTCATGACGTGCACGCGCGCGGCGGCATGCACCACGGCGTCCACCCCGGCCAAGGCTTCAGCCCAATCCGTCGTGGCGGCCAGGTCGCCTACGTTGACCGCCGGTATGTCCGCCGGCCCCGTCCCAGCACGGCGCAAAGCCGCCCGAGGGCCGTACACGCCGATTGAAGCCAGCCTGTGGCAGAGCGCGCTGCCGACAAAACCGCTGGCGCCGGTGACGAGAATGGTTTGTCTATCCATGAGTGAACATCCAGCCCGCAGGCGTAACAATAGTGCAAGTGCAAACGGCCCGTGGGAATCAGGCGGGGCCTTGCCTGCCTTGTAACAGGCTACGGTAAAGCTCAGCGTATGAGGCGGCCATCAAAGGTGCGGTAAAGACCTCTTCATAGCGCTGCAACGCTTTGGCCCCCATGGCCTGGGCCATGGCTGGGGTGTCCCACAGGCGCTGCATGGCCTGTGCCAACGCCGTGGCATCCCGTGGCGGCACTACCAGCCCGGTCTGATCGGCCAGGTTGATGAACGTGGTACCCGAACCCATTTCACAAGAAATCAGCGGCTTGCTATACATGGCCGCCTCCAGCAGCGAAATGCCGAACGACTCGGAGCGCAGGTGCGACGGGAACACGAAGCCGTAGCACAGCTCCAGCAGCGCGGCTTTGTCTTCATCGGGCAGGCCGCCGAGAAAGTGCACATTGTCCAACCCCAGTTCGGCGGCCTGCTGCTTGAGCTGCCCTTCGAGGAAGCCGCCGCCCATGATCGCCACTGGCAAGCCATTGAGTTGCGCGGCCTGCAGCAAGTGGTCCAGGCCCTTGTAGTAGCGCAACGCGCCGACGAACAGGAAAAACCGCTCACCCAACCGCGCGCGCCAGTACGCCAGCTTTTGCGCGGATGCCTTGGGGTAGGTCGACCGGTCCAGGCCATAGGGGATGATCGAGACCTTGTCTTTGAAGCGCGTCAGCACCGGGCTATGCGCGGCATAGTTGGGCGAGGATGCGACAACCCGGTCCACGCTCTGGAAAAAACGGTGCATCAAAGGCTGATAGAGTTTGAGCAACCACTTCTGCTTGACGATATCCGAGTGGTAGCTCACCACGGACGGCTTGTTCACCCGTGCCATGAAATGCACAAGGTCCATGTAGGGCCAGGGGAAATGGTAATGGACGATATCCGCCTCCCTGGCCAGCTCGGTGAAGTCCTTGAGGGCCGACAGCGAGAAGCCGGTAGAGGCCACGTGCAGGTCAAGCTTGGCGCGGTGGGCCAGGTGGTTGGCCACCGGCTGGTTGCGCGCCGCCCCACGGTTGCTGAGGTAGAGCACTTGCGAATCGATACCCTCGGCTCGGCAACCTTCGGCGATCTGGAAAATGACCTGCTCGATACCGCCCATGGAGTCGGGGTAGTAGGTCTTGAAAAAATGCAGAACCTTGATCATTGCCCTTCCCTGACTTTGCGGTAAACCTCGAGGGTGGCTTGTGTGCAGCGCTCCCAAGAAAACCCGGCGGCATGGCGCAGCCCCTGCTCTACCGCGGCCGCGCGCCAGGCTTGATCCTCAAGCCCGCGCTGCAACAACGCCGTGAGCCCGTCCACGTCGTCGGGCGCGCACATCAAGGCGGCCTGGCCTGCCACTTCAGGCAGTGAAGAGCTGTTGGAACACACCACCGGCACCCCGGAGCTCATGGCTTCGAGCACGGGCAAGCCGAACCCTTCGTAATGCGACGGGAAGGTGAACAACCGGGCCCCGGCAAACAGCAAGGGCAGGTCTTGGGCGGCAGCGAACCCCAGGTAACGGGCCCAGCCCTGCTGTTGCGCCTGAGCGATACGGGCGTGGATCGCTTCGCTGCGCCAGCCGTGGTAGCCGGTAAGCATCAGCGGCCAGCGCTGGCGTAGCGCCAGCGGCAACCTGCCGTAAGCGTCCAGCAAGGTTTCGATATTCTTGCGCGGCTCGATGGTGCCCACGAACAGGCTGTAACCGCCCGGTTCCAGGCCGTGCCGGGCAAGGGTTTCGCGCAGCATGTCGGGGCTACGCGGGTAGAACTCTGGCGAACTGGCCAGCGGCACCGCGTGGATCCGCTCAATGGGCCAGGCAAAGTAATCGGCCAGCTCCTGACGGGTGTAGTGCGAATCGGTGATCAACGCATCGGCGCGTTCCAGGGTAAGCGTGAGCTCTTTTTGCAGGTAACGCGCTATCTGCGGCGCATGGCAGTGCGCCCAGGTGAATGGCGACAAGTCGTGGAAGGTCGCCACACTGCGGCCGGCGAAGGGCGGCAGGTAGTAGTTGGGGCTGTGGTAGATGAATTGCTCATAGCCCTGCAAGGCCCGCTTGCGCAAAAAGGGCATCAGCCGGCGATACGCTTCGACCGCCAAGGCGTTCTTCTGCACGAAACGCTTGAGGCCATGCACGGCATCGGACTGGTCCGACGGCTGGGGCAAGCCTGGCAGGAAGCGCCGACCGGCAAACAGCTGCAGGTCGGTGATCTCGCTACTGTTCTGCAGCCGCGACGCCAGTTCGTAGGTATAGCGTCCAATGCCGGTCAGCGGGAAGCGGATCGGCTCGACGGAAAGGATGAGCTTCATTTACCCGCAAGCATCCAACCCAGGGTTTCATCCAGTGTCGGGGTTTGCCAGCCGGGTACCAGGCTGCGCAGCAGGCTGTTGTCGCCGCACAAGGTCTTGACCTCGTTGGCGCGGACAAAAGCCGGGTTCACCTGTACGTCGATCTGATGCCCGGTAATGGCCGAGCACTTGGCGATGACTTCGCGCAGCGAATGGGTTTGCCCGGAGCTGACGTTCACCGTCTGCCCCAGCGGGCGCGCTTCGATCAGCCCGCGGTAAGCCTGCACCACCGCACGCACGTCGCTGAAATCGCGCCATACGTCGAGGTTGCCCAGTTCGATGGTGCTTGCCTTGCGGCTGAAGTGCGAAACGATCTTGGGCAGCAGGAAGTTTTCTGCCTGCCCAACACCGGTGTAATTGAAGGGGCGCGTGATGACGATTGGCAAACGGTCGAACCACAACCGCGCCATGTATTCCATGGCCAGCTTGCTGACCGCGTAATCATTGGCGGGCGCCGGCGGCGTCTGCTCGCCCAGCATCCCTTCGGAAACATTGCCATATACGTTGGCACTGCTGGCAATCAGCACACAGTCGGGTGCTTTGCCGCAGGCTGCGATGGCTTCGAGCAGGTTGCGCGTGCCGACCAGGTTGACCTGGTAGAACGCATCGGCTGCGCCGTGCCCGACAAACGCAATGGCAGCCAGATGCACGATGACATCCGGCTGCACTTCGGCCAGCAACGCGCGCAAGGCCGGGCCGTCGGTGAGATCGACCTGGTGGTAGTCCGGGGCATCCAGCACTTGGCTGCCCGTACCGACTACTTCATAGCCACTGGCTCGCAACTCGGCCGCCATGTAGCGGCCCGTGAACCCCTGAACCCCTGTGATAAGCGCGCGTTTACTGGCCATTTGCATCAGAACGAGAACCCTTTTTCGTTACGACGCAGGTCGGCTTCGACCATCATGCGGCACAGCTCTTCCAGGCTGGTTTTTGGCTCCCAACCCAGTACTTCTTTGGCCTTGGCCGGGTTGCCGATCAGCAGCTCCACTTCGGCAGGGCGGTAGAATTTCGGGTTGATCACGACCAGCACCTTGCCGGAGGCGGCGCAGGTGCCCTGCTCTGCCTCGTCCTTGCCGCTCCAGTTGATTTCGATACCGGCGGCCTTGAAGGCCATGGTCACGAAGTCACGAACGGTTTCGGTACGGTTGGTGGCCAGCACGAAGGTGTCTGGCTCGTCAGCCTGCAGCATGCGCCACATACCTTCGACGTATTCCTTGGCAAAGCCCCAGTCGCGCTTGGCGTCGAGGTTGCCCAGCTCCAGCTTGTCGAGCAGGCCGAGTTTGATCTTGGCTACCGAGTCGGTGATCTTGCGGGTCACGAACTCACGGCCGCGCAGAGGAGACTCATGGTTGAACAGGATGCCGCTGGTGGCGAAGATGTTGTACGACTCACGGTAGTTGATGGTCATCCAGTGAGCGTACAGCTTGGCCACGCCGTAGGGGCTGCGTGGGTAGAACGGGGTGGTTTCTACCTGCGGGATTTCCTGCACCTTGCCGAACATTTCGGAGGTGGAGGCCTGGTAGAAGCGCACTTTCGGGTTGACGATACGGATGGCTTCGAGCAGGTTGACCGCGCCCAGGCCGGTGATTTCGGCGGTGGTCAGCGGCTGTTCGAACGACACGCCAACGAAGCTCTGCGCGGCGAGGTTGTACACCTCGGTGGCTTCGGTGGTTTGCAGCAGGCGGATGCTGGCCGACAGGTCGGTGAGGTCGTACTCGACCAGGTGCAGGTTGGGGTTGGTGTGGATCCCCAGTTCCTCAATGCGCCAGAAGTTGACCGAGCTGGTGCGACGGTAGGTGCCGTAGACCGTGTAGCCCTTTTCCAGCAGCAGTTCCGCCAGGTAGGCGCCGTCTTGACCAGTGATCCCAGTGACGATTGCTTTCATGCGACTTAACCAACTCCGATAGTGCCGTGCGGGCATGTGTGATTATTAGACCGGCGCGGGCTGTTCCTGCCGCGCGCACGTTAAGGTTCGGTGACGGAGTATACATCTGTTGGGCGATGTGCTCGACTCAGAAAAAGCTTGTGTTAGGCAGCCGGTAGTTTTTGCCTAGGCGGCAGGTGTGGTGGGTGGGGCAGGTACCTGGCGAGGGATTTTGCAGGGCCTGCGAGATCGAGCGCCGCGCGGGCGGCGCTCACCCACTCCTGCGCTCAATTCAGCGCAGTTGCACCCTGCACCGCCTTACCAGCCACGGGCCGCGCAGCAGCCGCGCCATCAACACGGGCCACATCGCCACCAGGCAAGCTGGTCTCGGGCACCGGGCTCAACCACACGTTCACGTTGTCCACGCTTTCCTGATTCAACTCCCCTGCCCAGCGATTGAGCAGGAACAGGTTGGTAATGAAATCATATTGCGATCTCAACAGATCACGCCGCGCCTTGAACTCGTTCTGTACGGCCGTCAGCACATCCACGGCGTTGACCACGCCGTAGGTGAACGCCTTTTGCGCGGCAACGCTGGACTTCTGCGCTGAGGACAACGCATTACGGTTGGCGCGGATCTTCTCGACACTGGACTGGGCAGTGAGATACGCCGTGGTGGTTTCTTTGACCACTTGGCGGCGAACGCCTTCCATCTGCTCTTCGGCCGCCAGTTGCTCGTCATACAGCCCCCGCACCCGGGCAGAAGTGGAACCGCCGCTATAGATTGGGATTTTCACCCCGAGCGTGGCCACATAACTGTCGCTGCGCGGCGCCTGGGTGTTGTCGTACCCTTGGTCACTTTGCTGTGCACTCAAACTCAAAGACAGCTGAGGATAATGCTCGCCCTTGCCCTCACGCACCGCGGCATTGGCCGCCTCGGCGCCGCTTTGCGAGGCCTTGAGCATCGGGTTGGTTTCAACCGCCTGGGTAATCCAGCTTTGCAGCGGGCGCGTCGGCGCCTGCAGTGCCACATCATTTCGCACCCGGCTCAGCGGTTCATTGATTGGCCGCCCGACAATCTCGGCCAATGCCTCACGGCTGACCTGCACCTGGTTGCGTGCGTCGACCTCTTGCGCCGCCAGCGAATCGACACGCGCCTGCATGTCGAGCTTATCGGTGATCTTGGCCATTTGCCGGTCGAACATCATGCTGACGCGGTCAAGGTTCTTTTGCGTGGCGCGGCGCTCGGCCTGCACCAGCGCCAGCTCATCGTCTGCCGCCAGGGCAACGAAGTAGCGCTTGGCCAGGTCGACTGTCGCTTCGGCCAAGGTATCCTCGGCCTGCTGGCCTTTCTGGGCCTTGACGCTCTTGGACTTCTGGTAACGCTCCCAGGCCGGCTTGTTGTACAGGTACTGGGTCAGGCTGAGCGAGTAGGTTTCGTTGTTATAAATGTCGCGCGACAGTTCGTTCTTGCGCAACACACGGCTGGAGTTGGCGTTGGCCGAAACCTGCGGCAGCAAGCCACCCAAGGCTTCACGCTGCTGCTCGGCCGCCGAACGCGCCCGGGCGTAGGCAGCCAGCACGCGAGGATCTTCCAGACGGGCTTCGCGGTAGAGCCCTGCGAGGTCCAGGGCGTAGGTCGATGCGGCAACACCTCTTGGCATTTCGCCCTGGGACTCCACCGCCATCGCCTGCCAAGCGGTCATGCAAATCAAAACACCCGGTAGCAAACGCAGCACAATCATTCCTCGATCAGCGATTCGGCGAACATGTTGCGCGCCGGTTTCAGCAAGTACTGCAGCATGGTGCGGTCGCCTGCGTTGATCAGGACATCAGCTGGCATGCCCGGTTGCAGCTTGCGGTTGCCGAGTTTTTTCATGCCGTCTTCAGTAACCTTCACCCGGACCAGGTAGTACGGGTCCCCGGTACGTTCCTCAGTCAGGCTATCGGCGGAGATACGGATCAGCGTGCCTTCGATAACCGGGGTGGTTGCCTGGTTGAAGGCACTGAAGCGGATATCCGCCGTCTTGCCCAGTTCGAGGCGGTCGATGTCTTTGGTCGCGACCTTGGCTTCGATCACCAGCTCCGAAGAGGCAGGGACAATATCGAGCAGTGGCGTAGCCGCACTGACCACGCCGCCGATGGTGTGCACCTTCATGTCCAGCACCATGCCGCTTTCCGGCGCGCGGATCACCACCCGCGACAGGCGGTCCCGCAGCGCAGCTTCTTTTTCCTGCAGGTCGAACACTTGGGCCTGCACTTCGGAAAGCTCGTCGGCCACATCCGAATCGAATTTCTTCTTCAACTGCACGATCTGCAACTCTGTTTCGCCGATCTGCAGCTTGGTCTTGGTGATGGTCGACTCATGGTCGGCCACTTCGGTCTTGAGCATGTCGAGTTTGCGCTCCTGCTCGAGCAGGCGCTGGTTGTCGACGAAGCCTTCGGCCAGCAGCTCTTTGAGCTGCTTGATTTCACCGGTGTAGGACTTTTCCAGGTTGCGCTTGGTGCGAATCATGTCATTGAGGCCAGCGATCTGCTGCTTCATCTGCTCGATGCGCTCGCGGTTGACCGATATCTCGCCTTGCAACGCATCGTGCCGCGCCTTGAACACCTGCTGCTCACCTGCCAGGGCTTCCATGGCACGGTCCGAATCGGTGCCCTCCATAGTTACAGGCGGGATAGCCTGCAACCCATCGCGCTCGGCGCGCAGACGCGCTTCTTTATAGCGAGCCACGATCAGCTGGTTACGGGTGGACTCATACTCGGAACTTAGTTGAGCTTCATCCAGTACGATCAGCGGGTCGCCCTGTTTGACCAGGTCACCGTCACGGGCCAGCAGTTCCTTGACGATACCGCCTTCCAAGTGCTGAACGGTCTTGCGGTAGTTCTGCACGGTGACAACGCCAGAGCCGTGGACGGCATTGCTCAAAGGGGCGACCGCTGCCCAGGTGCCAAAAATGCCGAAGGTAACAAAAACGATGGTCAGGCCGATGCGGCGAATACCGCGATCGGAGGTGGGCATGTCATCGAAATTGTGGTCGAACGTGGTGATTGCTTTGCTGCTCATCAAAAAATCCTTTTATGCGCCAGTGCTGGTCGAGGTGACGGGCGCAGCGGCAGGAGCCGCAGGGGGAGCGGGGCGAGGCGCGGTGGGCGCGACTGCGGGAGGTTGCGGCGCAGCCGGTTGAGCAACGCGCTGCTGGCCCTTGGCCTGCTGCGCGGCCAGCTCGGCGATGACACGATCACGCTCGCCATACATCGAGATGGTGCCGCCGGCCATGACGAGGATGCGGTCCAGGCGCGTGAGGATGTTGGGGCGGTGCGACACGATGAACACCGTGGCGCCGGTTTCCTTGAGCTTTTGCAGGGCTACGCCCAGTGCGCGCTCGCCCACATCGTCCAGGTTGGAGTTGGGCTCGTCGAGCACGATCAGGCGCGGGTTGCCATAAATGGCACGGGCAAGGCCGATGCGCTGGCGCTGGCCGCCAGAAAGGTTGACACCGTCGCTTCCAATCACGGTGTCGTAGCCGTCCGGAAGCATCAGGATCATTTCGTGCACACCGGCCATCTGCGCCGCCTGCACCACCTTCTCCGGGTCGACTTTGTCGAAGCGGGCGATGTTTTCGCTGATGCTGCCTTCGAACAGCTCGATGTCCTGCGGCAGGTAGCCGACGTACGGGCCTAGGGCCTGCTTGTCCCAGGTCGAGATGTCGGCGCCATCCAGGCGCACCACGCCGTGCTGGGGCGGCCAGATGCCCATCAGCGCACGCACCAAGGTCGACTTGCCCGCAGCGCTCGGGCCGACGATGCCGACGACCGAGCCGGCTGGCGCCACGAAGCTGATGCTGCGCAGTACCGGAGCCTTGGCGCCTGGCGGCGCGACAATCAGGTTTTCCACCTGAATGTGGCCTTCCGGGGCAGGCAGTGGCATGCGCTCCGGCTCTTTGTTGAGGTCGTCCATCACCTTGCTAAGGCGGTCGTACTGAACCTTGGCGGCGACAAAACCTTTCCAGCTACCGATCATCTGGTCGATGGGCGACAGCGCCCGGCCCAGCAGCAGGGAACCGGCCATCAGGAGACCCGGGTTGATTTCGTGAGTTACCACCAGGTAAGCACCGATGGCCAGCATGATTGACTGCGACCAGGTGCGGAACGTCTTGGAAATCGAGCTGACCACGCCGCCCTTATCACTAGCCTCGGACTGCAGCAGCATGATGTTGCGCTGGCGCTTGGCCCAGCGGTTCATCAGTGTTTCCAGCATGCCCATCGACTCGATGACTTCGGCATTGCGCAGGGTTTTGGTGGTGATGACGTTAGAGGCGACGTTCTCTTTATTGGCAGTGGCCAACGCCTTACCGGTCACGCGGTGGTTGACCACCGCCAGCACCGCGAGCGCGACACCGCACCCGAGCGTCATCCACCCGAACCAAGGATGGAACAGGAACATCACCGCCGTATAAATGGGAAACCATGGAGCATCGAAAAACGCAAAAAGCCCCGTACCGGTGAAAAACTGGCGCAAGGCAGTCAAATCGTTCAACGACTGCGCAGTAGCATCCGAACCACCACTGTTGAGTGCGCGCTTGAAGCTGGCCCGATACACATCGCGGCTGAGCATCACATCCAGGCGGTTGCTGATACGCACCATAATGCGCGAACGCACCCACTCCAGCGCACCCATGGTGGCGACCAAAATGGTAAGAATGAGGGTAAGCATAAACAACGTGGAGGTGCTGCTAGAAGGTACGACGCGCCCGGACACCTGGATCATGAAGAAGGTGGGCACCAGCATCAGCGCATTGACGAAGAAGCTGAAGAAACCGACCGAAATGAAGCTGCTTTTACAGGCTTTGAGTGCGGTTTGCAGGTTATTTTCGGATTGTGAACTCATGGTATCCATACTGAGAATGACAAAAGCGGCGGGCAGTGTAACACCCACCGAGAAGAACGCAGCCTGCCCTATCAAGAGGCCAGGTGCAGACAAAGCCGACGAAACGCCTTGTTTATGAAAAAACCCTGATGCAAGTCAACAAAAAGGCATAAAAAAGCTGCGTCACTGCTTACTTACGCGGCAGAAGGCCATGCCTTTCTTTAAAAACGACCAACGGCAACACAGGCTGCGGCAGCCTGCCGCACCTAAGTCAGAGTAAATTAAAAATTGACTCCAGAAACAACAGAGCCATCAAGTCATTGATTTTAATGAAAAAAAACCGCATTGATCACAGACCCATCAGTCACTTCAGTCTGCGCCCTGCGTGGCCTGCGAGCGCTAACCCGAGGATTTAGTTCAGTTTTTCAGTGAAATTTTTTTTACCTTTGCGAGTTGACAACATTATCCCATCCCTTCATCTTCGCTCCTCGCAAGGAGCCTTTACCGGCCGTTTTGGTGTACGCACGGGTTTGAGCAAGTTAGCTACCGGTGTTTCGTTTAAAAGGAGCTTAACAACGCCATGTCTATGCCTTCCCAGCCCCTCGATGGCTTGAAGATCAGCTCCCGCGTAACGTTGCTGGAGCCGGGCATGTACATCTTCCGTTATGCCTCGCAGCCACCGGCCGATAAACCCGTGTGCATTGCGCTGCAACAGGCGCCGCTTGGCAAAGGCTCGATCGATTTCTTCCCCGCCGAGGGTGTCAGCAAGAACATGCTGACCAAACTGGGCGACACCATCGTGGCCCGGGTCAAAGGTGGCGTGACCACCGTACTGATCACCGAATACCACATGTTCGACGACGTGATCGACCCGGTCGACCTGCGCATCGACCGCATCGACACCTCGCCTGCCATCATGCGCACTTTTGCCGTGGTGGCCAGCAGCGAGCCTGCCCCCAGCCTTACCGCAACCGCTAGCCCCACCGCCTTCGAGCTCACCGCGCACCTGCAAAAATCAGGCGAAGTGGTTTCGAGCGAAGGCCGCATCGGCACGCCCGGCAGCGACGAATTCATCGAGAGCTTCGCTATCAACTGGCCCAACAAGCCGGATGGCGTCGACCTGCTCTACACCTGCATGGTGGCCGGCTCCGGCCCCAGCCGTAATGTGTCCACCGGCACCTTCGTTGGCGCGCGAGGCGAAGGCCTGCCGCTGATCTGCGTGGGCTTCAGCCTGGTTGGGCCGCTGCGCAAACACTACGAATTGACAGGCCTTATCGTGTTCGGCAATGCCGAGCCACAACGCCTGCTCGCCAATCAGATGATGCATGGCCCCACCGGCAACGAGCCGTTGGTGGCGCTGCATATCGCCGTTACTCCCGTTACGAAGATGAACGCTGCCCGCTCTAAGTCTCCGTGGGAAAACTCTGCGCAACCGCAGAACCTCAGTGCAACAAGCCAATTGGCTTGAAGTAACAGGAATACACCATGCAATACGATAGCCCCGTCTCGTCCACCGAGTTCCAGACCTTCCTGGCCGCTACCACCCTGTCCGACAGCACTGTTGACGCGATCAGCTCCCTGCTGGGCCTGGAAGCCGAAGGCGCAACCGTTAACGTTGCAAGCTTCGACGGCGTAAACCTGGAGCTGCCAGCTGGCGGCGCCGTTGACGTTGTTACCGGCGAAATCGCCGGTGTTGCCGCCGACCTGGTCACTCTGGACCTGTCCGCAGCTGAAGCTGCCGGCGCTCGCGCTTACATCCTGGAAAGCGATGCCAGCCTGAACGTCACCCTGCAAGGCCAGTCGGGCAACGTTGCCCCAGCCGCCTTCGCTGCCCTGGCAGCCGACGTAGCTGTAGCCGCTGACGCCAACGCCGAAATCGGCCTGGTTGTCACCACTGGCAACGGCAACGACGTAATCACCGTCAATGGCGACCAGAACACCTTCATCGACGGCGGTGACGGTAACGACACCATCGTGACCGGCAACGGCAACAACACCGTTATCGCTGGCGCTGGCAACAACAACGTCAAAACTGGCTCGGGCAACGACACTGTCGTGCTGAGCGGTGAAGACCACACCGACATCGTCGACACCGGCGCTGGCTACGACGTGGTTCAGCTGGACGGCTCGCGTGAAGACTACGCGTTCGCCACCAACGCCAACTTCAACGTTACCCTGACCGGCAACCAGACTGCCTCGATCTCGAACGCCGAGTTCCTGACCTTCGTCAACGGCGAAGAAGTCGAGACCGTTGCTCTGGCCTACAGCGATGCTGAAGCCGCTGCACTGCGCCTGTTCCAAGGCGTACTGGACCGTGACGCAGACCTGGAAGGCGCCAAGTCCTTCGTTGGCCAAGTCAACAACGGCACTTCGCTGACCGACATCGCCAACGAGTTCCTGAACTCGAACGAATACGCCGGCGCTAACAACGCTACCGACGTGAACGAGCTGTATCAGGCGCTGCTGGGCCGTGCTGCTGACGATTCGGGTGCAAGCACCTGGACCGACATGCTGGCCAACGGTGGTTCGCTGGCTGACGTGGCTGCTGCTATCGCTGTTTCCAGCGAAGCTCAGACCCTGGACGCTTCGAACGGCGACTTCATCCGTGACCTGTACACCAACGTACTGGGCCGCGAAGCTGAGCAACAGGACCTGGACTTCTGGGTATCCTCGCTGTTCAACGGCGCAAGCCGTGCCGATGTTGCCAAAGACATCGTCACCTCGGACGAAGCTGGCGTTAAAGCCAACAACGACTTCATCGAGTCGCTGTACCAGTCCGCTCTGGACCGTGCTTCGGAAGAAGGCGAGAAGGACTACTGGTCTGCCCAGATCGCCCAAGGCGCTTCGCACGCCGACGTGGCCATCGGCATCGTTGGTTCCAACGAAGCTGTTGCAAACATCGACAACGTCGTTGTACTGCACGGCCAGGTGTAACTAGCCCTGCTGTAGCCAGGCATTCACTCCGCCGCAAGGCGGGGTGCATGCAAAAGGGGGCGACTTTCGGGTCGCCCCTCTTTTTATTTTTTGTAGCCAAGCCAAGCTTATGTCCAGACACCTCGACCATGGGCGAGAAACGCTCATGGACATGTTCCACCGCCACCGCCAAGCCAACGAGCAGGGCCTAGCGGCTGCTGCACTCGAGCGTGCCATGCAAACCGCCGAGTACCGGCCGGAAGCATTGGTGTGGAAAGGCATCGCGGCATTGCCGCAAACGCCTGAGCTGGCCTTTTTATTCTTTGCCAATGCCGCCAAGGCACTACCCGACCGGGCGGACATCCACGCCCTGATCGGCCGCAGCCTGCTGGCGCAAAAGCACTTCAAACTCGCCACGCGCTACCTGACCACGGCCTGGAAAACCCAGCCCAATGACCTCGCCCTGCGCATGACGCTGTGGCAAGCACGCAGCCAATCGGAAACTCCCGCCGAACTGCGCCGCATGGTGCTTGCCCACCTGCCTGACATTCACACCGGCCAGGAACTGGCACAGGTGCTTAAGCTGCTGGCCGCGCAACCTGACGCGCCCGGCACGGTCGGCGTGGTGCGCTACCTGCCCGAACAGCGGGAGATACAAGGTTGGGCCATAGACCTGGCCAACCTGCAGGCACCGGCAGCACTGAAAATCGAAGCCAACGGCAAGCAGTTCGACACCCAGGCCACTGCCCAGCACCCATTGCTGAGCGCCGCCGGGCTGCCTGCCACCCATGGCGGCTTGCGGGTGAGCGTGCCGAACGTGACTGCGGCAGTACACCTGCGCTTCGCCAACGGCACTGCACTGCTCGGCAGCCCCGTCTTCGCGATGCCGGCATTCGTGCCGCCCGCCAGCGTGAACGGCGGCGGCGAACAGCAGCCAGTCGACGTGCTGATCCCCGTGTATGACGGCCTCAACGAAACCCTGGAATGCATCAACAGCGCACTGGAGGCGCGCAAGCTCAACCGCACCGCGCACCGGCTGGTGGTGATCGAAGACCAGACCCCCGTGCCCGCCCTGGCCAAGGCACTCAAAGTGCTGGCCGCCAAAGGTAAGATCACCCTGGTGCACAATGCCGTGAACCTTGGGTTCATCCGCAGCATGAACCGCGCCATGGCCCTGAGCCCGAACAAGGACGTGGTGTGGCTGAACGCCGATACCCGCGTGCATGGCGCCTGGCTCGACCGCCTGCGTCAGGTGGCCTACAGCGATGCCAGCATCGCCTCGGTCACCCCGTTCACCAACAATGGCGAGTTGATGAGCTTCCCGCAGAGCCGGGTGAGCCACGCCATGCCCTGCCCCAAAGCGCAAGCCGAACTGGATGACCTGGCCCGCCAAACCGACAGCCCGCCAATGGAAATAGAAACCGGCTGTGGCTTTTGCCTGTACATCAAGCGCGAGGCATTGGACCAGGTGGGCTACCTGGACGAAGTCCACCTTGCGCGTGGCTATGGCGAAGAAACCGACTGGTGCCTGCGCGCCCGCGAGCACGGCTGGCGGCACATGGGCGCGCCCAATGTGTTCGTGGCGCACCAGGGCGGCATCTCGTTCGGCGCCGAAAAGGCCCTGCGCGTGGCCCACAACAACGCTATTCTGCGCAAACGCTACCCAGACGCCTCCGCCCGCTACAACACCTTCTGCCTGCGCGACCCGATCAAACCGGCCCGCCAAGCATTACAAAAAGCGCGCCTAGCCAAGCTGACCAGCCTGCCCCCCGATACCCGCCAAGCCCACTGGCCAACCCAAACCGGCGAGCCCACTGTAGGCGCCGGCTTGCCGGCGATGAGGCCCTCAGCCGCCCCATCCCCCCTCAAGCAATGCGCAACATCCAGCCCCGGCGAAACGCTGCACATCCACAACGGCTCACACAGCGACGCGGCATTCAACCTCGCCTGGCGCCATGAGCACCATCGCACCTGGGCGACCCTGCAAGCCCCACTGCAGCCACTGCCCTTGACCCTCGACTTCGAACTGCCGGGCGAATACCCCCAGTTGGTCGAGGCACTGCGCCTGCTGCCGCTGAACGGTATCGCTTACCAGCAACTGGCGCGCTGCCCCGTCACCCTGTGCGAGCTGCCTGCCCTTCTGGGCATGCCCTACAGCATCATTTGCCGCGATAGCCGGCTGCTGAGCCAGGATGAAGCGTTCGACTGGCAGCACTTCGCTCACAATGCCACAAGCGTACAGCTGCCATGGCAAGCCTTGCACCGCGACTACGCCAGGGCCCTACCCAAGGCGAACCTCGTATTGCCAGGCCCTACCGAACACCCACCAGTCTCGGCAGATACGCCACGCGTGCTGCTGATTGGTGACAGCCTGAGCAACCCGGCAATTGCCCAACGCTGGCTGGCCCTGGCACGGCAGATCATCAGCGACCAGTTGCCGCTCGTACTACTGGCCAAAGACGACAGCCCTTGGCTGAAGGCACTCCAGGCTACGGGCGCCGTCTACCGGCTGCCGGCCCTGCACGGTTTCAGCCTGGCCGAACGCGCCGTAGCTGCAGGCTGTGGCGGCGTGCTAAGCCTGGATGACGCCCCCGGCGCGGACTGGCAGGCAGCGCTGCTGGCCGACGAACTGGCCGCCCCGCTGTTTGCGAGCCCAAGCCCGCTGGCCGCCGAAGCCGGCGCGAGCCCAACCACTTCCCTACCCTTTTCACTGAGCCAAGCCTGATGACTCAAGACCTCTTGGAAAAGCCCCAGGCGGGCCAGCAACCCGTCCAACTTAACGGTTACACCGGGGCCATCATTGGCCTGCAGGGGGATGTGCTGCAAGGCTGGGCAATCGATACCGCCCAGCCGGAACTGCGCCCGGTGGTGGAAGTATTTATCGACGGCGCGACCGTCGCCTTGGCGCGTGCAGACCAATACGAACCACTCGCCCCAGTGGGTGATCAGTTCCATGGGTTCACCGTTCAGCTGCGCAAAAGCTGGCTGGACGAAGCGCGAGTGATTACGGCACGCATCGCCAACCAGGCATTCGAGCTGGAAGGCCAGGTACATTTGCCTGCTGCTCCCAGCCAGGAAGCTTCGGCCATTACCTCGCAGGTGTGGCACACCGGTGGTCTACGCGTAGGTGGCTGGTCATGGGACCCGCAATCACCACGCCGTCATGTTGAAGTGACTGTGCGCGAAGGGAATCAGGTCATCTGCACTGCGACTTGCAATGTGCATAACCAGGCACTGGCGTATCGCGATACCAGCGATCACGGCTTTGCCATTGACCTGCCGTGGGAGTTGGCCGATGGCAAGGTGCATGTGCTGGATGTAGTCGATGATCGCGGGCAACCGCTTGCCGGCAGCCCGATTCGCCTGTGCTGCTGGCCGGAAGGCGTAGAGGGTTTGATTCGGCAGCTGGATGCGAAGCAGGATCCGGCAACCATCGCCCTGCTCACTGAAGTGGCCAAAGAGCAGTCAATGCGCTTGCCCAAAAGCGCAGGGTGGCATCTTTACCCGCAATGGTTTGAGGCGTTTCAGCGCCTGGAGGGCCTGGACAAGCCTGCCATGCAAGGCAAGGTCGGCTTGCTGATCATCAGCGCAGGGGATTGCGAGCAGGAAAAGGCCAGCCTTGAAAGCCTGGGTACTGACCGTGCAAACGTACATCAAGTCGCCATCGCCTCCCCTACCGATTTGGCACCCGCCGTGCAGCAACTGTTGGCAGAGGGTTGTGATCGAATTCTACCTTTGGCGGCAGGTGATCGCTTGGCCCCGTTGGCCCTCGCGCACCTTTGTGCGTTGCTGGACGATGGCAGTGCCTGGGCATTTGCAGACTGCGATCGTGACGGCCCACAAGGTGAGCGCAGCCTCCCTTGGCTGAAGCCAGTGTGGGACATTGACCTGTTCATCGGTGCGGATATCTTCACTCCAGGAGCAATATTCGGCGCAGACATCATCAAGCAGGCATTGAATCTGTTGACAGCGCGTGCCGAACAATCTGCGGTAGGCTGGCATGACTTGGTTGCCGCGATTGCATTGGCCACCCAAGAGAGCAACGCGAGTGTGGTGCACTTGCCCCGAGTGCTTTACCACCGTACCAACAATGCGCCAGCCAGCCCCGAGCAGGCAGAGCCATCGTCCGAACGACTGCGTGCCATCGAGTGGCTCTGCCAAGAATTGGCCCCTGGTACGACAGTGAGCCGTGTGGAGGACTACCCCGCACTGCTCAGGGCGCATTGGCCTCTGCCAGAGCAACTGCCGCGGGTGAGCTTGATCGTACCTACCCGGGACCAATTCAAGCTGTTGCACGCGTGTGTTGAAGGGTTGTTAAACGACACAGATTATCCAAACCTCGAAATCATTGTTGTCGACAATGAGTCGAGCGACCCCGACACCTTGGCTTATTTCGAGGATATCAAGGCACGCGGCGTGACCGTACTGGCACACCCCTACCCGTTTAACTATTCGACCATCAACAATCGTGCGGCGAGCATTGCCACGGGTGAAGTGATCGGCCTCGTCAACAATGACATCGAGGTTAAAAAAAGTGCCTGGTTGAAAGAAATGGTAGCGCAACTTTACAGACCGGGTGTCGGCGCTGTGGGCGCGAAACTACTTTGGCCGAATAGCATGGTCCAACATGGTGGAGTTGTTGTCGGCATTAACGGCCTGGCGGCGCACACTGGTAACAATCTCGAACAGCGTGACGCTGGTTATCTCGGGCTGAATCAAATCACTCGTAAGCAAAGCGCAGTTACTGCGGCATGCATGTTAGTGCGCAGAGAGATTTTCGAAGAAGTGGGTGGTTTAGACGAAAGAGCCTTTCCGGTAGCGTTCAATGATGTGGATCTGTGCTTACGCATCCGACAGTTGGGCATGCACGTGATTTGGACCGCGTTCGCGCAATTGATTCATGCTGAGTCAGCCAGCAGAGGAAAGGACCAAACACCAGAAAAAATGAATAGAGCTCAGCGTGAGCAGCGTAATTTTATAGGCCGCTGGACCCAAGCTGGATACTCGGACCTTTTTTATAACTGCTCACTTAGCACAGACTATCTAAGCGGCCCCTATGGCGGCCTTGCCATGCAGCATTATTCAGTAAAAAAACGCAAACAGCATTTAACATCAAAAGCTCTATTAGTCAGCAGAACTTCACTCAAGTGAAGCTTCGCAACCAGAACACTAATGAGCCTCCTTGGACGTAACGTTAAAAGAAAATGAAAAATCCATCAGTACTTTTCGTATCAAACACTTCAAGACATGCGAGACCTTATTACGACCCGTCAACACGATATCGGTGTTTTAATTTCGCTCAAAGTCTTTCGGCGAAAGGCTTTCCTACTGCGTGCACCACACAAGCCATATTCCAAAAACAGCCATCATTCTTTTCTAACTATGATTATTTTGTATTTCACCGACCGGCTCTGACAGCTGAACTGGCTGAATTCATTTTATCGATGCCTACAGAGAGGCTTATTGCTGACTTCGACGACCTGAATTTCAGCGTAATTCATGCCATCGAAACCCCAGCAGTTAGAACTCGCTCAGAAAACGTCTCAACCGTAAGTAAGAGCCTAGCCAAGATTGCTGGTGCGGCCTCTCTATTCACTCAATTTAGCTCGTCCACTGTCCCGCTAGCCGACTATCTGTCCAGGCTTTTCTCTGCAAAAAAATCTGTTGTTATACATAACGGTGTGGATCCAACTTTCGCCGGCATTTCAGAAATGGTGAGGGAGCGAAACCCAATCTCTCATCGTCCTTACACATTCGCCTACTTTCCCGGCACAGCCTCACACAACCCTGATTTGCAGATGATTGAGGAGCCTCTCCAAAGGGCACTGGCATCTGACTCATCATTTAAACTTATGATAGCCGGCCCGGTAAAAATTCCAAATACCTTAACTAGATACGCGGATCAAATATATAAGGCTGATTACGTCGCATTTCACGAACTCCCCAACCTAATGGCCAAAAGCAAATTTGTTCTTGGCCCTTTGGAGGAGACTGAATTTAATCAATGCAAAAGCGGCCTCAAATTTTTTGAGGCGGCCTTATCTGGTTGTACAGTGATTGGCAGCCCGATTCCCGACATTGATCGATTCGAATCCATCCTTTTGAGAAAGTGCAGGACCTCAGCAGAATGGCAACAAGCTCTTCTAGAGCCTATTACTCATTCCGAGAATGAATTAGAAGATGCAGCCAGGTCCGTAGATACTGAAGTTTCTTCGGACAAGCAAACTGCCAAATGGATCAGCGAGTTTATTGAGCAATGAAAATCCTCCTTTACATCGAGCCCCATCCTGTCCGCGATAGCTTCGAAGAATTTTCGGGTATAGGAACATATTTAGCCGAATCACTGTTAAAACAAATTGATTCAAGCTCTTTCGACCTGCGCGTTTTCTCCAATAATGCTGTTATCGATCTGATCTGTAGCAAAGTTTCTCAGGGCTCAATGATCTGCGAGCGACCTACAGGCATCGAATCGAAAGAGATCGAAAACTACAAATCAGCCTGGGGAAAAGATAACATCAATGCCTGGATAGAGCTAACAAAAGGTATTGGCGAGGCTTCAGAGCTTTATTTATCAATACTAGAAAGAATCTACAAAAAATACCCCTTCGAGGCGATAGTTTTATGGTCAGAGAATGGGGCTGTCCGCAAGTTCTGCACAGCAAATGACATTATAGTATTACATGGCGAGTTAGGCCCAACCCGAGGCCCATTCGTTGAAACAATGTACTTCGATACTGCAGGCACAAATGGCAACGCTGCAGTGAGACAGGCTAACATTGACAATTTGCCCCTGAAAAACTACCCCGTACAAACTTGGCTGGGCCCTAAGAGCAGATTCGAGAACAATCCTGATGGCATTGGCATTATTGATGTGCCATACACCGCGGTACCTGACGAAATAAGCGCATCAACAAAGTTCCCCTACATCTATGTTCCATTACAACTCGCGGACGACCTCAACACCATCAAAAACTCAGACTTCGAGGGACCTCTTGATTTCCTCGAAAAAGTCCTACCAGCATTTACCGAACAAGGTTATCACGTAATCATCAAGCCTCATCCTGGGTCACTAAGCCGCCCTTATAATCTGATTGAAGAAACAAAAGCGCTAATTTACGCCCGTACATTCGTTGAAAATGTGACAATTTTGGATCGTGCAGTCACAATCACGCGATCACTTCGCCTCATATCACAAGCGGCGTTTGTATGCACCATCAATAGCTCAGTAGGATATGAAGCTCTACTTTTAGGAAAAAGAGCGCTGATTCTAGGGGATGCGATGTATGACATCAACGGCAGACTAAAAGTCAGCCTGGCAGATATTCGCAAACTTGCAGACATCCCTGACAATACAAGCCATGCAAGACGACTTTTCAACTTCATGTCCGGCCATTTCCTTATTAGTAAGGATGCTATTGGCACAGGCAAACCCATTATTGATATTTTGTACTTCCTGAAGGAAATGAAGCAGCTTCAGATCACTCCCACCCAAGAAACCTACTGGGAGCACTGGGTTAAAAAATTCAAATACGGCATTAACTGGCTTGGCGAAAACATACACGAAGAGGTTTCAGACCTAGTACCTGGTGAAATCTTCGGAAACCTCCAGTTATTGGCCGCTTCAAACAAAAGTATCACCATCAAAAACGGCGTGGCTACTATCACGGCACAAGAGGCAGGACGACCTCTGATTGCCGGCTCCGCTAAAGTTCTTGAAAAACTATTCATAGGCAATATTGACGTAATATCTCCTAATGAAGAAAAGAAAGACACTACGAAAATTGAAGGCTGGGCGATAGATGACAAACTAAGGCAGGCAGCCTTAGTACTCGTCTTCAAAGATAATTTAGTGCTATCGCACAAGCATACAGTAGTCCCGCGGCTTGACACCGCCGATTACCTGCGCAATCTTGCAAATTCGTCTATTCGCACGTTCCCGACCAATTGCGGATTTAGGATTGAATTGCCGGGAAACCTTACATCCAACTCCGGCTACAACATAGCACTACTAACATCCGACAATACAATGTTCGTCATTAACGGCAAGTTGGGTTCAATTACAAAATAATCGATCAGACATCCCGTTGCCCTGTAGCGCTCAGGCAACGGGACAAGTGCTTTAGCGAGACATCAAAATGGCATCCACATCACAGACCGAAAAATATCTAATCCACAATGATGTATTGCTAACCACCTGTGGATTAGCTTATTTGATCGGAGGCAATCACACAGTACTAGACTATATAACTGAAAAGACCACTCCGACGATCGAGTCCTTTGAAAACTTCAAGCTCAACATCTCCCGGCGCGCATATATCTCTAGCTTGGCAAAATGCAAATACCTGCATGTCATTTTCCCGGACAAGCAGTCAGTATTAGCATCAGAATTCCCAATAGAAACGATGTCCAGGCTAGGCGACAAGTATGTAGATTTCTTGAGAAAAGACGGCCTTCATGGCCTCGTTCTTTATCCTGCGGATTTTCTGAATGAAACGCTCGGTCGCTTGTCATACGACAAGCTTGACACTCACCTATCAGACTCTGGCACCCTCGTTGTGCTTGCGCGAATCTTAGACATCATTGGCTTAGCCGCACCTGTTGCACTACGAGAAATCCAGGAGTGCATCAATCTAAAGACAAAGACAACCGGCGACCTCGGAAATAAATTTTCACCCCCGCTCTACCAAGAGTCCATTAGAATCAACCCCCATTGGAACCACACTAAATTCAACAGCAATGGCACATCCAATAATGGTCAAATTGATATTTATTTCAGCCCCGAAGCCACAACCGACAAGAAAATTCTAATATTTGGCGACTCATTTTTCCGACTGATGCTGCCACACCTTTCCAAAATCTTTCAGCAAGTTGTATTTCTGCGTACGCCTTACTACCATGCAGAAATGGTCGAACTGATACGTCCCGACATAGTTCTGACGGGCAACGCCGAACGTTACCTGGCAAATGTTGCGTCAGATATAAACGCGCCAGCCTTTCAACTCTACTCATACACCCATAATGCCGTTTCGAGGCCGTCCCCTCTCTTCCTAAACGCCTTCAGAACGATAACCTCACCCAGCGCTATATCATCTAAAAAGTTCCTCAACTATCTCTTTAATGATACTGCACAAGCCAAGAAAATCGTCGGACCATCACATATGGTCAGGTGGGGTCAGCATGTCAAGAACGGGCTTTTGACAAGGCCTCCTCAGGAAAGTGACCTGATTGGCTTCGGGGGCGCACCGGTCTGGTCCCAGCGACTACTAGAATCAACAAAGAAAGCGTGCTCCGACGATACCAAAATATTGCTTATGGTCGGGGACTTCCGGTTCGGCAACGAAATATCGCTTCATCCTGCAAGGGACTCTTTACCCCTTTTCTTGCCCAACCACTCTGGAATTAATGCAAAAGCCATTAAACCAGAGAACGATGAATTCATGCTAAAGCGAAGCCTCGCAGCCATATCTGCTTGGGACAAAACATTCAACAATAAAATACATTTTATTTTTTGGGACCTTTTTTGCAGGCAGGTACAGGACCGCTTAGCCGGACGACATATCAAAGCTAAAGCCTACAATCATCCGCACTGGAATTTGGCTGATATTCAAGCAAATGTATCCACTGCGAAACTTATCGACCTCTCACCGCTACTGAAACTACCAATGCATGAAGCAATGCGACTATTTATCGATCCTAGCTCGCATCCATCGCACATTGGTTACCTCATGATCACCAATTGTTTTTACTATAATACTGACGCCCGCACTTCCTTCAACAAAGCAGTTCGCGACGTAGAGCGTATAATCTTCGACTCTGCCGCCCAGCTGGTCAGACGCAAAAATACTCCAATACTAATTTTTGGCCAGAGTGTGTGGCTTGATACTCTACTTCGCTATTTAGGCCCATCAGGCCTAGAGAAGATTGAAAAAATCGGCATAAAAATAGTTAGTATCAACCCTCAAATCGGCCACGCCCAAAGTGTCAATGTTGCAGCAATCTCACATCACTCACACTTCAAGGTTTTTATCTCCGACGATGGTAAACAGCCCACAATTCCGTTCGCGCTGGAGCAATTAGCAGACTGGATCCATGGCGCTGCGAGTCATATTGTCTGGGAAGCTAGTTGTGCGCAGACCATCATCAACAGAAGAGAAACCCCTCAGTCTCTACACAACAAAAACTACTCAGCAACCCGTACGTCGCATACCATTGATATTTCTGACTCGGACATTGAGCTTGGTCCCTTTGGGTATCCGACCATAACAGGTTTAACGAAAGTGTTTGATATAATTTAGGGTACTTATTTCACAGCCAGCATCCGCTCTGGTGGCAGCTTCAAGCCAGCGTTGGAATCACTAAATAAGCCTTTACCCCAGAAAATAACGAGGTAAAAATAGCTATGAACGATTTGAATTATTCCTCATTCGCGTGTATCTGCTTTTCAAGCCGGGGCCATACAGACTCAAGCTCATCGCTCACGGCTGTAATTCTCAGTGCCCTCTCAAATAGCCGCACTGACCAGAGCGCACAAAAAAATATCAATAATTGACAGAACTTATCGAATACAGGAGTCTATCGAGTACACTTAGAAAACGCGTCTTGTATGACGGCTTTTAAGCATTGACTCAGACAAAGCTTGTAGACTCTGTCAGAACCTCAAGGTAGAAAACTCTCGTGAAGATCTTAGTAACCGGTGGTGCCGGGTTCATTGGCTCGGCAGTTGTACGTCACATCATCTCGAACACTGATGACTCGGTCATCAACGTCGACAAGCTGACCTATGCCGGCAACCTGGAGTCGCTCCAGTCGGTCGACCAAGACACGCGCTATGCATTCGAGCGCGTCGATATCTGCGACCGCGGCGAACTCGACCGGGTGTTCCGCGAGCACCAGCCTGACGCTGTGATGCACCTGGCCGCAGAATCGCACGTCGACCGCTCGATCAGCGGCCCGTCCGAATTCATCCAGACCAACATCATCGGCACATACAACCTGCTGGAAGCAGCGCGTGGGTACTGGAGCTCCTTGGATGATACGCGCAAGGCGGCATTCCGGTTCCACCACATTTCCACTGACGAAGTGTACGGAGACCTTGAAGGCCCGGAAGACCTGTTCACCGAGACCACACCGTACCAGCCAAGCTCGCCCTATTCAGCCAGCAAGGCCAGTTCCGACCATTTGGTCCGCGCATGGGCCCGTACCTACGGCCTGCCGACCTTGGTTACCAATTGCTCGAACAATTATGGCCCGTACCACTTCCCCGAGAAGTTGATCCCGCTGGTCATCCTCAACGCACTGGAAGGCAAGCCGCTGCCTATCTACGGCAAAGGCGACCAGATCCGTGACTGGCTGTACGTCGAAGACCACGCCCGGGCGCTGTACAAGGTAGTTACCGAAGGTGAAGTAGGCCAGACCTACAACATTGGCGGCCATAACGAGAAGCAGAACATCGAGGTGGTGCGTACCGTTTGTGCATTGCTTGACGAACTGCGCCCTGAGTCGGCATTCCGCCCGCACGTCGACCTGCTGACCTACGTGCAAGACCGCCCGGGCCATGACCTGCGGTATGCCATCGACGCCAGCAAGATCCAACGTGAACTGGGCTGGGTGCCTGAAGAAACCTTCGAGTCGGGCATCCGCAAGACGGTGCAGTGGTACTTGGACAACCCAGAGTGGGTCGCTCACGTAAAAAGCGGCAGCTACCAGCAATGGATCGACACAAATTACAACGCACGTGCGGGTAAGGCATGAAGATTCTGCTGCTGGGTAAAAACGGCCAGGTCGGCTGGGAACTGCAGCGGGCGCTCAGCGTGTTGGGCGAAGTGGTAGCCCTCGATCGACATCGGGCGTCTACCCCCTACGGAGAATTGGCAGGCGATTTGTCGGATCTTGAAGGCCTGCGCGCCACCATCCGCAGTGTGGCACCCCAGGTAATCGTCAATGCAGCCGCTTACACGGCCGTCGATAAAGCCGAAAGCGAGCGCGAGCTTGCTCACACGGTCAATGCCTTGGCGAGCCAGGTAATGGCAGAAGAGGCCAAGCGTCTCGACGCCTGGCTGGTGCACTACTCCACCGACTACGTCTTCGACGGCAGTGGCTCGGCCCCTTGGAAGGAAACCGACCCTGTTGCGCCGGTCAACTACTACGGTGCAACCAAGCTCGAAGGCGAACAGTTGATCCAGGCATCAGGCTGCAAGCACCTCATCTTCCGTACAAGCTGGGTGTACGCCGCCCGCGGCAACAACTTCGCTAAAACCATGCTGCGCCTTGCGAAGGACCGGGCAACCCTCAACGTGATCGCTGATCAGGTTGGCGTACCGACCGGTGCAGACTTGCTGGCCGACGTTGCGGTAGCCGCATTACAGCAAGCACTGCACAAGCCCGAACTGGCTGGCATCTACCACCTGGCACCAGCCGGCGAGACAACCTGGCACGCTTATGCCTGCGATGTGATCGCGTTTGCCCGCGACCAAGGTGAAACGCTTGCCGTTGAAGCAATCAACCCGATTGCTACAACCGAGTACCCCACTCCGGCGAAGCGCCCGTTGAACTCTCGGCTGTCGACTGCGAAACTTCGGAACTCTTTCTCTCTGCACTTGCCGGATTGGCAAAGTGGTGTCACCCGTATGCTTATGGAAGCTCTTAACAAATGAACACGACCAATCGTAAAGGGATCATTCTGGCTGGTGGTTCTGGGACGCGGCTGCATCCAGCGACGCTGTCCGTTTCCAAGCAACTCTTACCCGTTTATGACAAGCCGATGATCTACTACCCGCTGAGCACGCTGCTGCTTGCGGGTATTCGCGACATCCTCATCATATCGACCCCCCAAGATACCCCGCGCTTCGAACAGCTGCTGGGTAGCGGCAGTCAGTGGGGCATCAATCTTTCGTACGCTGTGCAGCCAAGCCCGGACGGTTTGGCGCAAGCCTTCACCATTGGCGCGGATTTCATCGGTAACAACCCATCAGCACTGGTGCTTGGCGACAATATTTTCTACGGCCACGACTTCCAATCGCTGCTGCTAAGTGCCGGCGAGCGTGAAAGGGGGGCATCGGTTTTCGCGTATCACGTTCAAGACCCAGAGCGTTATGGGGTTGCCGAGTTCGATGACAGCGGACGTGTGCTTTCGCTTGAAGAAAAACCCAAGGTGCCGAAGTCGAGCTACGCGGTCACCGGCTTGTACTTCTATGACAACCAGGTCGTCGATCTGGCACGCGGGCTTAAACCGTCGGCCCGTGGAGAACTAGAGATCACCGATCTCAACAATCTCTATCTGCAACAAGGTCAACTGCAGGTCGAGATCATGGGACGCGGCTATGCATGGCTCGATACCGGCACCCACGACAGCCTACTCGATGCCAGCCAGTACATTGCAACCATGGAGCGCCGCCAAGGGCTGAAGGTCGCCTGCCCTGAGGAGATTTGCTACCGGGCCGGCTGGATCAACGCCGAACAACTCGAACGCCTCGCTCAGCCATTGCTCAAAAACGGTTATGGTCAATACCTTAAAAACTTGCTTAAAGAAAAGGTCTTCTGATGCACGCTATTCCTTTGGCCATCCCGGATGTCTTTCTGTTCACTCCCAAGGTCTTCGGTGACGAGCGTGGCTTTTTCTTCGAAAGCTTCAACGCCAATGTCTTCAATGAAGTCACCGGCCTGCAACCAGACTTCGTTCAGGACAACCACTCCCGCTCTGTGAAAGGCGTGCTACGCGGCCTTCACTACCAGCTGCCGCCACATGCCCAAGGCAAATTGGTGCGTGTAGTACAAGGTGAAGTGTTCGATGTGGCGGTGGATATCCGCCGCTCCTCCCCTACTTTTGGCCAGTGGGTTGGTGCGGTGCTTTCCGCCGAGAACAAGAACCAGCTGTGGATTCCGCCAGGCTTTGCCCACGGCTTCGTGACTTTGAGCGATACAGCCGAGTTTCTCTACAAAACGACCGATTTCTACTCACCTAGCAGCGAGCGCTGCCTTGCTTGGAATGATCCAGAAATCGGTATCGAGTGGCCAATCGACTTTGTGCCTAGCCTATCTGGAAAAGACCAACTTGGTTTGGCATTAAGCGACTCGGACTTATTCGATTGATAAAAGGCTGGGGGCTCTACGGACTTCGTAGAGCCTCTGCGCCTGTATGATAAGCGCTTGAGCTAAGTCGCTATCAAAAGCACTGAATTCATTCAGCAGGCGTCTTTCCTGAAGACATGATCAATCGAAAATTTCAACAACCCCTACCACCCCACCCTGACTATTCGTAACCGCGAGTGCTCTAATTTTATTTTCGCGCATGTATAGCTCCGCCTCGGACAACTGCGCATCTTCGATTATGGTGTGCGGTTTAGCTGTCATGAATTGCGCAACTTTTTCCCGAACAATCCGTTCGTTCTCAAGCAGTGCACGGCGGAGGTCGCCATCCGTCACGATACCAACCAACCGCTGCTCTTCCATCACAATCGCAAGGCCTAGCCTGCTTTGGGTCATTGCCAGCAGACAATCATGAAAACTCGTTTCCCGCCCCACAATTGGGGCTGGAGAGTGCATAACATCTTTTACGCGAGTTAGCAATTTACGACCGAGGCTGCCGCCCGGGTGGTAACGAGCAAAATCCATAGGCTTGAACTGGATATCTTCAATCAACGCAACAGCAAGTGCGTCGCCCATGGCCATGGTCGCTAGCGTGGAGGTGGTAGGCGCCAAGTTGTTCGGACACACCTCGCGCTCCACGGAAATATCCAGCCAAATATCCGAATGTTTGGCAAGTGTGGAATTTCCATTGCCAGTTATTGAAATTAATTTATTACCAAATGACTTTAGGCTGGGGATCAGCTTGATTAGCTCTTCGGTCTCACCGCTGTAGCTAATGAGTATCAGCACATCGACTGGCTTCAGCATACCTAGGTCGCCGTGGAACGCCTCAGCCGGGTGGAGAAAAAAACTGGGCGTGCCTGTCGAAGCAAAAGTAGCGACCATTTTTTGGCCGATAAGCCCTGACTTACCCATCCCGCATACAACGGCTCTACCCTTGCAAGAGAGCAGCAGTTCGACGGCGCGTTGAAAACTTTCATTCAGTCGCTCAGCTAATGTCTCTACAGCTTTAGCTTGTGCAAGCAGTGCTTCTTTAGCAATGGAGAGGTGATTCATATTCTTCCATGAAGGAGAGGGTTGATCCGAAGTGACAATGGTAAGGTTTTCTCCTCGCGATGCAAAGCGCTGGCGTTTGAACATTGCTTATCAGAACGCTGTCTGGATCAGTGAACACCAGAACTACTCTCACAGGGCGGTGGCTTGGTGTACCATGCAAAACTCAATGGGCGAGGTCCTGATTCTTGGCCCCAGATTGACAGCCTCCCGCTGGCAGTGACAGCATTCTCTTTTGCCCGCCTGTGATTCCGCAAATGCATGCTTCCTTGCTCCCGGCCGTTCGACTTTATACTTTGGATACCTTAAGAGGTATCGCCGCGCTTTGTGTCGTGTTCTGGCATTGGCAACATTTCTTCTACGTCGGCGACAGCCCGGCGGGCTTCGAGGGCACACGCCAGCCTTTTTTCGCGGCACTGACACCGCTTTATCAATATGGCGGCCTGGCCGTGCAGCTATTTTTCTCGATCTCGGGGTTTGTGTTCTTCTGGCTGTTCGCCCAAGGCATCGCCACGGGTAAAGTGTCGCTGCGCAGTTTCGCTGTGGATCGCTTCAGCCGGCTCTACCCGCTGCATTTGCTTACGTTTGCCGGGGTGGCGGCGCTTCAGTGGGCCTATTGGGCTAGCCACGCCAGCTATTTTGTCTACCCCTTCAACGACAGCTATCACGCCCTGCTCAACTTGCTGCTTGCGCCAGCATGGGGCTTGGAGAAGGGCTGGTCGTTCAATGCGCCGATCTGGTCGGTCTCGGTAGAAGTACTGCTATATGCGTCATTCTTCGCCATCTGCCTGGCGGGCCGTTGGCGCTGGTTGCTGGCCGCTGCGGCCTGTACTTTGGGCCTGCTGCTCTACCCCGGCAGCTACAAGATTGGGAGTGGTTTATTGTGCTTCTATATCGGTGGCATCGCCTACGCTATGCTTTGGCAATTGCGGCGTTGGGCCGGTAGCGGCGTCGCACTGTTGGTGTGTACCAGCGTGGCACTGGGAGCTTGGGCGTTGCTACTGCTCGCCAAATCGGTGAACACTTACCTAGTCATGTGCCTCTGCTTGCCTGCCACCTTGGCCATGCTGGCCGCCGCTGGCCTGCACTGGCCAGGGTTGTTGCGCAGCACTGGGTGGGTGGGTGATATCAGCTATGCGTCCTATCTACTGCATTTCCCGCTGCAAATAGCCTTTGCCCTTACGTTCGACAGTCTGGGTTACTCCCGCGAAATTTTCTATCAGCCGTGGATGATGCTGCTGTTCTTCGCTTTGCTGATACCCATGAGCCTGGCCTGCCACCGGTGGTTCGAGCGGCCCGCTCAACGCTATTTGCGCGCCAGCCGGTTGTCAGGCACTGGACAATCGGGCATGCGCGCACCCGCCTGAGGCCGCGCCTGGCACCTATAACGCTTTCTCTCATTCGAGCCTGGAACCTAGTATGTCGACAACCTTGACGCCTGAAGCACCGATCCTGATCACGGGCGGTGCCGGTTTTATCGGCTCTCACCTGACCGATGAACTGCTTGCCAAAGGGTATGCGGTACGAGTGCTGGACAACCTGTCCACGGGCAAGCGCAGCAACCTGCCGCTGTCACACCCTAACCTGCAACTGATCGAAGGCGACGTGGCCGACGCCGCGCTGGTGGCCCACGCCGTAAAGGGCTGTGCGGGTGTCGTACACCTGGCGGCGGTCGCTTCAGTGCAGGCTTCTGTTGACGACCCGGTCCGTACTCATCAGAGCAACTTCATTGGCACCTTGAATGTGTGTGAAGCAATGCGCCTTTGCGGTGTGAAACGGGTGGTGTTCGCCTCCAGTGCCGCAGTGTATGGCAACAATGGTGAAGGGGCCTCCATCGATGAAGACACGCCCAAAGCGCCGTTGACGCCTTATGCCTCCGACAAGCTGGCCAGCGAGTACTACATGGACTTTTACCGCCGCGAGCACGGGCTGCTCCCTGTGGTATTCCGCTTCTTCAATATCTATGGCCCACGCCAGGACCCGTCCTCGCCTTACTCGGGCGTCATCAGCATTTTCGCCGAGCGCGCACAAAAAGGCCTGCCGATTACGGTATTCGGGGACGGCGAGCAGACCCGTGACTTCTTCTTCGTCAGCGATCTTGTGAAGCTGCTGGTACAAGGGCTGGAGTCGGGGCCGGTGGCCGAAGGGGCCATCAATGTCGGCTTGAACCAGGCGACTTCTTTGAATCAGATCCTGGCAGCATTGGCGCAGGTCCTGGGCAAGCTGCCAGAGGTCAGCTATCAGCCAGCACGCGCAGGCGACATTCGCCATTCAAGGGCCAATAATCAGCGTTTGCTCAGTGGGTTCGAAATGCCTCGGGCTACCGCCATCGAGGTGGGGCTGGCGCAACTGCTCAAAGGCTAGGCGGGGCCAGCGGAACGTGCCTGTTGGCACGTTCCGCATGGGGTCAGGCTTGGGTTGGGGCAGTTTGTGCCTCAGGATCCCTCGCGTACTCCAAGAGGTATTCCAAGCTTAACGCTACCTGCGCGCCGCCGCGCGCCAGCAAGGCTGACTCCGTGTTGCGCGCAACCAGCAGATGGCGCTCATCCACCACAACCTGTTTGCCCAAGGCGCGGTAAGCTTCGATGAGCTTCATCGCGGCGTCCGGGTCTTGGGCTGTTGGCCCCGCCACCCACAGTACATCTGCTTGCTCTGGCGCAATCCAGTTCGAGGGAATGCAGCAGGGCTGGCTGGCAGGCTGCGGCCGGTTGGCAGGAACCGGGCACAGCGCCTTGAGAACGCTCTGGAAGGTTTCAGCCGATGGAGCGCCATGGCATGCGATCAGTTGTGGGGCCTCGCGACGTTCGGCGCCAGGGCCGGCCAGCAAGGCTTCGATACGGTCGATCTGCAGCTCGAAGGCATAGGCCTGGATGCGCTCACGACCCGCCTTGCCATGGGCTTCCAACACCGCCGGCTCTTCGATGTAACGGAGCAAGCAGCGCGCCAGCGCTTGAGCGTCGCCGTGGTCGAACAACTGACCGGTCACGCCTTCATCCACCAGCTCGGGTATGCCGCCTATCCGTGAACCCACCACCGCCAGGCCACAGGACATCGCCTCGGTAATGGTCACAGGTTGGTTTTCCGGGCACACCGATGGCAGCACGAACACATGCGCCTGGGCGAAGCGCTCGGCGATACGCGCATTGGGCAGTCTGCCCCAGAACTTGGCAGAAACCTTCGGCGCATTGTTGCGCAGTTCGGCTTTGTAGGTTTCAAGCATATGGCCGTCACCGACCATGTCGACATGCACCCGCTCTGGCGGCAGCAATGCCAGCGCCTTGAGCAAGGTAGGTACGCCTTTATGGCCACCCATGTAGCCGGTGAACAGCACATTCAGGCGCGGCCCGGGCGGTGGCGGTGAGGTGTGGCTGAACCGCTCGAGTTCGATACCGTTGGCGATAACATTCATACGCGCGGCAGGCAGGCCGTTGGCGATGTAGGTGTCGGCCAGGTAACGGCTGGGTGAAATGAAATGATCAACAGCATCCAATTGCCAGCGCAGGTAATCCTGACGCATCCGTTGCGGCAGCAGCAGGTCACCGTTGTAGATGTGCGAATGACATTTGTGGCATTGGGTGCTGTCTTGGCACAAGGTGTCCTGGGTGGTGATGCGCGTGCTGTTCATGCAGAACCCCCAGTGGTCGTGCAAGGTCAGCGCAATGCGGATCCCATGCTCACGCGCCAACTGCAGGATGCCCAAGGACAACCCGGCCATGTGGTGCGCGTGGATCACATCGGGGCGCCATTGAGCGATCAGGCGCAGAAAGATACGTTCGACGCCAGGGTGCGCGACGTTGTTGCCGGTTGGGGCAAAGTCCAGATAGGTCAACGACACCCGGGTAACCGGCATGCCGTCAAAAACCTCCTGCTCCACTGGGTAGCCAGGCAGCCCACGGCTGTTGTCCCCTGCCAGCACGCGCACCTCATGGCCACGCGCAGCCAGCGCGCGGGCCTGGTGGTGAGCGATGATTTCTGCACCGCCGATCACATGGGGCGGGAAGAAATTGGATATGACAAGAACCTTCATTGAACAAACCCTGGCGCCGCAGGCGGGTAAGTATGGACATCGTAACCTGGTAGTTCAGTAGCAGGCTCTTCGGTCAGGCCCAGCGCTGTTAGCGTTGCGGCTGGGGCGCCCTGTTCAACCAGCAGCAGGCCTTCGACACGGCCATTGATCAGTGAACGCAACGCATCGATTGACGCTGGGTCAGCTGCCTGTGCTGCCGACAGCACGATGAGGTCGACGGCGATTTCGTTATCACGCAGCTCTGCCTGGAGGACGGGCACTGCAACACCTACCGGCGCATCGATGCGGCTGAGGTTGGCGTGGCGGCTCACCTCACCAGTCAGCTCACCCTCCGCGATTTGCCAGGCACGCGTGGCTTCGTGGCCTATCAGGTCACGCAACCAAGGCGCGTGCTCCCCCAACAGAAGTGCGCACTGAGCCGGGCGTTCCGCCAGCAGACAAGCCAGCGCAAGTTGGCCAGGCTCATCTACCAGCGCCACTTCGGGGTCGATAAGCAGGTGCTGCCACTGCCGCGGCAAGGGTTTGCCAGCATGGCGAGTGGTGTGGCTGGCCAACTGCCGCAACAAGGCACGGGCATAGCTGCGCCACGTCAGGATAGGACGAGCAACCGCTTCAGCAGCCAGTTGCAGATAGCCTTGTGGGTCACTCGCCAGTGCGTGGATTTGCGCAGCCAGTGCATCGGGGTTGGTCATGTCCACTGTGCGGCAGCCACCTTCGGCTGCCAGCTCCGCCATCACGCCGCCGGCATGGCACACGCAAGGACGGGCATGCCAGAGCGACTCGACAATAGGCATGCCATAGCCTTCTACCAACGAGGCGTAAACGCTGACGTGGGCCTTGGCGTAGTAGTCATTGAGGGTGGCGTCGTCTACCACACCATGCCAGGCAATGCGCGGGTCGGCCGCACTGGCCGCGCGCACGGCCTCAACGATGTAGTCAGCACCGGCGTAGCGATTGCCGATGAGGTCCAGCTGCCAGTCGAGGTCCGGATAATCACGGGCCAATCGGGCAACGGCTTCAAGTAGCACTTTATGGTTCTTGCGCGGTTCCAGGGTAGATACACAGAGGATACGCAGCGGCTCGCCCGCACGCGGCACCGAGGCCGGGGTGGTGGCGCGCGGGGAAGCAGTCAGCTCACCCGGGATCCAGCAGGTTTTCACCTGCGCGTGAGGCGCGATGCCTTCACGCGCCCAGAATGCCTGCAACTGGGTGCCCGCATCGGGGGAAATCGGCAGCACGCGGTCGGTTTCGGCCAAGCCTCGCATGTAGGCTGCGTGGTTGTCCCGGATGATGGTATCGGCAACCCACTCAGGATGGGTGACCGGGATGGCATCATAGAATATCGCCGCAACGTTCAGCCCCGCCTGGCGGGCAGCGGCGCGGCGCGCCGGGCCTTGGCGTTCGAAGACGATTTCACTTTGCAGCAGCCAGCCACCGCGCAAGGTGCGAGCGCCAAGACTGGCCAAGGTCTGCCGGCGGTGAGCAGGCGAGCGCGGCAGCTCGTAGTGTTCTGGATAGGGCTTGGGCCCGCCATACAACGCCAGATTGTTGTATTCACCTTCGTTGGGCAGCACATACTCGCGCAGCGTCTCGTCCCAGGTCACGAACAGAGGTTCGCCAAAATCCTGCAGCTTGCGCGTCAAGCTGCGCACTACCCTGGCTACGCCGGTATTGGCGGTATCGCGCAGGCAGGCACTGGTGTCGATCACCAACCGGGGGGCAGGCAGGTCCCGGATCGGGCTCAACGTGCCGAGCAGGTCCTCGTAGGCCTTGATCGTACGTTGCCAAGTGAACGTCTGCTGGAAGGTGCCCAGGTGGCTTTCCCATTCGGGCCCTGCCAACGCTTCACCGGCCAGCACCTGCAGGGCCTTTTCGGCCATTTCCTGCTCGTCGACGCACAGTTGACGGGGGTCGGCGACCACTTCAGGGTGCGCACCGATGTTCAGCACCAGCACTGGCTTGCGAAGCTGTTGCATCTCGGCCAGGGGCAAGTTGAACCCTTCCCAGCGCGACACGCTAAGCCCCAACTGAGCGCTGGCCATCAACGCGGACAACTCGGCATCGCTGGGGTGGCCCAACGGCAGGATATGCTCAACCAGGTCTGCCGGCAGTTTCAGTTCGTCTGCGGTGGCCAAGACGCAGAAGCGCGCCTTGGGATGCTCAGCGATGATCTTCCGGGCGATGGGGTAAAGCCCTTCGCTGTTTTTATAATTGCCCGTTTCCCAGCGACCAAGGTTGATGATCACAGGGCCTTCAACCGCTTCGTCTGCGGTTTCAACACGCGCAACCTGGTGCCCCTGCTGCCAGAGGCTCTGGTTGACACCACCGGTCAGGTGATCTGCGCCCAGGTGAATCATGGCAATTTCCACATCCGGGCCGGCGTCGGGCAGGCTTTGGGTGCGGGACACGAAATGGCTGATCGGCGTGACCACCCGTGCTTCGGGCAGGTATTCGCGACGTTGGGCACGCAGCCGCTCTTGTACCAAGCGGGCCGGGCCAGTCATATCTTCATAAGGAACACCACCGCAATCGAGCGCCACCGTTGGCACGCCCCATTGGCGCAATACCGCGATGGATGCATAGAACGGCCAGCCGCCAATCAGGGCTACGGTCCCCGTCACGTCTCGCCCTGCGGGTGCGAACAGTTGGCGATTGTCGCGCATCCACTGGGCAGTTACTTGGTCGAGCTCTGTATACGGGCCCAGATGCTCAGGCGGCGTGTGGATGTCGTCGGTGATGCGGCGCAGCACGTCATGGTTGGCGCGCTGGGCCACGAAGGTAATGTGCCAGCCTGCGGCCTTGAGCCCTTGAGCCAGCAACAGCAATACACGGTCGACGCCGAACCGGAACAGCAGGCGCTCGTTACAAATAATCAGATGCATGGGAGCACTCCAGCCCTATCAAGGCGCATAACCAATGGCTGCGTAATCCTGCGGCCCGAACAGCAAGCCGTTGAGCGGGCCTGTGATGGCTTCGTCACTGCCCTTGAGCAGGAGCGAGGGGTCAGCTGGGTGTCGACGGTCGATTTCAACACGCTCAAAACCACGGGCCTTCAGCAGAAACGCCACCAGCGCCGGCGGCAGCGGGTTGCGGTGCGTTGGGTCGACATAGAAGTTGCAGGCCCCGGTGATCAGGTTTTCTGGGTTCGGGGTTTCGAACAGTACCGCGCCACCGGGGCGCACAACCCGAAGCGCTTCGTCGATCAGGCGGATGAAAACGTCAAGCGGCAGGTGCTCGATGATGTGGAAAGCTGTCAGCCCCGACAAACTGTGGGCAGGCATGGCAGCCAGATACTCCAAGGCATCGCCCATGTAAACTTCAAGGCCGGCCTGCTTGCAACTGTCGATCATGGCGCTGTTGGAATCGACGCCGATCGCAGGGATGCCCTGCTCTTTGAGCAGTTGCAGCCACTCACCGCGCCCGCAACCGAGGTCCAGCACAGGGTGCGTGAGCCATTGCGGGTCGACCGGGAAGTAAGTGAGGTTGTGTTTGAGCCGTTCGCGGATCATTTCCGGCGAGCCGCGGAAATTGGCTTCGAACTCCAGATAGAGCTCAGCCGGCATGCCCGGCGCTTCAGCCACCGCAGGCAACGCTGCACCGCTGGCACTGGCCTGTGGCCTCGCCTGCAGTTCAGCGATGGTCATGGTCTGCTGGCGCACCAGTTGTTCCAGGCGCCGCATGCGTTCGATCAGGTACTGCTCGTTCTGCTGAATGGCCAGGCCGTAGGTATAAAGGCTCTGGTTGGTCTGGTCCTGTACCTGTACGCCGACATTGCGCAGGCGGGTATTACCGTCGGCAATGTGCCACTCCAGAGCATTCAGTCGCTCGGGCAGATGACGGGTGACGGCCAGCACATGCATGACGCGAAGCGCCCCGGGGATACGCACGACCACTGCGCGCGCCAGGGTGATGAAGAGGTTTTTCAAGGTAGCCCCACCCGGGCGCTGACGCGCACGGGTGAGGAAATTCATGACCCGCGGATGGCCGAAGTATCTGCCCACCACCGGTAAGGCGCGCAATTTGCGGTACAGGCTAGGAGGTGGCGTCTGGGCTTGCGGGGCCTCGTCATTGGCGGGAGCGGTGGCCGCGACTTCCGGCTCCACGGGCGCCTGGGGGCGAGCCGGCAGCACGCCTTCGAGGTCGATCAGTTCGAAGCTGCGCACGATGTCGGTGGGCACGTCACTGGGCAGGTTGGCACTGCCGGCACTGGCCGTGACACGCTCGTACTCCCGACGGTTGACTTCAGCTTGGATCGTTTTCTGCAGTTTTTTAAGATCGATAGTCATTATGCATACGTGTTCAAACGGGTGGAGTGGCCAGCACCAGCGGTTCACCGCCCGGCACTGGCTGCGTACGTTACGGGAACACCAGAGGCGGGCATTCTACGCAGGTCATCTTGCCACCGTCGACGGCGGCCAGTTCCTGACAGCGACGCGGCTGCCCTCTACTCGGTCAGTCAAGCTTGAACTCTGCCTGCATGGCACACACGCCAGCGAAGTGCTTGTAACTGCTGTTGGCGATCACATTGAATACCACCGCCTTGTCCCACCAGTCGAAGTTATCCTCGATATGGTCGGCGCCACCGTGCAGGGCCAACGTCAGGCTGTAGCTGCCAGGCCCTACGTTGAACGCCGGAATGGTAACGGTCAGGTGCTGCTCCTTACCGGCCTCGACGCCCAGGTCACGCAGCTCGCCACGCAGCCAAGTGTTGGTCCCGAAGATGTCGTAACCCGTGCGGTCTTTGAACATGAAGCCCAGCGACAAGTCGTAAATCGGCTCGTTAGCGCGGATTTTCAGGTTCAACGTCAACGGCGCACCCACTTCAAGCATGGTGGCTGCCCGGCCATTGCTGCTGAGGGTAAGCTCTTCGATACGCGCCTTTCCGTTGCCTGAGCGCCCTGCGTAGGGCGCATTGACAGCTTGGGCCTGTAAGGAACCCTCTTCTTTTTTGGCAATCAGCGCGTTGTAGTAGTCCAGCACTTCGTCCGGGCGGCCATCCATCAACATTTTGTGATCACCCAGCAGGATGGCACGGTCACACAGGCTCTTGATGGCGCCGGGGTCGTGGGAAACGAACAACAAGGTCGTACCCTGCTCGCGGAAGTCCCGGATACGGGCAAAAGACTTGTGTTGGAAGTAGGCATCGCCCACCGCCAAGGCCTCGTCCACGATCAACACTTCCGGGCGCACTGCAGTCGCCACACTGAACGCCAGGCGCACAAACATACCGGAGGAATACGTGCGCACGGGCATGTCGAAGTAATGACCGATCTCCGCGAAGGCTTCGATCTCGGGCATCAACGCGACAATTTCGGCCCGCTCCAGCCCCTGCATGCGGCCGGCCAGCGCGACGTTCTGGCGGCCAGTGAATTCGGGGTGAAAGCCCATACCCAGCTCCAGCAACGCGGCTATGCGCCCTGTGGTGGTAATGGTGCCTTCCGTCGGCATGGCGGTACCGGTAATCATCTTCAGCAGCGTACTCTTGCCTGCGCCGTTAACCCCGATGATACCGACCGACTCACCCTGCCCTACCTGGAAACTGACGTTGCGGATGATCCAGTTCTGATCGCGCTTGCACAGCCCAAGCCAAGTACCCAGTGCGTGCCAGCGACCTTTGAGTTTTGGATAGGCCTTGCCTACCTGTTCTACGAGAATAGTCATATCAGATCTGATCAAGCAGGTCGTTGTAGCTGCGCTGATAAAGCACCACAGCCAGAAGGAAAACGATGACGGCAAAGCCGAATGGATAGGCCAGTTGCGACAAGCCTACCGGCTCGCCCAGCAACGCCTTCTGCGCCGTCAGCACCAGAGGGAAGATCGGGTTCCACGAAAGCATTGCCTGTACGTGTTCGGACAGAATACTGAGTGGATAGACGATGGGCGTTGCCCAGAACAGCGCCTGGAAGATCACGTCACTCAGCTGACCGATATCACGGAAAAACACGTTCAGGGTGGCTAGAAAAGCACCCAGCGCGATTCCCAGCAGCACAGTGGTAAGCAATACCGGTATCAAAACCAAGGCAGTGGTCATCAGCGGGAAACCTGATATGACCATGAACAGCACTACCAATATCAGCAGGATCAGGCTGTTGAGCGCTGCCGTGGCGATGACTGGAATGAACAGGATGAACTTGGGGAAGCTTGATTTCTTGATCAGGTTGGCATGTTCTAGGAAAACCCCCTTGCCACGCTGCACCAGCTCCAACAGCAGGTTCCAGGTGATCAAGCCTGCGCACAGATAAATGCTGTAGGCGTACTGGTGTTCGATACCGGGCATACGAGCCTGCATCAGGCGCGAGAAGATTACGGTATAGATGAACACCATGAAAATAGGGGGCACCACCAGCCACAAGGCGCCGAAGGTCGACCCGGCATAGCGGCTTTTGATCTCCCTCAGGGTGATCGCGAATATCAGACCGCGGTAACGCAGTACATCTTTCATTAGCGACAGCGGCGTATTCATTGTTCTGGACTCACCATGTACATAAGGCTTCCTGGTTGAAACACCCTCGCGGTGCGTAAGCAATGCAGGGCATGGGACATAAGGGCTTGAGAAGGCATGTCTAACGCTCCTCTCACGGGCTGACGGCCCGATAGACTGCTAGTGTTTCCTGCGCGCAGCGCTTCCATGAAAACGCTGTGGCGCGAAGCTGGCCGGCATTGGCCACCTTGCTGCGTAATGGCTCGTCATTCAGAAGCGCAGCCAGTTGCCCAGCCAACTGGTCAGCATTCCCACGTTCCACCAACAACGCACTACCTTGGCAAAACTCTGCCATGGACGTATCCGCGGTACATATCACCGGTACCCCGCACTGCATCGCCTCAAGCACCGGCAGGCCAAACCCTTCGTACAGCGATGGGTAGGAGAAAACCGCGGCACCAGCGTACAGCGTCGGCAGGTCATCGCCAGGGACAAAGGATAACTGACGCAGGCCATGAGTGACTGTCAATGTCTTGATACGTTCATTCAGCTCATGGTTATGCCACCCAGGCGCACCCGCCAAGACCAACGGATACTCTTCGCGTAACCCCTGCGGCAGCTGGCACCAGGCATCGATCAGGGTATCCACACCTTTGCGTGGCTCCAGGGTGCCGACAAACAACACATAACGACCGTGCTGCAAACCATGACGCTGCAGCGTTGCACTGGTCTGCTCGGGTGTCTGCGGGTAATAGCGCGCCGATGCACCGAGATAAACGGTTCGTACCTTGTCTGCACTGACGCCGAAATCACCAATCAGCTCATCGCGAATCAAATCCGAATCAGTGATCAGGAAATCAGCGCGTTTGAGGGTGTGCGGTAACTGCGCCGTCAGCCATTCGACACGTTTGCGTGGATGAAACTGCGGGTAGTGAAGGAACGATAAGTCATGAATCGTCGCGATGCTGGGGCCTGAGTGCGGTTTGAGGATGAAGTTGGGCTCGTGGTAAAGGTAATGTCGGCGCTCACCGGCATGATAGCGGCGCCTGGCATCGACCAAGGCTTCACGGGCTCGATAAGTGAACGTCCAGCGCTTCAACACCTCTCGCAATTGCAACGTCATCTGCTGGCCAGCACCTGGTTTAACGTCACCGTCATCTTTCTGCGAGTAGCGGGCACTGGCCTCGATGCAATTGGCCAGCGCCTGCTCGGCGCTGTAAAAACGTGCACCCAGGAAGCAATCGATAACCTCGATATCCTCAAGCAGCAGCTGCTCAAGCAAATTGAACGTGTAATTACCAATTCCGGTAAGTGGCGGTAAAAGCGATTGGGTGTTGAACAGGAGCTTCATCGAGTCGGAGTTACCTGGCTGCGCGGGTCGGCGCGCACGTTTTCGAGAGTGCCGTCAGAGCGCTGAAGTGCTCTGACGGGGGTGACCGCCGACAAAATGCCGGCTACAGGCTGATCAGTACGAAATCAGCCTGTGATCAACCCGGCAATTTCCGCCACGCGCTTATCCACCAGCGCGGTATCGCCACGAGATTCCACATTCAGGCGCAGCAGCGGCTCAGTGTTAGAGCCCCGCAAGCTGAAACGCCAATCGGCGAATTCGACACTGATGCCGTCGGTACGGTCCACGTTCGGCTTGTGCGGCAGGTAGAACGCCAGGATCTGTTCGATGGAGCCCTTGACATCGGCCACTTCGTAGTTGATCTCGCCACTGCACGGGAATGCAGCAATACGCTCGTCCACCAGTTGGGCCAGGCTCTTGCCAGTGACGCTCATCAGCTCGGCAACCAGCAGCCACGGGATATTGCCGCTGTCGCAGTAGGCGAAATCGCGGAAATAGTGGTGCGCGCTCATCTCGCCGCCATACACGGCGTCTTCGGCACGCATGCGCTCCTTGATGAAGGCATGGCCGGTCTTGCTCTGGATGGCGATGCCGCCCGCCGCTTCGACTTGCTCGATGGTGTTCCAGGTCAGGCGCGGGTCGTGGATGATCTTGCTGCCGGGGTGCTTGGCCAGCAGCATTTCAGCCAGCAGGCCGACAACATAGTAGCCCTCGATGAAACGGCCCTGGTTGTCGAAGAAGAAGCAGCGGTCGAAGTCGCCGTCGAAAGCGATACCCATATCGGCGCCGGTGTCGAGCACGGCCTGACGGGTCAGCTCGCGGTTTTCTGGCAGCAGTGGGTTGGGAATGCCATTGGGGAAGTTGCCATCCGGCTCACCGTTGATGATGGTGATGTCCAGCGGCAGGCGGGCTTTGAGCAGCTCCAGTACCGGGCCAACGGCGCCATTGCCCGGGTCGGCCAGCACCTTGAGCGGCTTGAGGGCCGACAGGTTGACGTAGGTCAGCAGGTGGTCGATGTAAGCGGTCTTGTCGAACGCTTCGCGCACGCTGCCAGGTGTGGCGGCCAGGGAGCCGAGGTCGCCGGCTTCCACACGCTGGCGGATGTCGTTCAGGCCGGTGTCGCCGCTAATCGGGCGCGACTGCTCGCGCACCAGTTTCATGCCGTTGTAACCCTTGGGGTTGTGGCTGGCGGTGACCATGATGCCGCCATCAGCCTGGTAATGGCTGGTGGCGAAGTAGACTTCTTCGGTCCCGCACAGGCCGATGTCGATCACGTCGGCGCCGCCTTCGGTCAGGCCCTTCATCAGGGCACGGGACAGGCCAGGGCTTTCCAGGCGCATGTCGCGGCCGACCACGTAGCTGCGCCCGCCCAGCTGTGCCACCAGGGCGCGGCCAATGCGGTAGGCAATGTCGTCGTTGAGGTCGGTCGGCACTTGGCCGCGGATGTCATAGGCTTTGAAACAGCGGGTCTGGATAGGTGCGTACATACATCTCTCTCGATGCGGCGCCGCCTGGGCAGCCACCGTCTGGAAGGGGATGGTCGGCGATTGAATTGCCGCATGAAAATCGGCCCGTGGCCTCGGCGAGGCGCTCACGGGCCGACGGGAAGGCCTGATATCAGGCGTTGCAACGACCGTATTTGTCCTCGAAGCGGACGATGTCGTCTTCGCCGAGGTAGTCACCGCTTTGCACTTCGATCAGGACCAGGTCTATGACACCTGGGTTTTCCAAACGGTGCTTGTGGCCGGCACGAATGAAGGTGGACTCATTGGTGTTGAGCATCAGCTCCTGGTCATCGTTGACCACTACCGCCATGCCGCTGACCACGATCCAGTGTTCGCTGCGGTGATGGTGCATCTGCAGCGAAAGCGACGCCTTAGGCTTGACCACGATGCGCTTGATCTTGAAGCGCTCGCCGTCTTCGAGCGTGGTGTAGGTGCCCCACGGGCGATGCACGGTCTGGTGCAGCAAGTGGGCAGCGTGGCCGTCGCTTTTCAGGCGCTTGACGATGTGTTTGACGTCCTGGGCGTGGTCCTTGTGCGCAATCAGCAGCGCATCGGGGGTATCGACCACCAGCAGGTCCTGAACGCCGACCAGGGCAGCCAGGCGGTCTTCGGTGCTGACGTAGTTGTTGCTTGCGCCATAGGCCATCACTTCGCCTTCGAAGCGGTTGCCGTGCTCGTCCGGGGGGGTCAGTTCGCTGACCGCGTTCCACGAGCCGATGTCGCTCCAGCCGATGTCGCACGGAATGGTTGCGACCTTCTGCGAGCGCTCCATCAGGGCATAGTCGATGGAGATGTCGGGCACATTGGCAAAGCTGTCGGCATCCAGAGCCAGGCAGCTGTAGCCCTTGGAGGTTGAGCGGCGGGAGGCTTCGAGGGTTTGCGCAACAGCGTCGAGCACGTCCGGGGCGTGAGCCTTGAACTCCTCGATGACAGCACCGACCTGGAAGCAGAACATGCCCGCATTCCAGAAATAGTTGCCGGCCTTTACATAGGACTCTGCGGTTTTCAGGTCAGGCTTCTCAACGAAGCGCTCGACCTTCAGGCCACCTTCCAGCGAGCCACCAGCGGCCGCCTCGATGTAGCCGAAGCCGGTCTCCGGATACTGAGGTTTGATACCGAACGTCACCAGCCAGCCTTGCGAAGAAAGGTTGATCGCCTTGGCTACCGCTTCGGCGAAGGCTTCTTCGTTCTGGATCAGGTGGTCGGCAGCCAGGACCAGCATGTGGGCCTGCGGCCCATGACTCTGGTGCAACTGCAACGCTGCGGCAGCTACCGCAGCAGCAGTATTGCGGCCGAAAGGCTCAAGGATATAGCCTTGTGCAAGGGCTTGGGTATTGATGGTCCGGTATTCGTCTTCAGTTTTGAACAGCAGTTCACGATTGGTAACGGTGAGCACTTCAACCACGCCGTCTAGACGGGCGGCACGCAGAAAAGTCTTCTGAATAAGATTTTGCCCGTCGGGCAGCGTCATGAACGGCTTGGGGTGAGCCTCACGGGATACTGGCCACAGACGGCTGCCAACGCCACCGGATAAAATTACCGGGATCAATTCCATATTCGAGTCCTTAACGGCCACTTGAAGTTGTCAACCTCAGGCAACCTGCATGTGTCTTATTTCTGACCGCCGTCACGAATGAGCGCAACGGCGCTAAAATGTACGCCTAGCGTGTTAATTTCCTGGCCATCCATAGGCTCAAGACGCAAGCATTGGCCTGTAGAATACCAGAGATTTTTCTTTGTAGCTCCCCTTGGATCTTACGGGCCATCGGCTCTCGGAGCACATTGCCAGCACCTGCAAAGGCAAAGAAACACGCTGCGCTGCGGCATGAGACAACACATCCCGTCAATGTTTCGTGAAGGCTCGTTCATTCGGGGATAACCATATCGGGACAATGTATAAGGTTACTGAAATGGCGCTTTAATGCATAAGCCAGTGCATTTTTTGCGCGACTTTCTCCATGTACTAATACAATTCTTTGTGGGGCATCAGGTATGCCGGCAGCATATTGAATCAAACCTGCCTGATCCGCATGCCCTGAATACCCCCCAAGACTGAATACTTTTGCTCTGATATCGTACATGCTCCCATCCAGATCAACCTGAACAAACCCTTCAGCCCCTTCAGTGGCTTGCAATACCGCCCCAGGCGTACCCTTGGCCTGATACCCCACAAACACCACCTCATGCCGCGGATCACCGAGCATCGCCTTGAGGTAGTTGACGATCCGCCCACCAGAACACATACCATTCCCTGCAATGACAATGGCTGGCCGCCCTGTGCTCTTGAGGTAGTTGACCACCTGCTGATGCTTGGCATGGGTATCGACACACAGCAGCTGACCGAAGCCGAGGGGGTCCCTGCCCTCCCCGAGCCGCTGCCTGGCTTCGGCATTCCAGTATGCGTGCAACTCCGAATAGGCCTTGGTTATGCGCTGTGCCAGTGGCGAATCGAGAATGATCGGTAAGCGGGACCAGTTCACCCCCAGCTCTGGCACACCCGCCTCGCTCACCTTGCTTTCATTGAGCAGGGAGTTGCGATGGAGGATGTCTTCGATCTCGTAAAGCAGCTCTTGGGTGCGCCCCAGGCTGAATGCGGGGATGAGGATGGTGCCGTTGTCCGCCAGCGCGCGGTCGATAACCGCCTCCAGCCGCTGCTGCCTGGCGTCGCGGGGCGCATGCAACCTGTCGCCATAGGTGCTCTCCAGCACAAGCACGTCAGCGCGCTCTGGCGGTTGAACGGCGCGCAACAACGGATTGCAAGGGGCACCAAGGTCACCCGAGAACACCACCCGCGTGCTGGGCTCTACCCCGGGATAACGCACATCACATTCAACATACGCTGAACCGAGCAGGTGCCCAGCACGCTGAAGGCGCACGGAACAGGTCACGCCCTGGCCTTCGACCACGGGGTGCCACTGCTCGAAAGGCAAAGCAACCACAAGCCGCTGCAACAGGGCGAGGTAGCGGTCCACTTGAACCGGGTCCGAGCTGATACCGAGCTTGTAGGCATCCTCGAGCACCAGGGGCAGCAGCTTGGCCGAGGGTTCACTGCACAGGATTGGGCCGCGAAAGCCTGCGGCCAGCAAGGCGGGGATACGACCGACATGGTCGAGATGGACATGGGTGATGATCAGCGCTTGGATACCGCCGATATCAAAACCGATTGGTGCCAGTTCGGAGCCTGGTGCAGCATCTGCGCCTTGCTCTAAACCACAATCGACCAGGAGGCTTTGCGTTTGATCAAGGTGAAGCTGGTGACAAGAACCTGTTACACCGCGGGTGCCACCATGATGGGAAAGGGAAGGATATTCCATGCTGCACGCTCGCCTGGTCCGAGAAAATGAAGCAGCTATTACTTCATTTCCAAAGGCCCGCGCACAGGTGATGAAATCCTAGATAAGAGTAGGAATTTTCCTCACTTCCCTTCCAGCGCTGCCTGTCGGGCCGAGGCGCGAATCTTGCGCTTGCTGCGCTGTACGCCGTAGGCACCCAACAGGGGGCCAACTGCAAGGCCCACTACCAGGGCGGCCAGCACCGGTACCGCAACCGGCAACTCGGGCGCCGACCAACCGAACAGCACGAGTGCCACGGTTTGCTGGTTTTCCAACACGAAGAACAACACCACCGCCGCCAATAGCAGTACGAACAACGCCGCCAAGGCGCGCTTGAGGTTACGCATCAAACTGGCTCCTTCATCAGTCAGGGGTGCTCGTGCTCTTCTTCATTGACGCGATCACGCAGCTCTTTGCCGGGTTTGAAGTGCGGAACGAACTTGCCTTCCAGTTCGACCGACTGGCCGGTCTTGGGGTTGCGCCCTACGCGTGGCGCGCGATAGTGCAGGGAGAAGCTGCCAAAACCGCGGATCTCGATACGATCTCCGGTGGCCAGGCATTGGGACATCTGTTCAAGCATGGTCTTGATGGCCAGCTCCACATCCTTGGACGAGAGTAGCCCTTGATGGGTGACAATACGTTCGATCAGCTCCGACTTCGTCATATTTTTCCCTTCGTTATCAAGCAGCTAGATCATTGCTTAATCAGGTTGTAGCACGCTCGGAAGGATTTGAACAGGGTGGTTCTTGACTTAATAAAAAAATTCAAGATTGGAGTGTTCGGAAATAAGGCTGGGGGAGCTTTGTGGGGGAGCGCGGCGGGCCGGGATCTACAGGGGATGGCGTTAGGCTGGTGGGATTTCGGGGTTGGAATGGGCGGGCCGGAGGGTAGGCTTTTTATGCTGGGCATACAGAGCTTGGTTGTGCATTGGGCGATGCTTTGCGCGGCGGTGTCGACGTGGTCGGGCCTGCTTTGCAGGGCACTGCCGGCAAGCTGAGCTCTACCGGAGTAGCGTTGGGGTGGGGAATTTTGGGTATAAAAAAAGGTGGCCCGAAGGCCACCTTTTTTCACACCGATCAAACAGAACTTAGTTCTGCTTGGCCATTGCTTCGCGCAGCAGCGCAGCCATGGTGGTATCGGCAGCCGCTTCCGGAGCGTTTTTCAGGCTCTGGATGGCTTCACGCTCTTCAGCGTCGTCTTTCGACTTGATCGACAGGCTGATGACGCGCGATTTGCGGTCAACGCTGATGATCTTGGCTTCGATCTCTTCGCCTTCCTTCAGAACGTTACGCGCGTCTTCAACGCGGTCACGGCTGATTTCGGAAGCTTTCAGAGTGGCTTCGATGTCGTCGGCCAGGGTGACGATGGCGCCTTTGGCGTCAACTTCTTTCACGATGCCCTTGACGATAGCGCCCTTGTCGTTGACAGCAACGAAGTTGGAGAACGGATCGTCTTCCAGCTGCTTGATGCCCAGGGAGATGCGCTCGCGCTCTGGATCAACCGACAGGATGACGGTTTCCAGCTCGTCGCCCTTCTTGAAACGACGTACGGCTTCTTCGCCGGTTTCGTTCCAGGAGATGTCGGACAGGTGAACCAGGCCGTCGATGCCGCCGTCCAGGCCGATGAAGATACCGAAGTCGGTGATCGACTTGATGGTACCGGTGATCTTGTCACCCTTGTTGAACTGGCCGGAGAAGTCTTCCCATGGGTTGGACTTGCACTGCTTGATGCCCAGGGAGATACGACGACGCTCTTCGTCGATGTCCAGAACCATGACTTCCACTTCGTCGCCAACCTGAACGACTTTCGACGGGTGGATGTTCTTGTTGGTCCAGTCCATTTCGGAAACGTGTACCAGACCTTCAACGCCTTCTTCCAGCTCAGCGAAGCAGCCGTAGTCGGTCAGGTTGGTAACGCGAGCCTGTACGCGGGTACCTTCTGGGTAACGCGCAGTGATAGCAACCCACGGATCTTCGCCCATCTGCTTCAGACCCAGCGAAACGCGGTTACGCTCACGGTCGAACTTCAGAACGCGTACGTCGACTTCGTCGCCAACGTTAACGATTTCCGACGGGTGCTTGATGCGCTTCCAAGCCATGTCGGTGATGTGCAGCAGGCCGTCGATGCCGCCCAGGTCCACGAATGCGCCGTAGTCGGTGAGGTTCTTGACGATACCTTTGACTTGCTGGCCTTCCTGCAGGGTTTCCAGCAGGGCTTCGCGCTCGGCGGAGTTCTCGGCTTCCAGCACGCTGCGACGGGAAACGACAACGTTGTTGCGCTTCTGGTCCAGCTTGATGACCTTGAATTCCAGCTCTTTGCCTTCCAGGTGGGTGGTGTCGCGCACAGGGCGGACATCAACCAGGGAGCCCGGCAGGAACGCACGGATGCCGTTAACGTCGACAGTGAAGCCGCCCTTAACCTTACCGTTGATAACGCCCTTGACCACTTCTTCGGCGGCGAAAGCTGCTTCCAGAACAATCCAGCACTCGGCGCGCTTGGCTTTTTCACGGGACAGTTTGGTTTCGCCAAAGCCGTCTTCGACCGCGTCCAGCGCAACGTGAACTTCGTCACCGACCTTGATGGTCAGCTCGCCAGCTTCGTTGTAGAACTGCTCGAGCGGGATGACGCCCTCGGACTTCAGGCCAGCGTGTACGGTAACCCAGTCGCCGTCGATGTCGACAACGATACCGGAGATGATCGCACCCGGCTGAAGATTGAGGGTTTTCAGGCTTTCTTCAAAGAGTTCTGCAAAGCTTTCGCTCATTTTAATTCCTGTAGATTCGGGCGAAACAGACGCCCATCGCCACACTCCAGACAATGTGGGTTTCGTTAAGTAAAGGAAAACGGGCAGGACGTTGACTGGTGCCCCTGCCTGCTTTCCTGACGATCAGACCAAGTCGCGCTGGGCGAGCTCGCTCCTGATACGGTGCAGCACCTGCTCGATGGACAGCTCCGTGGAATCCAGCTGTATGGCATCGGCCGCCGGCTTGAGCGGGGCCACTGCGCGCTGGGTGTCGCGCTCATCGCGCGCACGAATCTCATCTAGCAGACTCGACAGACTAACATCTTCGCCTTTGCCCTTCAACTGCAGGTAGCGGCGGCGGGCACGTTCCTCGGCACTGGCGGTCAAAAACACCTTCAGTGGCGCGTCAGGGAACACCACGGTACCCATGTCGCGGCCATCGGCGATCAGGCCCGGCGCTTCGCGGAAAGCGCGCTGGCGCTGCAGCAGGGCTTCACGCACTGCCGGCAGGGAGGCGACCATCGACGCCCCGGCACCCACCGTCTCGGTGCGGATGACATTGCTGACGTCCTCACCTTCGAGAATGATTTTTTGCAGCTTACCCGGCTCGGCGGCGATGAATTGCACATCCAGATGGGCGGCCAGTTTTTTGAGCAGCTCTTCGTTGGTCAGGTCGACACCGTGGTTGCTGGCGTTGAACGCCAGCAGACGGTAAAGCGCGCCGGAATCCAGCAACCGCCAGCCCAGCTCGCGCGCCAACAGGCCCGCGACCGTACCCTTGCCCGAGCCGCTCGGGCCATCGATGGTGATGACCGGCGCTTGGGAATTCACGACTTGCCCTCTTCTGCCACGCGAATACCCACTTCGGCGCACAGCGCGAGGAAGTTAGGGAACGAGGTGGCGACGTTGGCGCAATCATGGATGCGGATGGGTGCGCTGGCGCGCAGCGAGGCAACGCTGAAGGCCATGGCGATGCGGTGGTCGCCGTGGCCATGCACTTCGCCACCGCCAATCTGGCCACCGTCGATGATGATGCCGTCAGGGGTCGGCTCGCACTTCACGCCCAGGGCGATCAGGCCGTCGGCCATCACCTGGATGCGGTCAGACTCCTTCACCCGCAGCTCTTCGGCGCCACGCAGCACGGTGCGCCCTTCGGCGCAGGCGGCGGCCACGAACAGCACCGGGAATTCGTCGATGGCCAGCGGCACCAGGTGCTCAGGGATATCGATACCCTTGAGCTTGGCACCGCGCACCCGCAGGTCGGCCACCGGCTCACCGCCGACTTCGCGCTGGTTTTCCAGGGTGATGTCGCCGCCCATCAGGCGCAGGATGTCGATGACACCGGTGCGGGTCGGGTTGATACCGACATGTTCGAGCACCAGCTCCGAGCCTTCGGCGATGGAGGCTGCCACCAGGAAGAACGCGGCCGACGAGATGTCTGCTGGCACTTCGATGCGGGTGGCAGTGAGTTTGCCGCCGGACTGCAGCGAAGCTACCGGGCCGTTGGACTCTACCGCATAACCGAAGCCGCGCAGCATGCGCTCGGTGTGGTCACGGGTGGGTGCAGGCTCGGTAACGGTGGTTTTGCCCTCGGCGTACAGGCCAGCCAGCAGCAAGCAGGATTTGACCTGGGCACTGGCCATCGGCAGCGTGTAGGTCAGCGCTTTGAGCGTGTGCCCACCGCGGATGGTCAGCGGTGGTCGGCCGTCCGGGCCGGTCTCGACCACAGCACCCATTTCACGCAGCGGGTTGGCCACACGGTTCATCGGGCGCTTGGACAGCGACGCGTCGCCGGTCATGGTCACGTCGAACGACTGGCCGGCCAGCAGGCCCGAGAGCAGGCGCATGGAGGTGCCGGAGTTGCCCACGTAGATCGGGCCGGGCGGTGGCTTGAGGCCATGCAGGCCCACACCGTGAATGGTGACGCGGCCGTGGTTCGGGCCTTCGATGACCACCCCCATGTCACGGAAAGCCTGAAGGGTCGCCAGGGCGTCCTCACCTTCGAGGAAGCCTTCGACTTCGGTCGTGCCTTCGGCCAGGGAGCCGAGCATGATCGAACGGTGGGAAATCGACTTGTCGCCCGGTACGCGGATTCGCCCGGTCAGGCGGCCACCCGGTTGGGCCAGGAAAATCAGATCGTTGGCGTTCATAGCGTCCACATAGGCCCGGCGGGCCAAGATTTTACTGAAATGCTCGCGGGCAACCCGAGCGCGGGTGAATACACCCAGCAACTGGTGCCCGTCCCCTGCATCGACCGCGTCGCGCAAGGCGTCGAGGTCGCTGCGAAAAGTGTCCAGGGTGCGTAAGACAGCCTCGCGGTTGGCGAGGAATATGTCATGCCACATGGTCGGATCGCTGCCGGCGATTCTGGTGAAATCGCGGAAACCACCGGCAGCGTACCGGAAGATCTCAAGGTTTTCATTGCGCTTGGCCAACGAATCGACCAGGCCGAACGCCAGCAGGTGTGGCAAGTGGCTGGTGGCGGCCAGCACTTCGTCGTGGCGCTCGACCGGCATGTGCTCCACGTCGGCATCCAGCGCACGCCACAGGCGGTCGACCAGGGCCAGGGCGGCGGGGTCGGTTTCGGGCAGGGGCGTGAGGATGACCTTGTGGCGGCGGAACAGGGTGGCGTTGGAGGCCTCCACCCCGCTTTGTTCGGAGCCGGCGATGGGGTGGCCGGGCACGAAGTGGCGCAGGCGCTCGCCGAACACTTCACGCGCAGCACGCACCACGTTGCCTTTGGCGCTGCCGACGTCGGTGATGACGGCGTTGCCCAGCTCCAGTTGTGCCAGGCGGGCGAGGAGCTTTTCCATGGCCAGGATCGGCACCGCCAGCTGGATGACGTCGGCACCGACACAGGCGGCAGCGAGGTCTTCTTCGCAGCGGTCGACCACACCCAGGGCCACAGCCTGCTTGCGTGAAGGGGCGTCCAGGTCGACGCCGACCACTTCGCGGCACAGGCCGCTTTCACGCAGGCCCTTGGCGAAGGAGCCGCCGATCAGACCCAGGCCTACGACGACGAGGCGGCCGATGAGTGGTGCGGGTTTGTTGTTTGCTGCAATTACCACTGGTGCGAACCCTGTTCAGAAATCAGGACAGTCTGTGAGACTGCGGGGGGCTGCTGTGCAGCCCATCGCCGGCAAGCCGGCTCCCACAGGTACGGCGCAGGTTTTACGGTTTGGGCTGTGCCTGAGGGATGCTTTGCTGGCCATCGCCGGCAAGCTGGGCCCTACAGGTACGGCGCAAGTTTTACGGTTTGGGCTGTGCCTGAGGGGTGCTTTGCTGGCCATCGCCGGCAAGCTGGGCCCTACAGGTACGGCGCGAATTTTGGGCCTGCGCTGTACCAGTGGGAGCCGGCTTGCCGGCGATGGGCCGCATAGCGGCCCCGGCGAGCTTGAATCAGAGCACCGCCTTTGGATACGAACCCAACACCTTCAGCGCCACAGCCTCTTGGCTGATCTTCTCCAACACCGCCTTGATCAGCGGGTCGCGGTGGTGTCCAACGAAGTCGATGAAGAACACATAGGTCCACTTGCCACTGCGCGACGGGCGGGTCTCGATGCGGGTCAGGTCGATGCCATTGTCATGGAACGGCACCAGCAATTCGTGCAAGGCCCCTGGCTTGTTGCTCATCGAAACGATGATCGACGTCTTGTCATCGCCAGTCGGCGGCACTTCCTGGTTGCCGATCATCAAGAAGCGCGTGGAATTGTCCGGGCGGTCTTCGATCTTCTCGGCCAGGCGGGTCAACCCGTACAGGTTGGCCGCCATGTCGCCGGCGATCGCCGCCGAATTCCACTCGCCCTTGACCCGCTTCGCCGCCTCGGCATTGCTCGACACCGCCACGCGTTCCACATTCGGGTAGTGCGCGTCCAGCCATTTGCGGCACTGGGCCAACGACTGGGCATGGGAGTAGATGCGGGTGATGCTGTCGGTCTTGGTGCTTTCGCCCACCAGCAGGTGATGGTGGATGCGCAGCTCCACTTCGCCGCAGATCACCATGTCGTGCTCAAGGAAGCTGTCCAGGGTGTGGCTGACCGCACCCTCCGTGGAGTTTTCCACCGGCACCACGCCGAAATTGACGGCGCCGGCAGCCACTTCACGGAACACTTCGTCGATGGCAGCCATCGGCCGGCTGATCACAGCGTGGCCGAAGTGCTTCATTGCCGCAGCCTGGGTGAAGGTGCCTTCAGGCCCCAGGTAGGCGATTTTCAGCGGTTCTTCCAGGGCCAGGCAGGACGACATGATCTCGCGGAACAACCGCGCCATCTCTTCGTTGCCCAGCGGCCCCTTGTTGCGCTCCATCACACGCTTGAGCACGGCAGCTTCACGCTCAGGGCGGTAGAACACCGGCTGCTCGCCCTCGGCCAGCGAGGCGGTCTTGACCTTGGCCACTTCCTGGGCGCAACGGGCGCGGTCGCTGATCAGCTCGAGGATTTTCTCGTCAAGGCTGTCGATGCGTACGCGCAGCGCCTTGAGCTCATGTTCGGACATCAGCCGTGCTCCTTCTCGAATTCGGCCATGTAGGCCACCAGCGCCTCGACAGCGTCCAGGCCCAGGGCGTTGTAGATGGAAGCGCGCATGCCGCCCACCGAGCGGTGGCCCTTGAGGTTGAGCAGGCCACGGGCATCGGCGCCGGCCAGGAAGGCCTTGTCCAGGCGCTCATCGGCCAGGCGGAACGGCACGTTCATCCACGAACGGGCGTTGTGGCTGATCGGGTTGGTGTAGAACTCGCTGGCGTCGATGAACGCGTACAGGCGGTCTTTCTTGGCGCGGTTGCGTTGTTCCATAGCGTCGACGCCACCCTGCTCCTTGAGCCACTCGAACACCAGGCCCGAGAGGTACCAGGAATAGGTGGCTGGGGTGTTGTACATCGAACCGTTGTCGGCCGAGACCTTGTAGTCGAGCATGGTCGGGCAGCTGCTGCGGGCGTGGCCCAGCAGGTCTTCACGGACGATCACCACCACCAGGCCGCTCGGGCCGATGTTCTTTTGCGCGCCGGCGTAGATCAGGCCGTACTGCGACACGTCGATCGGGCGCGAGAGGATGTCGGAGGACATGTCCACCACCAGCGGGACGTCACCGGTTTGCGGTACCCAGTCGAACTGCAGGCCGCCGATGGTCTCGTTGGATGCGTAGTGAACGTACGCTGCGTTCTTGGTCAGCTGCCACTCGTTCTGCCCAGGGATGGCCAGGTAGTCGTAAGGCTTGGCGCTGGCGGCGACGTTGACGTTGCCGAAACGGCGCGCTTCTTCGATGGCCTTTTTCGACCAGATACCGGTTTCGACGTAGTCGGCAGTCCCGTTCTCCGGCAGCAGGTTCAGCGGGATCTCGGCGAACTGCTGGCTGGCGCCGCCCTGAAGGAACAGGACCTTGTAGTTGGAGGGGACGGACAGCAGGTCACGCAGGTCCTGCTCGGCCTTTTCGGCGATGGCCACGTAATCGTCGCTGCGATGGCTCATTTCCATCACCGACAAGCCCTTGCCACCCCAGTCCAGCATTTCGGCCTGGGCGCGCTGCAGGACAGCTTCAGGAAGCGCGGCAGGGCCTGCGCAGAAGTTAAAGGCTCGTTTGCTCACATCCACTCTCGCTCTGCCAAATAGAACAAAATCGTAACTTGCAGCCCTGGCCCTGCAGGGAGGCCCGGTGGTATCGCGGCCGCTTCGCCGCCTATCGCCGGCAAACCGCCCCCACAGGCCCGTAATCAGTCAAACGGGGCGACCTTGGTCGCCCCGTCAGGGTTGTTGCACTTGCTTACTCTTGCGGTGCCTCTTCGGCGCCAGCATTGTCATCGTCCGCCGCTTCCGGCGCCTCGACCTCAACGCCCTCCTCGTCCGTCCCGAGCAGCTCGTCGAGCTCTTCCTCGGAAGGCTCCTGGATACGTTCCAGGCCTACCAGCGTTTCGTCTGCAGCCAGCTTGATCAGGGTCACGCCCTGGGTGTTCCGGCTGAGGCTGGATACCTCGCCAACCCGTGTGCGCACCAAGGTGCCCTGGTCGGAGATCAGCATGATCTCTTCACCTTCCTGCACCTGGATAGCACCGATCAGCAGGCCGTTGCGCCCCTTGGTACCCATGGCGATCACGCCCTGGCCACCACGGCCGCGGCGCGGGAACTTGGACAGCGGGGTACGCTTGCCGAAGCCACGCTCGGATGCAGTGAGGATCTGCGCGCCAGACTCCGGGATCAGCATCGAGATGATCTGCTGGCCCTTGCCCAGCTTCATGCCGCGCACACCACGGGCGGTACGGCCCATTTCGCGCACCACGCTCTCGGCGAAGCGGATCACCTTGCCGGCGTCGGAGAACATCATGACTTCCTTGGCGCCATCGGTGATGGCCGCGGCAATCAGGGTGTCACCTTCTTTGAGCTTCAAGGCGATCAGGCCATTGGAGCGCGGACGGGCGAACTGCACCAGCGGGGTTTTCTTGACGGTACCGGAAGCGGTGGCCATGAAGATGTACGCGCCGGTCGGCTCAGCCACCCACTCAGGCGTGTCGCCGTCTTCTTCGTCGACTTCTTCAACCTCGACCACTTCACCTTCGATCACGCCCTCGTCGCCGTCCTCCAGCTCTTCGTCCGGGTCGGCGCTCTGCTGCAGGGCCTCGAGGTCGATCTGCAGCATGGCGGTGATGCGCTCACCCTCCTCCAGCGGCAGCAGGTTGACCAGCGGGCGGCCACGCGCGGCGCGGGATGCCTCAGGGATCTCGTAGGTCTTCTTCCAGTACACCTTGCCCTTGCTGGAGAACAGCAGCAGGGTGGCGTGGCTGTTGGCGACCAGCAGGTGTTCGATGTAGTCCTCGTCCTTCACGCCGGTCGCCGACTTGCCTTTACCGCCACGGCGCTGGGCCTGGTAAGCGGACAACGGCTGGGTCTTGGCATAGCCACCGTGGGAGATGGTCACCACGCGCTCTTCTTCCGGGATCATGTCGCCGTAGTTGAGGTCGTGGCTGGCGTTGAGGATTTCGGTGCGGCGCGCATCGCCGTATTCGGCGCGGATCGCTTCGAGTTCTTCGCGGATCACTTCCATCAGGCGCTCGGCGCTGCTGAGGATGCGGATCAGTTCGCCGATCTGCTCGAGAATCTCCTGGTACTCGGCCAGCAGCTTCTCGTGCTCCAGGCCGGTCAGGCGGTGCAGGCGCAGGTCGAGGATCGCCTGGGCCTGTTCCGGCGACAGGTAATACTTGCCTTCGCGCAGGCCGTATTGTTCCGGCAGGTCTTCCGGGCGGCAGGAATCGGCGCCGGCGCGCTCTACCATGACCTGCACGGCGCTGGATTCCCAGGCAGTGGAAATCAGCGCTTCCTTGGCCTCGGACGGCGTCGGCGAAGCCTTGATCAGCGCGATGACCGGGTCGATGTTGGACAGCGCGACCGCCTGGCCTTCAAGGATGTGGCCACGTTCACGGGCCTTGCGCAGCTCGAACACGGTACGGCGCGTGACCACCTCACGGCGGTGGCGGACGAACGCTTCGAGCAGGTCCTTGAGGTTGAGCACACGTGGGCGGCCGTCGATAAGTGCCACCACGTTGATGCCGAACACGCTCTGCAGCTGGGTTTGCTGGTAGAGGTTGTTGAGCACCACCTCCGGCACCTCGCCGCGGCGCAGCTCGATGACGATGCGCATCCCGTCCTTGTCGGACTCGTCGCGCAGCTCGGTGATGCCTTCGATCTTCTTCTCTTTGACCAGCTCGGCGATCTTTTCGATCAGACGCGCCTTGTTCAGCTGGTACGGCAGCTCAGTGACGACGATCTGCTGGCGGCCACCGACCTTGTCGATGTCTTCGATCTCGGAGCGCGCGCGCATGTAGATGCGGCCACGGCCGGTACGGTACGCCTCGATGATGCCCTGGCGGCCGTTGATGATGCCGGCAGTCGGGAAGTCGGGGCCGGGGATGAACTGCATCAGCTCGTCGACGGTGACTTCCGGGTTGTCGATCAGCGCCAGGCAGCCGTCGATGACTTCACCGAGGTTGTGCGGCGGAATGTTGGTCGCCATGCCCACGGCAATACCGCTGGAACCGTTGACCAGCAGGTTGGGGATGCGGGTGGGCATGACCGCCGGGATCTGCTCGGTGCCGTCGTAGTTGGGCACCCAGTCGACGGTTTCTTTGTGCAGGTCGGCCAGCAGCTCGTGGGCCAGCTTGGCCATGCGCACTTCGGTGTATCGCATCGCCGCGGCGTTGTCGCCGTCGACCGAACCGAAGTTGCCCTGGCCGTCGACCAGCAGGTAGCGCAGCGAGAAGGGCTGGGCCATACGCACGATGGTGTCGTAGACCGCAGTGTCGCCGTGCGGGTGGTACTTACCGATCACGTCACCGACCACGCGGGCGGATTTCTTGTACGGCTTGTTCCAGTCGTTGCCCAGTTCGCTCATCGCATAGAGAACGCGACGATGCACGGGCTTCAAGCCATCACGTGCATCGGGCAGCGCTCGCCCGACAATCACGCTCATCGCGTAGTCGAGGTAAGACTGTCTCAGTTCGTCTTCGATATTGACCGGGAGGATTTCTTTGGCCAGTTCGCCCATGAGAAGCCTGATTCCTTTTTCTGGTGAAACTTCGCAGCTCCATCAAGGGCCGAACGAAGCTCGCCGCCGCAGCGCATAAGGGTGCGACGACTTACGACAAATCAATGAGTTGTGCCATGGATCTGCGCAATGAAGGCCGCCGTCATGGGCGGTCTTGGAAACTGCCGGATGTTATCACAAAGGCAGTAGCGGTGGGGAGATATGGCGCAGGGGGTACAGGGGGTTTTGTGGGGGATTGTTGGCGCGATCGCCGCCGATACCGCATTGCCGGCGCCCGGCCATGCGCCCCCCCTCTCCTGCCCCCACCCCAAACGCTCAATGCAGGCGCTTGCGACACATCAATTGCGCCAGTTTGGCGGTATCCGGGCGCTCGACGACGCCTTTCTCGGTCACGATCACATCGATCAGGTCAGCCGGGGTCACATCGAACACCGGATTGAACACCTCAACCTGCGGTGCTACGCGGTTACCGGCGTAATCCAGCAATTCGTCCGCATCACGCTCTTCCAGCGGGATGTCTTCACCCGTGGCCAGGTTGAGGTCGATGCTGGTGCTCGGCGCCACCACCATGAACCGCACGCCATGATGCATGGCGTTCACCGCCAGCTGGTAGGTGCCGATCTTGCTCGCCACATCACCGTTGGCGGCAATGCAGTCGGCGCCGACCACCACCCAGGTGATGCCCTTGCTCTTCATCAGGTGGGCCAGCGCCGAATCGGCGCACAGGGTCACCGGGATGCCTTCGTTGGCAAGCTCCCAGGCGGTCAGGCGCGAACCCTGCAGCCAGGGCCGGGTTTCGCCGGCATACACACGCTCGACCATGCCTTCGAGAAAGCCCGCGCGGATCACACCCAACGCCGTACCGAAACCACCACTGGCCAGGGCACCGGAGTTGCCATAGGTCAGCAGGGCCTGCTCGCTGCCCTGGTGGCGGCGGATCAGCTCGATGCCCTGCTGGGCCATGGTCAGGTTGGCCTCACGGTCGCTTTCATGAATGGCCACGGCCTCGGCCTCCAGCGCGGCCAGCACATCCTCGCCCGGGCGCAGGCGCTGCAGGCGTTCACGCATGCGGTTGAGCGCCCAGAACAGGTTGGCGGCCGTAGGGCGCGCCTCGGCCAGGCTGAGGAAATCCTCTTCCAGGTCCATTTCCCAGTCGCCGCCCTCGGCCAGGCGCTCTTCCAGGGCCAGCACCAGGCCATAGGCCGCCGCAATGCCGATGGCCGCCGCACCACGCACAGCCATGTCGCGGATCGCCGCCGCCACCTGCGCGACAGTGTCGCAGGCCAGCCAGCGTTCTTGCGAAGGCAGCAGGCGCTGGTCGAGCAGGTGCAAGGCGCCGTGGTGCCACCGGATACCGGTCACCTTCTCCGCCGCCATAAGTCGCTCGCGCATCACCTCTCCCTGACTTTCGCATATCAAAAGCGGACGATTATAGCGACCAACAGCCTCGGGCGCTCGGGTATACTCCGGCGCAATTCGTAGAAGTTTCAGAGGACTGTTCAATGAGCAACGTCGACCACGCCGAAATCGCCAAGTTTGAAGCCTTGGCGCACCGCTGGTGGGACCGCGAGAGCGAGTTCAAGCCGCTGCACGACATCAATCCGCTGCGCGTCAACTGGATCGACGAGCGCGTCAGCCTGGCGGGCAAGAAGGTGCTGGACGTCGGCTGCGGCGGCGGCATCCTCAGTGAAGCCATGGCCCTGCGTGGCGCTACCGTCACCGGCATCGACATGGGCGAAGCGCCCCTGGCCGTGGCCCAGCTGCACCAACTGGAGTCCGGCGTGCAGGTGGAGTACCGGCAGATCACCGCCGAGGCCCTGGCGGAAGAAATGCCCGAGCAGTTCGATGTGGTCACCTGCCTGGAAATGCTCGAGCACGTGCCCGACCCGTCCTCGGTCATCCGCGCCTGCTACCGCATGGTCAAGCCGGGTGGCCAGGTGTTCTTCTCGACCATCAACCGCAACCCCAAGGCTTACCTGCTGGCCATCATCGGCGCCGAGTACATCCTCAAGATGCTGCCGCGCGGTACCCATGACTTCAAGAAGTTCATCCGCCCCTCCGAGCTGGGTGCCTGGAGCCGCGTCGCGGGCCTTGAAGTCAAGGACATCATCGGCCTGACCTACAACCCGCTGACCAAGCACTACAAGCTCAGCAGCGATGTGGACGTCAACTACATGATCCAGACCCTGCGCGAGGAATGAGCATGCGTTTGCGAGCGGTACTCTTTGACATGGACGGCACCCTGCTCGACACGGCGCCGGACTTCATCGCCATTTGCCAAGCCATGCTCGCCGAGCGTGGCCTGCCGGCCATCGACGACAAGCTGATCCGTGACGTGATTTCTGGCGGCGCGCGGGCGATGGTCGCCGCGACCTTCGCCATGAGCCCGGAGGACGAGGGCTTCGAGGCCCTGCGCCTGGAGTTCCTCGAACGCTACCAGCGCGACTGCGCGGTGCACAGCAAGCTGTTCGACGGCATGGGCGAATTGCTGGCCGATATCGAGAGAGGCAACCTGCTGTGGGGGGTGGTGACCAACAAGCCGGTCCGCTTCGCCGAGCCGATCATGCAGCGCCTGGGCCTGGCCGAGCGTTCGGCACTGCTGATCTGCCCGGATCACGTGAAAAACAGCAAGCCCGACCCTGAGCCGTTGATCCTGGCCTGCAAGACCCTGAACCTGGACCCGGCCAGCGTGCTGTTCGTCGGCGACGACCTGCGCGACATCGAGTCGGGCCGCGATGCCGGCACCCGCACGGCGGCTGTGCGCTACGGCTATATTCACCCAGAAGACAACCCGAACAACTGGGGCGCCGACGTGGTGGTGGACCACCCACTGGAACTGCGCAAGGTGCTCGACGCCGCACTCTGCGGGTGCTGACACTCAGCGGCAAGCTTCGAGCTGCAAGCTGCAAGAAAAAGCAGTCCGCGCGCTGCTCGCTTTCTCTTGCAGCTTGAAGCTTGCGGCTTGAAGCTTGAAGCTTGAAGCTTGAAGCTTGAAGCTTGCCGCTTCAAACCAAGGACAAACGCATGTTCGACTACACTGCCCGCCCCGACCTGCTTCAGGGTCGCGTCATCATGGTCACCGGCGCTGGTCGCGGCATCGGTGCTGCCGCCGCCAAGGCTTATGCCGCCTTGGGCGCCACTGTACTGCTGCTGGGCAAGACCGAAGCCAACCTGAACGAGGTCTACGATGAAATCGAGGCCGCCGGCCACCCACAGCCGGTGGTGATTCCGTTCAACCTGGAAACCGCCCTGCCCCACCAGTACGACGAACTGGCGGCGATGGTCGAGGACCAGTTCGGCCGCCTGGACGGCCTGCTCAACAACGCCTCGATCATCGGCCCACGCACCCCGCTTGAACAGCTTTCGGGCGACAACTTCATGCGGGTGATGCACATCAACGTCAATGCCACGTTCATGCTCACCAGCACCCTGCTACCGCTGCTCAAGCTCTCGGAGGACGCCTCGGTGGTGTTCACCTCCAGCAGCGTCGGGCGCAAGGGCCGGGCTTACTGGGGCGCTTATGGTGTGTCCAAATTCGCGACCGAAGGCCTGATGCAAACCTTGGCGGACGAACTGGAAGGTGTGGCACCGGTGCGCTCCAACAGCATCAACCCCGGGGCTACCCGCACGGCGATGCGGGCCCAGGCCTACCCGAGCGAAAACCCGCAGAACAACCCGCTGCCTGAAGAGATCATGCCGGTGTACCTGTACCTGATGGGGCCAGACAGTACCGGGGTGAACGGGCAAGCCTTCAACGCCCAGTAAGGCTTTATGCCTAGGGGGCCGCCGTGCGACCCCAGGCATTTCAGCCAGCTGCCAGGCTCGGGCGCATGCGCCCTTGCTGGCGGCCCTCCAGTTGCATGCACCGTTCCAGGAACAGGTACATGCAGTCATAACTTTTGCAGACCGCCTTGCGCAGCTCATTGCGCAGCCCCAGGGTCGGGTTTTCGCCAGCCAGCGTACAGATGATCTCCAGCGCCTCCCACGGGTGGGCGTCGTCATACTGCGCATGCATCTTCAACCACTTCATGGCGCGCTTGCGCTGGTCCTCCGGGAAGCCCATGGCGTAGGTGTCTTCAGCACAGACCACTGCCGACCACTCCCCCGTCGCCCCTTCGATCGCGTAGTTGGTGGCCGCCATGGCAATGGCCAGCGACTCGGTGGTACACACACGCCAGCACCAGTCATTCAGCCCATTGAGCTCGGCGGGCACTTCCTGCGACTGCAGTTCGTGCAGGTGAATGCCGTGGGCGTGGCACCAATGCACCCAGTAATCGGCATGGTTGAGCTCCACGCGGATGTTGCGCATCAGCCAGCGCCGCGCCATGTCTTCGCCCGGGTGGCGGGCATAGCGGGTCTTGGTCAGGTTGTGGGCCATGTACAAGGAAAACTGCTCAACCACCGGCCAGCCACCGATCAGGTACTGGCGAATGGTCGCTTGCCGCAACTGGCCATCGCGCAGGCGCTGGTAGAACTCATGTTCCACTACCCGGCGCTTGCTCTCGCGGCAGTCTTCGATCAGTTGCTGGGCCCATTGGGGGTAACTGGCCGGGTCCATCAAAGGCCCGATACGGACGAATGCATCGATCACTTTTCAGCTCCTTGATCCCTGTGATTTACCAACGCTACTTCAGCGAAAGGTTCCAGGCGCCCGATGCAGCAGGGGCCGTGCAGCAATCCGTTGGCGCTGCAGACTGTCGCAAGTGAAGACCTGCGGTCGTTCGATCAGATAGCCCTGGGCGTAGTCCACGCCGATCTCCTGCAAGGCCTGCTCGATCAACGGAGTTTCGACGAACTCGGCAATGGTGCGCTTACCCATGACGTGGCCGATGTGATTGATGACTTCGACCATGGCCCGATTGACCGGATCATCCAGCATATCTTTGACAAAACTTCCGTCGATCTTCAAGAAGTCGACAGGTAAATGTTTTAAATAAGCGAAGGACGACATTCCGGCACAAAAGTCATCCAGCGAGAACTTGCAACCCAGCCCTTTCAATTCATTGATGAATCGGATGGCACTGCCAAGGTTGGCAATGGCACTGGTCTCGGTGATTTCGAAGCAGATCAGCCGTGGCGGAATCGAATATTCGACGAACAGCCGCTGCAAGTACTCCAGGAACTTGTCGTCACCGATACTCGACCCCGACAGGTTGATGGCACACATCGACAGCGGGCCCTCGCGCTCCTCGTCCAGGCAACGGCGAATGACCTGAAACACATTGCGCACCACCCAGCGGTCGATAGCGGTCATCAGGCCATAGCGCTCGGCCGCCGGGATGAAGCTGTCAGGCAGGATGGTGCGGCCGCTTTCGTCTTGCAGGCGCAACAGGATCTCGACATGCCCCGGCCCTTCGAGGGCCGAGAGCGCAGCGATTTCCTGGGCATATAAACAGAAGCGGTTCTCCTCCAGGGCAACGTGCAGGCGCTGTATCCAGGCCATTTCGCCAAAACGCATCGACAGTTCGCTGTCATCGGCATGGTAGACCTGAATGCGGTTACGGCCCTTCTCCTTGGCCATGTAGCACGCCATGTCCGCTGCCCGCAGGGAGGCTTCCAGCGTGGCCGGGGCTTGGGCCATGTGCACCAGGCCGATACTCACAGTGGTGACGAACGGCCTGCCTTTCCACACGAAGTGCAGGCTTTGCACTGCCTGGCGCAGGCTTTCGGCAATCCGCTCGGCCTGTTCGCCCGGGCAGTTTTCCAGCAGCACGCCAAATTCATCGCCGCCCAGCCGCGCCAGGGTATCGCCTTCGCGCAGCACCGATTGCAGCACGGCGCAGATGTGCCGCAGCAATTCGTCACCGGCTGCATGGCCACAGGTATCGTTCACCAGCTTGAACTGGTCCAGGTCCAGGAACATCAGCGAATGCCGCCCGCCCTGGCGCACCAGGTCGTTCAGGGCCTGCTCCAGGCGGTACTCGAATTCACGGCGGTTGGCCAGGCCGGTCAGGGCGTCATGGGTCGCCTGCCAGGACAGGTTGGCGATGTACTGGCGCTCCTGGGTCATGTCATGCAGCACCAGGACAATGCCCGCCACCTGGCCATCACTGATGATGGGCGAACCTACCAGGTTGATCGAAACCGTGCTGCCGTCCAGGCGCTGGATCAACCGTGCATGTTCGGCGCCGCCCTTGAGGCTGCCGCTGAGCACCTGTTCGAACAGGGTGCTGCTGTCGCTCTGGGCGTGCTCATCCACCAGGCTGAACAGCGCTGTCAATGGCAGGCCCAGGGCCTGACCTGCCTGCCAATGGGTCAGTTGCTCGGCCGCCGGGTTCATGTAGCCGATGCTGCCATCGACATCGGTGGTGATCACCGCATCGCCGATCGCCTGCAGGGTAATCTGCGCGCGTTCCTTTTCTTCCTGCAGGGCGCTGGCGAAGGCCTGGCGCTGGGCCAGCAGCTTGCTCGACCGGCGCCAGGCGAAGCCAATGAGAAACAGCGCGGTGAGCAGGTTGGTGACCAGCAGCACCCGCAACAGCATGCGCGACCCTTCACCCAGGGCATCGCTGAAGGCTTTGGCCGCTGGCGTCACACCATCGTTGATAGCGACGATGCGAGCGCGCCATTGGCTGACCTGGCCCGGCCCCACCTGGCCTTTGGCAAAACCTTCACGTATCTCGTTGCCCAGCACATCCAGTTGTTTAAGGTAATCGTCACCGACATTCCAGTAGTCGATCGCCGCCTGCACGTAGCTGATCCGGCTGAAATTGCGGTAGAACCAGATGATGCGGTCGATGTCGTCGGGGTGGTTGCCGCCTTGCAGCACGGCCTGGCGCGCGACGTCAAGGTCTGGGTTTGGCTGGTCGAGCACCTCGCGCATCTGCCTGTCACCGTGGGGCACAGTGATGACTTGGCGATAGCGCTGATAATTGCGCTCATCGCCAGTTTCGGCATACAGGTTCAGGTAATAGATGGCGTCTTTCTGGGCCTTGGACCACAGGCTTTCGCCGGCGACGTAGGCACGCACCGCCGACAGCGCGTAAAGGCTGAGGCTGCCCAGCAGGACCTGGAAGACTACAACGGCGATGAAGGGCCAGATGATACCCAGCAGCCTTGGCGCCTCTAGTGTGCGATGTCCCTTCATGAAGTCCCTGTCACTGAGCAGATAAGGCTCGAACCAACCTAGACAAGCTCAGAGTAGGCCATCTGCCATCTATTTGGAGGGAAATTTGAGCGGCAAGCTGTAAGCGGCAAGCTGCAAGAAAAAGCAGATCCGCGCACGGACCGCTTGTAGCTGCAAGCCGCAAGCTTCAAGCCGCAAGAAAAAGCAGAGCCGCGCACGGTCCGCTTATAGCTGCAAGCCGCAAGCTACAAGCCGCAAGCTGCAAGAAAAAGCAGGGCCGCACACGGTCCGCTTGCAGCTTGCAGCTTGCAGCTTGAAGCTTGCTCAGGTCTGCTGGAGGTGGCCGTACAGTTTGGCGTACAGGCCGCCTTCGGCGATCAACTGCTGGTGGCCGCCATCCTCGGCTACATGGCCGCCATCGAACACCAGCACACGGTCGGCCTGCTTCACCGCAGAAAGGCGGTGGGCGATGATCAGGGTGGTGCGGCCACTCAGGAAACGCGCCAGCGCCTGGTGCAGGTTGTACTCAGTGGCGGCGTCCAGCGCCGAAGTGGCCTCGTCGAGGATCACCACCTTCGGCTCCGCCAGGACCATACGGGCAATCGCCAGGCGCTGACGCTGGCCGCCAGACAGGCGCACACCAGAGCGGCCGACCACGCTGTCCAGCCCTTGCGGCAAGGCAGCGATGGTGGCGTCCAGCTGAGCGATGCGCAGCGCCTGCCAACAGGCCTCGTCCGTGCAGTCACGGCCCATGGTCAGGTTGGCGCGTACCGTGTCGTTGAACAGTGACGGGTGCTGCAGCACCACCGCCACATTTTCACGCAAGGTCTCCAGGCCGATTTCCTGCAGGCTGGCGCCACCGAAACGGATGGTCCCGGCCTGGGCGCTGTAAAGGCCCAGCAGCAATTGCACCAGGGTACTTTTGCCGCCGCCACTGGCGCCGACAATGGCGACCTTTTCGCCCGCGGCGATGGTCAGGTCCAGGTGCTCCAGCACCGGCTCGTCGGCATAGGCGAAACGCAGGTCGCGCACCTCGATGCCAACCGTTTCACGGCCGGCGAACGGGTCGCGGGCAGCCGGGTATTGTGGCTCGTCATCACGCGCCAGCAATTCGTTGAGCCGGCTCAGGGCACCGCCGGCGGCGTAGTAGGCATATTGCAGATTCAGCAACTGCTCGACCGGGCCGATCATGAACCACAGGTAGCTGAACACGGCCAGCATCTGCCCGATCGACAGGTCGGAGAACAGCACCGTGAGCATGGCCGCCGCACGGAAAATATCGATACCGAACTGGAACAGCAGGCCACTGGCACGGCCACTGGCGTCGCTTTTCCATTGCGAATCCACGGCGTAATCGCGCACTTCACGGGCGCGCAGGCCCAGGCGCCCGAGGAAGTAGCCTTGGCGGTTGCTGGCGCGGATTTCCTGGATGGCGTCCAGGGTTTCGGCCAGCGCCTGGGTGAACCGCGAGGTGCTGTCGTTTTCGAGCTTTTTGAGGTGTTTGACGCGCTTGCCCAACTGCACGGTGAAGTAGATCACCAGCGGGTTGAACAACAGGATCAGCAAGGCCAGCTGCCAGTGCATCCAGATCAGGATCGCCGCTGTGCCGGTCAGGGTCAGCATCGCCACCAGGAAGCGGCTCAGGGTTTCGCCGACGAACTTGTCGAGGGTCTCCAGGTCGGTGACCAGGTGTGTGGTCACGGTGCCGCTACCCAGGCTTTCGTATTCCTTGAGCGAAATACGCTTGAGCCGATCGATCAGGCGGATGCGCAGGCGATAGACGATGTCTTTGGCAAGGCCAGCGAACAGCTTGGCCTGCACCACGTTGAACCCCAGGGCGGCCACGCGCAGGCACAGGGTGGCGACCAGCATCAGGCCGATATACCCGGCCGCCACCTGCCAACCGCTGGGCAGCAGGTGGTTCATGAACTTCAGCGCGCCATCGCCGTGGCCCAGCAACACCTCGTCCACCAGCAAGGGCAGCAGCAATGGGATGGGCACGCTGCAGCAGGCCGCCAGCACGGCCACCAGGTTGGCGGCCCAGAGGTGTTTCTTGTGGTGCAGCGCCAAACGGCGGATTTGCGCCCAGCTCAGCCGGTCAGGCACAGGGGCGGGCTTCCCGGGCACCGGGTCGGGCGAGCCGGGCAGGTCAAGCACAGGCGGCCTGCTGTAGCCAGCGGGCAAGCAAGGGCTGCAGGCTTTGCAGCGGCTGGTAGCCATTGGTCAACAGGGCGAGCTGGCCGTTGCGCTCAGCCAGCAGCGTCGGAAAGCCAGCAATACCCAGGTCCTGCACCCAGCTGAAATCGGCTGCGGTGGCGGCGCGCACGTCCGCACCCTGCAGGGCCTCGGCGAAGGTTGTGCGATCGAACCCGGCCTGTTCGGCCAGCTCGACCAGCTGCGGCGCCCTGGTGACATCCAGGCCCTGCTGGTAGAACCCCCGCTGGATCAGCGCCAGCAGCGGCCAGACCTGCTCGGCATCCAGTTCGCGGGCGGCCACCAGGGCACGGCAGGCCGGTTCGGTGTCGTAGACGAAACCGTCGGGCATGGCATTGTCGAACGCGAACGGCTGCCCGGTAGCGTCGGCCACCGCCTGCCAATGCTCGAGGATGTACTTGCGGGTGGAGGCGTCCAGCGGGCTGGCACCGCGGCGCAACCCGCCCGGCACCACTCGGGTGGCCACGCCCGCCTCACGCGCCTGGGCGATCAGGGCCTGGGCCACCGGTGCAAAACCCCAGCACCAGGAGCACATCGGGTCCATCACATAGAGCAGGCGGGCAGTCATGCAATCAGGCCTCGGCTTTATAGTTGTAACCGATCGGGTGCGGCAGGTTGCGGGCCTTGGCCAGCTCGATCTGCTTTTGCCGGTCGATGGCGCTGCGCCGGGTCTTTTCGCTCAGGCTGTCCCAGCAGTGCGGGCAGCTCACGCCTGGCGAATAGTGCTCGGACGCGCGGTCCTGGGCGTCGATCGGGTGGCGGCAGGCATGGCACTGGTCGTACTCGCCCTCGCTCAGGTCATGGCGCACCGTGACGCGGTTGTCGAAGACAAAGCAGTCACCGTCCCACAGGCTTTCTTCCTGGGGTACTTCCTCGAAGTATTTCAGGATGCCGCCCTTAAGATGATAGACCGCCTCGAAGCCTTCACCGAGCATGTAGCTGGAGGCTTTTTCACAACGAATGCCGCCGGTGCAGAACATGGCGACCTTCTTGTGCTTGCTGGGGTCGAAGTTGGCCTTGATGTACTCGGGGAACTCGCGGAAGGTCTCGGTCTTGGGGTCGATTGCGCCCTTGAAGGTGCCGATGGCCACTTCGTAATCGTTGCGGGTGTCGATCAGCAGTACTTCCGGGTCGCTGATCAGGGCGTTCCAGTCTTTGGGCTCGACATAGGTGCCAACGGCGTTGTTCGGGTCCACGCCGGGTACGCCGAGGGTGACGATCTCTTTCTTGAGCTTGACCTTGGTGCGGTAGAACGGCTGCTCGTCGCAGTAGGACTCCTTGTGGTCGACATCGACCAGGCGCGGGTCGCTGCGCAGCCAGGCGAGCAGGCCATCGATGCCTTCGCGGGTGGCCGAAACGGTGCCGTTGATGCCCTCGTTGGCCAGCAGCAGAGTGCCTTTGACGCCATTGTCGAGCATGGCCTTCAGCAGGGGCTCGCGCAGTTCTACGTAGTCTTCAAGGGTGACGAACTTGTACAGCGCCGCCACGACGATCGGGTGGGTCATTGCGTTGAATCTCCAGGTGGTTGCCCTCGTAAGGGGCGGACCGGGTTTGGCAAAAAGCTGGGGGCTGCCCTGCAGCCCATCGCCGGCAAGCCGGCTCCCACAGGGCCGGCGCAATGCTCAAGGGCTGCGCTGTACCAGTGAGAGCCGGCAAGCCGGCTCCCATAAGGCCGGCGCAATGCTCAAGGGCTGCGCTGTACCAGTGAGAGCCGGCAAGCCGGCTCCCATAAGGCCGGCGCAATGCTCAAGGGCTGCGCTGTACCTGTGGGAGCCGGCTTGCCGGCGATGGGCCGCCAAGCGGCCCCCTAGGAATGGTGCGGAGTGTACCAGAACGACAGAAAGGATTCAGTGCTTGCCGCCGCCTGCACACACCGGCGACGCAGGCGCGACGCCCACCTTCGCCCACTCCTCGTCGGTGTAGGTGTGGATGGCCAGGGCATGGATCTGGCCCATCAGCTCACCCATGGTGGCGTAGACCTTCTGGTGGCGCTTGACGCTGTTGAGCCCGGCAAACTGCTCGCTGACGATCACCGCCTTGTAGTGAGTTTCCTGGCCACGGCTGTGCATGTGGCTTTCGTTGAGCACTTCAAGGTGCTGCGGCGCCAGGGCGGCAAGCTGCTGCTCGATGCGTTGCTGCATGGTCATCGCGCGTCACTCACTTCTTGGCAGGGGCGGCGGCCTTGCCGGCATTGGGGTCAAGCTCTTTGGTCATGTCTTCGAGCAGCTTGTTCACCACCGGCACTGCCGGCTCCAGGCTCTGCTGGGTCAGCTGGGCCGACTGCTGAGTGACCTTGGGCATCTGGGTGAGGACTTTCTTGCCCAGTGGCGACTGGTAGAACTTGACCAGGTCCTTGAGCTCTTGCTCGGTGAAGGTCTGGGTGTACAGGTCGACCATCTTCGGCTTGAGCTTGTTCCAGCCGATGGCGCTGTCCAGCGCGGCGTTGGCCTTGGCCTGGTAGCTCTCGAGCACCGACTGCTTGCTGGCCGGGGCCTTGGTCTGGGCGAAGCGCTGGGCGAACATCTGCTGGACTTGCATGTACACCGGGGTGCCCAGCTTGTCAGCGTTGGCCAGGGTCAGGAATTTCTCGGCGGCAGCGTTGTGGCTGGCAGTGGCAGCGAGCACCTGGCCGCTGGCACAGGCCAGGGCGACGGCAGCACAGAGGGCACGGAGACGGGTCATTGCATATCCTTCAAGGAGGGGGAGGCGTTACCTCAGAGATGAGCATTCTGCTCCCGCCAGGGGGCAGCGCTCAAGTGGCACGAAGCGCGATTGAACCGCGCGATCGCATGGGGGCCTAAACTGCTGATTCTGACTGACAGGGGAGTGAACGCAGCATGAGCCGTATCGAAACAGACAGCCTGGGCCCGGTCGAAGTTCCGGAGCACGCCTACTGGGGCGCACAGACCCAACGCTCGCTGATCAACTTTGCCATTGGCAAGGAACGCATGCCGCTACCGGTGCTGCACGCCCTGGCGCTGATCAAGAAGGCCGCGGCAAGGGTCAACGACCGCAATGGCGCCCTGCCCGCGGACATCGCCCGGCTGATCGAGCAGGCGGCCGACGAAGTGTTGGCCGGTGAGCACGATGACCAGTTCCCGCTGGTGGTGTGGCAGACCGGCAGCGGCACCCAGAGCAACATGAACGTCAACGAGGTGATCGCCGGGAGGGCCAACGAGCTCGCTGGCCAAGGCCGCGGCGGCAAGGCGCCGGTGCACCCTAACGACCACGTCAACCGTTCGCAGAGCTCCAACGACTGCTTCCCCACCGCCATGCACATCGCCGCAGCACAGGCGGTGCACGAGCAACTGCTACCGGCGATCGCCGAGCTGTCTTCGGGGCTGGCGGAGCTGGCGGCGCGCCACCACAAACTGGTCAAGACCGGCCGCACACACATGATGGACGCCACGCCCATCACCTTCGGCCAGGAGGTGTCGGCCTTCGTTGCCCAGCTGGACTACGCCCAGCGCGCCATCCGCGCCACCTTGCCGGCGGTGTGCGAGCTGGCCCAGGGCGGTACTGCCGTGGGTACCGGGCTCAATGCCCCGCAGGGGTTCGCCGAAGCCATCGCTGCTGAGCTGGCCGCCCTCTCCGGCCTGCCGTTCGTCACCGCGCCGAACAAGTTCGCCGCCTTGGCCGGCCACGAGCCGTTGACCAGCCTGGCCGGGGCACTGAAAACCTTGGCGGTCGCCTTGATGAAAATCGCCAACGACCTGCGTTTGCTCGGTTCCGGCCCCCGCGCCGGCTTGGCCGAGGTGCGCCTGCCGGCCAACGAGCCGGGCAGCTCGATCATGCCGGGCAAGGTCAACCCGACCCAGTGCGAGGCGCTGTCGATGCTGGCCTGCCAGGTGCTGGGCAATGACGCGGCCATCGGTTTCGCCGCCAGCCAGGGGCACCTGCAGTTGAATGTGTTCAAGCCGGTGATCATCCATAACCTGCTGCAGTCGATCGAACTGCTGGCCGATGGCTGCCGCAACTTCCAGCAGCACTGCGTGGCGGGGATCGAGCCGGATGCCGAGCAGATGGCGGCGCACCTGGAGCGTGGGCTGATGCTGGTGACCGCACTCAACCCGCATATCGGCTATGACAAAGCGGCGGAAATCGCCAAGAAGGCCTACAGCGAGGGCAAGACCCTGCGCGAGGCGGCGCTGGAGTTGCAATACCTGACCAACGAGCAGTTCGATGAGTGGGTAAGGCCGGAGAACATGCTGGCGCCCGGTGGCAAGGGATGATTGATTGGCTGTTGCTTAGGGCCCTATCGCCGGCAAGCCGGCTCCCACCTGGGATGGCGCCAGCTTTTGAAATTTGAGGGGGACAGTTGCTCCGCACGCTTCGATAGAACGTGCGGGCGCCGGGTGGCCAGGGCTGATTGATTGGCGGGTACTTAGGGCCCTATCGCCGGCAAGCCGGCTCCCACCGGTACCCCACAGTCTTCAGGCTTGGTGGGGACCTGTGGGGCAACAGTCTTGCTCAACATCTAAAAGCTGGCGCGGTCCGTGTGGGAGCCGGCTTGCCGGCGATAGGGCCGGAACAGGCTCTCAACCAACCTGAGCCAAACGCGCCCTTCTCGCCCGCCACCCAGCCACCAGCGATGGCCCCAGGGCCACCAGTGTCGACCCCAGCACCACGGTCACCGCGCCAACATAGCCCAAGGCATTGATGTCCTCGGCCTGCACATAGTCCGGCCACAGCCAGGCCGCAATCGCCACCGCCACAAAGGTCACCAGTGGCGTCAGCGCCAGTGTGGCGCTGACCCGCGATGCCTCCCAGTGCGCCAGGGCCTCGGCAAAAGCCCCATACGCCACCAGCGTGTTCAGGCAGCACGCCAGCAGCAACCAGCCTTGCAGGGGGGTCAGCTGCAGCGCCTCCAGCGGGTGCACCCAAGGTGTCAGCAGCGCGGCGCAGCTCAGGTAGATCACCATCATCACCTGCTGCGAATGCCACACCGTCAGCAGCTGTTTCTGGCTCAGGGCATAGAACACCCAGATGCTGGTGGCCAGCAGGATGGTCAGCACGCCTGTGGTGTAGGCGCCCAGCGAAGTCAGCAGCTCTTCCAGGCGCTGGTTGAAGAACAGGCCGAAGCCGGCCAGAAGCACCATCAGCCCCAGGCCTTGGCCCAAGCTGAAGCGTTCCTTGAACACGAACACACTGGCCACCAGCAGCAGCACCGGGCCGATCTGCACCACCAATTGCGCCGTGCCGGGGCTCAGCAGATTGAGGCCGATCAGGTACAGCACGTAGTTGCCCATCAGCCCGCATACGGCCACCCCCACCAAGCCTTTGCCCTTGGCGCCGAGCTTGGCGAAAGAAGGCAAGCGGCGCTTGGCCGCCAGCCAGGCGAACAGCAGGCCGCCGGACACCAGCAGGCGGAACCAGGTGACGGTAATGGGGTCGACCACCTGCAACACCTGCTTGAGTTTGATCGGCAGGATGCCCCAGAGCAGTGCAGTCAAAAGCGCCAGAGCCAGTCCATAGCTCCGGCGCCCGGATGTGATGTGCATAAAGTCCTCGGTCAAGCCCGTTGTGGGGTGCCTCGATTCTAAAGGCTTGCTGCCTGCCACCGGGGAAAAAAGCCGGGAAAAGAATTCATCAGGTCATTCCCCCGCGGCATGCCGACAGGCTATTTCTTGTGCTTGGCAAACGCCGCTTCCAGGGCTTCATTGAGGGTGCGCAGCACCTTCACCCGCGCCCAGCGCTTGTCATTGGCCTCGACCAGGGTCCATGGCGCGATCTCGGTGCTGGTGCGGTCGACCATGTCGCCCACGGCATCCACGTACAGGTCCCACTTCTCGCGGTTGCGCCAATCGTCCTCGGTGATCTTGTAGCGCTTGAACGGGATCTGCTCGCGCTCTTCAAAACGCTCCAGCTGGGTTTGCTGGTCGATCGCCAGCCAGAACTTGACGACCACCACGCCGGCGTTCACCAGCTGCTCCTCGAAATCATTGATCTCGCCATACGCGCGCATCCAGTCGGCCGGGGTGCAAAAACCCTCGATGCGCTCGACCAGCACCCGGCCATACCAGGACCGGTCGAAGATGGTGAACTTGCCGCGCGCCGGGATATGCCGCCAGAACCGCCACAGGTACGGCTGAGCACGCTCATCCTCGGTAGGGGCGGCGATTGGCACGATACGGTACTGGCGCGGGTCCAGCGCAGCGGCCACGCGGCGGATCGCGCCCCCTTTGCCCGCCGCATCATTACCCTCGAAGACCGCCACCAGGGCATGCCGACGCATGTGTTTGTGGCGCAGCAGGCCGGCCAGGCGTGCCTGCTCGGTCACCAGTTGCTCCTGGTAGTCCTGCTTGTCCAGGCGCAGGGTCATGTCCAGCGCGCCCAGCAGGCTGCGCTGGTCGATGCTGCGGCCCAGCGGCGCAATGTTGCCCTGGTGCTTGCCTTTGGGGTTGACGGCCAGTGCGGCCTGCAGGCTTTCCAGCAGGATGCGCCCGACGGCCAGGCTGCGGTAGTTGGGGTCGACGCCTTCGACTACGTGCCAGGGTGCATAGTCACGGCTGGTACGGCGCAATACCCGCTCGCCAAAGCGCACGAAGCGGTCGTAGGTCTGGGACTGTTGCCAGTCCAGCGGGCTGATGCGCCAGCTGTGCAAGGGGTCGTCCTTGAGCGACTTGAGCCGCGCTTTCATCTGTTTCTTGGACAGGTGGAACCAGAACTTGATGATCAGCGCACCTTCGTCGCAAAGCATCTGCTCCAACCGCTCGGCGCCGGTGATGGCCTGGTCGAGCACGGCATCCTTGAACTGCCCGTGCACCCTGCCCTGCAGCATCTGGCTGTACCAATTGCCGAAAAACACGCCCATGCGCCCCTTCGGCGGCAGCGCCCGCCAATAGCGCCAGGCGGGCGGGCGGGCCAGCTCTTCATCGGTTTGCTGGTCGAAGGTGAGCACGTCGATCATGCGCGGGTCCATCCACTCGTTGAGCAGTTTGACCGTCTCGCCCTTGCCAGCGCCTTCGATGCCATTGATCAGCACGATCACCGGGAAGCGTGCCTGCTGTTTGAGTTCGTACTGGGCTTCGAGCAAAGCCTCGCGCAGCGCGGGCACTTCTGCCTCGAAGGTATCGTCGTCGATGCTGTGACCAATTTCCGCGGATTCAAACATGCACTCGCTCCTTCAATGGATAAGCAAGACTAGCGGAATCTTGGGGGGAAGCTGCAAGCTGCAAGCCGCAAGCCGCAAGCCGCAAGCCGCAAGCTTCAAGCTGCAAGAAAAGCCAGGGCGTGCCACCATCTGCTTTTTCTTGCAGCTTGTAGCTTGAAGCTTGCAGCTACCCACTTCCAGCGAAACCAGCCATGCCCGCACCCACCCTCCTTCAGCATGCCCAGATCGACTGGGACGACCAGGGCCGCCCACATTCGCGGCAATACGGCGATGTCTACTTCGCCATCAACGAGGGCATTGCCGAAACCCAGCATGTGTTCCTCGAACAAACCCGCCTGCGCCAGCGCTTCGCCGACCTGGCGCCCCACGGCTGCCTGGTGATCGGTGAAACCGGCTTTGGCACCGGCATGAATTTTTTCTGTGCCTGGCAGCTGTTCGCCGAAACAGCCCACGCAGATGCCCGCTTGCATTTCATCAGCGTCGAGAAGTATCCCCTGGGCCACGCCGACATGGCCCGCGCGATGCGCCTGTGGCCGGAGCTGGCCGGGTTCACCGAACCCTTTCTGCAGCAGTACGTCGCGGTGCATCAAGGCTTCCAGCAGTTCACCTTCGACCAGGGCCGAATCACCCTCACCCTGCTGATCGGCGATGTGCTGGAGCAGCTGCCGCAGCTGGACGCGCGTATCGACGTGTGGTTTCTCGACGGCTTCGCCCCGGCGAAAAACCCCGACATGTGGACACCCGAGCTGTTCAGGCAACTGGCCAGGTTGTCCCATGCCGGCACCGCACTGGGCACCTTCACCACTACCGGCTGGGTGCGTCGCAGCCTGATCGAAGCCGGCTTCACCATGAAAAAGGTGCCTGGCATCGGCAAGAAGTGGGAGGTGATGAGCGGTGAGTACACCGGCCCGCCCAACGCCCCCCTGTCGGCGCCCTGGTACGCGCGGCCACGAGCGCCCGAAGGCCCGCGCGAGGCCCTGGTGATCGGCGCAGGGCTCGCCGGCACTGCCAGCGCTGCCAGCCTGGCCGCACGGGGCTGGCAAGTAACGGTACTGGAGCGTCACGACGCCGCCGCCCGCGAAGCCTCCGGCAACCCCCAGGGCGTGCTGTACCTCAAGCTGTCCGCGCACGGCACGGTTTTGTCGCAGATGATCCTGTCCGGGTTCGGCTACACCCGGCGCCAGCTTCAACGCCTGCAGCGCGGCCAGGACTGGGATGCGTGCGGGGTTTTGCAACTGGCATTCGACCACAAGGAAGCCGAACGCCAGGGCAAGCTCGCCGACGCCTTCGAGGGCAGCTTGCTGCGAGCAGTGCAGCGCAGTGAAGCCGAAACGATCGCCGGGGTCGCGCTCCCGGCCGGCGGGTTGTACTACCCCGAAGGCGGCTGGGTGCATCCACCGGCACTGTGCCAGGCACAACTGCAGCACCCCAACATTCGCCTGCTGGCCCATCACGATGTACTCGCACTGCGCAAGGCCGATGGCCTGTGGCAAGCCTGGGCCGGCGACCGGTTACTGGCCAGCGCCCCTGTGGTGGTGCTGGCCGGGGCGGCTGATGTGAAGCGTTTCGAGCCTTGTGCCCAGCTACCGCTCAAGCGCATCCGCGGGCAGGTCACCCGCCTGCCGGCGACCGACGCCAGCCGGGCGCTGGCTACCGTGGTCTGCGCCGAGGGCTATGTAGCACCGCCCAGGGGTGAAGAGCACACGCTGGGCGCCAGCTTTGACTTCCATAGCGATGACCTGACGCCGACCGTGGCCGAACACCAGGGCAACCTGGCGATGCTCGATGAAATCTCTACCGACCTGGCCCGGCGGCTGGGTGCTGCGGCGCTTGACCCTGAGCGGTTGCAGGGGCGCGCGGCATTTCGATGCACCAGCCCGGATTACTTGCCGATCGTGGGGCCGGTTGCCGACCCTGCAGCCTTTGCCGAGGCCTACGCCGTACTGGCCAAGGATGCGCGGCAGGTGCCCGAAGTGCCCTGCCCTTGGCTGGAGGGGCTGTATGTGAATAGTGGGCATGGGTCGCGGGGGCTGATCACGGCGCCGCTTTCGGGCGAGCTGATTGCGGCGTGGGTCAGTGGCGAGCCGTTGCCGCTGCCGCGGGCGGTGGCAGAGGCGTGCCACCCGAACCGGTTTGGCTTGCGCAGGTTGATTCGGGGGAAGTGAATGGGGCTGCTGTGCAGCCCAATCGCCGGCAAGCCGGCTCCCACCGGGATCGCGCCAGCTTTTAGAAGTTGAGTAAGACAGTTGCTGCCATAGATAAAGCGCAGGTCTGAAGAACTCCGAGGTCGCGGTGGGAGCCGGCTTGCCGGCGATTGGCCGTAAAGCAGGGCACTACTTATAACAGATCGATCTAAAACTCTCACAAATCCCCCAGGTCAGTTCCTTACAGGCGCCCTAATCCGGGGCGCTGATTCCCCAACGGAAAAACCGGTAAGGACCTATGTGCGGATTAGCAGGAGAGTTGCGTTTCACCCCCATCGACCAAGCCCCTCGCCCGGCGGATCTCGCCGCGGTAGAGCGCATGACCCATCACCTGGCGCCCCGTGGCCCCGACGCCTGGGGCTTCCATAGCCTGGGCCCGATTGCCCTTGGCCATCGCCGGCTGAAAATCATGGACCTGTCCGACGGCTCGGCTCAGCCCATGGTCGACAACACCCTGGGCCTGTCTCTGGCCTTCAACGGTGCCATCTACAACTTCCCCGAACTACGCCAAGAGCTACAGGACCTGGGCTACACCTTCTGGTCCGACGGCGATACCGAGGTGCTGCTCAAGGGCTACCACGCCTGGGGCGCGGCCCTGCTGCCCAAGCTCAACGGCATGTTCGCCCTGGCCATCTGGGAGCGCGACAACCAGCGCCTGTTCCTGGCCCGCGACCGCCTGGGCGTCAAGCCTTTGTACCTGTCGCGCAACGGCGAACGCCTGCGCTTTGCCTCGACCCTGCCAGCGCTGCTCAAAGGTGGCGACATCGATCCGATGATCGACCCGGTAGCGCTCAACCACTACCTCAACTTCCACGCGGTGGTGCCGGCGCCACGCACCTTGCTGGCCAATGTGCAAAAGCTCGAACCCGGCACCTGGATGCGCATCGACCGCCACGGTGAAGTCGAGCGCCAGACCTGGTGGCAGCTGCACTACGGCCCCAACCCGGACGAGCGCGACCTGGACCTGGAAGGCTGGACCACCCGTGTGCTCGATGCTACCCGCGATGCCGTCGGCATCCGCCAACGCGCCGCGGTAGACGTGGGTGTACTGCTGTCCGGCGGCGTCGACTCCAGCCTGTTGGTCGGCTTGCTGCGGGAAGTGGGCGTCGATGACCTGTCGACGTTCTCCATCGGCTTCGAAGATGCCGGCGGCGAGCGCGGTGACGAGTTCCAGTACTCCGACCTGATCGCCAAGCACTACGGCACCCGCCACCACCAGCTGCGCATCGCCGAAAGCGAAATCATCGAGCAATTGCCGGCCGCGTTCCGCGCCATGAGCGAGCCGATGGTCAGCCACGACTGCATCGCTTTCTACCTGCTGTCACGCGAGGTAGCCAAGCACTGCAAGGGCGTGCAGAGCGGCCAGGGTGCCGACGAGCTGTTCGCCGGCTACCACTGGTACCCGCAGGTGGACGGCGCCGATGACGCCTTTGGCGCCTACCGCGATGCGTTCTTCGACCGCAGCCATGCCGAGTACCGCGATACCGTGCAAGCCCCTTGGCTGCTGGAGACCGATGTGGCCGGCGACTTCGTGCGTGAACACTTCGCCCGCCCGGGCGCGCCCGACGCGGTGGACAAGGCGCTGCGCCTGGACAGCACGGTGATGCTGGTCGACGACCCGGTCAAACGGGTCGACAACATGACCATGTCTTGGGGCCTGGAAGCCCGTACGCCGTTCCTGGATTACCGCCTGGTCGAGTTGTCGGCACGTATCCCGGCGCGCTTCAAACTGCCCGATGGCGGCAAGCATGTGCTCAAGCAAGCCGCACGCCGGGTGATCCCCCATGAGGTGATCGACCGCAAGAAAGGCTACTTCCCGGTACCCGGCCTCAAGCACCTGCAAGGCGCCACTCTGGACTGGGTACGCGAGCTGCTCACCGACCCCAGCCAGGACCGCGGGCTGTTCAACCCGACCATGATCGACCGCCTGTTGAGCAACCCGCATGGCCAACTTACCCCGCTGCGCGGCTCCAAGCTGTGGCAGCTGGCGGCGCTGAACCTGTGGCTCAGCGAACAAGGAATCTGACCGATGAAAGCCCATGAAACTGCCTACGGTCAGCGCCTGTTGCGTGGCCAGACGCCGTCTTACGAGCGCCTCCAGGCGCGCCTGGCCGGCGATGGCAGCGAACCCCACGACCAGCCGCGTGCGCTGCACTGCGGCTGGGGCCGGCTGCTGATAGGTCACACCTACCCCGACCCGGCCAGCCTGGCCGAGGCACTGCAGCAGGAACGCCCCGGCGAACGTGACATCGCGCTGTATGTGGCGGCCCCTCAACAGCTGCTGGCGCAGGCACCGCAGCAGCTGTTTCTGGACCCGTCCGACACGCTGCGGCTGTGGTTCACCGACTACCGCCAGGCGCAACGCGTGTTTCGCGGTTTCCGCATCCGCCGCGCACAAAGCAGCAGCGACTGGCAGGCGATCAACACCCTGTACCAGGCACGCGGCATGCTGCCGGTGCAGCCGGAACTGCTGACGCCGCGCCACCAGGGCGGGCCGGTGTACTGGCTTGCCGAGGATGAAGACAGCGGCGCGGTGATCGGCAGCGTCATGGGCCTGAACCACAGCAAGGCGTTCGATGACCCCGAGCACGGCAGCAGCCTGTGGTGCCTGGCCGTGGACCCGCATTGCACCCGCCCTGGCGTGGGTGAGGTGCTGGTGCGCCACCTGGTCGAGCACTTCATGAGCCGCGGCCTGGCCTACCTGGACTTGTCGGTGCTGCACGACAACCGTCAGGCCAAGCGGCTGTATGAGAAGCTCGGTTTCCGCAACCTGCCGACCTTCGCCGTCAAGCGCAAGAACGGCATCAACCAGCAATTGTTTCTTGGCCCCGGCCCTGAGGCGGGGTTGAACCCGTATGCACGGATCATCGTCGATGAGGCCTACCGCCGTGGCATCGAGGTGCAGGTGGACGACGCCGCAGGCGGGCTGTTCACCCTTAGCCTCGGCGGGCGCCGCGTGCGTTGCCGCGAGTCGCTCAGCGACCTGACCAGTGCGGTCAGCATGACCCTCTGCCAGGACAAGCGCCTGACCCAGCAAACCTTGCACCACGCAGGCCTGCTGGTGCCGATGCAGCAACTGGCCGGCAATGCCGACGATAACCTGGCGTTTCTCGACGAGCACGGCGCGGTGGTGGTCAAACCGGTCGATGGTGAGCAGGGCCAAGGGGTGGCGGTGAACCTGACGACTTACGAGGAAGTCAGCCAGGCCATCGAACACGCCCGCCGCTTCGACAGCCGCGTGCTGCTGGAGAGCTTCCACCCGGGGCATGACCTGCGCATCGTGGTGATCGGTTTCGAGGTGGTTGCAGCGGCGGTTCGGCATCCGGCCCAGGTGGTTGGTGACGGCAAGCACAGCATCCATCAGTTGATCGAAGCCCAGAGCCGCCGCCGTCAGGCCGCTACCGGTGGTGAAAGCCGCATTCCGCTGGACGACGAGACCGAGCGCACCTTGCGTGACGCCGGTTTCGACTACACCAGCGTACTGCCCGCAGGCCAGCGCCTGGCTGTGCGCCGCACCGCCAACCTGCACACCGGCGGCACCCTGGAGGACGTTACCGAGCGCCTGCACCCGGTGCTGGCCGATGCCGCCGTGCGCGCTGCGCGGGCGCTGGAGATTCCAGTGGTGGGCCTGGACCTGATGGTGCGTGATGCCGAACAGCCGGACTACGTGATCATCGAGGCCAACGAGCGCGCCGGCTTGGCCAACCATGAGCCGCAGCCAACAGCAGAGCGCTTTGTCGACCTGCTGTTCCCGCACAGCCGGGCGTTGGCGTGAATCCATGACGGCCCTCTCGCCGGCAAGCCGGCTCCCACTGGTCTCGCGCGCAGTGTCCTGAACCTGTGCATTACCCCCTGCCTGTGGAAGCCGGCTTGCCGGCGATAGGGCCCGCAAGAGCAAAGCAATACCTGAGGAGTACCCATGTCTGAACGATACCCCGAGCCGGACCTTGACTACCTCAAGCGCGTCTTGCTGGAGATGCTCGCCATCCCCAGCCCGACCGGCTTCACCGACACCATCGTGCGCTATGTCGCCGAACGCCTGGACGAACTGGGCATTCCCTTCGAACTGACCCGCCGCGGCACCATCCGCGCCACCCTCAAAGGCCGGCAAAGCTCCCCGGACCGCGCCGTCTCGGCCCACCTGGACACCATCGGCGCCAGCGTGCGCCAGCTGCAGGACAACGGCCGCCTGGCCCTGGCCCCGGTGGGGTGCTGGTCGAGCCGCTTCGCCGAGGGCAGCCGGGTCAGCGTCTTCACCGACACCGGCGTGTTCCGCGGCAGCGTATTGCCGCTGATGGCCAGCGGGCACGCCTTCAATACCGCCATCGACCAGATGCCCGTCAGCTGGGAACACGTTGAAGTGCGCCTGGACGCCTACTGCGCCACCCGCGCCGACTGCGAGTCCTTGGGGATTGCCATCGGTGACTTCGTGGCATTCGACCCGCTGCCGGAGTTCACCGAGAGCGGCCACATCAGTGCCCGCCATCTGGACGACAAGGCCGGCGTGGCTGCGCTGCTGGCAGCCCTCAAGGCAGTGGTGGAAAGTGGCCGCCAGCCGATGATCGACTGCCACCCGCTGTTCACCATCACCGAAGAAACCGGCTCAGGCGCTGCCGCTGCCCTGCCTTGGGACGTCAGCGAGTTCGTCGGCATCGACATCGCCCCGGTAGCACCCGGCCAGGCATCGAGCGAGCACGCGGTCAGTGTGGCCATGCAGGACTCGTCGGGGCCCTACGATTACCACCTGTCACGCCACCTGCTGAAACTGGCCGGCGACCAGGACGTGCCGGTGCGCCGTGACGTGTTCCGCTATTACTTCAGCGATGCCCATTCGGCGGTCACCGCCGGGCACGACATCCGCACCGCGCTGGTGGCGTTCGGTTGCGATGCCACCCACGGTTACGAGCGCACCCATATCGACAGCCTGGCCGCGCTCAGCCGCCTGTTGTCGGGCTACCTGCTCAGCCCGCCGGTGTTCGCAAGCGATTCCAACCCGACCAATGCGTCCCTGGAGCGCTTCAGCCACCAGCTGGAGCATGATGCGCAGATGGAGAGCGACACCCGGGTGCCTGCAGTCGACAGCCTGGTGGGGAACAAGGAGTGAGCCGCAGCGGCCCGGTTTGGCGTAGCATGGGCGCATTCCGTTACCAAGCTGATTGCCGCCCATGCTGATCCCCTACGAACACCTGCAAGCCGAAACCCTGACGCGCCTGATCGAGGACTTCGTCACCCGCGACGGCACCGACAATGGCGACGACACGCCACTGGAAACCCGTGTGCTGCGGGTGCGCCAGGCGCTGGCCAAGGGCCAGGCGTTCATCCTGTTCGACCCGGAAAGCCAGCAGTGCCAGCTGCTGGCCAAGCACGATGTGCCGCGCGAACTGCTCGACTGATCGATACCCACCGCTTCGCGGCACTCGCCCGCGAAGCGGTGGGTAACGTCGACATCAAGCCGATTTGCCCTTGCGCTTCTCCCCCGCCTTTATCCGCTTGTACACCTCTGCCCGGTGCACCGACACTTCACGCGGCGCGCTCACGCCAAAACGCACCATGCCATTGCGTGTTTCCACCACCTTGATCTGAATGTCGTCACCAATGTTGATGACTTCGCCGACTTCACGTCCAATGACCAACATGTTCCGGCCCTCCGGCAACAGGAAAAACCGGAGATTGCATGGGGAAATCCGCTGACTCAACGCCCCGGGAGCAATTCAGAGCAAGCCTACACTGGCTGGTAATTCGCCCTACAGACGGTACTACAATCCGCGCGCTTGGGCCTTGCTACGCATTTTCACCGCCATCTCTGCCATCTCGTCATACAGCCGCTGCGGCGCCTGCTGCTTGAGCTGCCAGGCCTGGCGCCCGGCCTCGTGGGGCAGGATCAGGAATTCACCGGCCTCGACCTGCTGGTGGATGTAGTCGGCAATGTCCGCTGCACTGATCGGCGAGCCCTCCAGCAGTTTGCCCACTTGGGCCTTCATGGCCGGGTTCGGGCCACGGAAGGAGTCCAGCAGGTTGGTCTGGAAGAACGACGGGCACACCACGTGCACCGCCACTTCCAACTGGCGCAGCTCTACCAGCAGGCTCTCCGACAGCGCCAGCACACCTGCCTTGGCAACGTTGTAGTTGCTCATGCCCGGCCCCTGCATCAGGGCCGCCATCGACGCCACATTGATGATGCGCCCCTTGCTGCGCTCAAGCAGTGGCAGGAAGGCCTTACAGCCCTTGACCACGCCCATCAGGTTGACCGCGATCTGCCAGTCCCAGTCTTCCAGCGACAGCTCGGCGAAGAAGCCGCCCGACGCTACACCGGCGTTGTTGACGATCACGTCGATACCGTCGAACTTCTCTTCGCAGGCCTGGGCCAGGGCGGTCAGCTGGCTGTAGTCGCGCACGTCGCAGCGCTGGATGAAACCCTCGCCACCGGCACCCCGCACCTGCTCAAGGGTGTCGCGCAGCCCTGGCTCGTTGACATCGGCCAGCGCCAGGCGCCAGCCCTCGCGCGCCCAGCGCAGGGCAATCTCGCGGCCGAGGCCGGAACCGGCGCCAGTGATCATGATGCGTTTGTGCATGGTGGCAGGCCTTGTACTGATGGGTGATGAGCCCAGTCTAATCAAGGCGTTGCCGTCAGGGAGGGTCCATCAGGGTAGTGAATGGGTGGGCATGACCCTACGGTCGTGCCAAGCAAATGGAATCTTTGCCAAGCGGCGCCGGTCCGAATTAACAAGAGGCCAGCTATTCGAGGCCCTTGACCCCTAACCACGCAAGGACTCCGTCATGACCACGATCCTCATCATCATCCTCATCCTGCTGTTGATTGGTGGCTTACCGGTCTTCCCGCACTCGCGCAGCTGGGGCTATGGCCCGTCCGGCATCATTGGCGTGGTGCTGGTGATACTGCTGGTGTTGTTGTTGCTTGGGATGATCTAGCGCTGTCAGGCGCTGCAATGCAAAAAACCGCGCTACGGCATCAGCCGCAGCGCGGTTTTTCATTGGGCGTCAATCAGTGCGACACGGCGCCCGAAGCCCCCAGGCCAGTCTGCGAGCGGACGAACTGCGGGAAGAACAGTGCACGTTCGCTTTCAGCTGCCTTGGACTTGTCGGTGACCGAGAAGAACCAGATACCGACGAAGGCAATCAGCATCGAGAACAGCGCCGGGTACTCGTACGGGTAGATAGGCTTCTCGTGGCCGAGGATCTGCACCCAGATGGTCGGGCCAAGGATCATCAGCGTCACTGCACTCACCAGGCCCAGCCAGCCGCCGATCATGGCGCCGCGGGTGGTCAGCTTTTTCCAGTACATCGAAAGCAGCAGGACAGGGAAGTTGCAGCTGGCGGCAATGGAGAACGCCAGGCCGACCATGAAGGCGATGTTCTGCTTCTCGAACAGAATGCCCAGGCCGATCGCCAGCACGCCAAGGGCGATGGTGGTGATCTTCGACACACGGATCTCGTCCTTGTCGTTGGCCTTGCCCTTGCGCCACACGCTGGCGTACAGGTCATGGGACACCGCCGAGGCACCGGCCAGGGTCAGGCCGGCAACCACCGCCAGGATGGTGGCGAACGCTACCGCCGAGATGAAGCCCAGGAAGATGCTGCCACCCACGGCATCGGCCAGGTGCACCGCCGCCATGTTGTTGCCGCCCAGCAGGGCGCCGGCGGCGTCCTTGAAGTCCGGGTTGGTGCTGACCAGCAGGATCGCGCCAAAGCCGATGATGAAGGTCAGGATGTAGAAGTAGCCGATGAAGCCGGTGGCGTACAGCACGCTCTTGCGGGCTTCCTTGGCGTCACTGACGGTGAAGAAGCGCATCAGGATATGCGGCAGGCCGGCAGTACCGAACATCAGCGCCAGGCCCAACGAGAACGCCGAGATCGGGTCCTTGACCAGGCCGCCCGGGCTCATGATCGCCTCACCCTTGCTGTGCACCTTGATCGCTTCGGAGAACAGGGTGTTGAAGTCGAAGCCCACGTGCTTCATCACCATCAGTGCCATGAAGCTGGCACCGGACAGCAGCAGTACGGCCTTGATGATCTGTACCCAGGTGGTGGCCAGCATGCCGCCGAACAGTACGTACAGGCACATCAGGATGCCCACCAGGATCACCGCGACATGGTAGTCCAGGCCGAACAGCAGCTCGATCAGCTTGCCGGCGCCGACCATCTGCGCGATCAGGTAGAAGGCCACCACCACCAGTGAACCGGAGGCCGACAGGGTACGGATTTCCTTTTGCCCCAGGCGGTAGGAGGCTACGTCGGCAAAGGTGTATTTGCCCAGGTTGCGCAGGCGCTCGGCGATCAGGAACAGAATGATCGGCCAGCCGACCAGGAAGCCGATCGAGTAGATCAGGCCGTCGTAGCCGGAGGTGAACACCAGCGCGGAAATACCCAGGAACGACGCTGCCGACATGTAGTCGCCGGCAATCGCCAGACCGTTCTGAAAGCCGGTGATCTTGCCGCCGGCAGCGTAGTAGTCGGCTGCCGACTTGTTACGCTTGGAGGCCCAGTAGGTGATGCCCAAGGTAAAGGCGACGAAGGCCACGAACATGGCGATCGCTGCAACGTTCAGCGGCTGTTTCTGCACCTCGCCGGTCAGGGCATCGGCTGCCCACACGGCGGGTGCGAAAACGCCGCAGGCCAGTACGGCCAAGGCTTTGGTGTGGCGAATCATTGTTGCGCCTCCTTGAGGATGGCCTTGTTCAGCTCATCGAATTCGCCGTTGGCGCGGCGCACGTAGATGGCGGTCAGGACGAATGCCGAAACGATCAGGCCGACGCCCAGGGGGATGCCCCAGGTAATCGACGACTCAGGGCTGAGCTTGGCGCCCAGCAGATGAGGACCGTAGGCGATCAGGAGGATGAAGGCGCAGTACAGGCCGAGCATGATCGCCGAGAGAACCCAGGCGAACCGTTCGCGCTTGGTGACCAGCTCCTTGAAACGGGGGCTGTTTTGTATCGAGAGGTAAATGCTGTCGTTCATTGTTTTTGTCCTAGCAGCACAGATAGGGGATGGAACCCACACCGTCACTTTATGCTGCCTTTGAACGCCAACCAGACGACCTTAGTCTTAGATGCAAGGGTGTTTTGCAGAATCAGTAACAAAGCGGGGCCACTGTGTGGCCCCGTTCTGGAGAATCTGATCGGTTATTTGCCCGTCCACTCCTGGACACGATCCGGGTGCTTGGCTACCCAATCTTTCGCCGCAGCTTCAGGCTTGGCGCCTTCCTGAATCGCCAGCATCACCTCGCCAATCTCATCCTTGGACTTCCAGCTGAACTTCTTCAGGAACTCGGCCACTTCCGGCGCTTTGGTCGCCAACTCTTTGCTGCCGATGCTGTTGACCGTCTCGGCCGCGCCATAGACGCCTTTGGGGTCTTCAAGGAACTTCAGCTTCCATTTGGCGAACATCCAGTGCGGCACCCAGCCGGTCACGGCGATGGACTGCTTCTTGGCGTAGGCACGGCCCAGTTCTGCGGTCATCGCCGCGCCGGAGCTTGCCTGCAGCTTGTAGCCGGTAAGGTCGTAGTCCTTGATGGCCTGGTCGGTCTTGAGCATTACCCCGGAGCCTGCGTCGATGCCGACGATCTTCTGCTTGAAGCTTTCATCGGTCTTGAGGTCGGTGATGCTGTTGGCCTTGACGTACTCCGGCACGATCAGGCCGATCTTGGCATCCTTGAAGTTGGCGCCGTAATCGACCACGTTGTCCTTGTTCTTGGTCCAGTACTCACCATGGGTTACCGGCAGCCAGGCCGAGAGCATGGCGTCGAGTTTGCCGGTGGCCACACCCTGCCACATGATGCCGGTGGCCACGGCCTGCAGCTTCACGTCGTAGCCGAGCTTCTGCTTGATCACTTCGGCGGCCACGTTGGTGGTCGCCACGCTGTCGGCCCAGCCATCCACGTAACCGATGCTCACTTCTTTGGCCATGGCCTGTGCACCGCTCATGGCCAATACCAGGGCGGTGCCCGCCCCCAGGAGTCGTCGCATTTTTTTCAAAGTTGCCATCAAAGCATCCCCTCGTCAGGTCTCGGAGATTGCATCATGGTCCTGCAACGCTGCCCAACCTGCTCCAGCTGCGACCTGCACCCGAACCCTTTGCGACAGCACTGTGCCATTAGCGGCATCTGCCTGCGCCATTCTGCGCGATCCTTGCATGCCAAAGGTTTGGCGCCGGGCTACTATCTAACGCTTTGCGCCTGACGATGGACCGCCTGATGCCCAGCCCTGCCCGCCTGCTGCTCCCGCTGTACCTGTTCGCCTGCCTGCTTGCCCTCTCAGGGCTTGGGGCGCTCTGGTACACGCTCGGCAAGCCGATCCTGCTACCGGACGCGGCCAGCCCCACGCACAAATTGCAGTGCGCCTCCTACACGCCGTTCGACAAGGACCAGTCGCCATTCGACCAGCCTTTTCGCTTGCGCCCGGCGCGCATGGACGCTGACCTGGCGCTGCTGGCTGAACGATTTCAGTGCATCCGCACCTATTCCATGACCGGACTGGAAGCGATCCCGGCACTGGCGCGCAAGCATGGCCTGAAGGTGATGCTCGGGGCCTGGGTCAATGGCAACCCGGTGGATACCGACAAGGAAGTGGATCTGCTGATTGCCGCCGCCAACGCCAACCCGGATGTGGTCAGTGCGGTGATCGTGGGCAACGAGGCGTTGCTGCGCAAGGAAGTGACCGGCGAGCGCCTGGCCGCGCTGATCGGCAACGTGAAGCGCCAGGTCAAGGTACCGGTGACTTACGCCGATGTTTGGGAATTCTGGCTGCAGCACCCGCAGGTGGCGCCAGCGGTGGACTTTTTGACGATTCACCTGTTGCCCTACTGGGAGGACGACCCGCGTGGTATCGAAGATGCCCTGGCGCATGTCGCCGATGTGCGTCGGGTGTTCGGTACGCGCTTTGCGCCCAAGGATATCTTCATCGGCGAAACCGGCTGGCCCAGCGAAGGCCGCCAGCGCGAGACGGCCGTGCCCAGCCGGGCCAACGAGGCACGCTTCATCCGCGGTTTCGTCGCCATGGCCGAGGCCAATGGCTGGCACTACAACCTGATCGAAGCCTTCGACCAGCCGTGGAAGCGCGCCAGTGAAGGCGCGGTGGGCGGCTACTGGGGGCTGTACGATGCCGACCGGCAGGACAAAGGGGTACTCGAGGGTCCGGTGAGCAACCTGCACCACTGGCCGCAATGGTTGCTGGCAAGCGTGGTGTTGATGGCAACGATGCTGCTGTTCGCCGGGCGCCCCGGCACCGCGACCGGGGCTTTGCTGTTGCCCTTGCTGGCGGCGTTTGGGGCTGGCTGCCTGGGGCTGTGGGGCGAGTTGATGCGCACCCACGCACGGTTTGCCGGGGAATGGCTGTGGGCGGCGTTGCTGGCGGGGCTGAACCTGCTGGTGCTGGCCCATGCGGTGCTGGCGCTGGCGCGCCGGGCTGGCTGGCGGGAACGTTGGTTCGCCTGGTTCGAGGCGCGCGCAGGGTGGCTATTGCTGGCGGCGGGCTTTGCGGCGGCAGTGAGCATGCTGGCGATGGTGTTCGACCCGCGTTATCGCAGTTTCCCCACGGCGGCGCTGGCGTTGCCAGCTGTGGTTTACCTGCTGCGCCCGGTGGTGGCGGCACGGGCAGAGGTGGCGCTGCTGGCATTCATCGTCGGGGCCGGGGTGATGCCTCAGCTGTACCGGGAAGGGCTGGAGAATCAGCAGGCCTGGGGTTGGGCGGTGGTCAGTGTGCTGATGACTGCGGCGTTGTGGCGGAGTTTGCGCGTGAGCAAGGCGTGATACCGAGGCGCCTCCATCGCCGGCAAGCCGGCTCCCACAAGGGATCGTGCCAGCTTTTAGACGTTGAGCAAGACAGTTGCGCGAATGCCCGCAGCGCCGCACCTCCACTCCTTTTGGACTGCCCCAAAGACCTTGGGTTGGTGCCGAACTTCCTGAGGGCACCTCCACCCCTGTGGGAGCCGGCTTGCCGGCGATGAGGCCGGGCCTGCCTACGACCGACCAACCGGTAAAACAGTTGCCAACACAGCAATTGCAGTCAGCCGCGCCGCGCTTGCCGGACCAGCCGTAACCCCGCCAGCACCACGGCAAACACCGCAATGCTGGCGGTATACAGCACCAGCGCCGGGATGCCGAACACCAGCGCCAGCAACGCCAGCCACCAACCGTTGCGCCCGCCAACCACCTGCGCCAGCAACGCCAGCCCAAGCCCGGCCCAGGCCATCACCTGAAAGTGAATCCCCAACCCCAGCACCGAGCGCACCTGGCACTGCCAGTGTTCACCGGGCACGGCGCAAAGGCCGACCCACTGCGCATCCTCCATCAACCCGTAACGCACGCCGTAACTGGCAGCCAGCCACAAGGCGAGAAACAGCAACAGCAGCGCAGCCGGCAAGGTACGAGACATCCTGTTCTCCAATAGCAGTAATCGAAACGGTGCATGATCGCCCAAGGCCGGTTGTAAGGCAAAATCACACTCCTGCAGCTATGTTGCAGATAACAAGCACACCAAAGGCCACCGCACTTGGCAACTTTGCCAAGGCACTTGTGGTCCTAGCCTGCGTAGCGCAGTACCTTGCTCGCGTTCTTTCTGGGGGATTACATGCTTCGATATTGGCGCCTAGCCGCCCTTCTTGGCGGCCTGCTCATGGCTGTGGCCGCTTCTGCGCGCGACATCGACGCCGCGACCTACGGCTTCCCCTTGACCAACCCGTTCGAGGCGACGATCGCCACGACGCCGCCCGATCAGCGACCAACGCTGCCCAGCGACGACGAAATCGACCAGAGCGACTACAGCCTGAATTTGCGCCCGGAGCGTGAGTTCACCCTGCCAGACAACTTCTGGGCAGTGAAAAAGCTCAAGTACCGGCTGGCTCGCCAGGACCATGAAGCGCCGCTAATCTTCATCATCGCCGGCACCGGCGCGCCGTATTCGAGCACCATCAACGAATACCTGAAAAAACTGTTCTATCAGGCCGGTTACCACGTGGTTCAGCTGTCGTCGCCGACCAGCTACGACTTCATGAGCGCCGCCTCGCGCTTCGCCACCCCGGGCATCAGCCGGGAAGACGCCGAAGACATGTACCGGGTGATGCAAGCCGTACGTGCCCAGCACCCGCGCCTGCCGATCAGCGAGTACTACCTCACCGGTTACAGCCTGGGCGCGCTGGACGCAGCGTTCGTCAGCCACCTGGATGAAACCCGTCGCAGCTTCAACTTCAAGCGTGTGCTGCTGCTCAACCCGCCGGTCAACCTGTACACCTCGATCAACAACCTCGACAAACTGGTGCAGACCCAGGTCAAAGGCATCGACCGCAGCACCACGTTCTATGAGCTGATGCTGGAAAAGCTCACCCGCTATTTCCAGGACAAGGGCTACATCGACCTCAACGAAGCCCTGCTGTATGACTTCCAGCAGTCGCGTCAGCACCTGTCCAACGAACAGATGGCGATGCTGATCGGCACCTCGTTCCGCTTCTCGGCGGCCGATATCGCCTTCACTTCGGACCTGATCAACCGGCGCGGCCTGATCATCCCGCCGAAGTACCCGATCACCGAAGGCAGCAGCCTTACGCCGTTCTTCAAGCGTGCCCTGCAGTGCGACTTCGACTGCTACATGACTGAGCAGGTGATCCCGATGTGGCGCGCCCGCACCGACGGCAACAGTATCCTGCAACTGGTCAACCAGGTGAGCCTGTACGCGCTGGAGGACTACCTGCGCAACAGCCCGAAAATCGCCGTGATGCACAATGCCGACGATGTCATCCTCGGCCCGGGCGATATCGGTTTCCTGCGCAAGGTGTTTGGTGATCGCCTGACCCTTTACCCCCATGGCGGCCATTGCGGCAACCTCAACTACCGCGTCAACAGCGACGCCATGCTGGAGTTCTTCCGTGGTTAACAAATTCCTCTTCGCCACCGCCCTGCTGTTTGCCGGCAATGCCCTGGCCGCGGAAACCGCGCCGCGCACCAGCGTGATCGAGTCCGACCCTCAGGTAACCGCCCAACCTTTGGCCCCCGAAGCGGACGGGTTCATCGACCCGCTGCGCGAACTGAAATTCAACCCAGGCCTGGACCAGCGCGAGTTCGAACGCTCCACCTTGGCGGCGCTCAACGTATACGACCCGCTGGAGTCGCTGAACCGGCGCATCTACCACTTCAACTACCGCCTGGACCAGTGGGTGCTGCTGCCGCTGGTGGACGGCTACCAGTACGTCACGCCCCGGTTCGTGCGCACCGGGGTGAGCAATTTCTTCAACAACCTAGGCGATGTGCCGAACCTGTTCAACAGCGTGCTGCAGCTCAAGGCCAAGCGTTCGGCAGAGATCACCGCGCGGCTGATGTTCAATACCATCATCGGTGTGGGTGGCCTCTGGGACCCGGCGACCAAGATGGGCCTGCCGCGCCAGAGCGAAGATTTTGGCCAGACGTTGGGCTTCTATGGCGTGCCTGATGGCCCGTACATCATGCTGCCGGTACTGGGGCCGTCGAACCTGCGCGATACCACCGGGGTGGTGGTGGATTACGCCGGCGAACAGGCGATCAATTACCTGAACATGGCCGAGGTGAGCACCGATCATCCGGAAATCTTCCTGCTGCGCGCGGTGGACAAGCGCTACACCACCAAATTCCGCTACGGCCAGCTCAATTCGCCCTTCGAGTATGAGAAGGTCCGGTATGTGTATACCCAGTCGCGCAAGCTGCAGATTGCCGAGTAACGCGCTGCCGTAAAGGCGGCTTGGTGTCGCGATGGGCCGCACGGCGGCCCCATCGATTACAGCCCCAGAAACTGCTCCAGCTCCCGCCGCTTGGTCAGCGCATCCCGCCGCCCCAGCTCGATCAGCTCGCTGCAATAGCTGGCCTCGAACAGTAAGTAGCTCAACACCCCTGCCCCACTGGTCCGCGTCGCCCCCGGGCCGCGCAGGAACACCCGTAGCGCCGCCGGCAGCTCACGCCGATGCCGTGCGGCGATTTCGTCCAGCGGCTGGCTGGGCGCCACCACCAGCACCTCGATCGGCGCCAGCCCCAGGCGTCGCGCATCCAGGTGGGCCGGCAGCAGGCGGCTCAGGTGATTCAGGCGCTGCAACAGCTCGATATCGCCTTCCAGGCTGTCGATGAACGTGCTGTTGAGCATATGCCCTGCGATCTGCGCCAGGCTTGGCTGGTGCCCACTGAACACGCGCTGGGGCGGCAAAGGTGGTGCTGGCCGTTGCGGGTTGCCGCTGACGCCGACCACCAGCACGCGGCTGGCCCCCAGGTGCAGCGCCGGGCTGATCGGCGCCGACTGGCGTACCGCGCCGTCGCCGTAGTACTCGTCACCGAGCCGGACCGGGGCGAACAGCAGCGGGATAGCCGCGCTGGCCAGCAGGTGGTCAACGGTCAATGGCGTGGGCACGCCGAGGCGGCGGTGGCGTAGCCAGGCGTCGATGGTGCCGCGGCCCTGGTAGAAGGTCACCGCCTGGCCAGACTCGTAGCCGAATGCGGTGACCGCAACCGCGCGCAGCTGCTCGCTGGCCAGGGCATGGGTGATGCCATCCAGGTCGATGTGCGCCTGCAACAGGCCGCGCAGCGGGCTGCTGTCGAGCAGCGCAACCGGTGCCTGGCCGCCCAGCCCCAGCAGGCTGTGGCCGACAAAGCGGCCGGCCTGGCGGATCACGCCCGGCCAGTCGCTGCGCACCACCAGGTGGCTGCCCAGGTTCTGCCAGAAGGCGGTGAGCCTTTGTACCGCCTCGTTGAAGCGCATGGCGCCACTGGCCAGGGTCACGGCATTGATGGCGCCGGCCGAGGTGCCGACGATCACCGGGAAGGGGTTGGCTGCGCCGGCAGGCAGCAGCTCGGCGATGCCGGCCAGAACACCGACCTGGTAGGCGGCGCGGGCGCCGCCGCCAGAGAGGATCAGGCCGGTGGTGGGGGGTGGGGCCATGTCTTGCTCCCAGGATCTTTGACTGCCAGCGCTGGCCTCATCGCCGGCAAGCCGGCTGCCACATGGTCAGCGCTTTTTCTTGTCATACAGCCGCGGCGCACCTTCAGGCCGCGACTTGAAGCGCCGGTGCGCCCACAGGTATTGCTCGGGGCACTCGCGCAACACGCCTTCGATCCACTGGTTGATGCGCAGGCAATCGGCCTCTTCGCTTTCACCGGGGAAGGCTTCCAGCGGCGGGTGGATCACCAGGCGATAGCCACTGCCATCCTCCAGGCGCTTCTGGGTGAAGGGAATGACCTGCGCCTTGCCCAGGCGGGCGAACTTGGTGGTGGCGGTGACCGTTGCCGCCTGGATGCCGAACAACGGCACGAACAGGCTCTGCTTGGCGCCGTAGTCCTGGTCGGGCGCATACCAGATGGCGCGCCCGGCACGCAGCAGTTTGAGCATGCCGCGCACGTCTTCACGCTCCACGGCCAGCGAATCGAGGTTGTGGCGCTCACGGCCGCTGCGCTGAATGAAGTCGAACAGCGCATTGCCATGCTCGCGGTACATGCCGTCGATGGTGTGCACCTGGCCGAGCAAGGCGGCGCCGATCTCCAGGGTGGTGAAATGCACGGCCATGAGGATCGCGCCCTGCCCGGCCTGTTGCGCGGCTTGCAGGTGCTCGAGGCCCTCGATGTGCGCCAGGCGCGCCAACCTGGCCTTGGGCCACCACCAGCTCATGGCCATTTCGAAGAAGGCGATGCCGGTGGAGGCGAAATTCGCCTTCAACAAACGGCGCCGTTCGTCGACGGACATCTCGGGGAAACACAGTTCCAGGTTGCGTGCAGCGATGCGTCGGCGCTCACCGGCCACCCGATACATCAGCGCGCCCAGGGCAGCGCCGAGCCACAGCAGGGCGCGGTAGGGCAACTGCACCGCCAGCCACAGCAGGCCCAGGCCCAGCCACAGGCCCCAGAACCTGGGGTGGAGGAAATAGGGACGAAAACGCGGGCGTTCCATTGAAGCTTCCGGTAAGTCAAAGGCCGAGCATTCTACATCGGATCGGCGCCGGTTGCGGCCAACCGGTCTTATCGTTATAAGTCAGGGCACTTTTTCCGCAACAAGCCGTCTATGCAGACCATGAGCCCAAACCACACACCCGACACCGCCTCCGTGTTCCAGCTCAAGGGCAGCATGCTCGCCATCACTGTGCTGGAGCTGGGGCGCAACGACCTTGACGCCCTCGACCGCCAGTTGGCGGCGAAAGTGGCCCAGGCCCCTAATTTCTTCAGCAACACGCCGTTGGTGCTGGCGCTGGACAAGCTGCCAGCCGACGAAGGGGCGATCGACCTGCCCGGGCTGATGCGCATCTGCCGTCACCATGGCCTGCGGACCTTGGCGATCCGGGCCAGCCGCATCGAGGACATCGCTGCGGCGATCGCCATCGACCTGCCGGTACTGCCGCCCTCCGGCGCCCGTGAGCGGCCGCTGGAGCCAGAGCCGGAAGTGAAAAAGCCCGAGCCGGCACCGGCGCCCGCTGCAGAGCCGGAAATCCGCCCGACGCGGATCATCACTTCGCCTGTACGTGGCGGCCAGCAGATCTATGCTCAGGGTGGCGACCTGGTGGTCACAGGGTCGGTAAGCCCGGGTGCGGAACTTCTCGCCGATGGCAACATCCATGTGTACGGCGCCATGCGCGGCCGTGCCCTGGCCGGCATCAAAGGCAACACCAAGGCCCGTATCTTCTGCCAGCAGATGACCGCCGAAATGGTCTCCATCGCTGGCCAGTACAAGGTCTGCGAGGACCTGCGCCGCGACCCGCTGTGGGGCGGCGGCGTGCAAGTCAGCCTGTCTGGTGACGTGTTGAACATCACCCGTCTTTAACGGATACTTGCCGTCATTTTTAGAGCAACTTTTTTACCTGTTGCCGTTTTTTTGCATTTTGCTGGGACGCCTGTCCCGACTTATTTAGGGGTGAAACACCTTGGCCAAGATTCTCGTCGTTACTTCCGGCAAGGGGGGTGTGGGCAAGACCACCACCAGCGCCGCCATCGGCACCGGCCTCGCACTGCGCGGCCACAAGACGGTCATCGTCGACTTCGACGTGGGCCTGCGTAACCTCGACCTGATCATGGGCTGCGAGCGCCGCGTGGTTTACGACTTCGTCAACGTGGTCAACGGCGAAGCCAACCTGCAGCAGGCCCTGATCAAGGACAAGCGCCTGGAGAACCTGTACGTACTGGCCGCCAGCCAGACTCGCGACAAGGACGCGCTGACCCAGGAAGGCGTTGAAAAGGTTCTGATGGACCTCAAAGAACAGTTCGAGTACGTGATCTGCGACTCGCCGGCGGGTATCGAGAAAGGCGCGCACCTGGCCATGTACTTCGCCGACGAAGCCATCGTCGTGACCAACCCTGAAGTGTCTTCGGTACGTGACTCCGACCGTATGCTGGGCATTCTGTCGAGCAAGTCGCGCCGCTCCGAAAACGGGGAAGAGCCGATCAAGGAACACCTGCTGATCACGCGTTACCACCCGGAGCGCGTCGTCAAGGGCGAAATGCTGAGCGTGGCCGACGTGGAAGAGATTCTGTCGATCAAGCTCAAGGGCGTGATCCCGGAGTCGCAGGCGGTACTCAAGGCGTCCAACCAAGGTATCCCGGTCATTCTCGATGATCAGAGCGATGCCGGCCAGGCCTACAGCGATGCGGTCGACCGCCTGCTGGGCAAAGAGAAGCCGATGCGCTTCATCGATGTACAGAAGAAGGGATTCTTCGAGCGCATTTTCGGGAGCAAATAAACCATGAACCTTTTTGACTTCTTTCGTGGCAGACAGAAACAGACCAGTGCGTCGGTGGCGAAAGAGCGTCTACAGATCATCGTGGCGCATGAGCGCGGCCAGCGCAGCGAACCGGACTACCTGCCGGCGCTGCAAAAAGAGTTGCTCGAGGTGATCCGCAAGTATGTGAACATCGGTAGCGATGATGTGCACATCGAACTGGAAAACCAGGGCAGTTGCTCGATTCTGGAGCTGAACATCACGTTGCCTGAGCGCTGATACAGCGAACTGGCTCGATCATTGGGGCTGCGTTGCAGCCCATCGCCGGCAAGCCGGCTCCCACAGGGTCTGCGTTGTACCTCTGGAACCCGGTTTGCCGGCTTCTACGGGGCCTGCGCGGTACGTGTGGGAGCCGGCTTGCCGGCGATGGGCCGCAACGCGGCCCCAATGGTTTTCCCCGATTTGACCGAGAACCCGCAATGCCGCTGTCGAACGTCCAGATCCTTCATGAAGACGCCGCCATCCTGGTGGTCAACAAGCCGACCCTGCTGCTGTCGGTGCCAGGCCGCGCCGATGACAACAAGGATTGCCTGATCACTCGCCTGCAGGAAAACGGCTACCCGGATGCGCTGATCGTCCACCGCCTGGACTGGGAAACCTCCGGCATCATCCTGCTGGCCCGCGATGCCGACAGCCACCGCGAGCTGTCGCGCCAGTTCCACGACCGCGAGACGGAGAAGGCCTACACCGCGCTGTGCTGGGGTCAGCCGGTGCTGGACAGCGGCAGCATCGACCTGCCCCTGCGCTACGACCCGCCCACCAAGCCACGCCATGTGGTGGACCATGAGCAAGGCAAACATGCCCTGACCTTCTGGCGCATCCTTGAGCGTTGCGGCGACCACTGCCGGGTGGAGTTGACGCCAATCACCGGCCGTTCGCACCAGTTGAGGGTGCACATGCTGTCGATCGGGCACCCGCTGCTCGGTGACCGTTTGTATGCCAACCCCGAAGCCTTGGCGGCGCATGATCGCTTGTGCCTGCATGCAGCAATGCTGAGCTTCACCCACCCCGTTTCCGGCGAACGACTGACGTTCGAATGTCCTGCGCCTTTTTAAGCGGCAAGCTGCAAGCTACAAGCTGCAAGTAAAAGCAGATCGCGTTGGAGCTTACACCGCGGTCTGCTCTTGCTTGCGGCTTGAAGCCCAAGAGCCCTGCGCTGTTTAAGCGGTAAGCTTCAAGCTGCAAGCTTCAAGCGAAAGCAGATCGCGTTGGAGCTTACTCCGCGGTCTGCTCTTGCTTGCAGCTTGAGGCTTGAGGCTTGAGGCTTGAGGCTTGAGGCTTGAGGCTTGAGGCTTGCAGCTTGCGGCTTGCGGCTTGCGGCTTGAGGCTTGAGGCTTGAGGCTTGCAGCTTGCGGCTTGAAGCTTCAAGCTTGCAGCTCGAATTGGAGTGAGTTATGCGTGAAGCACTGAACACCGGTCTGATTGATTTTCTCAAGGCCTCCCCTACGCCCTTTCACGCCACCGCCAGCCTGGCCCTGCGCCTGGAAGCGGCCGGCTACCAGCGCCTGGACGAGCGTGACAGTTGGGCCACGGTGCCTGGCGGCCGCTATTACGTCACCCGTAACGATTCTTCGATAATCGCCATCAACCTGGGCAAACAAGCACCGCTGCTCGGGGGCATTCGCATGGTCGGTGCGCACACCGACAGCCCGTGCCTGCGGGTCAAGCCGCAGCCAGAGCTGCAGCGCCAGGGCTTTCTGCAACTGGGAGTGGAAGTGTACGGCGGCGCCCTGCTGGCGCCGTGGTTCGACCGTGACCTGTCGCTGGCCGGGCGCGTGACCTTCCGGCGTGATGGCAAGGTCGAAAGCCAGCTGATCGACTTCAAGCTGCCGATCGCCATCATTCCCAACCTGGCAATCCACCTCAACCGCACGGCCAACGAAGGCTGGCAGATCAACCCACAGAACGAACTGCCGCCGATCCTGGCCCAAGTGGCTGGCGACGAGCGCATCGACTTCCGCGCCCTGCTCACCGAGCAGCTGGCCCGTGAGCACCAGCTCAATGCCGATGTGGTGCTGGACTACGAGCTGAGCTTCTACGACACCCAGGACGCCGCATTGATCGGCCTGAACGGTGATTTCATCGCCGGGGCTCGCCTGGACAACCTGCTGTCGTGCTACGCCGGCCTGCAGGCGCTGCTGGCCGCTGACAGTGACGAAACCTGCGTGCTGGTGTGCAACGACCACGAAGAAGTCGGCAGTTGCTCGGCCTGCGGCGCCGACGGCCCGATGCTCGAGCAAACCCTGCAGCGCCTGCTGCCGGACGGCGACACCTACGTGCGCACCATCCAGCGCTCGCTCATGGTCTCGGCCGACAATGCCCACGGGGTGCACCCCAACTACGCCGACAAGCATGACGGCAACCACGGGCCCAAGCTCAACGCAGGGCCGGTGATCAAGGTCAACAACAACCAGCGCTATGCCACCAACAGCGAAACCGCCGGGTTCTTCCGCCACCTGTGCATGGCCGAAGAAGTACCGGTGCAAAGCTTCGTGGTGCGCAGCGACATGGGTTGCGGTTCGACCATCGGCCCGATCACCGCCAGCCACCTTGGCGTGCGCACGGTCGACATCGGCCTGCCGACCTTTGCCATGCACTCGATCCGTGAACTGTGCGGCAGCCATGACCTCGCGCACCTGGTGAAGGTGTTGACCGCGTTCTACCGCAGCCGCGAACTGCCCTGACTTACTGCATCGCCCGCCCCTTCAGTGGCGGCGGGCGGTGCCGACGAAGGCGCGAGGTTCAGCAGCGCGTCGAGGTCGAGGCGGCCTTCAGGGGCCCAGTTCATGTATTGCCAGAGGGAGAAGCCTTCGGGGAGGCTGCCAGATTCGCTTTGCGCACGAGCCAAACGGCCGGCTACCCGTTCACGTTCATCGGCTGGAAAATTAAGGCGTTCGACGTCGGTCAAGTTATCCAGATACTCAAGATACCCCTTGAACACGGGTCGTAGGTCGCCTGTGTTATAGGCATGGTCGCTGAGACGTGTGAAGAAAATATTGTCCAATGTTGTTTTTGCTCTGGCTGCCGCATAACGTTCCACTTCGGTATAACTGTTTTCATCCTGCTCGATAGCCACTAGATGAGCGCGGTCCAACCCCCAAAACGGGTTTTCCTCAAACTGAGTCTCTACCCCTGAGCGCTTTTCGATACCTACCAGATAATCCAGGGCTTGCCGGTGGCGGTCAGCCTGTTCAGGCGTGTAATTTTCTGGAGGCGGCTCATTCATGAATTTTTCTTCTCCCCGACTTCGATAGCTATAACTGATTCGATCCCCGAGCGACGGTGTTCCATAGATCCGTGCATGAAGTGCTCGAACCTCGTCCTTGTTTCTGGCGTCATTAAGGGCCTCATCGGACAAACTCACCTTGCACGCTGGTTGTGCAGTACCTTGCGCCGACTTTGTGGGCGGTGGCTGAACGTTTTCCTGACGCACGACAGGTGCGGCATTAACGCTGAAAATTTTCATGGGCGTTCCTCGGTGCTCATTGAGGGCACCTTCACTGGCGCCCCGCGAGGTTCATTGAAAAGTGAACCTCACCGTGTAGTGATAAGGCATTTGCGTTCCTATCTTCTCCATCTTCACCGTACACGTTGCGCGCGAGGACCCGATCGAAACAGCATCCTTTTTCCAGGTAGGTATATAGGTGGGTGGAGGCGCAGTATGCGATACGGAGAAACGACACTTTTTACTGCCGGATGCGTACACAAAGCGCATGCCCGATATTGAATCAGCAAAGCTTGTCACTAAAAACACTCTATTCTGGCGGGCATTCACTTCACCCATCACCGGCTGTGACGTACCTGACATCTGCTCATAAGTGTAACTGGCTGGGGCACTTGTTTTATTATCGACAATCACCGTTGCCAAGTTATTCTCGGCATGGGCGGTAACGCTCAGCCCTGCCATCGCCAGCACCGATAAACTGTTGCGTACTGATAGTGCACTCATCGTAGAACCTTCTAAAAACCCCCACGCGCCGTGGTGAATCTTATATCGGCCAATGGATGCGTTCCTGTGTAGGAAACTGGTCCGATAGATGCGTAGGAAATATGAACTTTCAACCCCACCGATTAAACATTATGTGATACATGTCATTCCGCTTCGCCAGTTAGCCACTATGCTTAAAGCATCCCCACACGTGCAGAAGGATCGCCCGTCATGTCCCCTTTCCTGTCCCTGTTCGTCCCCGTGTTCGGTTTCCTGATGCTGCTGACCATCGGCTTCAGCCTGCGCGAGCGCGACGTCGGTGTGCTGATGATGTGGATCGGCACCTTGGGCATCTTCGGCCTCACCTGCTGGAAGATCCTGGAGAAACTCCCCACATAAACCTCTACACTCGGCCAATCGTTTGACCTGAGGTAGATTTCCCGGTGCCAGCCCTTCTGCGTTGCCTTGCCCTGCTGCTGTTTCTGTTCATCTCCCCGGTACAGGCGGCCGGCCTGCCCGGCCTGCTTGGTTCCAGTGCGCCGGCCCAGCCGGAAGCCACCGAGCCGTTGGGCAAATCGCTGGACGAGGTGATCAAGAACCTGGAGAACGACCAGCAACGCGCCAAGCTGCTGGCCGACCTGAAAAAGCTGCGTGACGCCACCAAGCAGTCGCAACCCACCGTCGAACAGGGCGTGCTGGGGTTGATAGGCGGTGCGCTGCATGATTTCGAAAAGCAGTTCAGCGGCGACGCCAGCCCGTTCCACCGCTGGACGCTGGAAATCGACCAGGCCCAGGCGGAGCTGGCGGCACTGGTGGTGCCCGTGCACCAATGGCCGGCGATCCTGTTCGGCTTTGCCGCGATCATCGCCGTGTGGAGCCTGCTGGCCTATGCGTTCAACTGGATCGGCCACCGTGTACGGGTGCGCTTCGGCCTGACCGAGGAGTTGCCACAGCACCCGCGCCCCTGGGACCTGGTGCGCTTCGCCCTGCGCAAGCTCGGGCCTTGGCTGGTGGCGCTGGTGTTCACGGTGTACCTGAGCTTTGCCCTGCCCTCCTCGCTCGGCAAGTCCATGGCCATGGTGCTGGCCTATGCGCTGGTGGTGGGCACCTGCTTCTCGGCCATCTGTGTGATCGCCTTCTCGCTGCTCGACGGCCCGCACCGCCACCGCGCGTTGCACATCCTGCGCCACCAGGCCTTCAGGCCGCTGTGGCTGATCGGCAGCTTCGCCGCCTTTGGCGAAGCGATGAGCGACCCGCGCCTGACCGTCGCCCTGGGCACGCACCTGGCGCACACCCTGGCCACCCTGGCCAATGTGATTGCCGCGCTGTGCACCGGGCTGTTCATCCTGCGCTTCCGCCGCCCGATCGCCCACCTGATCCGTAACCAGCCACTGTCGCGGCGCCTGACCCGGCGCACCCTGAGCGACACCATCGAAATCCTCGGCAGCTTCTGGTACATACCGGCGATGATCCTGGTGGCGATCTCGCTGTTCGCCACCTTCGTGTCGGCCGGCGACACCAGCACCGCGCTGCGCCAGTCCCTGATGTGCACGGTACTGGTGGTGCTGTGCATGGTGCTCAACGGCCTGGTGCGCCGTCACGCGGCCAACCCCAAGCGCGCCAGCAAGCGTCAGGCGGTGTACACCGAGCGCTTGCGCAACTTCGGGTATGTGCTGGTGCACCTGTTCATCTGGCTGGTGTTCATCGAACTGGGGCTGCGCGTGTGGGGCCAGTCGATGATCAGCTTTGCCGAAGGTGAGGGGCATGAAGTCAGCCTGCGCCTGCTTGGCCTGGCCGGCACGCTGATTGTCGCCTGGCTGGTGTGGATCCTGGCCGACACGGCCGTGCACCACGCGCTGGTGCGTTCGCGTCGTGGCCTGGCCAATGCCCGCGCGCAAACCATGATGCCGCTGATCCGCAACGTGATGTTCGTGGTGATCTTCATCATTGCGCTGATCGTCGCCCTGGCCAACATGGGCATGAACGTCACGCCGCTGCTGGCCGGTGCCGGTGTGATCGGCCTGGCCATCGGTTTCGGCGCGCAGTCGCTGGTGGCCGACCTGATCACCGGCCTGTTCATCATCATCGAAGACTCCCTGGCCATCGACGACTACGTCGATGTGGGCGGCCACCTGGGCACCGTCGAAGGCCTGACCATCCGCACCGTACGCCTGCGTGACATCGATGGCATCGTGCACACCATCCCGTTCAGCGAGATCAAGAGCATCAAGAACTACTCCCGCGAGTTCGGCTATGCGATCTTCCGGGTGGCCATCCCGCACAGCATGAACATCGACCAGGCCATCACGCTGATCCGCGAAGTGGGGCAGAAACTGCGCAACGATCCACTGATGCGCCGCAATATCTGGTCACCCCTGGAGCTGCAAGGGGTGGAAAGTTTCGAGTCGGGGTCGGCGATTCTGCGGGCGCGCTTCAAGACCGCGCCCATCAAGCAATGGGAAGTGTCGCGGGCGTTCAACCTGGCCTTGAAGCGCCAGCTGGATGCCGCAGGGCTGGACCTGGCGACGCCACGCTTGTCGGTGCAGGTAGTGACAGCGGGCGGCGGCGCGATGGCAGAGGCCGGCGGCGCTGCCAGTTAGCCCCTGCGCGGGCCTGCAGAGCAGCCGCTAGCCCGCCTGGGCGCGGATGCAGATCGCATCATGCCGCCAATACTCCAGGTCACAGTCGATCAGGTGCCCCTGCTGGTCACTGTTGACCCGGGTGATATGCAGCCCCGGGCTGCCGGTGGACACCTTCAAGGCCGCCGCCGCCGCCACGGGTAACGCCGTGGGCAGGATTTCAAAGCACACCTGCCCATAGCGGATGCCATAGACCCGCCCATAGATCTCGGTCAGCGACTGCGCCAGGTCATGTTCGAGGATTTCGGGAAAATAGCGCGGGTTGAGGTAATGCTCGGCATACAGCACCGCCCGCCCATCGATACGCCGCAGGCGGCAGATGCGGATCACGCTGGACAGCGCCGGCAGGTGCAGCCGCGCGCAAATGGCCGCCGAGGCCGGTTGCAACCGGGCCGAAAGCAGTTCGGTACTGGCCACCCGCCCCTGGCTGCGCACCATCGCATGAAAATGGCTACGCTCGATCAGGTCGTAGGTCAGCCGCTCGGGGGCGACGAACCAGCCGCGCCGCTCTTCGCGGTAGATAAGCCCTTGGGCTTCCAGTTGCACCAGGGCCTCGCGCAGGGTGATACGGGTGGTATCGAACACTTCGCTGAGCTTGCGCTCGGACGGCAGTTTGCCGCCCGGCGCCAGCAGGCCGTGCTCGATCTGCTCCTGCAAGGCATGGCAGATGGCTGTTACCGCACGCGGTGGCGTCGACTGCATCAAGGGTTACCTATCTGGACTAGTCCAGCCCCAGAACAGGGCACTTGGAGAATAGTGCAAGCCTAGGCAGGGCTGATGAACATGCTGTGACAAAGCGCCGTTGCACGCTTGATCAGGGCACTGCCAGATTCGGGCCAAGCCTTGTGAATCGGGGCTTGCGATCTGGTCTACGCTGTATTCGCAGGAAGCGGCAGCACCGGGTTCACCCCTTCCCTTACATCAAATTGTCACGCAACCGGCCTACCTTGGCGCAAGGTTTGCTGACCTAGACCAAAGGTTTGCCAAGCAAGGCTTCACTCATAACAACGATCGCGCAAGGCACCCACCAAAGGAGCTTCGGATGAAAAAGTTGTTCATGGCGTCACTGCTGGGCTCGGCCATGGCCCTGTGTACCTCGGCCATGGCCGCCGGCACCGACCTCAAGGCCCTGGAAGACGCCGCCCGAAAGGAAGGCACGATCAATAGCGTGGGCATGCCCGATGCCTGGGCCAACTGGAAAGGCACCTGGGAAGATTTGGCCAGCAAGTACGGCCTCAAGCACACCGACACCGACATGAGCTCGGCCCAGGAAATCGCCAAGTTCGATGCCGAGAAGGACAACGCCAGCGCCGACATCGGTGACGTCGGGGCCGCCTTCGGCCCGATTGCGGTGGCCAAGGGCGTGAGCCAGCCGTACAAGCCAAGCACCTGGGACCAGGTGCCGGCGTGGGCCAAGGACAAGGATGGGCACTGGGCGCTGGCGTATACCGGCACCATCGCCTTCATCATCAACAAGGACCTGGTGAAGGAAGAAGAACGCCCTAAAACCTGGCACGATCTGGAAAAAGGCAAGTACAAGGTCGCCATCGGTGATGTCAGCACTGCCGCCCAGGCCGCCAATGGTGTGCTGGCCGCAGCCATCGCCTACAAGGGCGATGAGGGCAACGTCGCCCCGGGCCTTCAGCTGTTCACCAAGCTGGCCCAGCAGAAGCGACTGTCGCTGGCCAACCCAACCATCCAGACCCTGGAGAAAGGCGAGGTCGAGGTGGGCGTGGTATGGGACTTCAACGGCCTGAGCTACCGCGACCAGATCGACCCGAAACGCTTCGAAGTGCTGATCCCTTCGGACGGCTCGGTCATTTCCGGCTACACCACCATCATCAACAAGTACGCCAAGAACCCCAATGCGGCCAAACTTGCGCGTGAGTACATCTTCAGTGATGCCGGGCAGATCAACCTGGCCAAGGGGCATGCCCGGCCGATCCGCGCCGAGCACCTGAAACTGCCGGCGGACGTGCAGGCCAAGCTGCTGCCTAACGAGCAGTACGGCGCTGCGCAGCCGATCAAGAACCCCGAGGTATGGGAAATGACCTCGAAACAGCTGCCGCAGATGTGGCAGGAGCAAGTCATCATCGAGATGGAATGAAGAAGCTTCAGGCTTCAGGCTGCGAGCTGCAAGTACAAGCCGGTGATCCACATGCCGGCGTGTGCTTGCAGCTTGTAGCTTGAAGCTTGCAGCTCCACTGGGAGCCACCATGCAACACAACGTCATCCTGGTCTTGCTCGACGGCCTCAACCACCAGGTCGCGCACCACGCCATGGGCCACCTGCACGCGTACGTCGAAGCCGACCGTGCCGCGCTGTACCGGGTGGAATGCGAGCTGCCCTCGCTGTCCCGGCCACTGTACGAGTGCATCCTCACCGGCGTGGCGCCGATCGACAGCGGCATCGTGCACAATAACGTCAACCGCCTGTCCAACCAGCGCAGCGTGTTCCACTACGCCCGCGAGGCCAACCTGGGCACCGCGGCGGCGGCCTATCACTGGATGAGCGAACTGTACAACCGCTCGCCTTTCGACCCGCAGCGCGACCGCCATACCCACGCGCCAAAGCTGCCGATCCAGCATGGCCTGTTCTATTGGGACGACCGTTACCCCGACTCGCACCTGCTGGCCGACGCCGAGTACCTGCGCCGCCGGCATGCGCCGAACTTTTTGCTGGTGCACCCGATGAGCATCGACGACACCGGCCACCGCCACGGCCTGGACAGCAGCCAGTACCGCAACGCTGCGCGCAGCGCCGACATCCTGCTGGCCGACTACCTGCCGCACTGGCTCGAAGAGGGCTACCAGGTATTGGTCACCGCCGACCACGGCATGAACAACGACCGTTCGCACAACGGCCTGCTGGCCGAGGAGCGTGAAGTACCGCTGTTCGTGTTTGGCGACGCCTTCAGCCTCGACCCGGCCGCCAAGCCGCTGCAGACCGAGCTATGCGGCACCATCTGCGAGTTGCTTGGCGTTGCCCACGACAAGACGGTCTGCCGGGAGCTGCTCAAGTGAGTGGCGGCGCCCGCGGGCGCTACCTGGCCTTGCTCTGCCTGCTGCCGTTTGCCGTGTTCTTCGTCATCTTCCAGATCGCCCCGCTGGCCTGGGTGGCCATCAACAGCGTGCAGTCGGAGGCGGGCTGGGGGCTGGCCAACTTCAGCAAAGTGTTCGCTTCGAAGTTCTACCTGCAGGCACTGCAACGCAGCCTGGAAATCAGCTTCTGGTCGAGCCTGTTCGGCATCATCATCGCCACCCTCGGTGCTTACTCGCTGCGCCAGGTCGATTCGCGCCTGCGCGACTTCGTCAGCGCCTTCGCCAACATGACCAGCAACTTCGCCGGCGTGCCGCTGGCCTTCGCGTTCATCATCCTGCTGGGTTTCAATGGGGCGCTGACCCTGCTGCTCAAGCAGATTGGCCTGCTGGAAGACTTCAGCATCTACTCCAGCAACGGCCTGATCCTGGTCTACACCTACTTCCAGATCCCCCTGGGCGTGCTGCTGCTCTACCCGGCCTTCGATGCCCTGCGCGAAGACTGGCGCGAATCGGCCGCGTTGCTGGGCGCCAGCCACTGGCAATACTGGCGGCACATCGGCCTGCCGGTGCTGACACCGGCCCTGCTCGGCACCTTCGTCATCCTGCTGGCCAACGCGTTGGGCGCGTATGCCACGGTGTATGCGCTGACCACCGGCAATTTCAACGTGCTGCCGATCCGCATCGCCGGCCTGGTGGCCGGTGACATCAGCCTGGACCCCAACCTGGCCAGCGCGCTGGCCATGGTGCTGGTGGGCTTGATGACGGTGGTCACGCTCGTTCATCAATGGCTGCTGAAACGGAGCTACCATGCACGCTAACCGCTCAACCAGGCCGAGCGCCGGCAGCCTCTACCACCGCGTCGTGGTGTACCTGCTGTTTCTCATTTTGCTGCTACCACTGGCCGGCACCCTGCTCTACTCGCTGGCCACCAGCTGGTCAGCCAGCCTGCTGCCCAGCGGCCTGACCCTGAAGTGGTACGTGGCGCTGTGGGGCGAGCCGCGCTTTCTCGCGGCCTTCGGCCAGTCGCTGCTGGTGTGCCTGGGCGCGCTGCTACTGTCGGTGGTGCTGATCCTGCCGCTGCTGTTCGTGGTGCACTACCACTTCCCCAGGCTCGATGCACTGATGAACATCCTCATCCTGCTGCCCTTCGCGGTGCCACCAGTGGTGTCCTCGGTGGGCCTGCTGCAGTTGTACGGCAGCGGGCCGATGGCCATGGTCGGCACGCCGTGGATCCTGATCGGCTGCTACTTCACCATCGCCCTGCCGTTCATGTACCGGGCGATCACCAACAACCTGCAGGCGATCAACCTGCGCGACCTGATGGACGCCGCCCAGTTGCTCGGCGCCAGCACCTGGCAGGCGGCATTCCTGGTGGTGCTGCCCAACCTGCGCAAAGGCCTGATGGTGGCGCTGCTGCTGTCGTTCTCGTTCCTGTTCGGCGAATTCGTGTTCGCCAACCTGCTGGTCGGCACGCGCTACGAAACCCTGCAGGTGTACCTGAACAACATGCGCAACAGCAGCGGCCACTTCAACAGCGCGCTGGTGATCTCGTACTTCGCCTTCGTGCTGGTACTCACCTGGGTCGCCAACCGCCTGAACAAGGACAAGACCTGACATGAGCTTCGTCAGCGTACAGAAACTGCACAAACGCTATGCCGGGACCCCGGTGTTCGAACATATCGACTGCTACATCGAACGCGGCGAATTCGTCACCCTGCTCGGCCCCTCCGGCTGCGGCAAGTCCACCCTGCTGCGCTGCATCGCCGGGCTGACCCCGGTGGACGGCGGGCAGATCCTGCTCGATGGGCAGGATATCGTGCCGCTGAGCCCGCAAAAGCGCGGCATTGGCATGGTGTTCCAGAGCTATGCGCTGTTCCCCAACATGACCGTGGAACAGAACGTCGCCTTTGGCCTGCGCATGCAGAAGGTCAAGGCCAGTGACACGCAGGTACGGGTGCGCGAGGCGTTGGACCTGGTGGAGCTGGGCAGCTTTGCCGGGCGCTACCCGCACCAGCTGTCCGGCGGCCAGTGCCAGCGTGTGGCCCTGGCCCGCTCGCTGGTCACCCGCCCACGCCTGCTGCTGCTCGACGAGCCGCTGTCGGCGCTGGATGCACGTATTCGCAAGCACCTGCGCGAGCAGATCCGCGCCATTCAGCGCGAGTTGGGGCTGACCACCATCTTCGTTACCCATGACCAGGAAGAAGCGCTGACCATGTCTGATCGCATCTTCCTGATGAACCAAGGGCGTATCGTCCAGAGCGGCGATGCCGAAACCCTTTACACGGCACCGGTGGACCTGTTCGCCGCCGGCTTTATCGGCAACTACAACCTGCTCGACCCGCAAAGCGCCAGCCGCCTGCTGCAGCGCCCGGTGACCAGCCGCCTGGCGATTCGCCCCGAGTCGATCACCTTGAGCCTGGAGGGCGAACGGGACGGCGAAGTGCGCAGCCACAGCCTGCTCGGCAATGTGATCCGCTACCGGGTACGGGTGCGTGACGTGGAACTGGTGGTGGATGTGCTCAATCGCTCATCGGCCGATCTGCACGCGGACGGCCAACGGGTATCCTTGTCGATCGACCCCACGGCGCTACGGGAAGTGGCCTAAGGAGACTCAACGCATGGCACTGGCAATTTTCGATCTGGACGAAACCCTGATCCACGGCGACTGCGCGTCGCTATGGAGCGAGCAGATGGCGCGGCTGGGCTGGGTCGACGGCAAGGAGTTCCTGCGCCGCGACCATGACCTGATGGAGGCCTACGGCAAAGGCCACCTGCAGATGGAGGAGTACATGGCCTTCAGCCTGGAGCCGATTGCCGGGCGCACCCTGGAAGAAGTCGAGCACCTGGTTGAGCCTTGGGTGGAGGACGTCATCGAGCCGATCATTTTCGGTGATGCCTGCCGCTGCATCGCCGAGCACCGCAAGCGTGGCGACCGCATCCTGATCATTTCTGCTTCCGGCACCCACCTGGTCGGGCCGATTGCGGCGCGGTTAGGCGTGGACGAGTACCTGGCGATCGAGCTGGAGGGTGTGAACGGGGTGTACACCGGCAAGACCCACGGCGTGCTGACTTACCGTGAGGGCAAGATCACCCGCTTGCTGGAGTGGCTGGACCAGGAGCAGGAAAACCTGGAGGGGGCGAGCTTCTATTCCGACTCGCGCAATGATCTGCCGTTGTTGCTGAAGGTGGATCACCCGCATGCAGTAAACCCTGATGCGGTGCTGCGCGAGCATGCCGAGAAGAATGGCTGGCCAATCTTGAGCTGGTCTTGAGGGCCGCGGGGGCGCCTTGCGCCCCAATCGCGACCCACGGCGGCTGCAGGAGCTTGCACGCCCCTGCAGCAGCGGGCCGGTGTCGCGGTTGGGCCGTAAAGCAGCCCCGGCACTCTCACGCCAGGCTAGGGTCGATCACCATCACCAGCTTGCCCGACACCTGATTGCTCTCGAGTTCGGCATACGCTGCCTGGGCGAACTCGACCGGGTAGGTGTCCACCAGCTGCGGCGACAAACGCTTTTCGCTGAACAACGGCCACACCTGCTGTTGCAACTCGCGCAGCAGCTCGGCCTTGAACCCGTCGTCACGGTTGCGCAACGTGGAGCCGGTGATTTCCAGGCGCTTGCCCAGCACCTGCGCCAGGTCCAGTTCAACCGTGCGCCCGCCCATCAGGCCGATGATCACCCAGCGCCCATCGCGTGCCAGCAGCTTGAGGTTGAGCTGCCCGTAGCTGGCGCCCACCGGGTCGAGAATCACGTCGAACGGGCCCATGCCCTCCAGCGCGTCCAGGTTTTCGTTGCGCACCACCCCGCCTGTCGCGCCCAGTGCCTGGCAGTACGCCAGGCGCTCCTGCGAGCCAACGCTGACGTACACCGGGTTGCCGAACGCCTTGCACAACTGGATGGCGGCCGAGCCGACGCCACTGGCACCGGCGTGTACCAACACCTTCTCGCCAGCTTTCACTGCGCCCAGCTGGAAAATGTTCAGCCACGCGGTGGCGTAGACTTCGGGCAGCGCTGCGGCCTCGTGCAGGGTCAGGCCCTCGGGCACCGGCAGCACATGGCGGGCATCGACCACCACTTCTTCGGCCATGGCCCCGCTGGCCAGCAGCGCGCACACTCGGTCGCCTACCCGCCAGTCGGCACCCGCGCCCACCTCTTCCACCACCCCGGCGCATTCCAGGCCCATGTAAGGGCTGGCGCCGGGCGGTGGCGGATAAAGCCCCTTCATTTGCAGCAGATCGGCCCGATTCAGGCCCGCCGCAGCCACGCGAATGCGTACCTGGCCAGCATCCAGGGCCGGGCGCTCGGCCTCGACCCACTCCACATGTCCGTCTTCGCCTTGCAATGCCTTCACAGTGCCTCCATAGTTGATTGACATGACTGAGCCTGGGGTACCCACGCCCCTGGCTTTTTGCAGTATTTGTCCGGCTCCATGGAACCGGCAACGGAAAAGACGGCCTACTATGCGTGATCAATTGCCTCCACGTCGAATCAGCATGAAGCATTTCCTTCCAAGCACCGCCCTGGCCCTGATGATCGGGCTGGGTAGCCTCACGCTCGGCGGCAATGCGTCGGCCGCCAACAAATGGGACAGCCTGCAGCCGGACCGTGACGAAATCGTCGCCAGCCTCAATGTGGTTGAGTTGCTCAAACGTCACCATTACAGCAAGCCGCCGCTCGATGACGCCCGTTCGGTGATCATCTACGACAGCTACATCAAGCTGCTCGACCCTGCGCGCAGCTACTTCACTGCGGCTGACATCGCCGAGTTCGACAAGTGGAAGCGCCAGTTCGACGACTTCCTCAAAAGCGGCAACCTCGACCCTGGCTTCACCATCTACAAGCGCTACCTGGACCGCGTCAAGCAACGCCTGGACTTCGCCCTGGCCGAGCTGAACAAGGGCGTCGACAAGATGGACTTCACCACCAAGGAAACCTTGCTGATCGACCGCAAGGACGCGCCGTGGCTGAAGAACCAGGCCGAGCTGGACGACCTGTGGCGCAAACGCGTCAAGGACGAGGTGCTGCGCCAGAAGATCGCCGGCAAAGAGCCCAAGCAGATTCAGGAAACCCTGACCAAGCGTTACAAGAACCAGCTGTCGCGCCTGGACCAGACCCGTGCCGAAGACATCTTCCAGGCCTACATCAATACGTTCGCCCAGTCCTACGACCCGCACACCAACTACCTGTCGCCGGACAACGCCGAGAACTTCGACATCAACATGAGCTTGTCGCTCGAAGGCATCGGCGCGGTGCTGCAAAGCGACAACGACCAGGTCAAGATCGTGCGCCTGGTCCCTGCAGGCCCTGCAGCCAAGACCAAGCAAGTGGCCCCGGCCGACAAGATCATCGGCGTTGCCCAGGGCAACAAGGAAATGGTCGACGTGGTCGGCTGGCGGCTGGACGAAGTGGTCAAGCTGATCCGTGGCCCGAAAGGCTCGGTCGTGCGCCTGGAAATCATCCCGGCCAGCAATGCCCCGAGCGACCAGACCAGCAAAGTGGTATCGATCACCCGCGAGGCGGTCAAGCTTGAAGAGCAGGCGGCGAAGAAGTCGGTGCTCAAGCTCAAGCAGGCTGGCCGTGACTACAAGCTGGGGATCATTGAAATTCCGGCCTTCTACCTGGACTTCAAGGCGTATCGCGCCGGGGACCCGGAGTACAAGAGCACTACGCGTGACGTGAAAAAGCTGCTCACCGAACTGCAGAAGGAAAAAGTCGACGGCGTGGTCATCGACCTGCGCAACAACGGCGGCGGCTCCCTGCAAGAAGCTACCGAGCTGACCAGCCTGTTCATCGAGAAGGGCCCTACGGTGCTGGTTCGCAACAGCGATGGCCGGGTGGACGTGCTGGAAGACGAAAACCCTGGCGCCTTCTACAAAGGCCCGCTGGCGCTGCTGGTCAACCGCCTCTCGGCCTCGGCCTCGGAAATCTTCGCCGGCGCCATGCAGGATTATCACCGCGCGCTGATCATCGGCGGCCAGACCTTCGGTAAAGGCACCGTGCAGACCATTCAGCCGCTCAACCATGGCGAGCTGAAACTGACCCTGGCGAAGTTCTACCGGGTTTCCGGGCAGAGCACCCAGCATCAGGGCGTGCTGCCGGACATCGATTACCCGTCGATCATCGACACCAAGGAAATCGGTGAAAGCGCCCTGCCCGAGGCCATGCCGTGGGACACCATCCGTCCGGTGGTCAAGCCAGCGGCCGACCCTTTCAAGCCCTTCCTGGCGCAGCTCAAGGCGCAGCATGAAGCGCGCAGCGACAAGGACGCGGAGTTCACTTATATCCGTGACCGCCTGGCCCTGACCCAGAAGCTGATGAATGAGAAGACCGTCAGCCTCAACGAGCAGGACCGCCGCGCCCGCCACGATGAAATCGAGGCCAAGCAGCTCGCGCTGGAAAACATCCGCCGCAAGGCCAAGGGTGAAGAGCCGCTCAAGGAACTGAAGAAAGAGGACGAGGACGCCCTGCCGACCGAGGATGAAAACACCAAGCCCGAAGACGACGCTTACCTGTCCGAGACGGGTCGCATCCTGATCGATTACCTCAGTGCCAGCACCAAGGTAGCCAAGCAGTAGTCAGTCATCGCGCTGATGTGACACAAAAGGGGCCGAGCACGTAAGTGCTCGGCCCCTTCTACTTTCGGTGTGTACCATGGGTGGCAACAGTGCGGCGCACGTCTATCGGCCTACGACCGCATTCACAGTGCCGCCCTCAACCTGTCAGGCAATCTCCGGGTAGGCATACTCGAAGACCCGCACAACTTCCGAAGCATGCCACGACGCGGCCTCCATGCCGTCGACCGGCCCGGAGAAGCGCCCAAGGCGCTCAACGCATTCGAAAAAACCGGTGCGCGGCAGGCGGCTGGCGCCCTGGCTGATCACCAGTGAGCTACGCAGCGGCTGCTCGGCACGGGCATCGAGCACCGCCAGGTACTCGAGCGCCGCAGTCAGCGTCTGCATGGCAGGGCTGGGCAATTGCAAACGCTCGATCAGTGCGCGGTAAGTCAGCAAATGCCGTTGGCGGCGGGCCAGGTCAAGCTCGTCCAGCAAGCTCTGCCAATGCTGACGGCTGATCCTGACCTGGCTCATGACGGCTCGCTCCAGCCCGCCACCCCCAGGTGCCAGGCCAGGGCACGGCGGATCGCTGCATCCGGCTGGCGTTCACCAGACTCGATCATCGCCAGGTAGGCGGGGCTTACCCCCACATTGCGCGCCAATTGCTCGGGTGCAATGCCTTTGGCCTGACGCAACTGCCCTACCTCGCTGAACGCGGGCAAACTGGCACTTGGCTCAGTGTGATCGCGGGTTTCGCCAACCGCCTCGGCAGGCGCCTGGCCGGCCGCCTTGAGCAGCGCCTGATACTGCTCCCAGGGAACGACGGCGTACTCGGGCTGACCGTCCCGGCTAATGACCTGAATACCCATAACAACCCCCTTACGTAGGATTACCGCATGTAATCCGCTCAACAGCCCCAGGCTTGCATCTCTCACAGGCCTGCCTTAACTGCGCGTGCTTGCCGATGCATAAAGCCGTCGTCGACCAATAGCGAAAGGCAATCGGGCTGCTCTTCTTCTGTTATATCTCATTGTAAGGGATTTCCACCTGCCGCGCGCTCTCGTCAGTCAAGGAGGACAATCACGCGAATGCGCTGGCGCCTACAGGCAGCGTTTAGTCATTTTCCAGGATCGGCTGACCGATACACCGAGCGAATATCTGGGCTAAATATCCGTCGTCGCCATGGTAGGAAAGAATGTTGGCGTGAATCCACTCTTCACGCCCGACAGCCTCCCACGTAATCGAAAAGCCCGCATTGATGATGATCCACTCAAACAGAATGCGCTGCGTACGGCCATTGCCTTCCCTGAAGGGGTGCGCGACATTCAATGTACCGTAAGCTTCAGCTACTGCGGTGATCAGATGGTCACGCGAATACCCTTCAAACCACCCTGCCGCAGCGATCTTTGAAAACTCCTTCCTGGTTTCAGGTTCTATGAATTCTGGGCTACAAAACCGCGTACTTCCCTTACTGATCGCACTGCTGCGAACTCGCCCTGCCCGGCTGTAGATGCGGGAAAACAGGGCACTGTGGATTTGCTTCAGCGAATCCAGGCTGTAAGGAGGCGGTAAAAACTCCAAACGGGAAGCCGCGAGCGCGCTGAGGTAGCGTTCGGCATCTTCGAGATCGTCAGGGTCGTGCAACTCGAGCAGGTTAATCAGAACGTCAGTACCCGGATAGCAGTCCGAGTCTTGTTCAGAACCGTACTTGTCCGAACTCAAGCCTTGATCAGCCGCACTGCTTTGAGGGCTGCGGCACGCGTTGGCAGCTTGATCTCACCCTCGCCATTCGACACCCATACACCTTCAAGGCGCAGGCTGGCCGCATAGTTGGCTTTGCGGTGCTTGGCGAACCAAGCTTTCTTGGCTTCCAAACTGAGCTTTTCCATCTCTATGACCCTTGGTTAGCATGCAGTGTGTGTATTGTAGCCGAACCCTTTGCACCATTGGAAAACGGTGCTTTTAGGGCGTTTTACGCTCCAGGCGCAACGCTTCAGGGGTGTCAGGCAAGCGCTCGACCACGCGCAAGCGCTCGGGTGCCTGGTTGTCGCGCCAAGCCTTGAACCGCGCCAGCTCATCGGAGACGGTTTTCAGCACCCAGCCGAGCACGGCGATGTCATCGAGAAAACCTACGCCCAGCAGCCAGTCGGGGATCGCATCGATGGGGCTGACGAAATACAGCAGGCCGGCGACGATGGTCACCAGCGCCTTCGGGCTGATCGCGCGGTACTCGCCACGCCACCAGGCCAGGCACAGCGACTGCAACAGCTTGATGTCTTCACGCAACTGGCCCAGGCGCGGGCCTTTGCGGGCCACCGCGAACAGCAAAGCCGGCAAGCGGCCACGGCTTAGCAGGCGCTCGGCCAAGGGCAGGAAGCGGGCGAAATTCCAGGGTGCGCTCATGTAGCCTCCAGCAGGGAGAGGTTATCCACATTTATTGTGGATAACCTTGTGAACAGGGCGAAGTTTCTGACGGCAGGTGCCTGTAAAGCAAGGGCCCCGGTCAGATCGGGCGTTTTTTACACAGTCGTTTCAAAACCGCAAACGATTTGCGTCAGAAGCCTCCTGCTTCTTCACGCTGCCCTTTCTCGGACAGTCTGCTGCCGCGGAGGTTCGGCCCGAGGCCTGCTGCACAAACGACAACGCCCCGTAGAACGGGGCGTTGTGCGCTACCAGCCGGTATTACTTGGCTGGTGCTTCAGCCGGAGCTTCAGCTTCAGGCGCGTCGCCTTGCAGCTGGGCCGGGTCCTTGATGGCGATCAGTTCCAGGTCGAACACCAGCACCGAGTTGGCCGGGATCAGCGGGCTTGGGCTCTGTGCGCCGTAGGCCAGTTCAGCCGGGATGAACAGCTTGTACTTCTCGCCAACGTGCATCAGCTGCAGGCCTTCGACCCAGCCTGGAATGACACCACTGACCGGCAGGTCGATCGGGCTGCCACGCTCGACCGAGCTGTCGAACACCTTGCCATCGATCAACTTGCCTTCGTAGTGGACAGTCACCACGTCGGTCGGCTTGGGCTGTGGGCCGTCGGCCTTCTTGACCACTTCGTACTGCAGGCCCGAGGCGGTAGTGACCACACCTGGCTTCTTGGCATTTTCTTCGAGGAACTTCTTGCCGGCGGAGGCGGCTTCTTCGCTGGCCTTGGCCAGGCGCTCCTCGGCGCGCTTCTGCAGCGCGGTGAAGGCTTCTACCAGCTCTTCGTCCTTGATGCGCTGTTCTTTCTTGCCAACGGCGTCTTCGATGCCGAGGGCGACGGCTTTGGAATCAAGGTCTTCCATGCCTTCCTGAGCCAGGCTCTTGCCCATGTTCAGGCCGATACCGTAGGAGGCTTTCTGTGCCGGAGTTTTCAGCTCGGGGCTGCTGGCTTGTTGATCACAGCCAGCCAGTACCAGGCCTACCAGGGCAACCGCAGCCGCCAAACGATGCTGTTTCATGCTATTTCCTTGTTCATGCGCCATGTGGGCAATCAGGGTAAAGCCGCGAGCTTATCAGGCGGCCATTACCAATGGCTACCGGCATAAGAGCGGGTTTCATGGAGTTAGTTCACTCGGTAGCGCGCTTGCACTCAACCTTAAGGGCCTTTGGCCAGTATTGACCATAAGCCCAGCAAACGCCCCTGCAAACTTGGCCCTTCCAGCGGCCGGCCCCAAGCTGGCATTTCTGCCAGTAGCGCCCTCCTTGAGCCTGGTTTCCAATGAGCCTGCAACGCACCTGACGCGCAATGGCTGATCACCCCCCTAAGCCGCACGGCCCCGCGTTTACTCATTACCGAGGAAGAGCCATGAACATTTCACCAAAGCCCAACCGCTCAACCCGTAAAGCCCATGCCGGGCCCCGCACATCCATCAAGCTGCCGCAGGCCCCCCTCGATTGTGATTACGGCATCCATGGGCTCGCCTACATCTTTGAAAAAATCGCCGGGTCACGGGCTAACACCTATGCAATCATCAACAGCACGGTGAGCGCTGGTCGCACTTATGTAATCGGTACAAGTCACAACCCCAAAACGAATGAAGCCAAGGTTTTCGTCGCTTGCCTGAAGGATAGAGGCACCCTGGACAACAGCTTTGGTGACGGTGGAATCTTCGATTTCAACAAGGCAGGGAGCACCGAATACTCAGCCCCCGAGTGCATCGTGGAGGATGCCAGGGGAAATTTGCTGATATCCATAACGATGCAGGAGCAATCAGCCAGCCACCTTTGGAAACTGAGTGCCGAGGGGCAACCGGACCGGGAATTTGGGAAGGGCAATGGGTACGTCGACCCCCGCGACTTGATCGGCGAAGATTTGCTGCTGGAGCACCTGGCAGTGACGAAGGGCCTCATTTTCGCCACCGCTCGCAAGTCGGAGAACTTCGAGCCGGTGGTGCTGGGGCTGGACAATGACGGCGCATTGCGCGTGGATTTTGGTGCTGATGGCCTGGTCGATGTCGGCAAGCTAATACCCGATACCCGTTCACACTTCGTCGACGGCATTGCCAATTTCATGTCCCCCTCGAATGCGCAGCAGCTGGTATTGACCTGGTATCTGATGCGGGGGGAAGACGCCTACAGCGTTACCACAGCCATGACCCTTGACGGGATCGTGGATGATACCTTTGGCACCGAAGGTTTCCACTGGTCCGCCCCCTGGATCATCAATAATGGGTTTTCCGTAGACCCGGTCGCCAAGCGAATCACATTTTACGGGGAACTGTTCGACGTCGCTGAAAATATCAGCTACCCGACCGTTTACCGCATCGACTACTCGGGGGCGCCGGCCAGGGAGTTCAACGGCGGCGAAGCGTTGGTATTTGACAAGCCGGGCGGTTGGTTCGCCGGCGTAGAAACTGCCGGTGGCCTGGTGGGTTACGGTCATTTCTACGATTATATGCTTGCCTTCAGCTTGACCTCCGAGGGCACGTTCGACACCCGCTTCGTCCCGCCCTTCGGCTACGGCCAGTTCGGCGCAAAAGTACCAGAGGACGGCTTCTATGCCTCTGGATCGACGGTCTCGCTCGATGCAGGCAACCAGCGCTTGTTGATCAATGGCCGTGACGATGAGATCCGCGGCTCGACTGTTCCCTGTGTGGCAGCGGTGGCCTTGCCAAGCGCTTGACAGCAGTTGAGCATCAAGCCCACGAGCGTTCCTCGGCCAGGAACGCTCGGCTACGACGAAGCTTACGGGTACGACCGCTCGCGATATTGCCCCGCCACTTCCCGCAATACATCGCACACCCACTGCCCGGGCAGGCTCAGCGCCAAGGCGGCATTGCGGCAGATACCCACCGACCCACCCGGTTCCCGCACCCCTAGGTCGAGCTCGGCCAGTTCGCCGCGGCGCAGGTCGAGCAGCACCGCATCACGCGGCGCCACCCACACGGCGTCACTGCCTAGCAGGTAGCGGCGGCTCAAGGCCAGTGAGAGGGTCTCCAGGCGCTGGGCCGGCAGTTGAATGCCGCATTGCACGAACAGGCTGTCGGCGTGCTGGCGAATGGTCGTGCCCGGTGGCGGGAGCACCAGCGGGTATCGGCTGACGCGGGCTCGGTCTACTTGCGTGCTGGCCAGCAATGGGTGGCCGGGGCGCACGACCAAAGCCATCGACTCGCTGTACAGGTGTTCGAACGACAAACCCTGGATCTGCGGGCTGTCGGTCATGCGCCCCACCACCAATTCCAGTTCCCCCAGGCGCAACTGCCCGAGCAACTGTGCACTGGCCCCGGTCACCACGCTGATCAGCAATGCCTCGTGGCGTTGGTGCAACCGGCACAGCACTTCGGGCATCAGCAGGCCTTCGACCGTGGACAGCACGCCGATGCGCACCTGCGACGGTGCCCGCGCTTCACCGCGCAAGCTGCTCACGCCGTCGCGCAGGGCCTGCACGCTGGGCCCGGCGTAATGCATGAAACGGGTGCCGGCCGGGGTCAGCTCGACCCCTTGGCGGCTGCGCTCGAACAGACGCGTTTCGAGCAGGTCCTCAAGCTCCTTGAGGGTCTTGGAAATCGCAGGCTGGCTGATCGCCAGAATGTCAGCGGCCCTGGCCAGGCTGCCCTGCCGGGCAATCTCCAGAAAGCACAGCAGGTGGCGGTACTTGATGCGGGTGTCGAGGTTCATGCGCCAAGCTTACCGCATCGCCACCTGTGGCGTACCCAGGGTTCCTCGCCCCGGTCTTTAGAAGTCGCAATCGGCGGCGCCCGCGCTATCGCTTGTTCAGAAGCACACGCAGAACCCGAGCCGGGATCAGGCCAGCGCCACTTCCACTGCCTCCCCGTTCAGCCGTACCGGCCAAACACGTAAGTGCTGGCTGGCATCTTCCAGACAGGCCCCGCTGTGCAGGCTGAAGTGCTGCTTGTACAGCGGGGCTGCCACCACCAGCTCACCCTGCAGGCTGCCCACCAGCCCGCGGCCAATGATGTTGGCCCCCGAGCGTGGGTCGCGGTTGTCCACCGCGTACAGGCTCTGCGCCTGCCCCGGCAGGTAGAACAGGGCGACCTGGATACCATCGAGCCAGACCACCACACCGGAGTCGGCGACCAGGTCAGCGGTGTGGCACACCGCTTGCCAGTTGGGTTGCTTTGCCACAGCAGCATTGGACAGGGTCATCAGACAGCCTCCTCGACGGTAGGGATCAGGTGCAGGGGTGCAGCGGGGCGACGTTGTTCACGCTCGCGGATGAAGTGCACGTCCGGGTCGGCGCGTCGATCGTTGACGAAGGTACGGAAGCGCTTGAGCTTTTCCGGATCATTGAGGGCATTGGCCCATTCGCACTCGTACTGCTCGACCACATGCTGCATCTGCGCTTCCAGCTCGGCAGCCAGGCCCAGGCGGTCTTCGAGGATCACCTGCTTGAGGTAGTCCAGGCCGCCATCCAGGCTTTCACGCCACACCGACGTGCGCTGCAGCTTGTCGGCGGTGCGGATGTAGAACATCAGCACGCGGTCGATCAGGCGTACCAGGGTCTCGTCGTCCAGGTCGGTAGCGAACAGCTCGGCATGGCGTGGGCGCATGCCGCCATTGCCGCAGACGTAGAGGTTCCAGCCTTTGTCGGTGGCGATCACGCCGATGTCCTTGCTTTGCGCCTCGGCGCATTCGCGGGTGCAGCCAGAGACCGCGAACTTGAGCTTGTGCGGGCTGCGCAGGCCCTTGTAGCGGTCCTCCAGGCGCAGCGCCATGGCGACGCTGTCCTGCACACCGTAGCGGCACCAGGTGCTGCCTACGCAGGACTTCACCGTGCGGGTCGATTTGCCGTAGGCGTGGCCAGTCTCGAAGCCGGCCTCGATCAGCTCGCCCCAGATCAGCGGCAGCTCGTGCAACTGGGCGCCGAACAGGTCGATGCGTTGGCCGCCGGTGATCTTGGTGTAAAGGTCGTACTTCTTGGCCACCTGACCGATCACGATCAGTTTGTCCGGGGTGATTTCGCCGCCGGGAATGCGCGGCACCACCGAATAGGTACCGTTTTTCTGCATGTTGGCCATGAAGGTGTCGTTGGTGTCCTGCAGCGGCACCAGCGCAGGGTCCATGATCGGTTGGTTCCAGCACGAAGCGAGGATGTTGCCCACCGCCGGCTTGCAGATGTCGCAGCCGACATGGCCCTGGCCATGGCGCGCCAGCAAATCATTGAAGGTGCGTATGCCACCCACCCGCACCAGCCCGTACAGCTCCTGCCGGGTGTAGGCGAAGTGTTCGCACAGGCGCTTGTCCACGGCCACGCCACGGGCGGTGAGTTCATGCTCGAACACCTGCTTGAGCAGCGCCGCGCAGCCGCCACAGCCGGTGGCAGCCTTGGTGCAGCCCTTGACCGCAGCCAGGTCGGCGCAACCACTGTCAATCGCTGCGCAGACTGCGCCCTTGCTGACGTTGTGGCACGAGCAGAGGGTCGCGCTGTCAGGCAGCGCATCGGCGCCCAGGGCTGGTACGCCGCCGCTTTGCGGCAGGATCAAGGCCGCCGGGTCGGCAGGCAGGGCGATGCCGTTCTGGGCGTATTGCAGCAATGTATCGTAGTAGCTGTTGTCGCCCACCAGCACGGCACCGAGTACGTGCTTGCCGCTGGCATCGACCACCAGCCGGCGATAGGCGGCATTGGCCTCGTCGATGAAGCGGTAGCTGCGCGAGCCCGGCGTGGCGCCATGGGCATCGCCGATGGAGCCGACATCGACGCCCAGCAGCTTGAGCTTGGTCGACATGTCGGCCCCGGTGAATTCCCCAGCCGCCTCGCCCAACAACAGCGCCGCGACGTTGCGCGCCATGCTGTAGCCCGGCGCAACCAGGCCGAACACGCTGCCGTTCCACGAGGCGCATTCACCGATGGCGAAGATCCGGGGGTCGCTGGAGCGGCAGTGGTTGTCGACCACCACCCCGCCGCGCGCGGCGATCTCCAGGCCGCAGGCACGGCCCAGGGCATCCTGCGGGCGAATGCCGGCAGAGAACACCACCAGGTCGGTTTCCAGGTGTTCGCCACCGTCGAAATTCATCCGATAGCGGTAGGCCTCGCCGTCGCTGATCGACTGGGTGGCGCGCGACAGGTGCACGCCTACGCCCAGGGCTTGGATCTGCGCCTTGAGCGCGGCGCCGCCTTCAGCATCCAGTTGCACCGGCATCAGCCGTGGCGCGAACTCCACCACGTGCGCTTCCAGGCCCAGGGACTTGAGGGCATTGGCCGCCTCAAGGCCCAGCAGACCGCCGCCCACCACCACGCCACGGGTGGCATCGACGGCTGCGGCGCGTATCGCGTCGAGATCGTCGAGGGTGCGATAGACCAGGCGGGCGTTGCCGCTGGAGCCCTCGATCGGGGGCACGAAGGGGTAAGAGCCGGTGGCCAGGACCAGATGGTCGTACCCGTAGCGGCCTTCGGCGGTCACCACTTCACAGCGCTCGCGGTCGATCTGCAGCACCGCTTCACCCAGGTGCAGGTGCACCCCGTTGGCGCCATAGAAACCCTGCTCGCACAGGGCCAGGGTTTCGGCACAGCTGCCGCTGAAGTATTCAGACAGGTGCACGCGGTCGTAGGCGCGCTGGCGCTCCTCGCCGAACACGCGCAACTCGAAGCGCGCCAGCGCGCCGCGTTCGACCAGTTGCTCGACGCAATGGTGGCCCACCATGCCGTTGCCGACGATGACCAGTCGCTCTCGTTGCCCGCTGCTCGCTGTTGCCTTCATAAGCCGATCCTCGATCAAAAAAAAAGCGCCTGGAGCCGAAGCTCCAGGCGCCTTTGCCTGTATTCATCACGGAGTGCCCCCGGTTGATCGCCGTTGATCAGTGGGGCTTGTTGTGCTGGAGATAAAGCAGGGAATGTGCCAGTTACCTCGCCTGTCGCGGCTCTATCGCCGGCAACCCGGCGCATACAGGGGCTTTGCTGTCATTTGGCCCTGTGCTGCAGGCGTGAAAGCCGGCTTACCGACCTTTGAGCCAACCCGAACCACGCCCACTCAAGGTGCACTGCTCCCCATCCTGGAGCACTTCAATACACATCCCGGCGATAACGCCTGGCCTTGCTCAAGGCCTGCATGTAGGCATCGGCATCCACACCACCGTGCTCGGCAATGATCTCGCGCAGCACTGCATCCACATCCTTGGCCATGCGCTGAGCATCACCGCACACATAGAAGTAGGCCCCCGCCTCCAGCCACTGCCACACCTGCGCACCCTGCTCACGCATCCGCTGCTGCACATAGATCTTTTCTGCCTGATCGCGGGAGAACGCGGTATCCAGGCGCAGGTGGCCGCTGGCCTGCCAGGCCTGCAACTGCGCCTGGTAGTAAAAATCGGTGGCTGCACATTGCTCGCCGAAGAACAGCCAGTTATGCCCTTTTGCCCCCCGCGCCTCGCGCTCTTCGAGAAACGCACGAAACGGCGCGATGCCTGTACCGGGACCAACCATGATCAGCGGCACGTCATCGTCTTCAGGCAGGTGGAAATGCCGGGATGCCTGGGGAAAGATCGCCACTTTCACAGCCTGCCCCCGGTCAGCGAGGAAGCTCGAACTCACCCCTTTTCGCTGGCCATAACGCACGGTAGAGACGGTCAGATGCACCTGGCCGGGGTGGGCCAATGGGCTGGAACTGATCGAGTACAGGCGCGGTTGCAAGGGTTTGAGCAACTCGAGCCAGGTTGCCAACGGCAGGTCTTGTGGAAACGCGCGCAGCACGTCGGCCAACTGCCGGCCCCATAGCCAATCCTGCAGGGCTGCCGTGCGCTCAGGCTGCAACAGGTGCCGGAGGTCTTCAGCCTGCTGGCTGAAGACCTGCAGTTGCTGAGGGGTGACCCTGGCAATTTCCAGGTGCGACGCCAAGGCCTGGGCCAACGGCATGGGCGGCTGGCCCTTGAGTTCGACCAGGGCCTGGCCGTCCTGCTGCATGAGCGCCAGCAGCTCCTCCACCAGCGCCGGGCAGTTGCGGGGCCACACGCCCAGCGCATCGCCCACCGCGTAGGTGAAGCCGCTGCCGGGAAGCTCGAACACCAGCTGGCGGGTTTCCTTGCTTGAACCGGGGCCACTGAGCAGGGTGTTTTCCAGCAGCGTCGCCGCCCACGGCCGTTGCTTGCTGTACGGCGCAGCGGCGGCGGCGTGGTTGACCGGGCGCGCCACGGCAGCGCTGCCCAGCTGGGGCAACAGCGCGTCGAGCCAAGTGGCAAAGGCCTCATCGAAATCCGGTTCACAGTCGACCCGCGGCAGCAGGCGGCGCCCCCCAAGTTCGGCCAGGCGCTGATCGAGCTTGCGACCAAAGCCGCAGAACTGGGCGTAACTGGAGTCGCCAAGGGCCAGCACCGCATAAGGCAGCTCAGCGCAGTGGGCGCCCTCCTCGCTTTGCAGCGCCCGCCAGAACCCGGTGGCGCTGTCCGGCGCATCACCATCGCCAAAGGTGCTGGCAATCAGCAGCACACTCGCCGCGCCTTGCAACTGGCTTGGGCTGATCGCCTCCATGCAACTGAGCTGCACCTGCAGCCCTGCGCCGCGCAAACGCTCTGCGCAGCGCTCGGCCAGCGCCTCGCCGTTGCCGGTTTGCGAGGCCCACAGCACCTGATGCCGGGCCGTGGCGGGGAGCAGCGCCGCTGCTGCCGGCTGCTGGGCGTACAGGCCGGCCAGCAGCCCATCCACGAACGACCGGCGCGAGGCCGCCAAGGGCGCACTGGCCGGCAAACGGGGAACCCCTTCGGCTCGCGCCTGGTCCAGGCCGAGCAGAAAGCCCTGCAGGTAATGGCGTTCGTCTTCGGCCAGTACGGGGGCTGGGAGGGTGTCCAGACCAAGCAGGCGAGAGAGGATCGCGGTCGGCATACGGGCAGGCTCCGGTGCATGGGTGGTGGTGCCAAGGTCCAGGGCATCGATGCGTTCTCCAGCAACCCGCTCGAGGGCCACGGCGCAGTGCTTGAGGGCAGGCTGCAGCGACAGCGGATCGACCGCATCGCAGGTCACGGCATTGATTGCCAGTTGCTCGCCGATCACATCGTTCCAATGGAACGGCGCGAAGCAATTGCCCGGCATGACCCGGTCGCTGACACGCGCCGGCAGCACGGCCTGGCCCCGCCGCGAGCGGATCGCCACCTGGTCCCGACCCTGGATGCCCAGCCGGGCGGCATCCTCGGGATGCAGCTCGACGAAGGGGCCGGGCTCCAGCCTGTTCAGGGCCGGCACCTTGCCGGTCTTGGTCAGGGTGTGCCATTGGTGTTGCACGCGCCCGGTATTGAGCACCAGTGGGTAGTCGGCGTCGGGCAGCTCCGGCGCGGGCAGCCAGGGCCGGGCGAAGAAGCGGGCCTTGCCACTGGCGGTGGGGAACACCGGGGCAGCGCATGCGCCGTCCTCGATGTAACGCACCGGGCTGCGGTCGTCCACGCGGCCGGGCGGGCAAGGCCACTGGTGCGGCTTGTCGCGCAGTTGCGGGTAGCCCACCCCACGCAGGTCGTAACCGGTGAGCGGGTTGTAGAAGCGACGGATTTCGTCGTACACCGCTTCAGCGTCGGCGTAGTCGAAGGCTTCGGCGTACCCCATGGCACAGGCGACCCGGGCGATGATCTGCCAGTCCGGCAAGCTCTGGCCCGGTGCCGGCACGGCGCGAGGCATCAGTGTGAGGTTGCGTTCGCTATTGATCATCACACCCTCGCCTTCAGCCCAGAGTGCGGCGGGCAGAAGAATGTCGGCGTATGGGTTGGTTTCGGTGTCGAGAAAGGCATCCTGGGTGATCACAAGCTGCGCCTGGCGCAGGCCATCGATCACCTGCTGGCGGTTGGCGACGCTGGCCACCGGGTTGCTGCAGATGATCCAGCAGGCTTTCACTTCGCCGGTTTTCATCTGCTCGAACAGGGCTACCGTGCCCTCGCCGCTTTCTGCCCGCAGGCTGCCGGGTGCCAGGCCCCATTGCGCTTCGACAAAACTACGGTCGGTGTCGACCAGCGCCGAGCGTTGGCCCGGCAGCCCCGGCCCCATGTACCCCATCTCGCGGCCACCCATGGCATTGGGCTGGCCGGTCAGCGAGAACGGCCCGCTGCCGGGGCGGCAGATGGCGCCGGTGGCCAGGTGCAGGTTGCAGATTGCGTTGGTATGCCAGGTGCCGTGCACGCTCTGGTTCAGGCCCATGGTCCAGCAGCTCATCCACTCCCCTGCACTGCCGATCCATGCGGCAGCCTGGCGGATATCATCTTCTGCAAGGCCGGTGATGGCGGCGACGCGCTCAGGTGTGTAGTCGTCGAGGAAGGCCGGCAGCGCCTCCCAGCCCTCGGTGTGGCGAGCGATGAAGTCGGGGTTGGTCTGGCCATTGCGGTGCAGCAGATGCAACAGGCCGTTGAGCAGTGCCAGGTCGCTACCGGGGCGCACTTGCAGGAACAGGTCGGCCTTGTCGGCGGTGGCGGTGCGGCGTGGGTCGACCACGATCAGCTTCGCCCCCGCCTTGATCCGGTCGAGCAGGCGCAGGAAGAGGATCGGGTGGCAGTCGGCCATGTTGGCACCCAGCACCAGGAACACCTCGGCACGCTCGAAGTCCTGGTAGCTCCCGGGCGGGCCATCGGCTCCCAGCGAGAGTTTGTAGCCGCTGCCGGCGCTGGCCATGCACAGGCGTGAATTGGACTCGATATGACGGGTGCGGATAAAGCCCTTGGCCAGTTTGTTGGCCAGGTACTGGGCTTCCAGTGACATCTGCCCGGAAACGTAAAGCGCTACGGCGTCCGGGCCGTGCTGGTCGATGATGCCGCGCAGGCGCTCGGCAGCCTGGGCGATGGCCTGGTCCATGCTGCTGCGCGCCGGTTCATGGTCGCGTTGCTGGCGCACAAAGGCACTGTCCATGCGCCCGGCGGCGGTCAGGGGCAGGTGCGCGGTAAGACCTTTGGTGCACAGACGGCCGAAGTTGCTCGGGTGCTGCTTGTCACCGCTGATCTTGCTGACCTTGCCATCGGCCACGCTCATGACGATGCCGCAGCCTACGCCGCAATAGGGGCAGACGCTGCGTACTTCGGTGCTGGCCATGGGGCGGGTCTCCTGGTGCAAACGCAAAAGGCGCCGGCTGCCCCGGCTTGCTTGGCAAGCGAGGGCAACACGGCGCCTTTGTCGTGAAGGGTTGAAGGCAGTCGACGTTGACGGCCTTGATGGGGGTCTTTGAGCAATTGTCGGGCCAGCCCTGCCGCGCCGTCGCCGGCAAGCCGGCCGCTGCAGGATCACCGGTATTTCAACGCGGGGGGAGCAGGCAAGGCCAGCAGGGCAACGCACCATGCGGTGGCACCCCAACGCCCCATGGCGCTATGCTGGGGCAAATCCCAGCATGAGTTACTGCGCCCCCCACATGTCACAAGTGATCCTCAAGACCCCTGCTCAACTCGACCTGATGCGCAACGCCGGCCGTTTACTGGCCCAGGTATTCGCCGACCTCGACACGTTCATTCGCCCCGGCGTGACCACGATGCAGATCAACGACCGCGCGGAGGCCTTCATCGTCAACACCCTCAAGGCACGCCCGGCGAGCAAGGGCCAGTACGGCTTCCCCTACTCGCTCAATACCTCGGTGGACCATGTGGTCTGCCACGGCATGCCCAAGGCCGATGAGGTATTGCGTGAAGGGTCGATCATCAACGTGGATATCACGCTGGAACAAGGCGGCTACATCGCCGACTCGTCGAAGATGTATTGCCTGGGCCCGATCAGCGATGAGGCACGGCGCCTGGTCGACACCACCTATGAGGCTTTGTGGAGGGGGATCGAGCAGGTGCGCCCGGGGGCGACGCTTGGCGACATCGGCCACGCCATCCAGGCCCATGCCGAAGCGGCGGGCTACAGCGTGGTGCGCGAGTACTGCGGCCATGGCATTGGCCAGCAGATGCACGAAGCGCCAGAGGTGCTGCATTACGGCCAGCGCGGCATGGGCATGAAGCTCAAACCGGGCATGGTGTTTACCATCGAGCCGATGATCAACCAGGGCGGGCGTGGCACACGGACCTTGAAGGACGGGTGGACGGTGATTACCCGCGACCATACGCTGTCGGCGCAGTGGGAGCATACCGTGGCGGTGACCGAGGATGGGGTCGAGGTGCTGACGCTACGCAAGGAAGAACGCGTGGGTTGAAAGCACGGGATACAGACACAAAAAAAGCGACCCTAAGGTCGCTTTTTTTGTGACTTCCGGGTGTTCAGTGGGCCCTGGAAGTGGAATATGGCGCAGCGGACGGGACTCGAACCCGCGACCCCCGGCGTGACAGGCCGGTATTCTAACCGACTGAACTACCGCTGCGCTATTCAACGAGTGGTGGGTGATGACGGGATCGAACCGCCGACCCTCTGCTTGTAAGGCAGATGCTCTCCCGGCTGAGCTAATCACCCTTCGTCTCGGTGAGGCGCGCATTCTACGGAGCAAGCGCAAGCCTGGCAAGCCGTAGGGCTGTTTTTTTTGAAAAAAATCGAAACCCCAAACAGCAGGCACAAAAAAAGCGACCCTAAGGTCGCTTTCTTCGTTACTTCCGGGTGTTCAGTGGGCCCTGGAAGTGGAATATGGCGCAGCGGACGGGACTCGAACCCGCGACCCCCGGCGTGACAGGCCGGTATTCTAACCGACTGAACTACCGCTGCGCTATACATCGAGTGGTGGGTGATGACGGGATCGAACCGCCGACCCTCTGCTTGTAAGGCAGATGCTCTCCCGGCTGAGCTAATCACCCTTCGTCTCGGTGTGGCGCGCATTCTACGGATGGGCCGCCACCCTGGCAAGCACATTTTTCAACTTTTCTAAAAAAAATGTTCAGGCCTTTCAAAGACCTAGCGCGGTCCAGGGTTTCTTTCTTCCTATATAGCTGCTGGCCCAATGACAGGGCTGGCCTGGAACGGCTGCACGGAGAATAATGCCCCCCTTATGCATTAAGGAGAGACTCACCCTCATGTGGTTCAAGAACCTGCTGACCTACCGCCTGACCCAGGATGTCCCATTCGAGGCTGAAGCACTGGAGGCCGCCCTGGCCAGCAAGCCGGCCCGCCCCTGCGCTAGCCAGGAGCTGACCACTTACGGTTTCGTCGCTCCGTTCGGCAAGGGCGAAGACGCCCCACTGGTGCACGTCAGCGGCGAGTTCCTGCTGATTGCCGCGCGCAAGGAAGAACGCATTCTGCCAAGCAGCGTGGTAAACGATGCTGTGAAGGAGAAGGTCGAAGAGATCGAGACCGAGCAGATGCGCAAGGTCTATAAAAAGGAGCGCGACCAGATCAAGGACGAGATCATCCAGGCGTTCCTGCCGCGGGCGTTCATCCGCCGCTCGATGATCTTCGCCGCCATCGCCCCGCGCCTGGGCATGATCCTGGTCAACTCGGCGAGCGCCAAGCGCGCCGAAGACCTGCTGTCGACGCTGCGTGAGGTGATGGGTTCGTTGCCGGTGCGCCCGGCGACGGTAAAAATCGCACCGACCGCGACCATGACCGACTGGGTCAAGTCGCAGCAGGCTGCCGAAGGTTTCTATGTGCTGGATGAATGCGAGCTGCGCGACACGGCCGAAGATGGCGGCATCGTGCGTTGCAAACGCCAGGACCTGACTGGCGAGGAAATCCAGCTGCACCTGAGCACTGGCAAGGTGGTCACGCAACTGGCTCTGGCCTGGCAGGACAAGCTGTCGTTCGTGCTGGACGACAAGATGGTGATCAAGCGCCTGAAGTTCGAGGAGCTGCTGCAAGAGCAGGCCGAGCAGGATGGCGGCGATGAAGCGGCCCAGCAGTTCGATGCCAGCTTCCAGCTGATGATGATGACCTTCAGCGAATTCCTCCCGGTGCTGTTCGAAGCCCTCGGCGGCGAAGAGATCCCCCAAGGGGTCTAAAGGCAGCCTCAAGCTGTAAGCTGCAAGCTGCAAGAAAAATCAAAAGCAGTACGGCGGTGCTCAATACACCGCCGTACTGCTTGAAGCTTGAAGCTTGAAGCTTGAAGCTGCATTATCAGGGCCTCTGTGAGGACGACCTCACGACGCACTGCGTGACCATTACGGGGACGGCCCCATCAGTCAAACGATGGAGACTTACTCATGTCCTGGATCATCCTGTTCTTCGCCGGCCTGTTCGAAGTCGGCTGGGCTGTCGGCCTCAAATACACCGACGGCTTCACCCGCCCGCTTCCCACCGTGCTTACCGTCGGCGCAATGGTCATCAGCCTCGGCCTGCTGGGCCTGGCCATGAAAGAGCTACCGCTGGGCACCGCCTATGCCATCTGGACCGGCGTGGGTGCCGTCGGCACCGTCATCGCCGGCATCATCCTGTTCGGTGAGTCCATGGCCCTGGTGCGGCTGGTCAGTGTGGCGCTGATCGTTACCGGCCTGATCGGCCTGAAAGTCAGCGCCAGCTGACCGCCTACGCCTAACGCAGGTCGCCGCGCAAGCGGCTGACCTGCTCACGCAGCAACTCAGGCTGCGCCACCTCCACCGGGATGGAAGCGCCAGCGACGATGGTCACCCGCGACCACAAGCGCTTGAAGAACCCCTTGCCCGGGTCGCGGCTGAAGAAGCTGCCCCACAGCCCCTGCAGCGCCAACGGAATCACCGGCACCGGGGTTTCTTGCAGAATGCGGCTGACACCGCCGCGGAACACATCGATCTCGCCATCGCCGGTCAGCTTGCCTTCCGGGAAAATGCACACCACCTCCCCCGCCGACAGGTACTCGGCGATACGGGCGAATGCGCGCTCGTAAATGGCCGGGTCCTCATTGCGCCCGGCAATCGGGATGGCACCGGCGGTGCGGAACACGAAATTGAGCACCGGCAGGTTGTAGATCCTGTAGTACATCACGAACCGGATCGGGCGGCGGATGGCACCGCCGAGCAGCAGCGCGTCAACGAATGACACATGGTTGCACACCAGCAGCGCTGCGCCTTCGTCGGGAATGCGCTCGAGCCCGCGGTGCTCCACCCGGTACATCGAGTGGCTCAACAGCCAGATCAAGAAGCGCATGGTGAACTCGGGCACGATCTTGAAGATATAAGCGTTGACCAGGATGTTGAGCAGCGACACCACCAGGAACAGCTGCGGAATGCTCAGGTCCGCGAGGCCCAGCAGGACGATGGTGAGGATGGCCGACACCACCATGAACAAGGCATTGAGAATATTGTTGGCGGCGATCACGCGCGCGCGCTGGTCCTCGGCGGTACGCGCCTGGATCAGCGCGTACAGCGGCACTATATAGAAGCCACCGAATACCCCAAGCCCGACGATCGACAGCAGGATCCACCAGGCCTGGCTCAGGCCCAGCAATGCCAGCCAATCGTGGGGGGCTGCGCCGGCCGGCACATCACCGGAATGCCACCACCAAAGCAACCCGAACAGCGTCAGGCCGAAAGAGCCGAAGGGCACCAGGCCGATCTCGACCTTGCGCCCACTGAGCCGCTCGCACAATAACGAGCCCAGGGCGATACCCACCGAGAACAGTGTCAGTACCAGGGTCACCACCGTGCCGTCCCCGTGCAGCCAGTCCTTGGCATAGGCCGGGATCTGGGTCAGGTAGATGGCACCGACGAACCAGAACCACGAGTTGCCGACGATGGAGCGCGACACCGCCGGCGGTTGCCCCAGCCCCATGCGCAGGATCACCCACGACTGCTTGAAGATGTTCCAGTCCAGCGCCATTTGCGGTGATATGGCCGCCGCGCGCGGGATCCAGCGGCTGGCCAGGTAGCCCAGCACTGCGGTACCCACTACCCCGCCCGCCACCACGGTGGCGTAGCTGTCGCTGGCCATCATCACACCGGCGCCGATGGTGCCGGCGAGAATGGCGAGAAAGGTGCCCATTTCCACCAGGCCGTTGCCGCCCACCAACTCTTCTTCACGCAGGGCCTGGGGCAGGATCGAGTACTTCACCGGGCCGAACAGCGCCGAATGGGTACCCATGCCGAACAGCGCCACCAGCATCAGCAGCAGGCTGTCGCTGACGAAGCCGAGCGCCCCGATGGCCATGATGGCAATTTCGGCCAGCTTGATCGCACGGATCAACGCGTCCTTGGCGAACTTCTCGCCAAACTGCCCGCCCAGCGCCGAAAACAGGAAGAACGGCAGGATGAACAGCAACGCGCACAGGTTGACCCAGATCGAGCGGTCCCCGTCGCCAAGGCTGAGCTTGAACAGGATGGCCAGGATCAGCGATTGCTTGAACAGGTTGTCGTTGAAGGCACCCAGCGACTGGGTGATGAAAAACGGCAGGAAGCGCCGCTTGCCGAGCAAGGTGAATTGCGAGGAATGACTCATCGTCCTTGTTCCCTGAGGGGCTTTAGTCATTTGAGGCACGCAGGCCGCAATAAGCCACAAATCTGCACGGTAAAGCCTGTTGCTGGCAAGCCAGTTACGTCGTGTAGACCGCCCGCCACCCAAATGATGGCATTTTGACGCCAATCTTCTTGCTATCGGTGTTCAGATTTTGTTACATCTGCCGACTAAACATATAGATGACTGTATCTAACAGAAGGAATGGACCTCCGGTCTCCTCCAACGCACAAGAAAAGGAGCTCAGCAGCATGCTTACCTGGATAGGCGATCTCAGGATCGCCCACAAACTCTTCCTCGGTTTCGGCCTGGTGCTGGGCCTGACCTTGCTCCAGTCGCTGATCAGCTGGGAAGGCATGGGCAGCCTGGTGCGCCGCAGCGAGGTGGTCGGTGCGGTGGCGCGCCTCAACGATGCCTTGGGCGACCTGCGTGAGGCGCGCTTGAGCCATGCCATGGCCAATGGCGCAGAAGACCAGGCCAAGGCGTTGCAGGATGCGCTTGACGCGTTCAAGACGCCGCTGGCGAAACTGCGTGGGACATTGGTCAAGCCCCAGAACCTGGCGCTGCTCGACAAGGCCGAGCAGACCCTTGCAGGGTATGCTGCCAACCAGGCACAGAGCTTCCAGTCGTACCAGAAAATGCGGGCGGCACAGAAGGAAATGGGCGCCCTCGCCACCCGATCGTTCGCCAGCATCGAAACGATCCGCACCCAGGTACGCGCGCTGCCCGACGCCGAGCAACGCGTTGTCCGCGGCGAAGCGATCAATCAGATCCGCGAGAACCTGATCCTGCTCCGCTACCACGTACGCGGCTACACCGGTAACACCAACGCCGACACCGAAAAACTGATGAACGCACAGATCGCCACCACGGTGAACGACCTGCCTGGCCTGGTGGCGCGTTTCAATGGCGATTTCGACGCACAGTTCAGCACCCTGAACCAACAGGTTCGTGCCTATGCCGACGCGGTCGAAGCGTACCGGGGTGAAGTGAACACGCTGATCGAGCGCCGCAACGCCATGGCCAGTGACATCGACACGCTCACAGGCCTGATCGGTGATTTGCTCGACGCCCAGGCACTGTCGGTGGTCAACGACAGCCAGTTCGCCAAGAACCTGCAGATCTTCACCACGCTGCTGGCGCTGCTCATGGGCGTCTTCGCCGCGCTCATCATCGCCCGCCAGATCAGTGCTCCACTGCAGCAGGCCTTGCGCGCCATGCAGCAAGTTGCAGCCGGGGACCTCAGCGAGCAACCGCCCAGCCGCCGCCGCGACGAAGTCGGCCAGTTGCAGAATGCCTTGCAGGGCATGACCGGCAACTTGCGCGACCTGATCGCGCAGGTGCGCGACGGTATTTCGCAGATTGCCAGTGCCACCGAAGAACTGTCGGCGATCACCGAGCAGACCAGTGCTGGCGCCAGCAGCCAGAAAGTTGAAACGGATCAGGTTGCCACGGCCATGCAGGAAATGGCCGCCACCGTACACGAAGTGGCGCGCAACGCCGGTGAGGCCTCGCAGGCTGCCAGTGCCACGGACGAAGAAGCGCGCGAAGGCGACCGCGTGGTCAACCGCGCCGTCGCGCAGATCGGCCGGCTGGCCAACCAGGTAGACGCCACTGGCCAAGCCATGGGCGCACTACGCAACGAGAGCCAGCGTATCGGCAAGGTGATGGACGTCATCAAGGCGGTGGCCGAGCAGACCAACCTGCTGGCGCTCAATGCCGCGATCGAAGCGGCCCGCGCTGGCGAGGCTGGCCGTGGCTTTGCCGTAGTGGCCGATGAAGTGCGCAGCCTGGCGCAGCGCACCCAGGCGTCCACCCTGGAGATCGAGTCGGCCATCGGTAGCCTGGAGGAAGGCACCCGTTCAGTGAGCGAACTGATGGACGAAAGCCAGAGCCTGACCCAGAGCAGCGTGGCGCTGGTGCGGGAAGCCGGGGTGGCGCTGGAAGGCATAACCCAGCGCGTTTCGGGAATCCAATCGATGAACCAGCAGATTGCCGCAGCTTCCGAGCAGCAGAGCGCGGTGGCCGAAGAGATCAGCCGTAGCGTGGTGACGGTGAGGGATATTTCCGAACAGACGGCGCAAGCCAGCCATCAGACGTCCGCCTCCAGTGTCGAACTGGCGCGGCTGGGTGGGCAGTTGCAGCAGATGATCAGCCGGTTCCGGTTCTAGTCAACGCAACCGCAGGCACAAAAAAACCGCAGCCAGGCTGCGGTTTTTTTTTCATGCATTGGAACGTCAGAGCACGAAGGTCAGCAGCACATTGAACGCCAGCGCCGCCACGAAACCGATCGGCGCCGCCTTGAATAGCAACTGCGGGAATAGCGACATGCGGCTCTTCTCGTTGCTGCAGGAACCCAGAATCAGGCTGCCGCCGGAGGAGAACGGCGAGATGGAGGTGGCTTGAGCACCCGCGACAATGGCAATGAACAGGATCATGGGCTCGATACCCATGTTCTGCGCAATTGGCAGCACCATGGGGAACAAGGCTGGCGTCACGACGCCCAGGGTGCTGGAGAAAATGGACATGAATGCCGCCACCGCACCGAATACGACCGGCACCATGATTGGCGGGATGCTGGTGCCGATCCAGGAGGCGAGGATGTCGATGGTGCCGGCCTTGATCGCCACGGAAATCAGCATGCCCACACCGCAGATCATGATCAGCGTGCCCCAAGGCACGGTCGCCATGGCCTTGCGCTCGTCACCGAGTTTCAGCAACAGGGCAATCACCGAGAACAGGCTGGCGATCAGGCCGATATCCACCTTGGCGTTGATGAACGCCACCGTGGCATTGCCCGGCAGGGCGATGCTGGCCACAGGCGCAGCCAGCACCATCAGCATCATCGCCAGAGTCAGCCACAACGTGGTTCGCTGCTGGTTGTTGAGCGGCGCTGGCGCCTCGACAGCAACGACAGAGGCCTTCAACGCACGCCCATGGCTGGTAAGGAAGACGAATACTCCGATCACCAGCAGTGGGATGACCAAGGTGCTGACGAAGATACCGGCAGCATTGATGAAGGCCTGGTTGTCACTCACGCCGGCATTGGTCATCAGCCCACGGAAGATGATGCCGCTCTGGCTGGACATGAAGTTGGCCCCGCTGAGCGCGCCATAGTTCACGGCCATGCCGCCGACGATCAGGCTCATGCGGGTACGCTCGCACAGCAGCAGGGTGATAGGCGCCATGAACGCCAGTACGGTGTAATACCCGGCCCCCATCGCGGCGATCACGGTGGCGGCGAAGAACACCGCGAACGGCAGCAACTGCGGCACGGCGCGGCAGCGGTAGATAAGGTGCTCGGCCAGCTTCTCCAGGGTGCCATTGACGGTGGCGAAGCTATAGAACAGGCAGACCGAGAAGATCACGAAGAAGATCTTCAGAGGCCACAGGCCGATGACCTCCGAGGGGCTCAGGCCCATGCCGAAACAACCGATCAGATAGGCAAAGGCGATGGCGAAAAGGCCGATGTTGATCTTGGTCTTGTAGCCGAGGGCCACGGCGGCGACGATGGCCGCGACGACTAGCATGCTCATCATGTTGAGAGTGTCCTGTTGTTATTGTGTAAGTATCAGCGCGAACGGTCGAAGCCGAACAGCTTCGCCGGATTGAGCCTCAGCACCTGGGCACGCTCGCCCGCATCGGGGAGCAGCGCTTCGAAGAAGGCATACTGGTCGGCGTAGTGGGTCTGGCGCTCGAACTGGGTGTTGGGCCAGTCGCTTCCCCACAGCAACCGATCCAGGCCACCCGCTGCCTGCCGTATCTGGGCCAGCAGCACCTGCGCTTTGGCCGGGTCGGTCTGGCTGCGATAACCGGCGGACAGCTTCAGCCACACCTTCGGTTCGCTGAGCAGGTGAAGGAAGGTGCGGTGGCTGTCCTTTTGCGGGTCGATCCCCTCGGCAGGCAGGCCAAAATGATCGACCACCACGTTTACGCCGCAGGCGAGGATCGCTGGCACGATCAAGGCCAAGTCATCGAAACAGCGCTGGATTTCCACTTGCCAGCCGCGCGCAGCCAAGCGTTTGAACAAGGCGGTCCACTCGGGCCCGGCATAGTCTGCCAGGTGCTTGCCGACCAGGTTCAGGCGGATGCCCACTACGCCGGCGTCACCCAGCGCATCGAGCTGCTGATCGCTGACCGTGGCATCGACGACCGCCACAGCACGCAAGCGCTCAGGAAAGCGGCGCAGAGCCTGGACCATGAAGCTGTTGTCGGTGCCCAGGAAACTGGGCTGGATGAGCACGCCATGGGACAGGCCATGCTGATCCAGATGATCGAGGTATTGCTCGATCAGCGCATCGTAGTCTGGGCTGTAGCGACGGTTGGGCACCATCGGCAGGTCTTGGCGAAAGATATGGGCATGGGTATCGACGCCGGTGATGGCGGGCAGATAGGGGTTGGTCATGAAGCGAACCCTGGTCGATTGTTATTGGCAGCTGGAGCGCTGCGTTGTTATACAAACATGCAGTCATATATATGAATATATGACCATATCTTCAGTCGACCGACGCTGTCAATCAAGCCCCGAGTGGTAAAGTAGTGCCAACTCGTCAGCCATGGACCCTTAGCACAATGAGTAACGGGATTCTCGGACAAGACCCGCGCCTACCGCTTTATCAGCAAGTACGGGAAGAAATCCTCGCCAGGATCGCCGCCGGGCAATGGCTACCCGGGGGAACGATCCCCACTGAAACGGAGCTCACCCGCCTCTACGGTGTCGCCATCGGCACAGTGCGCAAGGCGGTCGACACCTTGGTCAATGAAGGCCTGCTGCTGCGCAGCCAGGGCCGCGGCACCTTCGTCCGGCGCCCTGACTTCGAGGGATCACTGGTGCGGTTTTTCCGACAGGTGGATTCGACCGGCCAGCGGCTGGTGCCGATCAGCCGCATACTGGACAAGCAGCTGCGCGAGCCGCCGGAGCAAGTCAGCGCAGCCCTTGGCCTGGGCGATGCAGAACAGGTCATCTGGCTCGAGCGCCTGCGCCTGGTGGACGGCCGCCCGCTGTTCCATGAGCAGATCTGGCTACCGGCCAAGCGGTTCATGGCCCTGCTGGATATTGACACTGAGGCCTTCGGCGACCTGCTCTACCCCTTCTACGAGTCCAGCTGTGGCCAGTGCGTCGCCTCGGCCAAGGAAACACTGACCGTGGGTACAGCCGATGCAGCCAGTGCCGGCCACCTGGCAATCAAGGAAGGTGCGCCCGTGGTGGTCATCCAGCGCACGGCACTGGGTTACGATCGCAGCCCGCTGGAGTACCGCGTGTCCCAGGCAGCAGCCGAAGGCTTCCGCTACCAGATCGATATTTCCTGAGGCGATGGCGGGCACTGGCGCAGCTCGATGTGCCAGCGCCTGCGACGACGCGCCACTGCGACCATCGTCGGCGCTGACGAACCCCCGCCTGCGTGCCAGACTGACTGATCGGGATCGCGTTACTTTTTTTGCTCCGGAGTCTTCATGTCGTTGTCCAGCGGGCTGATCGCTCTGGTCGCCCTGGCCTACATGGCCGTCATGTTCGCCATCGCCTTCTACGGCGACCGCCGCAGCACACCATTGCCGCCGCGGCTGCGCGCCTGGGTGTACAGCCTGTCACTGGCGGTGTACTGCACCAGCTGGACCTTCTTCGGTGCGGTCGGCCAGGCGGCCGAGCAGCTGTGGGCCTTCCTGCCAATCTACCTGGGCCCGATCCTGCTGCTGATCTTCGCGCCCTGGGTGCTGCAGAAGATGGTGCTGATCAGCAAGCAGCAGAACATCACCTCGATCGCCGACTTCATCGCGGCCCGCTACGGCAAGTCGCAGACCCTGGCCGTGGTGGTGGCGCTGATCTGCCTGGTCGGGGTGCTGCCCTACATCGCCTTGCAGCTCAAGGGCATCGTGCTCGGTGTCAACCTGCTGATCGGCGCGAATGCCGACGCCACTGGCACCCGTGTGCAGGACACCGCGCTGGTGGTGTCGCTGGTATTGGCGTTGTTCGCCATCGTCTTTGGCACGCGCAGCCTCGACGTCACCGAACACCACCGCGGCATGGTCCTGGCCATCGCGTTCGAGTCCCTGATCAAGCTGCTGGCCTTCCTCGCCGTGGGCGTGTTCGTGGTGTTCAACCTGTACGACGGGTTTGACGACCTGTTCACCCAGGCGCGCCAGTCGGTGCTGCTGGACAGCTACTGGCAGGAGACGATCAACTGGCCCTCGATGGTGGTGCAGACCGCCGTGGCGATGATGGCGATCATCTGCCTGCCCCGGCAGTTCCACGTCACCGTGGTGGAGAACATCGAGCCGCAGGACATGCGCCTGGCGCGCTGGGTGTTCCCGATGTACCTGGCCTTGGCCGCGTTGTTCGTGGTGCCCATTGCCCTGGCTGGGCAAATGCTGCTGCCAGGCACGGTGATTTCCGACTCCTTCGTGATCAGCCTGCCGTTGGCCGAAGCGCACCCGAGCCTGGCTCTGCTGGCCTTCATCGGCGGTGCCTCGGCCGCCACCGGCATGGTCATCGTCGAGGCCGTGGCGTTGTCGACCATGGTGTCCAATGACATGCTGCTGCCGTGGCTGTTGCGCCGCAACAACGCCGAACGGCCCTTCGAGGTGTTCCGCCACTGGATGCTGTCGGTGCGCCGGGTGACCATCGTGGTCATCCTGCTGCTGGCCTATGTCAGCTATCGCCTGCTTGGCTCTACGGCAAGCCTTGCAACCATCGGCCAGATCGCCTTCGCCGCCGTGACCCAACTCACCCCGGCCATGCTCGGTGCGCTGTACTGGAAGCAAGCCAACCGCCGTGGCGTGTTCGCCGGCCTCGCTGCAGGTATCTTCCTGTGGTTCTACACCCTGGTGCTGCCAATCACCGCCCACAGCCTGGGCTGGTCGCTGCAGCTGTTCCCGGGCCTGGCGTGGCTGCACGGCAACCCGCTGGGCCTGCCGATCACGCCGCTCACACAGGGGGTAGTGCTGTCACTGGCGGGCAACTTCACGTTGTTCGCCTGGGTCTCGATGCTGTCGCGCACGCGCGTGTCGGAGCATTGGCAGGCGGGGCGTTTCATTGGCCAGCAGACCAGTGCCCGCCCCAACGGCAAACCGCTGCTGGCGGTGCAGATCGATGACCTGCTGACGCTGGCCTCACGCTTTGTCGGTGAGGAGCGTGCCCGGCAAAGCTTCATCCGCTTTGCTTATCGCCAGGGCAAAGGCTTCAATCCCAACCAGAACGCTGACGGCGACTGGATCGAACACACCGAGCGCCTGCTCGCCGGGGTGCTTGGCAGCTCCTCGACCCGCGCCGTGGTCAAGGCGGCCATCGAAGGCCGCGACATGCAGCTTGAAGACGTGGTGCGCATCGCCGATGAAGCCAGCGAAGTGCTGCAGTTCAACCGCGCCCTGCTGCAAGGCGCCATCGAGAACATCAACCAGGGCATCAGTGTGGTCGACCAGAACCTGCACCTGGTGGCCTGGAACCGCCGCTACCTGGAGCTGTTCAACTACCCCGACGGGTTGATCAGCGTCGGCCGGCCGATCGCCGACATCATCCGCTACAACGCCGAACGCGGCCTGTGCGGCCCGGGAGAGGCGCAGGTGCATGTGGCCCGGCGCCTGCACTGGATGCGCCAAGGCCGCGCGCATTCGTCCGAGCGGCTGTTCCCCAATGGCCGGGTGATCGAACTGATCGGCAACCCGATGCCCGGGGGCGGCTTCGTCATGAGCTTCACCGATATCACCCCGTTCCGCGAGGCCGAACAGGCGTTGCGCGACGCCAACGAGCGCCTTGAACAGCGGGTGGCCGAACGCACCCACGAGCTGTCGCAACTCAACCAGGCGCTGTCGGAGGCCAAAAGCCAGGCCGAAGCGGTCAGCAAGTCCAAGACCCGCTTCCTGGCGGCGGTCAGCCATGACCTGATGCAGCCGCTCAACGCCGCGCGCTTGTTCTCCGCCGCCTTGTCGCAGCAGGCCGGGGGCATGAACGAGGAAGCCCAACAGTTGGTGCAGCACATGGACAGCTCGCTGCGTTCAGCCGAAGAGCTGATCAGCGACCTGCTGGATATCTCGCGCCTGGAAAACGGCAAGATCACCCCAGACGCCAAGCCTTTTGCCCTGAATGAGCTGTTCGATACGCTGGGTGCCGAGTTCAAGGTCCTGGCCGCCGAAAAGGGGCTGGAGTTCCGCCTGCGCGGTAGCCGCCTGCGAATCGACAGTGACATGAAACTGCTGCGCCGGGTGCTGCAGAACTTCCTGACCAATGCCCTGCGTTATGGCAAGAGCCCGATCCTGCTGGGCGCCCGGCGCCAGGGCGAACGGCTGTGGCTGGAGGTCTGGGACCGCGGCCCGGGCATCGCCGACGACAAGCTGCAGGTGATCTTCCAGGAGTTCAAGCGCCTGGACAGCCACCAGACCCGCGCCGAAAAGGGCCTGGGGCTGGGGCTGGCGATTGCCGATGGCCTGTGCCGGGTGCTCGGCCACACGCTGCAGGTGCGTTCCTGGCCTGGCAAAGGCACGGTGTTCCGCGTCAATGTACCGATCGCCCGCCAGGCAGCGGCCGCGCCGAGCGCCCCGGTGGAGCAAGCCAGCCAACCGCTAGCCGGGCTGCAGGTGCTGTGCATCGACAACGAAGACAGCATTCTGATCGGCATGAACAGCCTGCTCAGCCGCTGGGGCTGCCAGGTATGGACGGCGCGCAACCGCGCCGATTGCGAGGCGTTGCTGGCGCAGGGCATGCGCCCGCACCTGGCGCTGGTGGACTATCACCTGGATGACGGCGAAACCGGAACCGGGCTGATGGGCTGGCTACGCGCGCGCCTCGGCGAGCCGGTGCCTGGGGTGGTGATCAGCGCCGACGGCAGCAAGGAAACCTTGGCCACGGTGCATGCCGCAGGCCTTGATTACCTGGCCAAGCCGGTCAAGCCTGCGGCCTTGCGCGCGCTGCTCAATCGCCATCTGAGCCTGGTTCAGTAACCGCCTGGTCCGCCAGCGTTTCATCCGTCAGTGCCCGCTCCAGCAAATCGGCCGGCAGGCTTTTGCTGGCACGGGCGCCGAGCAGCTTGAGCTGCTCGCTGCGGCTGACCAGGTTGCCACGCCCTTCACAGAGTTTGTTGCGCGCAGCGGCATAGGCCTTGTCGACCTGCTGCAGGCGATTGCCCAGCTCGTCCAGGTCCTGGATGAACAGCACGAACTTGTCATACAGCCAACCGGCGCGTTCGGCGATCTCGCGGGCGTTCTGCCCTTGGCGTTCTTGCTTCCACAGGCTGTCGATGACCCGCAGAGTGGCGAGCAAGGTGGTCGGGCTGACGATCACGATCTGCCGGTCGAAGGCCTCCTGGAACAGGTTCGGCTCGGCCTGCAGGGCTGCCGAAAACGCGGCCTCGATGGGCACGAACAACAACACGAAATCCAGGCTGTGCAAGCCGTCCAGGCGGCTGTAGTCCTTGCTCGACAGCCCTTTGACGTGGCTGCGCAGCGACTGTACGTGCTGTTTGAGCGCGCTCTCATCATTGCTGCTGACAAACTGCTGGTAGGCCGTGAGGCTGACCTTGGCATCGACCACCACCTGCTTGTCACCGGGCAGCATGATCAGTACGTCTGGCTGGAAGCGCTCACCGTCGGCGCTCTTGAGGCTGACCTGGGTCTGGTACTCGCGGCCCTTTTCCAGGCCGGCATGCTCGAGCACGCGCTCGAGAATCAGCTCACCCCAGTTGCCTTGGGTTTTCTGGCCCTTGAGCGCCTGGGTGAGGTTGGTGGCTTCGTCGGACAGGCGCAGGTTGAGTTGCTGCAGGCGCTCCAGTTCCTTGCCCAGGGAAAAGCGTTCACGGGCTTCTTGTTGGTAGCTCTCCTCGACACGCTTTTCGAAGGCCTGAATGCGCTCCTTTAGCGGGTCAAGCAACTGGCCCAAGTGCTGCTGGCTGGTCTGCGCGAAACGCTGCTCACGTTCGTCGAAGATTTTCGTGGCCAGGTCGGCGAACTGCGCGCGGAGGGTATCGCGGGCTTCCTGCAGGTCTTCCAAGCGCTGCTGATGGCTGTCCTGCTGCTCACGCAGCTCCGCTTCCAGGCGCGCTGCCTGGGCCTCCAGGCGACGCAGTTCGGCTTCCCGGTTGGCGCGCTCCAGGTGCCAGGCGTGGGCAGCGTCACGGGCATTGTCGCGGTCAATCTGCAGCAGCTCGAGTTCACGGCCCTGGGCGGCCAGTTGGGCCTGCTTGAGCGTGTTGGCTTCGCTGAGGTCGCTCACCTCGTCACGGCTGGCATCCAGTTGTGCTTGCAGGCCTGCCTGGGCCAGCAGGGCCCCATTGAGGCGTTCTTCGAGCAAGGCCCGCTCGCCTTGGCCGGCAGCCTGACGGCGCTGCACCTGCATGACCCACACCAGGCAAGGCAAGGCGCCTGCCACCAAGCCCAGCACGATGCTGGTCAGATCCACTGCCATGCTTACCCCGAACAGTCTGTCGCAAATGAGGTGCAGCTTAACAGTCAGTCCGTTTCTGCGCCTGCTCTGGCGCGTTGGCCTGGCACAGCCGCGCATATTCCAGTTGCGCCCGGCGGTCACCGGCGCGCGCCGCCTGGCGCAGCAGTTCGTGCCCGATACGCCTGTCACGCGCGTTGCCGCAGTCGCGGCAAAGCATCTGCCCCAATCGGCTCTGGGCCACCACCACGCCCTCCCGAGCCGGCTGCTTGAGCAGGCGCCCGGCCAGATGCTTGACCTGAGGTTTTTCGCCCAGGCGCGGGTTGTCCAACAGCCAAAGGGCCACTTTCAGGGAAAAACGTCTGGACGAAGGGGCTGATGGCGTAACAGCGGGTTCGGTGGAGGATCTACCGCGAAATTTCATGACGAACAGAGAAGGCAATTTGAAAAGCGCGCCACTCTACCCTTTTTTTCTTGCCGTGGCCCGACGATTTTCAACGCCTGGAAAAAATTCTCGATGATCGTTTCTTGACGTTCCCAAGTAGATGACCGGCGGATCTGCAGCTGACTGATAACTGTCGGACAGTTCTGTAATTTGCTGGCACTCCCGTCCTAGAGCAAGCGCTCGGGACAATCCACAGTTCCTGTGGATAACTCGGTGGACAACCCCCCAAACCACCCCGCAAACCCGCGTGAACCGGGGCTTTCAGTCAAACTGACGATTTTTTCACCAGTAAAAAATAGTGTTTTTTTTCATTGACTTAAGGCATCAGTCAAGGCATTGGCAGGGTCGATGGGGGGTGTTGCCGAGCTGTTACAAGTCACGCCCGGAATGTGAACAAGTGCACCGAAAACCTGCATTTGAATGCACGAAATTGGTACATCCGGCCGGTTATGGGCCATTTGCCCCCTCTTCACACAACGCAAAAGAAGCGCCATACTGCCCGGCTTACCCGAAGAAACGTGGCAATGCTTGCAAAGCTTCTGAGCTTGCGGTAAGGTGCGCCTCGTTAGTACCAAGCTGAAAGTCAATTCTGGCCAGAAGCGTCCTTGCAGGCCTGCTCCCCCCAAGAGCACCACTGCTGAAACCAGGACCGGCCCTTTCGATGATTCACTCTCCAGCCTTGCGCTGTTCAGCACGAATCACGTGACAGATTGATCAGGATTCCATACCGATGGCCTTGAACCTTGGCCCCGGCATGCTGCCTGCCCTCTGAAGTACCTACCAGTCAGCCCAAGCGCCCACCTTATGATTGCGCCCCCTCTGGCTGCCCTGTTCCAGTCAGGTTCGTTCGTCCCTTAATAAAGGCGTCACTGGAACGTTTCTATCATGCACGGATCATAATCCCCGTGTTTAAAGCAGGAACATCCAACAATATGCAAACTCAACAAATTCAGGCTGCCATTGGCACCCTCTCCCAGGCCTTCTCGCCGTTGAAGTGCCTTATCACCGCCCCACGCAAGGGCAACTTCAGCTTCACCCTGGTGGACGAGCACGGCGTTGCCTGCCACACCGAACGCCTGTACCCCGAACAGTACAGCCGCTCGGAACCGCTGCAAGCCGTCATTGCCCGGACGCGCCAGTCGCTCACTGCGTGAGCGGCGAATACCGTGGCATTCAGTCGCTGAATGACGCACACGGTAAGCTACCTGATCGTTCTTGGCCTAATTGCCGCAAGGCATATAGCGCCGAACGACAGGCAGCAATCGATTTAAAAACAGCCCTTTACACCACGATTATCACACTACACTTCAACTCGAGCGGTCCTTGCCGCTTCCGGCGGGCCTGATCATTCACCAGCTGCCAAGCTCCCACGCCCGTCGGCCCCTTATTGCTCGAGGGCATCATGGGTATTGCGGCGAATGAATTGTGTCAGTATGTGATTCGACCAACATTGGTCTATCTCAATCGTCATTGTGCCAGTGCCGAAGCCCTTTTGCTGGGCATCGCGGCCAGCCAGTCGGCACTCGGGTCGGCGCTGCATGATCGCCGTGGCCACGGGCTTTACCGTATCGGCGAGCATCGCCATCGCGCGGTCTGGGACGATTTTCTCGCCCGTGACCCTGAGCTGGCCAGCCTGGTCCGCGGCCTGGCGAGCCAACATGCGTTTCTGGGTGGCCCGCACCTGGAGCTTGCAGTCAACCTGCGCTACTCCACCGCCATCGCCTGGATGCTCATCGAAGCGCAAGCCACGCCCCTGCCTGCCGTCGACGACCTGCTAGGCCAGGCGCGAATCTGGCGTCAGATCTTTCACCCCCAGGGCCGTCTGCGCGACTTCACGCAGGCCTGGCATCTGTGTATTACTCAGAAATTGCCACAGGCATCTTAGGAAACGCCCTACAGCACTACCGGAAAAAATGGAATTTTGGTCGGATTGTCCTACAAAACCGCTCTATCTCCTGCGATACAGGCTATGGCGCGGCGCGTGAATTGTTGGTAGCTTTTCGCCCCGGAGATCCCAAGGAGTTTCTAATAATGAAAAAAGTAATGCTCAAAACCTCCCTCGGCTTGGCCGTGGCTTTCGCTTCCAGCCATCTGTTCGCTGCCGGCTTTGCCCTCAACGAACAGAGCATCAGCAGCATGGGGACAGGTTTCGCGGGACGTTCTTCTTCTGCCGAAGATGCCAGTACTGTGTTTGGCAACCCGGCAGGCATGTCACGCCTCAAGCGCGAACAATTCACCGTGGGCGGCGCTGCCGTCATTGCCAAAACCGATATCTCGGGCCCTGGAAGCAACCTCGGGGGGGAAACCGACGGTGACATGGTGCCTGTGGTCGGCGTACCGATGGGCTACTACGTCAAACCCCTCGACGATCACTGGAGCGTCGGTTTCGGCGTCTATGTACCGTTTGGCCTGGTCACCGACTACGGTAGCGACGATGCCGCGCGCTATTGGGGTAAAAAGAGCCACGTCGAAGTCATCACCTTCCAGCCAACCGTCAGCTACGCCTTCAACGATAAGGTGTCGATCGGTTTCGGCCCGACCATCAACCGCATCAAGGGCGAGTTGGGCTCAAGCCTGATCAACCCGTTCACGCCGGGCAGCAATGACGGTGAAGTGAAGATCAAGGGCGACGATACCGCTGTCGGTTACAACATCGGTATCCTGGTGCAGGCCACCGACCGTACTCGTGTCGGCCTGACCTACCACTCCATGGTCGACTACAAGCTCGAAGGCAAGACCCGTGTGAGCACCCCGCTGATCGGGCCTTTCAATGGCGACAAGTTCGACGCCAGCCTCAAGATCAAGACACCGGAGTCGGTGGATCTTTCGGTCACCCACGAACTCGACGACCAATGGACCCTCTACGCGGGCAGCACCTGGACCCGTTGGAGCCGCCTCAAAGACATCACCGTGCAGAACGATGTGCCGGCACCGCTTGCAGGTTCGGCGTTCGAGACCATCAGCGAAGAGCAGAACTGGCACGACACCTGGGCCCACGCCATTGGCGCGTCCTACAAGGTGAACAAGGAGTGGGTGCTGCGCACCGGCTTTACCGTCGACCAATCGCCAACCAACAACCACGACCGTTCACCGCGCATCCCGACTGGCGACCGCAAGGTGTTCAGCCTGGGTGCGGGCTGGAGCCCGAACGACGACATGACCATCGACGTGGCCTACTCCTACCTGTGGGAAGAGGACACCAAGGTCAACCAGGTCAGCGCCACCAAAGGCAGCTACCAGGCCAAGTACGAGAACAGCGCTCACGGTGTAGGTGCCTCCCTCACCTACCGTTTCTGATCCGCACGGCTGTGTAAAAGCAGCCCGTGTGGCTGACGCCAGTCAGTCCGCGATATCAGGGCTGCTACGCAGCCCATCGCTGGCACGCCGGCGCTCACAGGGACCGCGCAGTGCTTTAGGTTCTGTGTTGTACCTGTAAGGGCCAGCTTGCCGGCGATGGGCTGCAAACCCCAAGCGAAAAAGGCAAAACAAGAGCGCGGGGTTAGGGCTGCGATGCAATCGCCTTCTCGATCGCCGCCGTGAACTCAGCATCATCCGGTTTGGTCAGGCTGGAGAAGTTGGCAATCACCTTGCCCCTGCGATCAATCACGTACTTGTAGAAATTCCACTTCGGAGCACTGCTCTGCTCCGCCAGCCCCACGAACAGCGGGATCGCATCCTTGCCGCGCACCGCCTGGGTCTTGGTCATGGTGAACGTCACGCCATAGTTGGCATAACAGACCTTGGCGGTCTTCTCGCTGTCGGCGTCTTCCTGCTTGAAATCGTTGGACGGCACGCCAAGCATCTCCAAGCCTTGCTCGTGATATTTCTTGTAGACACTCTCAAGCCCCTCGAACTGCGGCGCAAACCCGCAATAACTGGCCGTGTTGATCACCACCAGAGGCTTACCGGCAAAACGCTGGCAAAGGTCGACCTCACCCTTGCCACGCAACTCCGGCAAGCTGCCCTGCAACAATGCCGGGCAATCCGCCGCCCAGGCAGAACCGGCAGCGAACATGACCAGCAACGGCATCATCAACCCATATGCACGCATCGAAACACTCCTCTGCAAGACGACCCTCGAACTTGCAGGGTAGCGCTTAACACACACCTACGCCCAGTTGCATGAGGGCCATGCCGCCCCGATGCCAGCCCCACCACGCCAGCACCAGCAGCAGTGCCGCCCCCACGGCGAGCAACGCGCGGGCCAGGTAGCGGTTCATGCCGCCTGAGCCTGCAGGCGGGCGACCGGGCGTTCACTCACCGGCCAGTTGAGTGCGGCTGCCAGCAGGCTGAGCAGAATGGAGATCTGCCAGACCAGGTCGTAATTACCGGTACGGTCATACACCACCCCCCCCAGCCAGCCACCGAGGAAGGCACCCAACTGATGGAACAGGAAGACGATGCCGCCCAGCATCGACAGGTTACGCACGCCGAATACCGTGGCAACGGTGCCATTGGTCAAGGGCACGGTCGAAAGCCACAGCAAGCCCATGGCAATGCCGAAGAGGTAGGCGCTGAACTGGGTCACGGGTGCCCAGAGGAACAGCACGATCACCACCGCGCGCAACAGGTACAACGCCGTGAGCAGGCGCGGCTTGGACATGCGCCCACCCAACCAGCCCGCCGTGTAGGTGCCGACGATGTTGAACAGCCCGACCAGCGCCAGCACGGTGGTACCGGTGGTTGCCGCCAGGTGCTGGTCAACCAGATAGGCCGGCAAGTGCACGCCAATGAATACCACCTGGAAGCCGCAGACAAAAAAGCCCAGCGCCAGCAGCCAGAAACCCGAATGCGAGCAGGCTTCACGCAACGCCTGGCCCAGCGTTTGTTCGCCACCGAGGGCAGGCAACGGGCGGTCACGCAGCAGCCCGACAAAGGGCACGATCAATGCCACCAGCAGGCCGAGCACCAGCAGCGCTGCCGACCAGCCCAGCCATTCGATAAGGCCCAGCGTACCGGGCAGCATGGCAAACTGGCCGAACGAGCCTGCCGCGCTGGCAATGCCCATGGCCATGCTGCGCTTCTCAGCCGGCACCGCCCGGCCAACCACGCCAAGAATGACCGAGAACGAGGTGCCGGACAGGCCGATACCAATCAGCAGGCCGGCACTGAGTGACAGCGACCAGGCCGAGTCGGCCGTACTCATCAGCAGCAGGCCCGCGGTATACAAGATGCCGCCGATGATGACCACCCGCGCTGCGCCCAGGCGGTCTGCCAACGCACCGGCAAACGGCTGCGCCAAACCCCAGATCAGGTTCTGCAGGGCAATGGCGAACGCGAAAACTTCACGGCCCCAGCCAAAATCTGCGCTCATCGGCGCCAGGAACAAGCCGAAGCCGTGCCGCACACCCAGGGACAATGCCAGGATCAACGCAGCCCCCACCAGTACCCACCCGCTGGTTCGCCAAACCGAAGTCATTGTCGTTATCTCCAGCACATCACAAGGTTATGCGGGTATATACCCGCTTTAAGTCAAATTGGCTCAAGCCAGTTCTGCCAGCAAACGCACCAACTGGTCGCGCTGCCCCTCACCCAATCGCTGCACCAGTACTTGCTGCGCCAGCTCCCATGCTGGGTAGGCCGCTTGCAAGCGGCTCGCCCCCGCGTCAGTCAACAGCACGACACGGTTGCGCTGGTCATCCCCCTCAGCCAAAGCTACCAAGCCTTCGGCTTCCAGCACCCTCAGGTTGCGGCCAAGGGTGCTGCGCTCCAGGCCCATGGCTTCAGCCAGGGTGGTGATACTCGGCCGGTCGAGCCGCTGCAGGTGGCGCAATAGGGAAAATTGGGCGACGTTGATGCCGAAACCTTCGAGGGCTTCGTCGTAATGCCGGCTCACCCCACGGGCGGCACGACGCAGGTGGGTGCAGATGCATTCACTGGTCAACATGGTTACGTGTATATACCCGCGTTTGGCATGTTGCAAGAAGTTTCAGCGCTGCTGCGGGCTCAAACGTCGGCGGATCGGCTCGAATGCTTCGGTAGCGCTGCGCGCCAGCGGGTCCGGTGCCCCGTTATCGATGGCTTGCCAATAGCGCCAGGGCACCTTGGCCGAACCCAGCTCATAGTCCATGCCATCCCAGCTGTCCTCACGGAAGCTGTAGAAGGCCCAGTGCAACTGGTTGCGATCAAGCACGCTGAGCACGTCTTCAAGGTACTGCCTGCAGCCCGGCAAGCGGCGCATGCAACCGAACTCGCCAACGACCAGGCGCTCACGCGGCACGTTGTTGGCCGCCATCCACGCCAGCGGCTGCTCAAGGTACTGCTCTACCCGTTTGCCATCCCAGTGCCAGGTTTGCCCGGCAAAGGGTACCGGCCCTGGATAGGCATACGGTTTTTTGCGCGCCATGTTTGGCGCGCTGGTGGCGGCATAGGGCTCGTACATGTGAATGCTGTACAGCACCCGCTGATCCTTGAGCGGCTCGGGCCAGTAGCTCAAAGCATCGGCTGCTGCATACCAACCAGCGTCGAGCATGACTGGCATGAGCGTATCCACCTCACGGATCGCCAGCAGCAGTTGCCGGTAAAAGCCGGGCAGATCACGTGTACCGCCCTTTTCGCGCGCATACCACTGCTGCATGTGCCGCTCGGGCGCATGCTCGGCAAGGCCGCCCTCACGCTCCGGTGCAGGTTCGTTGATCAGGTTGTAGGCAGCGATGGCCGGGTGGCCCTTGAGCTCGCGCGCCAGGTCACGCCAGAAATCGGCCGCCTGGGCCCAGTACTGCTTGTCTTGCCACAGGCGGTCATCGAACTGGCCCTGGTTGTTTTGCGACCAGCGCATGCCCGGCAGCGAAAGTGGGGCAATCACGACCTTCAGGCCAGCCTCATGCGCACGATCAAGTGTTTCACGCAGTGTTTTGAGGTCCGTTTCGGCCAAGCCCCGGTAATGGTCGGCGCTACCCAACAGAAAGTCGCGCTGCGCAGGTTGCCATTTGTCATAGGACAACCGCACCCAGGTGGCGCCATAACCGCGCAAAGCGTCGAAGTAAGCCTGATCGGGTGGCAGGCGGTTGAAGCTGTTACCGCCGTGGCGCGGGGTGCTCCAGAAACCCATGAGGTCGGCGGCAAGGGCCGGTGGCAGGGCAAAGATGAACAAGCTGGCAAGGATCCAATGCCACATGAGGCCTCCTTGGCCAATTGAAAAAACCGAGGATACCCTTTCCGACCCACGAAGCATTTGCTGATGTATTGCCGGGCATTGCACCTGGCAGGTGCAGCTACATCCCCAAAGCGAGCCCCAGCACCACGGCCAGCTCCAGCAACTCCAGCACTGCCCCCGCGGTATCGCCAGTGGTCCCGCCCAAGCGCTGGCACATCAGCTGTCGTAACCAGCAGAACACCGCGAACGCCAGCAGGCCCACCCACAGCGCACTCCAGCCTCCCAGCAGCAGGCAGAACAGCAAACTGCCCACCAGCACCCAGCGCGCCGTGCGACGCGGCAGGTGCTCGGCCAGCGCTTGCCCAAGCCCGCCAGGGCGCACGTATGGCGTGCCCAGGAACAGCCCCAGCATCGCTGCCCGCCCAATCACAGGTGCCAGCACCAGCAGTGCACCCGCACCCCGCTCGACAAGCACCCACAGCGCACAGAACTTCAGCAACAACACCAGCACCAGGGTGACCACGGCAATCGGCCCGCTGCGCGGGTCCTTCATGATCTTGAGCGTGCGCTCGCGATCGCCGAACCCACCCAGCCACGCATCAGCGCTGTCTGCCAGGCCGTCCAGGTGCAGCGCACCACTGAGCAATACCCATAGGGCCAACAGCAACGCCGCGTGCAAAGGTGCCGGCGCGCCTTGCAACAGATGGCTGGCAAGCCACAGCAACAGCCCGAACAGCAATCCGACCAGCGGATAGCACAGCAGCGAGCGCCCCACCTCACGCGGTTCAGGCATACCGGGCAAGCGTACCGGCAGGCTGCTGAGAAACTGCAGGGCAATCCAAAAAGGCAGCATTTCAGTGCACCTCGGTCAATTGGCCGTCTCCGCCCAGGCTAAGACGTACAAGCGCGCCGTGGCCCACTTCGACCTGCAGCAACTGCTCCTTGGGCAAACCGCGCGCACGCGCCAGCAGCAGGCGCATGACACCACCGTGGGTGACCAGCAACACCTGCTTGCCGGCATGCTGCTGATGCAAGCGGGCGACAGCCCCCAGCACCCGCTGGGCGAACGCACTGACGGCCTCACCGCCGGGCGGCGTATAGCTGTAAGGATCGGCCCAGAAACGTCCCAGCTCATCCGCTTGCGTCTGCATGATCTGCAGGGCGCTGCGCCCTTCCCACTCACCGAAGTGCAGCTCTTGCAGATCGGCTTCGCGCTGCACCGTCAAACCCAGCCGTTCACCCAGCTCATCGGCAAACCGCGCACAACGCTGCAAGGGTGAGCTGACCACTACTTGCCAAGGGGCGCGATCCTCCACGGCACTGCGCATCTGCGCCCAGCCCAGTTCGGTGAGGGCATCGTCCAGGCTGCCACGCAAACCGCCACCCTGTTCGGTTTCACCGTGGCGCAACAAGTGCAGCATCATGCCGGCCGGTCCGCCACGGCTGCTTCGGCAAAGGTCGCCATCTGCCCATGCAGCACGCAGGCCATGCGCAACAGTGGCACCGCCAGCGCCGCACCGCTGCCCTCGCCCAGGCGCAGCCCCAGGGCCAGCAGCGGCTCGGCCTGCAGGGCCTCGAGCAACGCCTTGTGCCCAGGCTCGGCACCTTGGTGGGCAAACAGCAGCCAGGCCCGGCAGTGTGGGTTCAGGCGCACGGCTACCAGCGCGGCGACGCTGCAGATGAAGCCGTCCACCAACACCGCTATGCCCTGCTGTGCACAGGCCAGGTAGGCGCCGGCCAGGGCGGCGATCTCAAAACCACCCACACAGGCCAGCGCCTGCAGCGGGTCGTCGGCACGCAGGCCGTGCAGCACCAAAGCGCGCTCTATCACCTCAGCCTTGTGGCGGACCCCTGCGCTGTCCAGGCCAGTGCCTGGGCCACTGAGTTCGCGCGCCGGGCAGCCCAGCAGGGTGCTGGCCAGCGCTGCAGCAGCCGTGGTATTGCCAATGCCCATCTCGCCACCGATGAACAGCTGCGCGCCGTTCTGGGCTGCGCGCAGGGCGCTGTCACGGCCGGCTTGCAGGGCCGCCCGCAGTTGCACCTCGGTCATCGCCGGCTGGCGGGCGAAGTTGGCGGTGCCGGCACCCAGGCACAGGTGGCGAACACCAGGCAATTGCAGGTTCGGGTCGATGGTGCCGAGGTCGACCACGTCCAGCCTTGCCTGCAGTTGGCGCGCCAGCACGCTGATCGCTGCGCCGCCGCCGACGAAGTTGCGCAACATCTGCCCGGTGACCGCCTGCGGATAGGCCGAAATCCCCTCCTCGACCACGCCATGGTCACCGGCAAAGAGGGTGATGGCGACCTGATCCAGGCTCGGTCGCTCAACCCCCTGCAGCCCGGCCAGGTGCACAGCCAGGTGTTCCAGCTGGCCGAGCGACCCGGCAGGTTTGGTCAGCTGCTGCTGACGGGCGCGGGCCTGATCCATGGCGGCGGTGTCCAGAGGTTGGCAGGCATCAAGCCACCAGGTCGAATTCATAGAGCAGGTCCTTTGAGCATCAGGGGCAGGCCAGCGACGGTGAGTACCACGCGCTGGCAACGTTCGGCGACGGCCTGGTGCAGCCAGCCGGCCTGGTCGACATAGCGCCGGGTCAGCTCGCCCATGGGCACTACACCCAGGCCGGTTTCATTGCTGACCAGAATGATCACGCCGGGCAATTGCTCCAGGCAGTCGAGCAGTGCATCGCGCTCTCGGGCCAGGCGCTGATCGTCGTCGAGCATCAACAGATTGGTCAGCCACAGGGTCAGGCAGTCCACCAGCAGGCAGCGCCCTTCGCCCGCTTCGGCGCGCAGCGCGGCAGCCAGGGCGAGCGGCTCTTCGATCAGCGCCCAATCGCTTGGCCGGCGCTGGCGGTGCTGGCGTACCCGTTCGTTCATTTCGCCGTCGAGGGGTTCGCTGGTGGCGATATAGGCCACCGGCAGGCCGCTACCGGCTGCCAGTTGTTCGGCCAGGCGGCTCTTGCCCGAACGGGCACCGCCGAGGATCAGGTTGCGCATGTCAGGCGAGCCCACAAAGTTTGCGCAGTTGCGCGGTGTCCAGGTGCTTTTCCACCAGGTCGGCCAGGCGTTCGATATCCCGTTCGCGCAGGGCCTGGTAATCGATCTGCTGCACGTCCGCCAGGCCCGCCCAACGCAGCAGCGCTGCGCATGACTGGCTGCCTTCGAACAGGCCATGCAGGTAGGTGGCGAGGATCTGCCCGTCGGCGCTGATGGCTCCGTCGCTGCGGCCATCGGCCAGTTGCACGGCGGGGCGCTCCAGCGCGGGGCCTTGGGTGACGCCGGCATGGATTTCGTAACCGGCCACAGGCGACTGTCCGAGGTGCAAGGCCCCGGCTACGTTGCGCAGCTGCTTCTCGGCCTCAAGCACCGTGGCGTAATCGAGCAGGCCCAGCCCCGGGCTGGACCCGGCAGGCCCCTCGAGGCCGAGCGGATCATGCACCTCACGGCCCAGCATCTGCAGGCCGCCACAGATACCGATGAGCTTGCCACCGTAGCGCAGATGGCGGGCGATGGCGGTATCCCAACCGCGCGCGCGCAGTTGCGCCAGATCACCACGCACGCTTTTGGAGCCAGGCAGGATGATCAGGTCGGCAGGCGGAATCGGCTGGCCAGGGCCGATGAACTGCAGGTCCACCTGAGGATGCAGGCGCAATGGGTCGAAGTCGGTGTGATTGCTGATGCGCGGCAGCACCGGCACGATCACCTTGAGCACGCGCTCATCCTTGGCCGCCTGGCGTACATCGATGCCGTCTTCGGCCTCCAGGTGCAGGTCGGTGACATACGGCAGCACACCCAGCACCGGCTTGCCCGTGCGCTGCTCCAGCCAGTCCAGGCCCGGCTGCAGCAGGGCGATGTCGCCACGGAAACGGTTGATGACGAAGCCCTTGACCCGGGCCTGCTCGGTCGGCGACAGCAGTTCCAGGGTACCGACCAGGTGGGCGAAAACGCCGCCGCGATTGATGTCGGCGACCAGAATCACCGGGCAGTCGACCGCTTCGGCGAACCCCATGTTGGCGATGTCACCCGCACGCAGGTTGATCTCGGCAGGCGAACCTGCACCTTCGACCATCACCACCGGGTACTGGCCGCTGAGGCGCTGGTGGGACGCCAGTACCGCCTGCATGGCGATGGCCTTGTAGTCGTGATAGGCCACCGCATTCATGCTGGTGACCGCGCGGCCATGGATGATGACCTGGGCGCCGGTGTCACTGTTGGGCTTGAGCAGCACCGGGTTCATGTCGGTGTGCGGCGCCAGGCGGCAAGCCTGGGCCTGCACCGCCTGGGCGCGGCCGATCTCACCGCCATCGGCAGTCACGGCACTGTTGAGTGCCATGTTCTGCGGCTTGAACGGCACCACGGCCACCCCCTGGCGCAGCAGCCACCGGCACAGGGCGGTCACCAGCGTGCTCTTGCCGGCGTCGGAGGTGGTGCCTTGCACCATGAGGGTGGTCATGCCATTTCCTTCTGATAATCGGCCAGGGCCTGGGCCAGCCGCTGCTCTTCAGCAGCGCAGGCGGGCAGGCCCAGGCGCACGGCAGGTGGCTGTTCGAACAGGCGCACCAGGATGCCGCGGCGGGCCAGAAAGTCATGCAGGTGCGCTGCGCGCTCGTAGCGTACGTACTGGAACAGGTCGCAACCACCTGCGGGGGCCAGGCCGGTGTTTTCCAGCAGCCGGGCAAGCCGTTGGCTGGCACGGGCACAACGCTCGATCTGCAGCGGGTGCGCTGCCCGGTCGGCGAAACACGCCTGGGCCAGCACCCGGGTCGGGCCACTGACGGTCCATGGGCCCAGCAGGTCGGCCATGCGCCGCAACAGTGGCTGCTCGGCTGCCACGCAGCCCAAGCGCACACCGGCCAGGCCGAAGAACTTGCCGAACGAGCGCAGCACGATCAGCCCAGGGCGTTCGGCGCAACCGGCCACGCTGTGCTCGGGCGTGTTGTCCATGAAGGCTTCATCCACCACCAACCAGCCGCCGCGCTCGGCCAAGCGGGCATGCCATGCCAGCAGGCGATCGCGCGGCACGCGGTGGCCGGTGGGGTTGTTCGGGTTGACCAGCACCAGCACATCGAGGCTGTCCAGGCACGCCTGGGCCTCGCTTTCATCCAGTTCGATCACGTGATGCCCGGCGCGTCGCCAGGCCTGTGGATGCTCGGCATAGCACGGCGACAGCACCCCGACACGACCGCTCGGGCGCAGATGCGGAAGGGCCTGGATCGCCGCTTGCGAGCCCGCTACCGGCAACAACTGGCCAACACCGTAGTACTGGCGGGCCGCCTCTTCGAGGCCGTCTTCGGTCTCGGGTAGCCGCGCCCAGGCGTGCGCCGGGATCGGCGGCACCGGGTAGGCCCACGGCGCAATACCGCTGGACAGATCGAGCCAGGCCTCCCGGGCAATCCCGTATTGCCGCACTGCCCTGAGCAGTCGGCCGCCATGTTCAAGCATTGCAGTAGGCTCCCACGCAGATCACCAGCAACCACAACCACACGCCACGCTGCACCAGGGCCCAGCCGCGCTCGATGGCACCGGCATCGGCCACCGGGCCTTCGCCCAGGCGCGGGCGCTCGTGGCGCTCACCGTGATACACCGCCGGGCCACCGAGTTCGACACCCAGCGCACCGGCCCCCGCCGCCATCACCGGCCCGGCGTTAGGGCTGTCCCACAACGGGCCTTGGCTGCGCCAACAGGCCAGCGCCAGGCGGGTTTTGCCGAGCAAGGCGTAGGTCAGTGCCACCAGCCTTGCGGGAATATAGTTGAGTACATCGTCGATGCGCGCCGCGCACCACCCGAAGCGCTCAAAGCGTTCATTGCGGTAGCCCCACATGGCATCCAGCGTATTGCTCAGGCGGTACAGGACCACGCCCGGCGCTCCGGCCACGATGAACCAGAACAGCGCGGCGAACACGGCATCGCTGCCGTTCTCCAGCACCGATTCGGTTGCGGCCCTGGCCACGGCCGGCTCGTCGAGCTCGCGGGTCTCGCGGCTGACCAGGTAACCGACGCGGCGCCTCGCCGCCTCCAGATCACCCTGGCGCAGCGCGCTGGCGACCGGCAGCACATGCTCGCCAAGGCTGCGCAGGCCCAGGGCGCAGTACAGCGCCAGCACATCCACCAGCCAGCCAATGTAGGGCAGCCAGGAGAGGATCAGCGCCACCAGGGTCAAGGGCACCACGGCCAGGAACCAGGCACTCACGCCGTGGCTGCGCCAACCACGCCCACCGGCATTCAGGCGCTGCTCCAGGCTCGACGCCAGGTTACCGAAGGCCACCAGCGGATGGCGCCGCTGCGGCTCGCCGAACAATGCATCCAGGGCCACACCGGCCACGGTCAGCAAGGCGACACTCATGGGCGCTCTCCCCAGTGGTTCTCATACAGCATGTCGCTCAAAGGCCGTTCCTGGGCCCAGTTTTCCATCACCAGCATGGGGGCCGGATAGAACTCGGTCACAGGCCCCAGGCACAGCACCGCCACCGGTTTGGCGCCGGCAGGCATGCCCAGCAGCGCAGCCAATGCCTGCGGGTCGAACAACGATACCCAGCCCAGCCCCAGCCCTTCGGCACGGGCCGCCAGCCACAGGTTCTGAATGGCGCAGGCGAGCGAGGCGAGGTCCATTTCCGGCAAGGTCCGCCGGCCGAAAATATGTGGCTCGCGGTTGTCCATCAATGCCGCCACCAGGACTTCGGCGCAGTCGTTGATGCCTTCTACCTTGAGCTTCATGAAGGCGTCGCTGCGCTCGCCCAAGGCCTGGGCCGTGCGCACCCGCTCCTCCTCGACCAGCGCCTGGATCCGCCCGCGCAGATCCCCCTGGCTGATGCGGATGAACCGCCAAGGCTGCATCAGGCCAACGCTGGGGGCCTGGTGCGCCGCGCCGAGCAGGCGGCCGAGCACGTCAGGCGCAACGCTGCCGCCGGCGAAGTGGCGCATGTCGCGGCGCTCGCCGATTGCCCGGTAGACGGCCGCGCGCTCGGCATCGCTGAAGGCGTGCTCGCTCATGGCCGCAACAGCGCCGCCGCCGCCTCTGGGTTGGAGGGGAAATAGAAGTGCACATAGGATGCAGTGAGCCGCCCAAGGCGGTAGACCGCCTCGTTGCCGCGCCCGCCGTTGGGGCTCAGGCCGCGCGCGATGGGCTGCAGCTCGGTGCTGGTCAGGGAGTGGTGGTAGGTGTGGCCGCGCAGAGTGCCTTCGGGCAGCTCCACAGCTTGCAGGGCCAGCGCCGCCAAGCGTTTTTGCATGGTCGCCTCGCCGGGCAGCAGGCCGAGCAGCGCTGCACGTTCACCGGCTACGTCGGTCAGGGCATCGAGCAGGTAGAGCATGCCACCGCACTCGGCCAGCAACGGCTTGCCGGCGCCGTGGTGCGCACGGATCGCGGCGCACATCGGGGCGTTGGCGGCCAGCGCATGGTGGTACAGCTCCGGGTAGCCGCCCGGCAGGTACAGGCTGTCTACATCGGGCAACGCGCGGTCGTGCAGCGGTGAGAAGAACGCCAGCTGTGCGCCCAGGTTGCGCAGCAGGTCGAGGTTGGCGCCGTAGGTGAAGGCGAACGCTGCGTCCCGGGCGACGCCAATGCGCACACCCGCCAGCGAGGCGGTGCAGGGCACGTCCTGCGGCGCGGCGAATGCCACCGGCGGCGGCAATGCGGCATCGCAGCTGCTGCCCAGTGCCTGGGCGGCAGCGTCCAGACGCGCATCCAGGTCATTCAGCTCGCTGGCCTGCACCAACCCCAGGTGGCGGCTGGGCAGCTCGATACCGCGCTCGCGCGACAGCCCGCCGTACCAGCGCAGGCCTTCGGTCAGGCTGCCTTCGAGCAACTGCGCGTGGCGCAGGCTGCCGACACGGTTGGCGAGCACCCCAGCGAACGGCAGGTCGGGCTGGTAGCGCGCCAGCCCCAGGGCCAGTGCACCAAAGGTCTGGGCCATGGCCGTGCCATCGATCACCGCCAACACCGGCACGCCGAAGTGGCGCGCCAGGTCGGCACTGGACGGGGTGCCGTCGAACAGCCCCATCACGCCCTCTATCAGGATAAGGTCGGCCTCACCCGCCGCGTCCCACAGCAGGCGGCGGCTTTCCTGCGCACCGATCATCCACAGGTCGAGCTGGTACACTGGCGCCCCGCTGGCACGCTCGAGGATCATCGGGTCGAGAAAATCAGGCCCGCATTTGAACACACGGACCTTGCGCCCAAGGTTGCGGTGCAGGCGGGCCAGGGCTGCGGTCACGGTGGTCTTGCCCTGGCCAGATGCCGGTGCTGCGATCAGGACGGCTGGGCAGTGGCGCGTCTGACTCACAGTTCGACGCCCTTCTGTGCACGGATACCCGCCTGGAAGGCATGCTTGAGCATGCCCATCTCGGTAACGGTGTCGGCCAGTTCGATCATTTCGGCTTTGGCCGCGCGGCCAGTGACGATCACATGCTGCATGGGGGGGCGCGCCTGGATGTCGCCAAGCACCTGATCGAGGTCGAGGTAGCCGTGCTTGAGGGCGATGTTCAGCTCGTCGAGCACCACGAACTGGACGCTCGGGTCCTGCAGCAGCTGGCGTGAAACCGCCCAGGCTGCCTCAGCGGCGGCAATGTCGCGCTGGCGGTCCTGGGTTTCCCAGGTGAAGCCTTCGCCCATCACGTGGTAACGCACCTGCTCGGGGAAGCGCCGGAAGAACAGCTCCTCGCCGGTACTGTTGCGGCCCTTGATGAACTGCACCACGCCACACTGCATGCCATGGCCCAAGGCGCGTGCGAGCATGCCGAACGCCGAACTGCTCTTGCCCTTGCCATTGCCGGTCAGCACCAGCAGCAGGCCGCACTCATTAGGGGAATTGGCGATGCGCTCGTCGATGATCGCCTTCTTGCGCTGCATGCGCGCCAGGTGACGTTCGTCGCGTTCGGTGGTTTCGCTCATGGGGGTCTCCGCAGGCTGTCGCCGCGTAAGACACGGCGACAGGTCGATAGGCGGGCAGACGGAGAGCGCGCAGGGCCGTGGCCAGACGCCACGGTGCACCGCGCATCACCCTCCGTGATGCCGTTGGCAGTGACAGGCCGGTCTCCGGGCTCGTGAGCGGGCGTTGGCCCGGGCCCGCGCGCCTTCCCGGATACTGGCATCCAGTGGCCGTGCGCGGTTTTTGACTCACCTACCGTTGCGGGGGCAGCGCCGGACTCGCACCTTATAGGCGCACACCGGCTTCCCAGTTTCACCCTGCCCAGACGGGCTTGCAGGGCACCTGAAACACGCGCGAAGGTTAGAGTGTTGCACCGGGAGCGTCAATCGAAGGGGGTGATTTGGCAGCGATCTGATGCCGATAAAGGCGCATGATCGATTGCTCATGGATCGCTGCGAGCGGATCGGCCGCTACGACCGGGAAGTGCTCAGCTGAACCACTGGCCGTTCTCCCGGCTCTGAATCTTCAAGAGCATCGTCACAGGGGTGCAGACATGAAACACATGCGTGTTGTCTTTCCTTGGGTACTGGGCGCTTGCCTGGCGGGCTGCACCGAGAGGGCCATGCTGGAGGTCAGTGAGGGCAGCGGCCCGTCTGTACAGCTGCCCCCACCGAAAAAGACGTTGATACCCACCGTCAACATCGCGCCGGCCATCGGCTGGCCAACGGGTGGAAAACCCAAGGCGGCAGCAGGCACACAGGTGAAAGCCTTCGCCGACAACCTCGACCACCCGCGTTGGCTTCATGTACTGCCCAACGGTGATGTGCTGGTGGCAGAGACCAATGCCCCGCCCAGGCCTGATGATGGCAAGGGCCTGCGTGGCTGGGCCATGGACAGGGCGATGAAGCGCGCCGGTGCCGCGGTGCCCAGCGCCAACCGCATCACCTTGCTGCGCGATGCCGACCATGACGGCGTTGCCGACACCCGCACGACCTTCATCGACGGGCTCAATTCGCCGTTTGGCATGGCACTGATCGGCCAGGATTTCTATGTCGCCGATACCGACAGGCTGCTGCGCTTTCGCTACACCTCGGGGGCTCTGCAGCTTCGCGAACCGCCGGAGCAGGTCATCGAGTTGCCAGCGGGGCCCCTGAACCATCACTGGACCAAGAACGTCATTGCCAGTGCCGATGGCAAGAAGCTGTATGTGACAGTCGGCTCCAACAGCAATGTCGGTGAGAACGGCATGGAACAGGAACAGGGACGCGCTGCGATCTGGGAGGTCGATGCGGCCAGCGGCGCGCACCGGATCTTTGCCTCTGGGCTGCGCAACCCCAACGGCCTGGCCTGGGAGCCGCGTACTGGTGCCTTGTGGACGGCAGTCAACGAGCGTGACGAGATCGGCAGTGACCTGGTGCCCGACTACATCACATCGGTGAAAGATGGCGGCTTTTATGGTTGGCCCTACAGCTATTACGGCCAGCACGTCGATGAGCGGGTCGTGCCGCCGAACCCGCAAAAAGTCGCGCAGGCACTTGTGCCGGACTATGCCGTGGGGCCCCATACCGCATCACTGGGGTTGGCGTTTGCAGAGCCCGGTGCGCTGCCTGCACCGTTCGACCAGGGTGCTTTCGTGGGCCAGCATGGCTCCTGGAATCGCCAACCGCACAGTGGCTACAAGGTGATCTTCGTGCCATTCGACACGGCTGGCAAACCTGTCGGCAAACCCATCGACCTGCTCAGCGGCTTTCTGGATGGCGATGGCAACGCCATGGGGCGACCGGTAGGCGTGGTCAACGACCATCGCGGCGGCGTGCTGGTGGCAGACGATGTGGGCAACGTGGTGTGGCGGGTAAGCAAGGCGCCGTAGCGCCTTGCGCGATCAAGGGTTATGCGCCAGATGCCCTTGAGTGATCACCCGTTTTGCCTGCAGGTAGGCTTTGGACCAGTAACTGTTGGACAGGTAATCCAGACGTACAGTGCCACCGGTGGACGGAGCATGCACGAAACGCCCTTCGCCCACGTAGATACCGGCGTGACTGACCTGCGAGCCACCGCTGGTGGCGAAGAACACCAGGTCGCCCGATTGCAGGGAGTGGACATCCACGGTCGGAGCACGCATGACGATCATCTCTCGGGTGGAGCGAGGCAGGCTGATACCCGCCGCATCCCGGTAGACGTAGTTGATCAAGCCACTGCAATCGAAACCGGAATCGGGTGTGTTACCGCCCCAGCGATACGGCGTACCCACCAGGCCGATCGCGCGCATCAGCACGTCGTTGGCAATCGGCGAAGCAGGAGGTTGGCTGTACGAGACCTGAGGCTGTGTCACAGGCGCCGGTGCCGGGGCACGGCTGGAGCAGGCGGCAAGCAATGCCACCAGGGAAAGGAGTGCGAAGCGCGCCATCATCACCATGGCAGAACATCCTGTCTGAGATCGCTGGGCTGCAACCGAAAAGTGTTGAGAATTTAGATTAGACGCATTCTGTAAATGCGCACGGCGACTAGCTTTTCAAGCATCGTCGCCGTGGCAGGGTACATCATTTTGATATCAGTTGCGTGCGAGATTGCTCGCCGGCGCCATGGCCAGGGCGCGCTTGGCCTCGATGAAGGTCTTGCTCCAGTAGCGATCACCGAGGTTGTCGATGCGCACACCACCGCTGCGGCGGCTGCTGGAGTGGATGAACTGGTTGTCACCCAGATAGATGCCGGCATGGCTGACACGGCCACGGCCATTGGTGCTGAAGAACAGCAGGTCACCCGGCTTGAGCTTGTTGCGGGCCACCTTGGGCGCATCGACGTTGATCATTTCGCGGGTCGAGCGCGGCAGGGTCATGCCGGCCTCTTCGCGGAACAGGTAGCCGATGAAACCGCTGCAATCGAAACCGGACGCCTGCGAGGTACCACCGAAGCGGTAACGGGTACCGATCAGCGACATGCCACGTTCGAGGATGCTGTCGGCCAAGGCTGGCAACTGATAAGGCTTGCTGGTGCTGGAGAACGCCTGAAGGTCATCTTCAGTGGCCACTTCGGGTTGCTCGCCGAACACGGACGATACCGAAGCTTTGGCCTTGGGCGCCGACTGGGCGGCGACCGGGGTGTGATCCTGGGGCTGGGAAACAGGGCCTTGGGCCGCGCAGCCAATCAGCAGGGTCACAAGTGCGAGGGGCACGAGGGGTGCGAAGCGCTTGAGCATGGGCACGACCGTGTCTGTAGTCCTTTAGAAGGGGGAAACTATGCCTTCTATCAGGCCCATTTGCAAATTTTATCGAAAAAGATGTGACTTTTTCGTTTTGCCGCTCAAAGCACCGTATTCAAGGGCTTACCAGCCAAGGGTTTCTTTCAGGAACGGGATGGTCAGCTTGCGCTGTGCCTGCAAAGAAGCCTGATCGAGCCGCTCGAGCAGGTCGAACAGGGCACTCATGCTGCGCGTACCACGGGTCAGGATGAAGTGGCCGACTTCGTCGGTCAGGTGCAGGCCACGGCGCGAAGCGCGTAATTGCAGGGCGCGCAGCTTGTCTTCATCAGACAGCCCGCGCATCTGGAATACCAGCGCCAGGGTCAGGCGGGACTTGAGGTCGGGCAGTTTGATCGGCAGTTCGCGCGGCGAGGCCGAGGCGGCCAGCAGCAGGCGCCGACCACTGTCGCGCAGGCGGTTGAACAGATGGAACATCGCCTCTTCCCACTCTGCCTTGCCGGCAATCACGTGCAAGTCGTCGATGCACACCAGTTCGTACTGCGCCAGGTAATCGAGCAACCCGATACCACGATCGAGCAACTGCGCCAGCGGCAGGTACACAGCGGCTTCGCCCCGCTGCTGGAAGCGGTGAGTGGCGGCTTGCAACAGGTGGCTACGGCCGACACCCTGCTTGCCCCATAGGTAGATGAGGCTCTCGGTCCAGCCGGCGTCGGCTTCGCACAGCCGCTCTACGTAGCCCAACGCCGCTGCATTGGCGCCCGGATAGTAGTTGATGAAGGTGGCGTCATCGCGCAGGCGCACACCCAGGGGCAACTGGATCGGTGGTTTCATGCTCGCGGGCGGTCGGGAGACCACAGGGGGCCTAGGGTGATCGGTGTGCAAAGTCTATACCCGCAACGCGGGTGGCACAATCGCGAAGGCACGTAGCACAAGCAAAATCAAAGAGTTGCAAGACAGTTTGGCGCCTACAGGGTTTGCGCCGGGTTTTAGAAATTGGGCAAGGCGGTTGCTTCCACCGGTAAAGCCCAGGCCTGAAGAACGGCACGGTCGTGGTGGGAGCCGGCTTGCCGGCGATGGGCTGCGTAGCAGCCACCATAGATGACCTGTAATAGCCCGAGCGTGCTCGACGGAACCAGCGAGCATCGGGGGCCGCTTTGCGGCCCATCGCCGGCAAGCCCGGCTCCCACATGGATTGCGCCTGCCTTTAGACATTGGGCAAGACAGTTGCTTCCACAGGTAAAGCGCAGGCCTGAAGAACTGCACGGTCGCGGTGGGAGCCGGCCTTAGAAGTTGGGCAAGACGGTTGCTTCCAAAGGTAAAGCGCAGGCCTGAAGAACGGTGCGGTCGTGGTGGGAGCCGGCTTGCCGGCGATGGGCTGCGTAGCAGCCCCCATAGCGGAGCTGTACTACCCCGAGCGCCCTCGACGGCACCAACGAGCATCTGGGGCCGCTTTGCGGCCCATCGCCGGCAGTCTCCCACTTGGATGGCGCCAGCTTTTAGAAGTAGAGCAAGACAGTAGCTTACAGATCAGGGTCGACCTCCCCCGCGTACATGTCCGACTCCTTGTACAGATCATGCACATGGCGCAGCAACACCATGATCACTGCAGCCACTGGCAAGGCCAGCAGCACGCCGGTAAAGCCGAACAGTTCGCCCCCGGCAAGGATGGCGAAGATCACCGCCACCGGATGCAGGCCGATACGGTCCCCCACCAGCAACGGTGTCAGCACCATGCCTTCCAGCGCCTGGCCGACCATGAACACTGCGACGATGCCCAGCATCGGGTACAGGTCGCCGCCAAACTGGAACAACCCGGCCACCAGCGCCGCACCGATGCCAATGATGAAGCCCATGTAGGGCACGATGGCCGCCAGGCCGGCCAGCATGCCGATCAGCAGCCCCAGCTCCAGCCCCACCAGCATCAGCCCGGCGGAATAGATCACCCCGAGCGCCAGCATGACCATCAACTGGCCCCGCACGAAGGCCCCCAACACCTCATGGCACTCTGCGGCCAGCCCGACCACCTGCGACTCGCGCTGGCGCGGCAGCAGGCTGCGCAGTTTGGCCATCATCAGGTCCCAGTCGCGCAACAGATAGAAGCCCACCACCGGGATCAGCACAAAGTTGGCCAGCCAGGCCAGCAGCGCCAGGCTCGAGGCAGTGGCTTGGGACAGCAGCATGCCAACGATGTCCGTGGTCTGGCCCATGTGTTCACTGACCGCGGCCTTGATCTTGTCGAACTTCCAGAACCCGTCGGCCAGGCCCAGGCGGCTCTGCACCCAGGGCAGCGCCACATGTTGCAACCAGTCGAGCATCTGCGGCGTCAGTTCATACAGCCGCACCAACTGTTTGGCCAGCATCGGGATCAGGATGAGCAGCAGTGCCAGCAGGATCAAGGTGAACAGGCCGAAGACCACCACCACTCCCCAGGTCCGCGACAACCCCATGCGCTCCAGGCGATCGACCAGCGGATCGGCCAGATAAGCCAGCAGGATCCCCACCAAAAAGGGTGAGAGGATGTTGTGCAGGCCATAAAGAAGCAGGGCGATCAGCAGGGCGACACCCACCCAGATCCAACGGCGCATATCAGTCATGGTCGCTTATCCTTACCAGCGAAAACGCAGGCCGTCGAACGGCTTGGGGGCTACAGCAGCCGTTGCCGGTTGCCCTGGCGTAGCTTCGGCTCCAGGCGCAGGCGTAGCCGGGGCGGGAGGCGCCTGCTCAGCGGGGACCTCCTGCAACTTGGCCAAGCCAAGCTGTGCACGCAACTGCTCAGGGTTGGCAGTGACGCCGTAGGTCAAGGTCTTGCCGTCGGCCAGTTGCAGGCGCGGGCCGTAAGGTTCGAGCACGCGGTTGAGCTCAGCGTAACGCTGCAGGTTCACGCCTTGCACCTGCACCTGCAACTGGCTGCTGGCGCCGGGCCGGGTCACGTAACGAGGGGCCAGGCGGTTGCTGACAGCCAGCATCACAGCATCGGCCAATGCGGCCTGGTCTGCGCCTTCGGCGCTGCCTTGCTCGCGCTTGTCGCCCAGCCACAGCTGCCATTTGCCTTGCCACTTGCCGTCAGCCTCCAGGGCGTGTACGGCCAACAGCGCATCGGCACCATAACGCTCGGAAGCTTCGCGCAGTGGCGCCGGGTCGTTGCCTTCGAGCTGTTTGGCGTTGGCCACCAGTTGCTCCTGCAGGTCGGCCAGCGGCAGGCGCAGTGGCAGGCCACGGTGCTGGGCGGCACGGCGCAGCGCCTGGGCGCTGGTCTGGCCATCGCCAACCAGGCTGCTGCCCTCGACACTGTCATTGAGCCACCAGCCGAGAATCGACGGCCGATTGCTGCCCCACAGCGCCAGCCCGGCCTTGCGCAAGGCCCGCTCGGTGCTACCAGGGTCGAACTCGACCATCACCGACTCAGGCGGGCCGGCCTCGGTACCGACCTGGTTGATGATCTGTTGCGGGTCTTTGCGCAGCTCGGCCAGCGCCGGGTTTTGCGGGGCCTTGGGGTCGCCGGTCAGGCGCAGCACCAACGTATCGAGCGCCTTGGTGGTGGCTGCAGTACGGGCTTCAGCGCCCTGCCCTTCGAGCGGTTCGCGCACCTGATAGAGCCCGGAAACGCTTTCGGCCTGGGCGGCGATACTGACCAAGGCAAGGCAGCCGGCTGACAGATAATTGAGAAGACGCATTGAGGATTCCTGTCCAGTCGAGCTTCAAGCTGCAAGCTTCAAGCTGTAAGAAAAAGCAGTCAGAACCCCAGCGCTTTGACTCGCGACTGGGGCTCGCTGATTGCAGCTTATACAGAAGGGGCTGCATCAACCAGCCGCGAGGACTTTTCAGTAATTTACTGCCCTGCCCGTCGGCCTGAGGATGGCCGCTGCACCGCAACCCTGATAAAATCGCGCGCCTTCACAGACCACTGACGTTTCAGGCAGCCGCCGCTCCCAGCCGGCCTTGGCCGTCACGGTCGTTTTTACGAATCCCTCCCTCTTAAAGGCCTGGATCAATGAGCAAGCAACCCTCCCTGAGCTACAAGGACGCCGGTGTAGACATCGACGCCGGCGAAGCACTGGTCGAACGCATCAAGGGCGTGGCAAAACGCACCGCACGCCCTGAAGTCATGGGTGGCCTGGGTGGCTTCGGCGCCCTCTGCGAGATCCCGGCCGGCTACAAGCAGCCGGTGCTGGTCTCTGGCACCGACGGCGTCGGCACCAAGCTGCGCCTGGCGCTGAACCTGAACAAGCACGACAGCATCGGCCAGGACCTGGTCGCCATGTGCGTCAATGACCTGGTGGTCTGCGGCGCCGAGCCGCTGTTCTTCCTCGACTACTACGCCACCGGCAAGCTCAACGTCGACGTCGCCGCGACCGTGGTCACCGGCATCGGCGCCGGCTGTGAGCTGGCCGGCTGCTCCCTGGTTGGCGGCGAAACCGCAGAAATGCCGGGCATGTACGAAGGCGAAGATTACGACCTGGCCGGTTTCTGCGTCGGCGTGGTGGAAAAGGCCGAGATCATCGACGGCTCCAAGGTCGCTACCGGCGACGCGCTGATCGCCCTGCCGTCTTCCGGCCCGCACTCCAACGGTTACTCGCTGATCCGCAAGATCCTCGAAGTGTCGGCGACCGACATCGAGAACACCCAGCTCGACGGCAAGCCGCTGACCGACCTGCTGATGGCACCGACCCGCATCTACGTCAAGCCACTGCTGCAACTGATCAAGCAGACCGGCGCCGTCAAGGCCATGGCCCACATCACCGGTGGTGGCCTGCTGGACAACATCCCGCGCGTTCTGCCGAAAAACGCCCAGGCCGTGGTTGACGTGGCCAGCTGGCAGCGCCCTGCGGTATTCGACTTCCTGCAAGAGAAAGGCAACGTCGACGAGCACGAGATGCACCGTGTACTGAACTGCGGCGTGGGCATGGTCATCTGCGTGGCCCAGGACCAGGTCGAGGCAGCACTGAATGTACTGCGTGCAGAAGGCGAGCAGCCTTGGGTCATCGGTCGCATCGAACAAGCCGCTGAAGGCGCTGCCCAGGTCGAGCTGCAGAACCTCAAGGCACACTGATGCCGAGCGAGCCCTGCAATGTAGTGGTACTGCTGTCGGGTTCGGGCAGCAACCTGCAAGCCTTGATCGATAGCAGCCATGGTGAAAACAGCCCGGTACGCATCGCTGCGGTGATTTCCAACCGCGCCGATGCCTACGGGCTGCAACGCGCGGCGGCGGCGGGTATCGCCACCGCCGTACTGGACCACACCGGCTTCGACGGCCGTGAAGCCTTCGATGCAGCGCTGATGGCGCGCATCGACGGCTTCACGCCCGACCTGGTGGTGCTGGCCGGCTTCATGCGTATCCTCAGTGGCGGCTTCGTTCGCCACTATCAGGGCCGCCTGCTCAACATCCACCCGTCACTGCTGCCCAAGTACAAGGGCCTGCATACTCACCGACGGGCTTTGGAGGCAGGCGACGCCGAGCACGGCTGCAGCGTACACTTCGTCACCGAGGAACTCGATGGCGGCCCTCTGGTCGTACAGGCTGTGGTACCGGTCGCGTCAGGCGATAGCGCTGAAAGCCTGGCCCTGCGAGTACACCAACAGGAACACCAGATCTACCCGCTGGCAGTGCACTGGTTTGCCGAGGGGCGCTTGCGCCTGGGCGAACAGGGTGCATTACTGGATGGCCAGCCACTGCCGGCCAGTGGTCATTTGATCCGACCCTAGGAGAATTTATGCGTCGCGCCCTGCTCTTGGCTCTCGCCGTGCTCGCCCTGCCCCTCCAGGCAGCCGATCTGAAACCCTTCTCGGCCAGTTACACCGCCGACTGGAAGCAACTTCCCATGAGCGGCACTGCCGAGCGCAGCCTGGTCAAGAATGCCAACGGTACCTGGGACCTTAATTTCAAGGCTTCCATGATGATCGCCAGCCTGACCGAGCAAAGCACCCTGCGCATGGACAACGACACCCTGCTGCCGCAGAAGTATCACTTCGAGCGTGGCGGCCTGGGCAAAGCCAAGAAAGTCGACCTCACCTTCGACTGGAACGGCAAGAAAGTCACCGGCAGCGACCGGGGTGACGCCGTCAGCCTGCCGCTCAACCGCGGCGTGCTGGACAAGTCCTCTTATCAGCTGGCGCTGCAGCATGATGTGGCCGCTGGCAAGAAAAGCATGACCTACCAGGTGGTCGATGGTGACGAGATCGACACCTACGACTTCCGCGTGCTGGGCACTGAGAAAGTCACCACCAAGACCGGCCAGGTCGAGGCGGTGAAGGTCGAGCGCGTGCGCGACCCAAGCCAGAGCAAGCGCATCACCGAGCTGTGGTTCGCCAAGGACTGGGACTACCTGCTGGTCCAACTGCGCCAGGTCGAAACCGATGGCAAGGAGTATGTGATCGTGCTGCAGGATGGTACGGTCGATGGCAAGTCGGTCAAAGGCAGCTAAGCCGCAGCCCGCAAGATCCGTAGCCCCGCCCTGTGCGGGGCTTCTTTTTGCCTGGGCAACATGAAACTTGTTTCATGGCTATTTTATTTACTTAGGCTGCTAACAAACTCTATAAAAGAGGTGCGCGACAGAATGTCGCAACCAACTGAACAGTGGAGTTTAACGATGACAGTCCAAGTAACTGAACGCGACGAATCGAAAATGTCCCACGAAGGCCTGGCCGCTGGCGTGCGGATCTGGGATGTGCACCAGCAAGGCGAATTGGTCGGGATGTTCCACAACGAACACGAAGCCCACCAATACCGGGCAGAGCTTGAAGTGCAGGAAAACCAGCGCACTTCGCAATGACCCGCACAGGTTTTTGATTTCGGGCCGCTGCGCGGCCCATCGCCGGCAAGCCGGCTCCCACCGGGATCGCGCCAGCTTTTAGAAGTTGTGCAAGACGGTTGCCCCACAGGATGGAGTACCACAAGACATTGGCTGGGTGTCCCACTTCCTGGGGGCAGCGCAGTACTCGAGGTGTGTGCTGTACCGGTGGGCGCTGGCTTGCCAGCGATGGGCCGCGCAGCGGCCCCACTAACGCTAACTGACTGACACTACCGCTAAGGCGGGGTGCTTGATGCTTACCACATCAAGTCGTCAGGGATCTTGTACGCCGCATACGGATCGTCCTCATCCGCTTCCTCGACATGGGTATTGAGCAGCAGGATGCGATGAGGGTCGCGCTCCTGGATCTTCACCGCTGCCTCGCGCGGAATGACTTCGTACCCCCCACCAAACGACACGATCGCTAGCGCGCCATTGCTCAGCTTGGTACGCATCAGGGCGTTTACCGCAATACGTTTGACCTTCTTGTCGTCGACGAAGTTGTAGTAGTCCTCGGTCGTGAGCTTGGGCAGGCGGGTCGCCTCGATCAACTGCTTGATCTGCGCGGCACGGGCCTTCTGTTCGGCCTTTTCCTGCTGCTGACGGTTCAGTTCCTGGTCACGCTTGGCCTTCTCGGCCATCGCTTCCTTGGCCAGGCGCTGCTGGGTGTCGTCGACTTCGACCTGGCCCTTGTGCTCCAGGCGTTTCTGTTTCTTTTGGGCCTTGTTGGCCTGGGAGACCTGCTTCTGGTTGACCAGACCGGCCTTGAGCAATTGATCGCGAAGGGAAAGACTCATGGATGTTCACTCACTTATGCAGCCACTCAGCCGCAGCTGGGCAGGTTCTTTTCCTGACGTTTGGCTTCCCCCCAAAGGGCGTCCAGTTCGTCAAGGTTACACGATTCGATGGGGCGACCGCTGTCGCGCAATGCCTGTTCGATGAAGCGGAAACGCCGCTCGAACTTGCGGTTGGCACGACGCAGTGCATTTTCCGGGTCTTGCTTGAGGTGACGGGCCAGGTTGACAGCCGCGAACAGCAGGTCGCCGACTTCATCTTCGACGGACTCGGCATCCCCGTCGGCCATGGCCTGCAACACTTCGTCGAGCTCCTCACGGACCTTGTCCAGCACCGGCAATGCGTCTGGCCAGTCGAAACCGACAGTGGCGGCACGCTTTTGCAGTTTGGCGGCTCGGGACAGGGCAGGCAATGCCGCCGGCACGTCATCGAGCAGCGACAGCTGTTCAGGCTCGCTTTTCTCGGCACGTTCCTGGGCCTTGATCTCTTCCCAGCGCGACTTGACCTGTGCCTCGCTCAGGCTCGGCGTGTCCAGCGGCGCGTACAACTCGCCGGTGGGAAATACATGGGGGTGGCGGCGTATCAGCTTGCGGGTAATCGCATCGACCACACCGTCGAACTCGAAGCGCCCCTCCTCCCTGGCCAGCTGGCTGTAGTAGACCACCTGGAACAGCAGATCACCGAGTTCGCCCTGAAGGTGCTCGAAATCCCCGCGCTCGATGGTGTCGGCAACTTCGTAAGCCTCTTCGATGGTGTGCGCCACGATGCTGGCGTAGTTCTGCTTGAGGTCCCACGGGCAACCGTACTGCGGGTCGCGCAGCCGGGCCATGAGGTGCAGCAGGTCTTCGAGGGAATAGGTCATGTAGCAGGTCCTTCGGCGGTGACTTCGTTGCGGGCAAGCCCACAAAGAAGCCACCGCAGGTTCAAGGGGTACGGTTACGCCGCGTCTCGATGATGTTCGGCAACTGCGAAATCCTGCCCAGCAGACGCCCCAGCGCATCCAGGCCCGGGATCTCGATGGTCAGCGACATCAGCGCGGTGTTGTCTTCCTTGTTCGAGCGGGTGTTGACTGCCAGCACGTTGATCTTCTCGTTGAGCAGCACCTGCGACACATCGCGCAGCAACCCTGGGCGGTCGTAGGCACGGATAACGATATCGACCGGGTAGGTCTGCACCGGTATCGGCCCCCAGCTGACCTGAATCATCCGCTCCGGCTCACGCCCTGCCAGTTGCAGCACCGAGGCACAGTCCTGGCGGTGAATGCTCACCCCGCGGCCCTGGGTGATGTAGCCGACAATGGCATCGCCCGGCAGCGGCTGGCAGCAGCCGGCCATCTGCGTGAGCAGGTTGCCGACGCCCTGGATCTGGATGTCGCCACGCTTGCCATTGCGCGGGCCGCTAGGCTTGCGCGGCACCAGTTCGATCTGCTCGATACGCTCGGGCTCGAGCAGTTGCTGAGCAGCGTTGACCAGGTGAGCCAGGCGCAGGTCACCGGCACCGAGCGAGGCGAACATGTCCTCGGCGGTCTTGACGTTGGTCTTCTCGGCCAGGCGTTCGAAGTCTACCTGCGGCAGGCCCAGGCGGCTGAGCTCGCGCTCGAGCAAGGTCTTGCCTGCGGCGACGTTCTGATCGCGGGCCTGCAGCTTGAACCAGTGGACGATCTTGGCCCGGGCCCGTGAAGTGGTGACGTACCCCAGGTTGGAGTTCAGCCAGTCCCGGCTCGGGTTGCCGTGCTTGCTGGTGATGATCTCCACCTGCTCGCCGGTCTGCAGGCTGTAGTTGAGCGGCACGATACGCCCGTTGATCTTGGCGCCACGGCAGTTGTGGCCGATCTCGGTGTGCACGCGATAGGCGAAGTCGAGCGGCGTGGCGCCCTTGGGCAGGTCGATGGCATGGCCGTCGGGGGTGAATACGTAGACCCGGTCCGGTTCGATATCGACCCGCAACTGCTCGGCCAGGCCACCGATGTCGCCCAGTTCCTCATGCCATTCGAGCACCTGGCGCAGCCAGGAGATCTTCTCTTCGTAGTGATTGGAGCTGGGCTTGACGTCGGTGCCCTTGTAACGCCAGTGGGCGCAAACGCCAAGTTCAGCCTCTTCGTGCATGCCGTGGGTACGGATCTGCACTTCCAGCACCTTGCCCTCGGGGCCGATCACGGCGGTGTGAAGCGAACGGTAGCCGTTCTCCTTGGGGTTGGCGATGTAGTCGTCAAACTCTTTGGGAATGTGCCGCCACAAGGTGTGGACGATACCGAGCGCCGTATAGCAGTCGCGCACTTCCGGTACCAGCACGCGCACCGCACGCACGTCGTAGATCTGGCTGAATTCCAGGCCTTTGCGCTGCATCTTGCGCCAGATCGAGTAGATGTGTTTCGCCCGCCCACTGATATCGGCGTTGACGCCGGTGGCCAGCAGCTCATTCTGCAGCTGGTTCATCACGTCACTGATGAAGCGCTCACGGTCCAGCCGGCGCTCGTGCAACAGCTTGGCGATCTGCTTGTACTGATCGGGCTCCAGGTAGCGGAAGGACAGGTCTTCCAGCTCCCACTTGATGTGGCCGATGCCAAGCCGATGGGCCAGCGGCGCATAGATGTCGAAGACCTCCCGCGCCACACGCAGACGCTTCTCGTCATCGGCGGACTTCACCGCACGGATCGCGCAGGTGCGCTCGGCCAGCTTGATCAGCGCCACGCGCACATCGTCGACCATCGCCACCAACATCTTGCGCAGGTTCTCGACCTGCGCCTGCGAGCCCAGCACCAGCGACTGGCGCGGGCTGAGGCTGGCACTGATGGCGGCCATGCGCAGCACGCCGTCGATCAGCTTGGACACCACAGGGCCGAAACGCTGCCCGACTTCGGCCAGGGTCACCTTACCCTCACGCACGGAGCGGTAGATCACCGCCGCCACCAGCGAATCCTGGTCGAGCTTGAGGTCGGCGAGGATTTCGGCGATTTCCAGGCCAGCCTGGAAACTGGAGGTTCCATCGGCCCAGGAATGCTTGGCAGGGTTGCCCTTTTTCTCGATTTCCTGGGCGAACTCGCAGGCCTCTTCGAGTGCCACGCGATCCAATGCCGAATCGACGCTCACCACATGATCCAGCCATGCTTCGAGATTGATACTGCCGTCCGTATTGACCGGCTGGTGCACTCTCACCTGTACCATCTTTGTTTTACCTTTCCATACAGCGCACCACTCGGAGCGCTGGCTATCACCGTGTGGCTCCCAGTCCATGGGAACCGCACCAAGGGGCCAGCCTGCTAGCCCGCTTCGAATAACGCCATGGCCTCGACATGCGCCGTCTGAGGAAACATGTCGAGAATCCCGGCCCTTTTTAACCGGTACCCCTGGCCGACCAGCACCTGGGCGTCTCGCGCCAGTGTGGCCGGGTTGCATGATACATAAACCAGCCGCGTGGCCTTGAGGCGTGCGATGCTTTGCACCACCTCGAAAGCACCGTCGCGCGGTGGATCCAAGAGTACCGCAGAAAAGCCCTCGGCGGCCCATCCGGCGCCCGCCAAAGGCTGGGATAAATCGGCCTGAAAAAACCGTGCGTTATGCACATTGTTGTTTCGGGCATTGGCCGCAGCCCGGTCCACCATCGCCTGCACACCCTCAACCGCCACCACTTCCCGTGCCTGGCGGGCCAGCGGCAGGGCGAAATTGCCCAGGCCACAGAACAGGTCGAGCACACGCTCGTCGGCCTGCGGAGCGAGCCAGGCCAGGGCCTGCTCGACCATTGCAGTATTGACCTGGGCGTTGACCTGAACGAAATCGCCCGGGCGCCAGGCCAGTTCCAGCTGCCACGGCTCCAAGGTGAAGCCTAGCTTCGCGCCAGCCTCCACCGACACCGGTTCGCCTTCGCCCTGCAGCCACAGCTGGGCCTTGGCCTCGTTGCAGAATGCCTGCAGACGCGCCAGGTCATCGGCCGGCAACGGTGCCACATGGCGTACCAGCAACGCTTCGGCCGTGCCGCTGAACAGCTCGACGTGGCCGATGGCCTGGGGCTTGCTCAACGAACGCAGCACCGTAGGCAAATGCCGCACGATGGACTGCAAAGGCTGTACCAGCACGGCGCAGTCGTCGATGGCGACGATGTCCTGACTGGCCTCGGCACGGAACCCTACTTCCAGCTGACGCGCTTTGACATCCCAGCGCACGGCCACACGCGCCCGCCTCCGATAGCCGAATTCCGGCCCGCTCAATGGCGCCGCCCATTCTTGCGGTTGCACCCCGGCCACCCGTTGCAGCTGTTCGGCCAGGGTTCGCTGCTTGAGCGCCAGCTGCGCCTGATGCGGCAGGTGCTGCAAGTTGCAGCCACCACAACGCTCGTAATGGCGGCACGGCGCCTGGCGGCGCTCGGCGCTGGCCTGCAGCACACGCTCCAGGCGCGCCTCGACCACCTTGCCACGGGCATTGAGCACCCGCGCCTCGACCGCCTCACCGGCCAGGGCGCCGCTGACGAACCAGGTCCGCCCGTCGTGGAAGGCGATGCCACGGCCGTCACCGGCAAGGCGCTCGATGTCCAGACGCTGCTTTTTGCCCACGGGTACCTGGGGCGTGCGGTTACCACCGGCTGGCTGGAAGCGCAGGCCGCTGTTGCTTTTCTTTCTGGACATTTAGCTCGGGTCGAACAGGCCGGTGGACAGGTAACGGTCGCCACGGTCGCAAATGATCGCGACCATTACCGCGTTTTCCACTTCCTGGGACAGGCGCAGCATGGCTGCCACCGCACCACCGGAAGACACGCCGCAGAAAATGCCCTCTTCGCGGGCAAGGCGGCGCATGGTGTCTTCAGCTTCTTGCTGGGACATGTCCATGACGCGGTCAACGCGGGTGGCATCGAAGATTTTCGGCAGGTACTGCTCGGGCCAGCGGCGGATGCCCGGAATGGCCGAGCCTTCCATCGGTTGCAGGCCAACGATCTGCACGGCCGGATTCTGCTCCTTGAGGTACTGCGAGCAACCCATGATGGTGCCGGTGGTGCCCATGGAGCTGACGAAATGCGTGATGGTGCCCTGGGTCTGCTGCCAGATTTCCGGGCCGGTGCTGTTGTAGTGAGCAATCGGGTTGTCGCCGTTGGCGAACTGGTCCAGCACAAGACCGCGGCCTTCGGCCTGCAGCTTCTCGGCCAGGTCGCGGGCACCTTCCATCCCCTCTTCCTTGGTCACAAGGATCAGCTCGGCACCGTAGGCAGTCATCGCTGCCTTGCGCTCCGCGGTGGAGTTGTCGGGCATGATCAGGATCATCTTGTAGCCCTTGATCGCTGCCGCCATGGCCAGGGCTATACCGGTATTTCCGGAGGTAGCTTCGATCAGGGTGTCGCCGGGCTTGATCTGGCCGCGCAGTTCGGCGCGCGCGATCATCGACAGTGCCGGGCGGTCCTTCACGGAGCCTGCTGGATTGTTACCCTCGAGCTTGAGCAGGAGGGTGTTGCTGGTTTCTCCAGCGATGCGCTGCAGGCGAACCAGGGGCGTATTGCCGACGCAATCGGCGATGGTTGGGTACTGCAAGGTCATGGTGTATTTCACAATCCGGACGGCAGGGGCGCCTATCATACCGGCAAACACTTCCCGGCCATATCACGCAATCTGTGGTGGGTATAGCTACAAGCTATAAGCGGCAAGCTGCAAGCTTCAAGCTGTGGGTAGCGTTTGTGGGGGCGGGGGTTGCAGAGATGGCGCGGGGAGGTGCAGCGGTAGGCGCATGCAGAGCTTTAGACCGCGTTTGCCGTTCTCTGCCCACAGGGTGCCGCCCTGACGCTGGATCGCACTGCGGGCGATGCTCAGGCCCAGGCCGAAACCGCCGTCGCCGGGGCGCGAGCCATCGAGCCGGGTGAAGGGGGCGAAGATGCGCTCCAGATCCTCGGTAGCCACACCACCGCCCTGATCTTCCAGCCACAGGCGCCAATGGCTACCTTCACGCTGCCCGGCCAGCTGCACCACGCCGTTTTCCGGGGAGTGGCGGATCGCATTGCGCAGCATGTTTTCCAACGCCTGAGCCAGATGATTCAGGTTGCCCTGCACCCAGCAGTCGGCTGGCAGTTCGCAGCGCAGGCGTTCGGGGGACCAGCCGCTTTCGTAACTGGCATCCTCTGCCAGCAGGTCCCACAGGGCCTGCACTTGGATAGGCTCAAGGTTCATCGGCGCACGCTCGGCATCCTGCCAGGCAAGCTGCAAGGTGTTCTCGACCAACTGCTGCATACAGTCCACCTCGCGCCCCAGGCGCTCGCGCAGGCGCTGAAGGTCGGTTTCACCGTCGCAGGCCACCCGCAACCGGCTCAGCGGTGTGCGCATTTCATGGGACAAATCACGCAGCAACTGCTGTTGCATGGCCACCGTGCCCTGCAGCCGTTCGGCCATCTGGTCGAAGGCGCGGGCCAGCTCGCCCAGTTCGTCATGCCGGGCGGTGGTGCGTGCGTCCAGCCGCGCCGACAGCTGGTCGGCACGCCAGGCATTGGCCTGCTCGCGCAACTGGTTGAGCGGCACGATCAGCATGCGGTACAGGCCGACACACAGCAGCAAGGTGAACAACCCGGGAATCACACCGTTGGTCAACACCCGCCACAGCACCCGGTACTGGCCAGGGTTGAAACGTTCGGGCAGCACCATCACCAGCATGCCCTGCTCCGGTGCCCCCGGAAACGGTATGCGCAGCCAGGGCTGGTCAGTACTGCGCCGGCTCATGGGCCAGTCGACACCGCGCAGGCGCGTGAGCCGCTGCATGATCTCGGGGCCGAGGGCGGTGCTGGCAAGGGGCTGCAGATTGCTATCGAGCACGCCTATCCAGCCGCGCTCACGCTGGTGCATGGCCGCAACCCACTGGTCCAGCCCGGTGCGGCCACCACTGCGCCAGGCCGCCTCGGCCTCCCCGGCATAGCTGCGCAGCACTTGGCGGGCAGGCTCATCGAGGTAGGCATTCTGGGTTTCCATATGCCGGCCCCAGGTGTAACTCAGACCGATCATCAGCAGGCAGAAACCTACCAGCAGGATGGCCAGCTTCCAGAACAGCGAGTGACGGTCCAGCATGGCCTACTCCGCTTCACCGGCACTGAGCACGTAACCCTTGCCCCACACGGTGCGGATCTGCCGCTCCAGGTAGCCGATGCCTTTGAGCTTGCGGCGGATCTGGCTGACGTGCATGTCCAGGCTACGGTCATGCCGCGAATAGCCCCGTTGCAGCACCTGCTGGTAGAGAAAAGGCTTGCTCAGCACCTCGTCGACGTTGCGGTTGAGGAGATCGAACAGGCGATACTCGCTAGGGGTGAGGCCTGCCTGCCGGCCACCGAAGCTGACATCGCAAACCGTCTCGTCGAACCACAGCTCGCCGCAGGCAATACCCGATGGCGGCTGATGACGACGCTCCAGCGCGACGCGGCGCAGGATGGCCTCGATGCGCACCTGCAGCTCGACCATGCTGAAAGGCTTGGGCAGGTAATCGTCGGCACCGCGCTGGAAGCCATTGATGCGGTCGGCCTCGGCACCTAACGCCGACATCAGGATAACCGGCGTGGCGCTGCGTCGACGCAGCTGGGCCAGGGCATCAAGACCGTTGAGCCCGGGCAGCAGAATATCCATCAGGACCACGTCGAAGTCCTGACGACCGGCGGTTTCCAGGCCTTCCAGGCCGTTGCGGCACCAGGTCACCGCAAAGCCGCCGCGCTGCAGTTCTTCGTGCAGGTAGGCACCCAGCACCGGGTCATCCTCGATGGCGAGGATGCTGGAAGTATTAATAGTTACGGGATTCATTGGCAACTGCCACATATTCTCAATTACGCGATTATTGAGCATGCGTCCGCCATAGGCAACCGCCCTGCGCTCAACGCCCGACTGCTGGGTGAAAACAGCCACATAAAGGGTGCATTAGGCAGGCAGGCGGAGTAACTTTCCGCTTTGCTCCGTTACGCCAGTAACGGCATCCAGGCACATCACAGGAGGCGAGTGTGCTCGATCGTTTGGGAATCAGAAGCCGGGTACTGCTGCTGGCACTGCTGCCTGCCAGCTTGATGGCTCTGGTGCTGGGCAGCTATTTCACGTGGCTGCAGCAAGACCAGTTGCGCACCCAACTGCTGCAACGCGGCAAGATGATTGCCGAACAACTGGCACCGTTGGCCGCGCCCGCCATGGCCCGGCAGGCGCCTGCGCAACTGGAGCGGATCGCTGCGCAAACGCTGGAGCAGGCCGATGTGCGTGCAGTGGCCTTCCTCGCCCCGGACCGCACCCGTCTGGCCCACGCTGGCCCCAGCATGATCAACCAGGCGCCCAGCGGCGGCACGGGTACTCAACTGTTGGAGCGCAGCGGCAACGATGCCACCCGCTACCTGATGCCGGTGTTCGGCCACCACCGCGACCTGGCCACCGAAGCCGTCCCGGCCGAAGCCGAGCGCCTGCTGGGTTGGGTCGAGATCGAACTGTCGCACGACGGTACGCTGCTGCGCGGCTACCGCAACCTGTTCACCAGCATGCTGCTGATACTCGCGTGCCTGGTGCTCAGCGGCCTGCTGGCAATGCGCATGAGCCGCACCATCAATGACCCGATCGCGCGCATCAAGCATGCCGTCAACCAGCTCAAAGACGGCCACCTGGAAGAACGTCTGCCCGCCATGGGCAGCCACGAGCTGGACGAACTGGCCAGGGGCATCAACCGCATGGCAGAAACCCTGCACAGCGCCCATGAAGAACTGCAGCACAGCATCGATCAGGCCACCGAGGATGTGCGCCAGAACCTGGAAACCATCGAAATCCAGAACATCGAGCTGGACATGGCGCGCAAGGAGGCCCTGGAGGCGAGCCGCATCAAATCGGAATTCCTGGCCAACATGAGCCACGAAATCCGCACGCCGCTCAACGGTATTCTCGGCTTCACCCACCTGTTGCAGAAAAGCGAGCTGACCCCGCGCCAGCTGGACTACCTGAACACCATCGAGAAATCGGCCGACAACCTGTTGGGGATCATCAACGAGATCCTCGACTTTTCCAAAATCGAGGCCGGCAAGCTGGTGCTCGACAGCATCCCTTTCAACCTGCGCGACCTGGTCCAGGACACCCTCACCATCCTGGCGCCCGCCGCCCACGCCAAGCAGCTGGAGTTGCTCAGCCTGATCTACCGCGACACACCGTCATCGCTGGTTGGCGACCCGCTGCGGCTCAAGCAGATCCTCACCAACCTGGTGAGCAACGCCATCAAATTCACCCGCGAGGGCACCATCGTCGTGCGGGCAATGCTCGAGGACGAGCAACAAGACAGCGCGCAACTGCGCATCAGCGTGCAGGACACCGGTATCGGCCTGTCACCGCAGGATGTGCGCACGTTGTTTCAGGCGTTCAGCCAGGCCGACAATTCGCTGGCCCGCCAGCCGGGCGGCACCGGCCTTGGGCTGGTGATTTCCAAGCGCCTGATCGAGCAGATGGGCGGCGAGATCGGGGTCGACAGCACCCCAGGGGAGGGTTCGCAATTCTGGATCAGCCTGAGCCTGCCCAAGGCCCACGACGACAGCGAGACGCAGGCGTCGCAGCCGCTGCTGGGGCGTCGCGCGGCGATCGTCGACGGGCATGACCTGGCACGCCAGGCCCTGGAGCATCAGTTGCAGGACTGCGGCTTGAGCGTAAGCCTGTTCGCCTCGTATGAACAACTGCTGCAGGGGGTTCAGGCGGGCTTCCAGGCCGGCATGCCCTTCGAGTTCGCAGTGCTGGGTGCCAACCTGGGCACTCTCACGCCCGAACAGCTGGGCCAATACCACCAGCAACTGGAGCGCTACCACTGCCATTGCGTGGTGCTTTGCCCGACCACCGAGCAAGCGCTGTACCACCCTCACCTGCCTAATGGCCATGGCCAACTGCTGTCCAAGCCGACCTGCACGCGCAAGCTGCGCCGCCTGCTGCTGGAGCTGCTGCAACCGCGCCGTACGCGGGGCGAACTGGCCGCGCCAACGCGCGGCCAGCGCCAGCCGAAAATCCTCTGTGTCGACGACAATGCGGCCAACCTGCTGTTGGTACAAACCCTGCTGGAAGACCTCGGCGCCGATGTGCTGGCGCTCGACAACGGCCATGCTGCGGTCCAGGCGGTACAGAGCGAACACTTCGACCTGGTGCTGATGGACGTGCAGATGCCAGGCATGGATGGCCGTGCCTGCACCGAGCAGATCCGCTTGTGGGAAAACACCCAGAGCGGCAGCCCGCTGCCGATCGTCGCCCTCACTGCCCACGCCATGGCCAACGAGAAACGGGCACTGCTGCACAGCGGCATGGACGACTACCTGACCAAACCGATCAGCGAGCGCCAGCTGGCCCAGGTGGTGATGAAATGGACCGGCCTGAGCCTGGGTGTCGGGCCATTGGAGCGCCTGGAGGAACAGCAGGCCGAGGGCCAGGATCTACCGGTGCTCGACCCTGACGAAGGCTTGCGCCTCGCGGCAGGCAAGCCGGATCTGGCGGCAGACATGCTGACCATGTTGCTGGCGTCGCTGGCGTCGGACCGTGAAGCCATTCGTGCTGCACGGGAGGCGGACGATCATGGTGTGCTGATCGAGCAGGTGCATCGGCTCAACGGTGCCTCGCGCTATTGCGGCGTGCCGCAGTTGCGTGCCGCCTGCCAGCGCAGCGAGACCTTGCTGAAACAGGAGCATCCGCAAGCGCAGCAGGCGCTCGACGAGCTGGATGGCGCAATTGTCCGGCTGGCGGAGCAGGCCCGCCAGAACGCCTGACCTTCAAGGCCTCATCGCCGGCAAGCCGGCCACAGGGATTTGCGCCGGCTTTTATGAATGGGGCAAGACGGCGGCTTCCACAGGTAAAGCGCAGGCCTGAAGCAGTGCGCGGTTGCGGTGGGAGCCGGCTTGCCGGCGATGGGGGCGGCGTAGATCAACTTCCTTGTGCGCGCAGGTGGCTACAATCCCCCAACCACGATCAAGGAAGCCCGACCATGCGCGCTCTTTTGTTCAGCAGCCAGCACTACGACCAGGAAAGCTTCACCCAGGCCGCTTGTGATAGCGCTGTGGAGCTGCATTTCCAGCCCGCCCGCCTGACCCTCGACACAGCCGCCCTGGCTCAGGGCTTCGAGGTGGTGTGCGCATTCATCAACGATGAGCTCGACGCCCAGGTATTGCAACGCCTGGCGGCTGGCGGTACGCGCCTGATCGCCCTGCGCTCGGCCGGCTACAACCATGTCGACCTGGCTGCCGCCCAAAGGCTCGGCCTGGCGGTGGTGCGCGTACCCGCGTACTCACCGCACGCCGTGGCCGAGCATGCCGTGGCGCTTATCCTGGCCCTCAACCGACGCCTGCACCGGGCCTACAACCGCACCCGCGAGGGTGACTTCACCCTGCATGGCCTGACCGGCTTCGACCTGCACGGCAAGGCCGTCGGCGTGGTCGGTACCGGCCAGATCGGCGCCGCCTTCGCCCAGATCATGGCAGGCTTCGGATGCCAGTTGCTGGCTTATGACCCCTCCCCCAACCCCCAACTGCTGGCGCTTGGGGCGCGCTACGTCGAGCTGCCAGAACTGCTGCGCGAGGCGCGGATCATCAGCCTGCACTGCCCGCTCACCGAACACACCCGGCACCTGATCAACCCGCAAAGCCTGGCCCAGCTGCAGCCCGGCGCCATGCTGATCAACACCGGCCGTGGTGCGCTGGTCGACACCCCGGCCCTGATCGAGGCCTTGAAAAGCGGCCAGCTCGGGTACCTGGGGCTGGATGTGTATGAAGAAGAAGCCCAGCTGTTTTTCGAGGACCGTTCTGACCTGCCGCTGCAGGATGATGTGCTGGCGCGGCTGCTGACGTTCCCCAATGTGATCGTCACCGCGCACCAGGCGTTTCTGACCCGCGAAGCGCTGGATGCCATTGCCGCGACCACGCTGGAAAACATCAACCGCTGGGCGGCGGGTAATGCGCAGAATCTGGTCACAGGTTGATGCTAGGATACGCGGCATTTCTGGAGGACCCATGGTCGAGCACGATTTCCGCTACACCCTTTTCAACCCGCAACACACCTTGATCGAGTGCCGCGCCCTGGTACCGGGCCGCTACCAGGTGACCGGCAACGGTGGTTCGATGCACAAGGGCGACACCCTGTTGGTCACCCTCAAGGGCAGCAAGGACTTGTCCATGCGCCTGACGGTCGAGAGCGTGCGCCACCTGATCAACCCGCGTGGCCAGTGGGTGGCCGTGGCCAGCGGCCCGCTGTTCCACGAGCTGGAAATCCTCAATTGGCAGGCTGAGTGCGACAGCTGCGATGCCGTGTTGGACTTCGAGTTCGCCGTGGACGCCAAGCTGGGCAAGAAGGCCCGCCAGCCGGCCGCTACGGCGCGTATCGCCGAGCTGGGCTGGGCCAGTCGTGGCGACAAGCACGTGTGCCCGCGTTGCCAGGAGAGCACCGAGTGAAGAATCTGCTGACCGGCGCCCTGATTGCCACCGGCCTGCTCGGCTGCGCAACCGAACCTTCGAAGCTGCAACTGGAGCGCAGCTATGTGCTGGAGTGGATCGGTGAACGGCCGCTGATCGACTACAGCCACCTGACACTGACGCTGGCCAGTGACGGCCGGGCCTATGGCAATGCGGGCTGCAACCATTGGTTCGCCCAGTACACGCTGGACGGCGAGCACCTGAGCTTCGGCAAGGTCGGCAAGACCCGCAAGCTTTGCGCGCCGGCGTTGATGGAGCAGGAAAAGCGCTTCCTGCAGGCGCTGGAGACGGTGCAGCGCTGGGATGTGTCCCCTGTAGAGCAGTTGCGCTTCTGGCCGGCCGAAGGCAAGCCCCTGCGGTTCTGGCCCGAAGAGGGCTAAGCTCTTGGAAGCTTTAAGCTGCAAGCTGCAAGCTGCAAGCAAAGGCGGATCGGCGCACGGCCAGCTTTTTCTTGCAGCTTGAAGCTTGAGGCTTGCCGCTTTGAGGCCCCGTTGAGTGCTTTGAGCTGCAAGCTACAAGCTGCAAGCAAAGGCGGATCTATGCACGGCCCGCTTTTTCTTGCGGCTTGAAGCTTGAAGCTTGCCGCTCTCAGGCCCCCTTGAGCGCTTTGATCTTGGCCTGGAGCCCTTCCAGGGTCTGCTCACCCAGCAGTTGCTCGCGGACCTTGCCCTGGTCATCGATGATGTAGGTCACCGGCAACGCTTCGCTGCGTGGCAGGTCATAACGCTCGGCCGGGTCCTGGGCCAGCACGGTAAAGCCGATGCCCAAGGTATCGGCCGCCTGCTTCAACTCCTGCCCCTGCAGGCCATCGAAGTTCACCCCCACCACCTTGATGCCATCGGCCGCCCACTGCTTGGCCGCAGTGTTCAGCTCAGGCACCTCCGTACGGCACGGGCCGCACCATTCAGCCCAATAATTGAGCACCAGCCAGTGCCCGTCGATCTGTTCGGCCTTCACCGTGTTGCCATGCTGGTCCACACCGTAGTCGGCACCGCAGCCACTGAGCAAAAGGCCAGCGGTGATGGCCAATACTGCTGCCAAACGCCTTGCCATGGGTCAATCCTTCTCGAAGTTTCAAGCGAATAGGTCAGTTCCTGCGGTTAGAATAGCCGCCACACCCAGCTGGATGCGACCCGACATGACTGACTTGACGCTCTATCATAACCCGCGCTGCTCAAAATCCCGCGGCGCACTGGAACTGCTCGAACAACGCGGGCTGGCGCCGACCATCGTTCGTTACCTCGAAACCCCGCCCGACGCCGCCACCCTCAAGGCTCTGCTTGGCAAACTGGGCATCGGCCCACGCCAGCTGCTGCGCACCGGTGAAGACGAATACAAGGCACTGGACCTGGCCAACCCGGCCTTGAGCGATGCACAACTGATCGACGCCATGGCCCAGCACCCTAAGCTCATCGAACGCCCGATCCTGGTGGCCGGTGACAAGGCGGTGATCGGCCGACCACCAGAGAACGTGCTGGAGATCCTGCCGTGAGTGCGCCCTACATCCTGGTGCTGTACTACAGCCGACATGGCTCGACCAGCGAAATGGCCCGGCATATCGCCCGCGGTATCGAGCTGGCCGGCATGGAAGCGCGCCTGCGCACGGTGCCGGCGATTTCCACCGAGTGCGAGGCCGTGGCGCCAGACATTCCGGCCAGCGGCGCGCTGTACGCCACGTTGGACGACTTGCGCCATTGCGCTGGCCTGGTGCTGGGCAGCCCGACCCGCTTCGGCAACATGGCCGCACCACTCAAATACTTCCTCGATGGCACCAGCAGCTTGTGGCTGGGGGGTGAACTGGTCGGCAAGCCGGCCGGCGTGTTCACCTCCACCGCCAGCCTGCACGGCGGCCAGGAAACCACCCTGCTGTCGATGATGCTGCCGCTGATGCACCACGGCATGCTGGTGATGGGCCTGCCCTACAGCGAATCGGCGCTGCTCGAAACCCGCGGCGGCGGCACGCCTTACGGCGCCAGCCACCATGCCGGCGCAGACGGCAAACGTGAGCTGGATCAACACGAGATCACCCTGTGCCGCGCGCTGGGCCAACGCCTGGCAACCACGGCCAAGGCCCTGGAGGCCTCGCGTGGCTAAGAAGCCAAAGGTGTTGCCACCACTGGAGTGGCTGGCACCGCGCCTGCGCCTCACCCGCGCCTTGAGCCTGGCATTCTTTTTTGGCCTGATCGCATTGCTGGTGGCGAACAACCTGTGGTTCGCCAACCTGCACGGGGCGCGGGTAGAAGTGATCCTGGCGATCGAGCTTGTGCCGCTGCTGTTGCTGCTGCCCGGCATGCTGCTGGGCAGCGCCCGGGCGCATGCCTGGACCTGCTTTGTGGTGAATATCTATTTCATCAAAGGGGTGCTGGCGGCGTTCGACCCGTCGCGGGCAGTGTTCGGCTGGGTCGAGGTGCTGCTGAGCCTGGGGCTGTTCATCAGCGGGTTGCTGTTCGTGCGCTGGAAATTCCAGCATGAACGGCGCATGGCAGGTGAAGGCCGTTGAATCCGCAGGGCTGCTGTTGCAGCCCGGGTTTTTTCAATGGTTGACGGTATGGGCCAGCATCACCGACAACTGGCACAGCGGCCGCCCGCTCTCGGCATGCCACTGGTTGAAAGCCTGCTGCACCAGCGCCAGGTCGCGCTGGCTGGTCGGCTGCTTGTCGATCACCTTCTGGGCAATCAGCGCAGCGGCCAAGTCATCGGTGGGGATGAACGTATCCTTGCCGACCATGCGCAAAAACCGTGGCGCTGACAACCCGCCCAACTGATTGCCATGCTTGGCCAGATACTTCCACAACCCGACGATATCGGTCACCGGCCAATCGGCGATGAACGCACCAAAGCTGCCCTTCTCCCTGGCCACATCAAGGATCATCTGAGCATTGCGCGGCACGCTCTTGAGCTTGCCCAGGTGGCGGATGATGCGCTCGTCCTGCATCAACCGCTCCAGGTGCTCCGCGCCCATCAGTACGACCTTCTCCGGGTCGAAACCGAAGAACACCTGCTCGAATGCCGGCCATTTTGCATCGACCAGGCTGTGTTTGAGCCCTGCGCGGAACACGCGCAAGGCCAAGGTCGACAGGTAGCGGTCGTTGCTGATGTCGCGCAGCTGCGCCGGGGTGCGCGGCTGCGGCAGGAAGGCCTCCAGGGCCTGGGCCGAGCCGAAGCGGTTCAGGCAGTACTCATGCAACCACTGGTAATCGCGCATGGATCAGATGTTCAGTACATCGAGGAAACGCGGGGTGGCGCTTTCGTCGATCTTGAGGCTGGTGAAGTCGAACAGATTGCGGTCGGCCAACTGCGACGGGGCCACGTTCTGCAGGGCGCGGAAGATGCTCTCGGTACGGCCCGGGTGTTTGCGCTCCCACTCCACCAGCATGTCCTTGACCACCTGGCGCTGCAGGTTCTCCTGCGAACCGCACAGGTTGCACGGGATGATCGGGAATTCCTTCATGTCCGAGTAGGCCTGGATGTCCTTCTCGCTGCAGTATGCCAGCGGGCGGATCACCACGTTACGGCCGTCGTCGGCACGCAGCTTGGGCGGCATGCCCTTGAGCGAACCGTTGAAGAACATGTTGAGGAAGAAGGTCTCGACGATGTCGTCGCGATGGTGCCCAAGCGCCATCTTGGTTGCGCCGATTTCGTCAGCGAAGGTGTACAGGGTGCCACGGCGCAAGCGCGAGCACAGCGAGCAAGTGGTCTTGCCCTCTGGCACCAGCTCCTTGACGACCGAGTAGGTATCCTTCTCGACGATGTGGTACTCGACGCCCAGCGCTTTCAGGTAGGCCGGCAGCACATGCTCGGGGAAGCCCGGCTGCTTCTGGTCCATGTTCACCGCGACGATCTGGAACGTGATCGGTGCCACCTTCTGCAGGTGCAACAGAACGTCGAGCATGGTGTAGCTGTCCTTGCCGCCGGACAGGCAGACCATGACCTTGTCGCCATCCTCGATCATGTTGTAGTCGGTGATGGCTTCGCCGGCGAGACGACGCAGGCGTTTTTGCAGTTTGTTCTGGTTGACCGAGAGGGTGCCCATAGCGCTTGGATCCGCGAGGTGTGACAAAAGCCGGCTATTTTACGCACAAACCACGCGCACCTGTAGGGATTCCGATAAAGACTTCAAGGGAATCAGCAGGCGGCCTTACAGCGCGATTTGCTCTAAAAAGCGCAGTTTGTGCGGGTAACGGCTTCCTATACTGCGACATAAGGCCACATTACCGCTTCCATCGGTGCCCTGGCCTCGGGCCGCTTGCGCTCCATCTGGGGGGCGATTGGCAACAACGAGAGGAGTGACCGGCATGATTCATCACGTTGTGGGGCTGTTTACCCACCCCGATCAGGAGTGGCGGGAGATACGCGGGGAAGAAGAAAGCATCAGCCACATGTACCTGACGCACACGCTGATACTGGCGGCGATACCCGCCGTTTCGGCATTCATCGGCACTACCCAGGTCGGCTGGGTGATCGGCGACCGGCCAGCGGTGATGCTGACGATGGAAAGCGCTCTATGGATGAGCATCATGTCCTACCTGGCGATGCTCGCCGGGGTTGCGGTCATGGGCGCGTTCATCCACTGGATGGCACGTACCTATGACGCCAGCCCGTCCATGGCGCAATGCATCGCCTTTGCCACCTACACCGCCACACCGCTGTTCCTCGGCGGCCTGGCAGCGCTTTACCCGCACCTGTGGCTGGGCATGCTGGTGGGTACCGCGGCCATTTGTTACACCGTCTACCTGCTGTACGTCGGCTTGCCGACATTCATGAACATACCGACCGATGAAGGCTTCCTGTTCTCCAGCTCGGTGCTGGCAGTGGGCCTGGTGGTACTGGTAGCGATCATGGCTGCGACCGTGATCATCTGGGGACTGGGCGTGGGGCCCGTCTATACCAACTAGCTTCGAAAACACTTAGATCCAACACTGGGGCATCAAACCGGAAGCCGCCGCAAGGCGACTTCCGGCTGTCTGCTGACCGGTGGCTCGGCAGGCTGCCACTGCTTGCGGCATAATGCCCGGTCAGGAGAATCACCCCGCCATGCCCGAGCTGCTCAAACAACGCGTCGAAACCTGTTACCAGCAAGCCGAAACCTTTTTCAAGCGCCCCTTCCCGCGCCCGGAAGTCAGCTTCAAGCTGCGCGGCCAGAAGGCGGGCGTCGCCCACCTGCACGAAAACCTGTTGCGCTTCAACCTGCAGCTGTACCGCGAAAACCAGGAAGATTTCCTGCGCCAGACCGTGGCCCATGAAGTGGCGCACCTGGTGGCTCACCAACTGTTCGGCGACCGCATTCAGGCCCATGGCGAAGAGTGGCAACTGATCATGCGCGGGGTGTATGAACTGCCGCCCAATCGTTGCCACAATTATGAGGTGCGCCGGCGTGTGGCGACCCGCTACATCTACCGCTGCCCGTGCCCGCAGAGCGATTTCCCGTTCACGGCACAGCGGCACAAGTTGGTGCATCAGGGGCGGCGCTACCTGTGCAGGCGGTGTAAAGAAGTTCTGATCTACAGTGGCGAGACGCGGGTTGAATAAACCGGCCTATCGCCGGCAAGCCGGCCCCCGCAGATACTGCGCTGGCTTCATGGCAGAAACGAGAAAGGCGACCCGAGGGTCGCCTTTCTCATGACGGCATCACACTCAACGAACCGGGACTTCAGCAACGCCCAGGTCATCGGTCGGGGTGTTCAGCTCGAGCGGCGCGCCACCCGAAGCCAGCTCCGATGCCAGCTTGTCGTCGTCCATTTCCTTGACCCACTTGGCCACCACCACGGTAGCGACGGCGTTGCCCACCAGGTTGGTCAGGGCGCGGGCTTCGGACATGAAGCGGTCGATGCCAAGGATCAGCGCGAGGCCGGCAACCGGCAGGTGGCCGACAGCCGACAGGGTCGCGGCGAGCACGATGAAGCCAGAGCCAGTAACACCGGCAGCCCCTTTGGACGCCACCAGCAGCACCAACAGCAGGGTGATCTGGTGAGTGATGTCCATGGTGGTGTCGGTGGCTTGAGCGATGAACACCGCGGCCATGGTCAGGTAGATCGAGGTGCCGTCCAGGTTGAAGGAATAACCGGTAGGGATCACCAGGCCAACCACCGACTTCTTGGCACCCAGGCGCTCCATCTTGGCCAGCATGCGTGGCAGCGCAGATTCCGAGGACGAGGTACCCAGTACGATCAGCAGTTCTTCACGGATGTAGCGGATCAGCTTGAGCACGCTGAAGCCGTGGGCGCGGCAGATACCGCCCAGCACGACCAGCACGAACAACAGGCAGGTGATGTAGAAGCAGGCCATCAGGTAGCCCAGCTGTACCAGCGAGCCAACGCCGTACTGGCCGATGGTGAAGGCCATGGCACCGAAGGCACCGACCGGAGCCAGCTTCATGATCATGTTGATGATGTTGAACATGACATGGGCGAAGCGGTCGATCAGGTCCAGCAGCGGTTTGCCGTAACTGCCCAGACGGTGCAGGGCAAAGCCGAAGATCACCGAGAACATCAGCACCTGCAGGATATCGCCGTTGGCGAAGGCACCTACCACGGTGTTAGGGATGATGTTGAGCAGGAAGCCAACGGTCGTCTGCTGAGCACCGGCGGCGGCGTAGGCGGCCACGCTGCTGGCGTTCAGAGTGCTGACGTCGATGTGCATACCAGCGCCTGGTTTGACCACGTTGACGACGACAAGGCCGATGATCAGGGCGATGGTGGAAACGATCTCGAAGTACAGAAGTGCGTAGCCGCCGGTCTTGCCGACCGACTTCATGCTCTGCATGCCAGCAATACCGCTGACCACGGTACAGAAGATGATGGGCGCGATGACCATCTTGATCAGTTTGACGAAACCATCACCCAACGGTTTGAGGGCGACGCCGGTTTCCGGGTAGAAGTGGCCGAGCAGGATGCCGATGGTGATGGCAACGATCACCTGGACATACAGGGATTTGTACAGCGGCTGACGTGTCGTCATGGCTAAATTTCCTCAAGTGTGCCGGCTTCATCCTTCCCAGGATGTCAGGGCACCTGAATCGCTAACCCTCCTGCACCCGGAGGGATTTGTCGTTGTGTTCGAGCTGCCTGGGCAGGCCTCTGCCAAGTCAGATAGCAAGGGCGATGCCAAAACGCCCACGAAGGGTGCAAAGGCCGTATTTGCTCGTGGGAAATGCCCAACGACAGGGCGAATTGCCTGAGGAGAGATGGCGGATTTCCGCCCGATGGCGGGATTTGTACAGGGGCCTTGGCGGGAATCCGCCCGCAGGTGATGGGGCACCCTGCGCCTGAACGTCAATCCAGGTAGAAGGTGACCCGCAATGCCGCTCCGCCCAGCGGCGAGTCGTCCAGGCTCAATTCAGCGTCGTAGCTGTCGACGATATCTTTGACCACTGCAAGGCCGATTCCCTGCCCCGGATGCTGCCGGTCCAGCCGCTCGCCCCGTTCGAGAATCCGCTCACGCTGATCGGCCGGTACACCCGGCCCGTCATCGTCGATGCTCAAGGTCAGCCGCCCAGGCGCCTCCTGCAGGCTCACCCGCACCTGCCCCAGGCACAGGCGGAAGGCGTTTTCCAAGAGGTTGCCCAACAGCTCCAGCAGCGCGCCCTGCTCCATCGGCACCTGTGCCTGCGCCGGCACCTCGAGCAGCACTTCGACGCGCTTGTCGCGGTACACCTTGGCCAGGGTGCTGCACAGGCTGTCCAGCACCGGAAGCAACTGCACGCTGTGGCGCACCAGGCCACTCTTGCGCAGGCTGGCGCGCTGCAACTGGTAGTCGATCTGCTGGCTCATGCGTTCGATCTGGCTCTGCAGCACCCGCGCCTGCTCACGCTCACCCGCGCGCTGCTGCATGCTCTCGCCCACGCCCTGCAGCACCGCCAGCGGCGTCTTGAGGCTGTGCGCCAGGTCCCCCAGCGAGTCGCGATAACGCTGGCGCTGTTCCCGCTCACTGCGCAGCAGACGGTTGAGCGAACCGGTCAGGCGCAGCAGCTCACGGGGGTGCTCGGCACTTAGCCCGTCGCGGGCACCGGCCTCCACCTCATCCAGCTCGCGGCTCAGCCGCCTCAGGGAACGCAGGCCCCAGGTCAGGCCGGCCCAAAGCAATACCAGCAACGCCAGCGAGGCCGCACCAAAGCCCAGGTAGAGCTTTTCACGCAGGCCATCGAGGGTTTGCTGGTACTCACGCACCGGCTGCAGGGCAACGATGCTATAGGCGGCGCTCTGGCCACCCAGCAGCTTTATTTCGACGTCGTAGACAAAGAATTCCTCACCGTCATCCTGGTGCATACGGGCGAACTCATTACCGCGTCCATCGTAGCGCGGCTGGTAGTTGATGTGCTGGTCGGCCGTGGCCCGGGAGCGCCAGACCAGCTTACCTTCGCGGTCGAAGATGTAACCGAGCAAACCGGTATACGGCAGGTTGTAACGCTCGTCCGGCAGCAGTGCGGGCATCTGCAACTGGCCATGCTCGATGCGCGCCGAAGAAATCAGCGTGGTCACGTCCGACGCCAGGCGCTGCTCGATCGATTCCTGCAAGGCCAGGCTGAAGGCCTTCTGCAGCGCGGGCAGCAGCGCCAGCATGAACAGCACCGCCAGCACCGCTGCCGCGAGCATCAAGCGCACCCGCAGCGAACGAATCATCGGCAGCGCTCGGTGAACAGGTAGCCGAGGCCACGCACCGTGTCGATCGGTTTGAACCCGCGCTCACCTTCGAGCTTGCGACGCAAACGGCCGATCAGCACTTCGATGACGTTGGGGTCACGCTCCTCGTCGCCTGGATACAGCTGTTCCATCAGGCGCTCCTTGGCCACCACCTGCTGGTGATGACGCATCAGATATTCAAGGATGCGGTACTCGTAGGCGGTCAGCGCCAGCGGCTGCTCGTCAAGGGTCGCCTGCTTGCGGTTGAGGTCCAGCAGCAAGGGCCCTGCGGCGATGGTCGACTGGGTGAAGCCGCTGGAGCGGCGCAGCAGGGCATTGAGGCGTGCTTCAAGCTCTTCGAACTGGAAGGGCTTGACCAAGTAATCATCGGCACCGGCGGCCAGGCCTTCGACCTTGTCCTGCCAGTTGCCCCGGGCGGTGAGAATCAGAATGGGAAAGGTCTTGGCCTGGGCGCGCAGGCGGCCGATCAGCTCCAGGCCGCTGATGCCGGGCAGGCCGAGGTCGATCACGGCCAGGTCGAAGTGAAATTGCTCGGCCTGGTACAGCGCTTCTTCGGCATCAGCCACGGCCTGGACCACATGGCCGCTTTCGCTCAGGCGGGTATGGAGGTGGTGCCTTAGCAGGGCTTCGTCCTCGACCACCAGCAGTTTCATGTGACGCTCCTTCCTATGTTGGCTGTACCGGCCTGAGCGCCGGCAGGCCGGCTCCCGCACTCAATAGCAGTGGGGAACCCGGCTTGCAGACGATGAGGCCCGTAGAGGATAACTCGACTCGGGCATCAGAACGTGTAGTTCGCCGACAGGTAAGTCTGAGCACTGCTGGTCAGGCGCAAGGTACCCTCTTTCGGCCCGCCGCTCGCCCCTACCTCGGTCGCCGCATTGGTACGCAGATAGCGGTAGCCCAGCTCAACCGAAGCCCGGTCGGTGATTTCCTGGATTACGCCGGCCTGCAGGCCCACTGCATAGCCATAGTCGGTATCACGGCTGGCCCCTGGCGAGTCCTGGGTCAGCTTGGTCATGCCCAGGCTGCCGCCACCGAACAGTTTGGTGGTGTCGCCTACCGGCAGGAACAGATCATAGCTGCCCAGCAGGTTCTCCTGGCGCAGCTTCAGGCCGCTGTGGTCGCCCGAGACGTTGTCGTAGGTCATGTAGTAGCGACCCTGGTCGTTGATCTTGCCCAGGCGCACGCCCCAGGTGTCATCCTTGCCGATGATGCCGTCGGCGTTCAGGTGGTCGGTGTTGCGTTGCAACAGCCCAGACTTGCGGACCTTGTCGCTGGTCTGGCCGTAGGTCAGGCTGGCGAAGTTGTCGTCGGCGGCCTGGGCGGTGGTCATGCCAGCTGCACAGACGGCCATGGCAGCAAGTAAGGTATTGAAGGTTTTCATGGCGTTGTACTCCAGTTGAATGCGCTGTTTCGGTCTGGAAGCTAGAGTAAGCAGAACGCCCTGAACCGCGGCTGAATCCTGGCTGAACCAGGGCTGAACGATACGTTTGCAAAACAAGGAGTAGTGAACATGCGTGCCCTGCTGGCTTTGACCCTGATGTGCAGCGCCGCTCTTGCCCAGGCGGCAGTAGTGACCCGAGAGATCCCCTACCAGGACGACGATGGCAACCGCCTGGTCGGCTACTACGCCTATGACGATGCACTGGAGGGCAAACGCCCGGGCATCGTCGTAGTGCATGAATGGTGGGGGCTCAACGATTACGCCAAGCGTCGTGCCCGTGACCTCGCGGCACTGGGCTACAAAGCGCTGGCCATCGACATGTACGGTGACGGCAAGCACACCGAGCACCCGCAGGATGCCCAGGCATTCATGGCCCAAGCGCTGAAGGACCCGGCCGCGGCGGCCGCGCGCTTCGACGCGGGCCTTGAACTGCTGAAAAAGCAGCCGAACGTCAACAAGCATCAACTGGGCGCCGTAGGTTACTGCTTCGGCGGCAAGGTGGTGCTGGATGCGGCCCGGCGCGGCGAGAAACTGGACGGCGTGGTGAGCTTCCATGGTGCACTGGCTACCCAGACGCCGGCCAAGCCTGGTGTGGTCAGGGCCGACATCCTGGTGGAACACGGCGCGGCGGACAGCATGGTCACTGATGAACAGGTCGCCGCGTTCAAGGCCGAAATGGACGCGGCCAAGGTCAACTATCAGTTCGTCAGCATCCCCGGCGCCAAGCATGGCTTCACCAACCCGGATGCCGACCGCTTGAGCCACGGCGCCCATGGCGGGCCGGACATTGGTTACAACAAGGCTGCGGACGAGCGTTCATGGGCGGACATGCAGGCGTTCTTCAAGAAAGCGTTCGACTGAAGATTGCCGGGCCGCTTCGCGGCCCATCTCCCACACAGCCACAGCGGCTGGCACAATACCGCCATGAACAGATTGCCTTCCTGCTGTGACCCGCTCCAGCACCACTGGCCCCTGCCCCGCCCGTTGCCCGGCGCGGTGCTGGTCAGCTGTGCCTTCGACCCCAACCGCCTGGCCGCCGACGACTTCCAGCGTGCCGGTATCGAACCCAGCCCCAGCCTGCAACGCTCGGTGGCCAAGCGTCAGGCCGAGTACCTGGCCGGCCGGGTGTGCGCGCGCGCCGCGCTGCAACGCCTGGATGGCCGTGACCATGTGCCCGGCACCCACGAAGACCGTTCGCCGATCTGGCCCACGGGCATCCACGGCTCGATCACCCACGGCAAAGGCTGGGCTGCGGCCGTGGTTGCAGCGCACGGCAGTTGCCGCGGCCTGGGGCTGGACCAGGAAGCACTGCTGGACGACGAGCGAGCCGAACGGCTGATGGGCGAAATCCTCACCCCGGCAGAGCTCGAGCGCCTGGACCGCAGCCAGGTGGGCCTGGCGGTTACCCTGACCTTTTCACTCAAGGAAAGCCTGTTCAAGACCCTTTACCCACTGACCCGGCAGCGCTTCTACTTCGAGCACGCCGAGATACTGCAGTGGTCACCGGAAGGCCTTGCACGCCTGCGCCTGCTCATCGACCTGTCGCCCGAATGGCGCCATGGCGTCGAGCTGGACGGCCAGTTCTGCGTGCAGGACGGTCACCTGCTCAGCCTGGTCAGCGTTTAAGCCTTACAGCGGCGCCTGCTCGCGTGGCCAGTTGAGGCTGAAGCAGGCACCGCCCAGCGCTTCACTTCGACCTACCGTGGCCCGGCCGGCGTGCCAGTAGATGATGCGCCGCACGATCGACAGGCCCAGGCCATGCCCTCCCGAAGCCCGGGTACGGCTGTCGTCGAGGCGGGTGAACGGCGTGAAGATGCGGTCCCAGTAACCTTCGGGGATGCCCGGCCCGTCATCTTCGACTTCGATGCGGCAGCGCTGCTGGCCCAACTCATAGCTCAACCGCACCTCTGCCCGGGCATGGCGCAGGGCATTGCTGACCAGGTTCTGCAGCGCCCGATGCAGATAGCGCGGTTCGGCCTCGACCCAGGCCTCTTCGCCACCCTGAAGCTGACAGGCACCGCGCACCAGCCTGACTTCGGTATTGAGCGGGGCCAGTTCGTCGATCACCCGGTCCAGCAAGGCGTCCAGGTCGACGCGCTGGAACTTCAGGGCCGGCGCGCCCTGCTCCAGGCGGGCGTAGGTCAGCATCTCGTCGACCAGCTTGTCCAGGTCCTGGATATCGCCGTCCATGCCCGCCAGGTGCTTGGCGCGGGCCTGATCGGTCGGCGCGCTTTCGATCATTTCCAGGCCAAAGCGCAAACGCGCCACGGGCGTGCGCAACTCATGGGACACCGCTCGCACCAGTTCGCGCTGCATGTTCAGCGAACGCTGCAGGTGTTCGGCCATGCCGTTGAACGCTGCCGCCAGGCGCCCGACCGAATCGGCATCGTCGGCCGGCACGCGGGTTTCCAGGCTGCCCTGGGCGATGCGCGTGGCGGCCATTTCCAGGCCCGAGACCCGCCGCTCCAACTGACGCACCAGCAAATAGACCACCAGGCCAATCAGGCACAGGCCGAGGAATGCGATCAGCACCAGCAATTGCGGCGGATAGGGGTTGAGCTGGTACAGCGGGCCAATTTCCAATACCCAGGGCGAGCCCGGCAAGCCTGCGAACACGCGGATCGAATCGCCATCCTTGCCCAGCGCCATGACCGTGTCGCCCTCCTCTACCCGGCGCCGCTGGTCATCGTCCAGGCCCACGCGCTCCAGGCGCTGCAGGGCAATACCAAACCCGAACCCCTTGCTCTGCTTGATCTGCGCCAGGCGCTGTTGCTGTTCGGTGACGGGGTAGCGCACCAGTTCATCGGCGAGCAAATAGAGCGTGGCCCGCGCCAACTGCTCGCTGACCTGCTTGACCTCGGCCACCAGCAGCAGGTCTTCCTGGCCCACCTTGCGCAGCACCTGCGCGGCGTGCGGGCCGGTCTTGTGCACCACCACCAGGGCGCGATTGAGCCGCGCGCGCTGGCCTCCATCAAGGGTGCGCGCTGACATCGGTTGCAAGTCCAGGGGCACGCCCAACAAGCGCTCCCACATCAACAACGAACGTTTGCGTTCGGTTTCATTCTGCTGGGCCAGGTTGTCTGCCATCAGGCTGAACGTGCCTTGGGCCAGACGCTCGCGGTGCTGGGCGGCGCGCACCTCGTTGACCAGGTGCAGGCTGAGCACGCCGAGCAGGGCCACCAGCACCAGGACCGCGAGCATGCCGCCATAAATACGCAGGAAGATCGAGTTGTTCATGGTGCATCGCCGACGAACAGGTAGCCCTTGCTGCGCAGGGTCTTGATAAGCCGGGGGTGGATAGGATCATCACCGATCTTGGGGCGGATCTTGGAGATGCGCACGTCGATGGAGCGGTCCTGGCCGTCGTAACCGACACCGCGCAGGGCGGTGAAGATCTGCTCGCGCGACAGCACCCGCCCGGCGTTGCTGGCCAGCAGCCAGAGCAGATCGAACTCGGCACCGGTCAGTTCGATCAGCTGTTCGCCAAGCCAGGCTTCGCGCAGGCGATTGTCGATGCGCAGGGCGCCAAAGGCCAGTTCTTGGGTTTTGCCTTGTGCCGGCTCGCTGCGCCGCAGCAGGGCCTGGATGCGTGCCAACAGCAGGCGCGGGCGCACTGGCTTGCACACGTAATCATCAGCACCCAGGTCCAGGCCCTGGACCTGGTCGAGTTCATCGCTGCGGGCGGTGAGCATGAGGATGGGGCCTGCGTACTGGCCACGTACCCGGCTACAGATGCTCAGGCCATCTTCACCGGGCAGCATCAGGTCGAGGATGACCATGTCTGGCTGGCTGTCGACGATGCGCCGGGCGGCGCGCGCGCCATCGCCCTCCACTGCCACCTCGAAACCGTTGGCCTGCAGGTATTCAGCCGTGAGCTCGGCGAGGCGCTGGTCGTCTTCGACGATCAGGATGCGGGGTACGGGTTGGTCCATGGCGTTTGCCTTGATTGTTGTTTTTGCGTTGCCTGTGCCGGCGCTATCGCCGGCATCGCCGCCTTAACCAAAAGGCAACATCCCCTGCCGATACTACGTCCCGCACCCAGCACTGCCAACCTCACCCGAAACACCCCTGGACTGAAGCGTTTTTTGTGCTAGGGTTCGCGCCCTGAAAAATCTGCACTGGGGCAATGAGCTGCAGAAAAAAATACTGCAAACCACTTGGTACAAGGCCTACAGCGAATACCCACTATTCACTCACAAAGTACGCACAAGTTATCCACAGGCGCTCGCCTTGCAAAGCCCCCGATACCGCATTATCTTGTATCCCCAGCGCAGCGAACCACTAGATGTTGGGTTTCACGTACCAACCCCAAGCACGAGTCAGCAGAGAAACTCAAGCGATTTTTCTGCCTGAACTTATTGTGGTTTCAACAACCAAACCGCTCCAGCGGAGATGGAGAGCAACAGCTTTTGGGCTAGCCCCATAGCCTTTGACTTCGGCCAGGGAGCGGCATGTTCTTTGCCCCTTATTCCTGAGTCTGTCCCGAAGTCGGTACGCCCGAGCGGGCGGATGCGTGCGCATGACGCATCCCCGCCAGGGCCGTCGAACGAGTGGACAGAACGGTGGGCGCCCAAAAGGCGCCTGAACATATAGAAATTGTGGAGACACCCACCCATGCAAACCGACACAACTCGCGAGAACCCGCAGGCTTTGGCGCCGCAGGCTGCCGATTCCAACCAGGATCTGGCCGCGACCGCTCCGGGCCAGCTGCGCGTGATCAAGCGCAACGGCACTGTCGTCCCTTACACCGACGACAAGATCACCGTGGCCATCACCAAAGCGTTCCTCGCAGTTGAAGGCGGCACCGCCGCTGCCTCGTCGCGCATCCACGACACCGTCGCGCGCCTGACCGAACAGGTCACCGCCACGTTCAAGCGTCGCATGCCATCGGGTGGCACCATCCACATCGAAGAAATCCAGGACCAGGTCGAACTGGCCCTGATGCGTGCCGGCGAGCAGAAGGTCGCCCGTGACTACGTGATCTACCGCGACCAGCGTGCCAAAGAGCGCGCCACCCGCGCCAACACCGACGCCGCGATCGAGCCGCACCCAAGCATCCGCATCACGCTGGCCGACGGCAGCCTGGCGCCGCTGGACATGGCGCGCCTGAACACCATCATCAGCGAAGCCTGCGAAGGCCTGGCCGAAGTCGATGGCGACCTGATCCAGCGCGAAACCCTGAAGAACCTGTACGACGGCGTGGCCATCAAAGACGTCAACACCGCCCTGGTGATGACCGCCCGTACCCTGGTAGAGCGCGAGCCGAACTACTCGTTCGTCACCGCCCGCCTGCTGATGGACACCCTGCGTGCCGAAGGCCTGGGCTTCCTGAACGTCGCCGACAGCGCCACCCACCACGAGATGGCCGACCTGTACGCCAAGGCCCTGCCGGCCTACATCGCCAAGGGTGTCGAGTTCGAGCTGCTGAACCCGGCCCTGGCCGACTTCGACCTGGACAAACTGGGCAAGGCGATCAACCACGAGCGCGACCAGCAGTTCACCTACCTGGGCCTGCAGACCCTGTACGACCGCTACTTCATCCACAAGGATGGCGTACGCTTCGAGCTGCCGCAGGTGTTCTTCATGCGTGTGGCCATGGGCCTGGCGCTGGAAGAGAAAGACAAGGAAGCCCGTGCGATCGAGTTCTACAACCTGTTGTCGTCCTTCGACTACATGGCCTCGACCCCGACCCTGTTCAACGCCGGCACCCTGCGCCCGCAGCTGTCGAGCTGCTACCTGACCACCGTGCCGGACGACCTGTCGGGCATCTACCACGCGATCCACGACAACGCCATGCTGTCGAAATTCGCCGGTGGCCTGGGCAACGACTGGACCCCTGTGCGTGCACTGGGCTCCTATATCAAGGGCACCAACGGTAAATCCCAGGGCGTCGTACCCTTCCTGAAAGTGGTCAACGACACCGCCGTGGCCGTGAACCAGGGCGGCAAGCGCAAAGGCGCGGTGTGTGCCTACCTGGAAACCTGGCACCTGGACATCGAAGAATTCATCGAGCTGCGCAAGAACACCGGTGATGACCGTCGTCGTACCCACGACATGAACACCGCCAACTGGATCCCTGACCTGTTCATGAAGCGCGTCTTCGATGACGGCAAGTGGACCCTGTTCTCGCCATCGGAAGTGCCAGACCTGCACGACCTGACCGGCAAGGCCTTCGAAGAGCGCTACGAGTACTACGAAGCCCTGACCGAGTACAACAAGATCAAGGTGTTCAAGACCATCCAGGCCAAAGACCTGTGGCGCAAGATGCTGTCGATGCTGTTCGAGACCGGCCACCCATGGCTGACCTTCAAGGACCCGTGCAACCTGCGCTCGCCGCAGCAGCACGTGGGCGTGGTCCACAGCTCGAACCTGTGCACCGAGATCACCCTGAACACCAACAAGGACGAGATCGCGGTCTGCAACCTGGGCTCGATCAACCTGCCGAACCACATTGTCGATGGCAAGCTGGACACCGCCAAGCTGCAACGCACCGTGAACACCGCCGTGCGCATGCTCGACAACGTGATCGACATCAACTACTACTCGGTGCCGCAAGCACGCAACTCGAACTTCAAGCATCGCCCGGTCGGCCTGGGCATCATGGGCTTCCAGGACGCACTGTACCTGCAGCACATCCCTTACGGCTCCGACGCTGCCGTCGAGTTCGCCGACAAGTCGATGGAAGCGGTCAGCTACTTCGCGATCCAGGCGTCCTGCGACCTGGCCGATGAGCGCGGCGCATACGAGACCTTCCAGGGTTCGCTGTGGTCCAAAGGCATCCTGCCGCTGGATTCGCAACAGATCCTGATCGAGGCCCGTGGCCAGAAGTACATCGACGTCAACCTGGAAGAAACCCTGGACTGGGCACCGGTACGTGCCCGCGTACAGAAAGGTATCCGTAACTCGAACATCATGGCCATCGCGCCGACCGCGACCATCGCCAACATCACCGGCGTGTCGCAGTCCATCGAGCCGACCTACCAGAACCTGTACGTGAAATCGAACCTGTCGGGCGAGTTCACGGTGATCAACCCGTACCTGGTCCGCGACCTGAAAGCCCGCGGCCTGTGGGACTCGGTCATGATCAACGACCTGAAGTACTACGACGGTTCGGTGCAGCAGATCGAGCGTATCCCGCAGGAGCTCAAAGACCTGTACGCCACCGCGTTCGAAGTCGAGACCAAGTGGATCGTCGATGCCGCCTCGCGTCGCCAGAAGTGGATCGACCAGGCGCAATCGCTGAACCTGTACATCGCCGGCGCTTCGGGCAAGAAGCTGGACGTGACCTACCGCATGGCCTGGTACCGTGGTCTGAAGACCACCTACTACCTCCGTGCCCTGGCCGCGACCAGCACCGAGAAGTCGACCATCAACACCGGCAAGCTCAACGCCGTTTCCAGCGGTGGCGACAGCGCCCCGGTCCAGGCAGCCGGCCCAGCGCCAGTGCCTAAGGCCTGCGCGATCGACGAGCCTGACTGCGAAGCCTGCCAGTAAGGCCTGACTGCCGCGCGGGGTGCCTACGGGTGCCACGCGCGGCATTTTTGTATCCGCGCCTCACAGAAACCTTGGGCCTTGCCCGCCGCTCGCGCGGCTCGGTAGAAGTAGCCACCGCAGCTCGTGTTGCCTGACCCGGCCTCATCGCTGGGACGCGCGACACAATTCTCTCTAAACACTATATGGTGTGCCTTAAAATTTAAACTGGCACAAGATATAGGTTGGCGCTACACTCTCCCCCCGTAGAACAACACAGCCATTTCGTGAACGGACGCACGCAAAACCGGTCGAAAAAGTTACCCTCGCCCGCAAGACATGCGCCCCGATCGAAGGTGAATTCCGGTATACTTTGCGCCCTCTGAAAAGAGCGCCATTCAGTGTCCTGGCCCCTCCCCGAGGCCTGGCCAGGACAAGCCAGAACACATTCAGATGTAAACGAGAGTCAGCCTCTCGAGCTGTCCATTCGCCGTTACGGCCTTGCGTCAGGCATCACATTCTTAAAATCCAACCGGTTGCCCCATGGCGACCCTCAAGCAGGAGCCAAACCATGCTGAGCTGGGACGAATTCGACAAAGAAGACGGCGAAGTAGCCGCCAAAGGCAACACCCCTGCGCAGGCCACTGCCGCCGCCACCCTCGACAAGCTCGACAGCGCCGGTGGTGCCGCCGCCCTGGAAGCCCGTGCGGCCACCGCTTCTGACTCCGATGCCGTCAAACGTGCCAAGGCTGCCCTCGACGCCCTCGACGTTGCCGAAGGCCTGGCCGAGCTGGAAGGCTCCTCGGCCCGTGTTGCCGTTGACGAAAAGCGCATGATCAACTGCCGCGCCGACCTGAACCAGCTGGTACCGTTCAAGTACGACTGGGCCTGGCAGAAGTACCTCGACGGCTGCGCCAACCACTGGATGCCGCAAGAGGTCAACATGACCGCCGACATCGCCCTGTGGAAGAGCCAGGACGGCCTGACCGAAGACGAGCGCCGTATCGTGATGCGCAACCTCGGCTTCTTCTCCACCGCCGACTCGCTGGTTGCCAACAACCTGGCCCTGGCCGTGTACCGCCTGATCACCAACCCGGAGTGCCGCCAGTACATCCTGCGCCAAGCCTTCGAAGAGGCGATCCACACCCACGCCTACCAGTACTGCATCGAGTCGCTGGGCATGGATGAAGGCGAGATCTTCAACATGTACCACGAGATCCCGTCGGTCGCGAAGAAAGCCGCCTGGGGCCTGAAGTACACCCGCGCCATCTCCGACCCAGAGTTCAACACCGGCACCGTCGAAACCGACAAAGAGCTGCTGCGCAACCTGATCGCCTACTACTGCGTGCTGGAAGGCATCTTCTTCTATTGCGGCTTCACCCAGATCCTGTCCATGGGCCGCCGCAACAAGATGACCGGCGTTGCCGAGCAGTTCCAGTACATCCTGCGTGACGAGTCGATGCACCTGAACTTCGGTATCGACGTGATCAACCAGATCAAGATCGAGAACCCACACCTGTGGGACGCGGCGATGAAGGAAGAAGCGACCCAGATGATCCTGCAAGGGACCCAGCTGGAGATCGAATACGCCCGTGACACCATGCCACGCGGTGTATTGGGCATGAACGCTGCGATGATGGAGGACTACCTCAAGTTCATCGCCAACCGTCGTTTGACCCAGATTGGTCTGAAGGAAGAGTACCCAGGGACTACCAACCCGTTCCCATGGATGAGCGAGATCATGGACTTGAAGAAGGAGAAGAACTTCTTTGAGACGCGCGTGATCGAGTATCAGACGGGTGGGGCGTTGAGCTGGGATTGATATCCAAAGCCTTATTTTTCAGCGAGAACCGAACAAATTTCAAATTTTCCGAATTCTCGCACCAAATAAGCGCATGAAATGGAAAAAAGCCACCTGAACCGCAAAGGCCAAGGTGGCTTTTTCGTATAAGCCGAAGAACGGCTAAATCCCTACCCGCTTCAGCGCTCTGATTTCATCCCGGATTTTTGCCAGAAGCTCGTCCACATCGCCCTCCTGACCGACCTGCATCAAGACAATCAGGGTCGCAGGATTCACTCCTAGTCGCTCCGCAAATTCTTCCATTTTTTCGATCGTTGGACTGCGAATGCCACGCTCAACTGTGGAAACGAAGGATTGGCTCGCACCCAGCTGCTCTTGTGCGATCTCCTTTCGTACCCGCACCTCCTTAAGCGCGGAGCCAAAAGCCAACTTGCGTTCCATCTTGTTACCCACAAAAGGAACGATAAAGCCCTGATGCGGACTCAAACGCTATGCTGCATACAGCATATATGAGAAAATTCGTTGTACTCCTAAATAATCAGTACGACCCACTCCGTCTCCGTTTCGATTGAGGTTTCAAGCCGTGTTTGTTTCAGATCCCCAGGAAGAGGTCATCACTCTTATAGGCAAGGTCGACCCCAGCCACAAGAGTTGGCCTAGAGTTGATACTAGCGAAACATTCTTCCAGGTTCATACTAAGCAACAAGGGGACCCCAAGCTCACCTTCGGCGTAATATTGCTGGCGACCCCGCGGGCGCTCTTGGATTTTCTGAAATGCTGTCAACGGGATGAGCAAATACGAATAGTACAAATTATTATATCAACCCCTCCTCATGCTAACCGATCTAGGATATGGCGCACCGAGGCACTCGCCAAACTTGAGGTAGGCTTCGATGACAATGAAGTACCAAACTCGATCATCTACCACACGATTGACGAAACATATTATGAGGATCGTGTGTACGGAAAGCGCAAAAAACAAAGTCAATCAGCGTTAAAAACAGTATACAAAGCGCGGGCAAGACGCTCGCCAGCTCAAGGAAAAATTAACAAGCTGCAGCCACTAGCTAGCAAAAGCGGTGTCAAATGCTGATACGTACAACGCTTGAAATCACTTTCAGAACTCGCGCTAATTTTGCTCGCGCAGGGGCCACGCCCTCCCCACTAGGTCGTTGAGTTTTTTCAACATGAGAATCACTTAACCGCATTAAGCAGATCAAGTAGGCAATCCGGGTGCGACATATTAAGTCGCCCCCTAATCAGTTACAAGTTACGATTTGAAAACACTATGTTTTGCTTCAAAAGCAAAATTAGATGAAACGATTCATCAAAGTTTATCTTCTTTGACTTCCAATTGGATCCATGATCAAATCTGGTCTAGATAGAATATCCACACCCGTTCTTCAGCCTGTTGCGGTGAGGGTCAAACATTCAGCAAATCGATTGTCAAAAAATCGCCGTCAATTCGGCAGCGAAAAAAACGGTGCAAGCTCTAGTCTTGGGTAACTTTCACCGCGCACTTCTGTGAGCACCCTTAGGGATTTCATCCCACGGCCGCGCGCATTATTTATCAGCTCAAAATTTACAACCTGCAACACTACCACCTTCATTGCCGGTACATCTAAAGAGATTGGTTCTGGCAGCGCCGGAGCAGCAGGAAGCATATGCGTTATACACGCGAACGAATGGAGCTATTAAACCATTCCAACGCATTATGACCTTGGGCCACACTTCTGACGAGACTCGACCATGATTACACAAGATGAATCAACCAGGCGCAGTAGCTGGGAGCGTTTACTTCTGCGCGCTGCGAGCAGCATCTCTTTGACTGCCAGCCAATACAAATTGATTGAGGATCGCTACTCACAGCTGCAGAGTATCCTCTCGGCCTCCAAAGACCCTTTGCTTGAGGGTGCGCATATCTTCCCTCAAGGTTCCATGCGCCTCAAGACTACGATCAATCCAGTCAAAGATGCCCCCAAAGATCTCGGCACGATCGATGCTGATGCCATCGTCTGGCTTCCTAATGCCGGTGATGCAGATGCGGACACAGTTCTAGCAGCTATAGAACAGCGCTTCCGTGAAGGCAGCCGAGTGCAATCGGATATCGTCCAGCTGCGTCGAGGGATCCGTATCGAGTACGCAGACGAAAATCCCGGATTCCACATTGACATCACACCGGCGCGTGCGGTGCAAGGGAATAACGAGAGTAACGGTCAAGGAAAACTTGAAGTACCTGACCGTGTCACAGGCTGGAAGGCCAGTAGCCCAATCCCGTATGCCGACTGGCTACATAGCGCTTCGGAGCAAAAAATCTCGCTGGAGTTCCTCAAGAGCTTTGTGGCCAATGAGAGTCGAGCCATGGACTCTGCCACACAAGAGCCCCTTCCCTCGTATCAGGAGTACGACAAGCTCGATCCTTTGCGAGCCACCATCAAACTGCTTAAACGGCACCGCGATGAATGGGCAATTGAAACGCGAAATGAGGATTACCGCCCAATTTCTGCCGTGATCACCACCTTGGCAACTCATGCATACCTCAAGGTCGTAAAAGAATCACATCACACTCCACTGACCCCGATCGATGCGATTCTCAAGATCGTGGAAAAAATACCTGAGGAGATCAAAGTCTTTGCTGGGAAGTACTATGTGGTGAACCCTCGAGATCCCGGTGAAAACTTCGCGGAGAAATGGAATAGGTCTGAGGAAGGACACAAGTACTGTCAAGCCTTTGACAATTGGCATGCGAGTGCATTGGTTGCCTTTAGGCTTGGCCTACAGCCACACGACAGCGCTGATTCATTCGCCAACGTCATGAAGCGAAACTTCGGGATCGGCCAGAGTGTGATTACAGAGGTCAACAACGAAATTCCGGGGCACTGGACGATGGCTGGTCGAAAAGTTGGGACTACCAAAAACATCTTAGCCGCCACTGCAATCTTTGGCAGCTCGAGCCACGCCACTCCACAGACGAATGTGAAGCCAGTTGAACGCCTCGGTTAAGCCCAACCTGTCCCCGGCCGTAGAGCGTGGCATCGCCGCGCTTCGCGCATTTATAGGCGAGGAAGTTGCGACTTCGATCCTTAGAACCACAGATCGAAAGCAAGGCGAAGCCGCCAGCTTTCTGTTGCCTCTCCCACCCGACTACACCGGAATTGAAAGGCAGCTGCGCATAGCGTTTCCAAACCAGTTTCCATTGGTTTCGCTGAGGATCCAAGTCGAGCCGTCCCCCTGGCTCGCATGGCCGCATGCCACTAGATCCGGGCTCTGTCTGCACGGTTTCCGCGAAAGGCCAATTACGGGAGATCCGGAAACAGTGGTACAGGACTGCCTCGTACGGCTTGGGGCAATTCTTGAGTTTGTTCGAACAGATGCAGATCCTACATTGCGTGACACTGAGTTCCAAAAAGAATTTACCTCGTATTGGAACATGCAGCTTGATATTTCTCCTCAAGATGTCTTGCTGCTAGAGAGGCCTAAGGCGGCATCAGAACTATTTGCAACCAGCGACCCCCGCCCAGGCCGACGCACCCGTACCGCCTGGCTTGCACCAGATGTGCAATTACTCAGAACGCATATCAACCGTACGCTTGGGTTAAGCGCGAAAATCAAAGCACCAGCAGTCGCAGGCTTCTATCTGGAGTTGCTGACCTTCCCTGATATCCAATTTCCGACTCCTGATCGCTTGCTGGAATGGCTGACACCGCACCTCAGCCCAGACGATAGCAAGCAATTCCTGGCCTGGTTCTCCGGAAAGGGCTCACTGGCCAATCGGTGGCTTGTACTTGAATTACCCGGTCCCACAGGAGCGCCTCTGTATTGCCTAGATGTCCGCTCTTACAGTAAACAACCAGACCATGGCCGCTGGTATGGCTTTCGCTCAGCTCGGCGATGGTCAGGCAAGAATCAGCCATCCCACTCGCCTGTTCTGGTGAGGGGCGCCATTCTCAATGTGTTAGATCGGGATGACATTCTTTCCCGCGACCTCAGCGGTACCGCCAAGAGCCTGGAAAAGTCCAAAGTAGTAATTGTCGGCGTCGGCTCGCTGGGGAGCACTGTTGCCTTACAACTTGCCCGCTCGGGCGTGGGAGAGCTCGTCCTCATCGACCCTGACATCCTAGAGTCTGCGAATCTGGGACGTCATGTACTAGGGGCCGACGATCTCGCTCAGTCAAAAGCGACTGCTCTTGCCGAAAAGATTACGCATGATCTGCCTACCGTTAAGGTCATGGCCTTCATGGATTTCGCTGAGCTCATGCTGCTCAAGATGCCGGAAATTTTCGACGATGCAGACATGGTGCTTGTCACCACTGCAGACTGGTCATCGGAAGTAGCCCTGTGGTTCCGCAAAGCGCAAGCCGCAGGCTGGAATCTCCTGCAAGCGTGGAGTGAGCCTCACTCGTTTGTTGGGCATGCGCTCTTAGCGCCACAAGGGCAGCATGATGGACGCCCCTTGTTCGATGACGCTGGTAATTTCAACTTCAAGTACACCGAGTGGCCGAACGGTGGCGGGGTGGTTCCACTGCCGGCGTGTGGCCAAACCTTCATCCCTGGAGGCGCCTCAGGCATGGCCAACGTGGCGTCGATGGTTACCCAAGTAGCATTGAGGGGTCTTACCGGGCAGATCACCAAACCTGTGTGGACCACAAGTATCTATCGACCTCAGGACATTCCTACTCATGACGGCACTTACAGCGGGCCACCCTTAGCAGATGGCGTCCAACACATCGTGCTTGAACGTGATTGGCCAGATGCGGAGAGTGGTAAGCAGTGAGTGCTATAGCGTGGGCATGGCAATGGCCTGGAATCGATGTTCGCTTGTCGGTCTCCCAAACTGTTGCCGAAGTGCTTGATCAGTACAGGCAACGAACGTGGAGAACTGAAAGAGGTGGTCAACTGTTAGTCGACCTGGCCAACCCCGCTGGCTTGATCATGAGCCTCGCCACACCGCCACATGCAAGAGACCGCGCTGGATGGTCCTGGCTGGAACTCGACGCTGACCGCTGCCTCAGGGAAATTGAATCGGCCAATGCACAAGGGCTTCGGCTTGTGGGGTATTGGCATACACATCCACAAACCGTTCCGGCGATTTCACCCACAGATATAGCAAGCTTTTCTCGATTCGCAGCACGCTACGCGCAGGAGCTACCCCACCCGATCGCAGTGATTGTAGGCCTATCCCCAGAACCCGACGGCATCAAGGCGTGGTTGTTCCGTGACGGGAAGTGCGTGGAAGCCGCCTTGGCCAACTGATCAGGGCAGCGCTGCCCTACGCTGCAGCATCAACTGGAAAAGCTCTGCCTGATAGCGCGCGTCATCCAGCGCATTATGCGTGGGAGATGACTGCGGTAGTAGATTTGCACTCATGTGCGATGATTTAGTCTGCTTCCAATCGAGATTGAAAGCCCCCATGTAATACGCCTTAATATCGAGTGCCGCAAACCCGAAGGGGTTCTCCCCCACATACTTATGAAAGTAATAATTGACAAAAGACCAATCAAAAGGAGCGTTGAGACCGACAAATATAGCTTTTTGACCGGGCAGACTGACATTGGCCAACCATTCCGCAAGCTTCTGCATCGCCTGTACGGGAACAATTCCTGTAACTGTCAACTCCTGCAGATCGAACCCCGTTACAGCCACCGCTTCAGGATCATGCTTGGGACTGTCTGGCTGTAGCTCCAGGTAGATAGCCTGATCTGGGCGCCCGACAACACACGCCCCAAGGGAGAGCATGCTGTAGTCCCCAGGGATCGGACCTGAAGCCTCGATATCTATAGAAATATAAAGTTCTTCAGTGCTCATTTCCTTACCTCCTGGATAGACAACTGACGATCTGCAGGGTCGAATTCACTATCCTATTAGAAAACAGGCTAGCAGCCGAGCATATTGGAATATGGCAATAAGTATTCAAACGCCAAATAGCTCGTCCACGCGATCCGGAATTTTTGGTGTCTTTGAGAGCACCAAACAGCGACTGGTGCCGACGCTCTCTTCAATCAGATAGAGCGAATCCCCAACGTCATCGGGTATGCGGACGGCTCCGTCTCCATCCCAGTCTTCAATGGTTATTCTGAATCGGGTATTCATCGTCGCTCCAAAATCCGCCACGCATAGAAAATCCCACAAGACCCTTCCTGCTCAGCACCTGACTCGGTCAGCCTGCCTTGAAGGGGACGGTGGCCGCCAATCTGGGCCTCCTTGCTGGGAAACAGGATCAGTGAGGAAGTCATGAAAGCCAGGACTCTACGGTACCGGCACCGTACTGAGCCTTCCATTCTTTCAGGGTGCGATGATTCCCACCCTTGGTTTCAACCACCTCTCCCGTGTGGGGGTTTTTGAAGACCTTCATTTGACGAGGTTTTCGAGCATTTTTGGCCGGCAGGACTGCTACTTCTGTGCGAGCGCTGGGGTCCAAAATCTGAATTACGTCGCGCAAGCTGTAACCATATTCTCCCAACAAAGAACGCAGCTTTCCTTCAAATTCGATTTCTTGCTTCAGCGCGTTGTCATTTTTCAAGCTTTCCAGCTCGGCCAGCTGCGCCGCAAGCTTTTGCTCAAGGGCACGAAATTCAGCGAGTTTAGACATGAAAATAACCTTCAGTGAGTAAGTCCAACATTCAATCATTAGCTTGCTTAGCATGTCAACCTGATGCAATCCCATCTACGCCCGACAAAAAAACGAATCCAAAGTGCGCAAGAAATCCTATCTATCAGGACAGTTTGATATCATTCTCACCAACGCTTATAGCTTTTCCGACCTGTTGAAATGCTAAATCTATTAATTTCACTGTAGCCCGCCCGATCAACTAACCACCTGTAGTCAGTTTTAAGATTGCGGCAGCCAACCAGACCTAGGATGTACTTATGCTTAAGGAAGAATTGCTGAATTGGGGAAGAAAGCTAGTCGACTGGTTTGTGCGCCCCAAAAACCTGGGCGTAACGCTGATCCGCAGCGGCGCTTTAGTCATAGGCCTTTCGCTCGCCGGCGGGATCGTCGGGCAAATTGTGTATAAAAGCGATTCGACCCAGCTACAGGCCAGCGTAGACACCTCAGGAGGACCTGCCACCTGGATCAGCCTGACTGCATTCGGCGTTGGCGTACTGATGATTGTACTTGGGGTTTGCCTCAACCTGCACGACCGTCAGCAACTGGCCCGCCAACGGGTCATGATCCTCGAGCAAAAAGGACTCTTCAAAATTGATAGTCCTTTGGACACCACAGTAAAGAGCACCCTCGGGGGTAACGTCGACACCATCCTTGTCGACATTCGCGAAGGCATTACCGAGGGGCGCATCACTAATCCAGAGATCGCCCTGAAAAAGGTGGTAGACGGTAGAGGTGATCTGGTCCGACGTCTTGATGGGCAGAATAAAAACGATATTGAGATCGTCTACGGCGGACTCATGGCCGTGCCATTCACGTTTTTGACTGGATGCCTGCTCGATGACGAGGGAGGTAGAATCAAGATCTTTGACTGGGACCGCCTAGGGGTCGGCCAATGGCGCTTGATTCAGAGCGGCGTCGACGACAATCAGCGACTTCAAACTGTGTCTGCCATCGCCGACAGGGTAGAAGAAGTCGTTTTTGCTCTTTCGATTTCTTACCCGGTAGACGAGGCAGGCATCGCAAAAGCCTTCCCAGAATTGCCCGTTTTGCACATGAGAATGGACGATCTCTCGTCCAACGCACACTGGTCTATTGAAAAGCAAAGCGCGTTGGCAGAACAATTCCTGCAAGTCGTGAAGGGCTTGTTAGCTAAAGGGGCCAAGACAATTCACCTGATCATCGCCGCGCCAAACAGCGTGGTATTCAATCTGGGGCGTATCTATGATCGGAGACTGCTACCTCTGGCCATTGTCTATCAATACGAACGGTCATCCAGTCCGGCCTTCCCCTGGGGGGTTGCCCTTCCCTCTCACGCGCAGGATGAGCCCTCAATTTTTCGATACGAGGTGAAAAGAGCGGCAGAACCACTGTCTTAAACTACGCAGTGAGAAACCGACGAGTTTGTTGGCCGGCTGGCGTGCTGATCCACACTTACGCAGTTGGCCATCCGTGAAGAGGACATCACCCGCAGCCGCAAGAGGCTGACCGCCGTACTAGTGAGCATCCTCAAACCAAATCTCTTTGTAGGCTCGTTTTATATCCAGGCGGGAAAGCGTGCGCCGAGCGGCATGAGCACGAGCATGAAGGCCGCAAGCCGCGAAGCGGCGTCCGCAACCGCAGATACAAGAAAGCTTGTTCGCTCGCCGCCGCTTAAGTGCGAGCATTTTCATAAGCAATCGCAGACTGGCAGAATCAGGCACGCCAAAAATCTTGAGGTAGTCGTCAATCAGGCCCTGCTCCCCGTGCTCGAGTTCACCAAAAGGGAACAGTGCCAAGCCTCGCTCACGCAAGCTATGAGCATAAAGAAACGGAATGACGCACTTTTCGACAAAGTCAGTCAAGGTTGGCTTGGTACCGAGGACAAGGCGCTGACTGAGCAGAGAGCCCAGACAGAGTGAGCCATCAGGGTTCACATGATTCACCCTCTCCCTGGCAATTCGACCACCCATCTCGAAAACCTGAGGCAGCGATTGATCCAAGGGCTTGGCTATGTCGATCTGGACGCGGTACTCATCCCCTAACTCCGGAAGCCCTTCCGAAATCGCAGAGAACACTAAACGGCCAGCCAACCTGACAGCACCGTCCACTGTTGGCCGATGCCGCATCATCGGATAGACGTCTAAAAATGCCTCTATCGCTGGATCAAATGCCCTCAACCGCGACCACTCCATGGCCTCGGCGCCTTGGTAACGACGATCGCGGGCGCCGGCGTCGATGCTGCTGAAGCCATGACAGGTGCGCCGACCTGGTTCAATGAAACGTTTACGCCAAGCACGTCCTTCAAGTGGTCGATAAGGGACTGCCCATCGAGTGAGCGGATTTTCTCGAAGTCACGTACTGCTTGGCGTACCCAGAGTTGGAAAATTTCCTTCAACCTAAGCTTTTTCCCTTCAGGGGTTGCCCAGCGGTCGGCGAAGTTTTCCTTTGGGTTAACTGGGTTTGGCACCACATTGGCATTTGACTCGACGAAGTGGCTGAGTGCACCTAAGCAGCATGTGAGGGCCTCTCCAAGCGTCGCGGCGGGCAGATAACTGCTTGCAGCCAGGGTAGTGATGATGACCGAGATGGGCTTGGGATCCGGATCGTCCTTGTACATGACATCCCGATGCCGCTTGAGGAGCTGAACTGCCCGCTGCAGATTAGTTTTTCGTGAGTGGAATGGCACCTCATCAACCTGTGCTTCCATCATCACTACCGGCCCGACCGGCTCTGGATCTGACTTCGACTCAAACCATTTGCAGTAACCATCAGGATTGCTTAGTAGCCAGTCATCACTGATTGCCTCGTAGTTAGGGCGTTGATCATCAGTGATGTAAACGGCCAGCTCCGCGACATCGTTCGCAAGCACTTGCCTGAAGCCGAAACTCTCCATGGCGATAGAAAGCGCTTGTTTTCTGGCCTCATCCACAGGAACGCCTGGCACTACGTCCATGTGAAAATTCATATCATCCTGGTAGTAGAGACGCCAGCACCGATGCTTCTCTTCCAGATCCTCGCGGATTTGCTTGGCATCCCGGTAGCCTTCGAGCTCAAGGCGCACCATTTTTTTGAGCTGCGCCTGGCTGTGAGTATGGCGGAACACTTCCTCCCGCAATTTGCAGGAAAGGTCTAGATCATAGCTTTCACCCTCCAGCAGCGGCTTGATCGCCGTGCCGAGGGCAAATGACCCTGCACGAAGATATGGGGATCGTTAGCCGCCAGCGTGGACTTCTTGCGGCTGAACCACTCACCCAACGATTCATACCGGCGCTTAGCTCTCTCATATGCACCAGGTGGCAACTCAAGCGCTTCCACTGCGATGATCAGGCTACGTTCTCCATGGTCCACGTTGAAACTCCTTGATTGGGTTGAAGCCGATATGTCCAGCCAGCGCTCAGAAGGCTTCGAGCTGCAGCTCGTTATGGGGTGGTTCATGTGGAGCAATGATGGTGTGCCGGCCGAGACTGAAGGCCCTGAATGGCGGCTTCTGCGGAGCCATCTGGTACATGTGGATTAGTGGATGCAACCTTGCCTGCAGCTTCATCCCAAAAGCAAAGACTGCAGCTGCCGGGGCGATGGCGCATATACATACTTCCGATGCTTTGAGGACATCAGTGACGTAAGCCCAGGCCTCATGACAAGCCACCCGGTAAGCCTCCATTGCCTTCGGGGGCACAACCACATCAACACCATGGACGCTGGGCTCAATACGGATGCGGGGCATCGACAGAAGCTCATCATTCAGCGCCGAGTCAGTGATTTCCGCAGTCAATTCCAGAGTGATCAGCACCCTACCCGCAGGCGAAGGGGGCTGGTCTGGCTTAGTCCAAATGAAGGTCACAGGTGCTGGATCCGTCTCAGGGCGTACCCAAGTGCCGTGATTGCGTCTGAAGCTAAATAATTCAACCCGGCGAGCCTCGCCGATCAACCATCCGCCCAGCAACATTGCCGGCATGTTGCCCAACGGAAAGATTGCCAACTGCTCTGCTTGGCTACCAAATGCGCCGTGTCCACGAATCGCTTCGTGGATGTGCAAGATTTGAGACCGGAATGCTCTCAAGAACGACGACCAATAACCCGGGTCATTCACGTCATTGCCGCCCTGGGAGTCGCGTAGCAGGAACTCAGCAACCCTTTCGCTGGCCGGGTTCAACTGAGCTTGCAGCAAAGCCTTACGGGCATCGTGCTGAGAGAACGAGGTGGTTCTACCTGCGATGTCGCCAATGAATGCCAGGGCATGAACCACCGGATACGCCAGTGTCCTGACCTGATGAGTACGCCATTTCACCCGAGACGCAACCATGGCCTCTAGTCGCTCACGCGGATAGCTGTCGGGGTCGACTTTGTCTATTAACCGGTGATGGATGTCGCAGCAGAGCATGATGTTGTTCGGCGACTGCGCCAAGACAGCGGAGAGCTTTTCATCGCCCCGAGGTCCCTTGGCCTTAGCCGCTACGATATGCGCGAGATACCCATAATAGCCGTAGTGGTCACGATCATCCTTGAACAAGACGGCATCACAGCCCTCAAACTCACAAATGCCGGCAGACCTCGAATAGACCCAGTTAACGACCTGGTCTGGCAAGCTAGGCCGTTTGAGGTCGCTAAGCAGAGCCTCGCGGCATTTTATGAAGGATGTCAGAGCCCCTTTTGTAGCCTTTGCTTCAGGAAGCACAACCAAGCCTTCTGCGAACTGCGTAACGTCGGTAGCAACCACAGGTATATCTGATACAGCATGAAGCTCCAGCTTGATACTGAATGCAGGCCTCGCCGCTGCCCAGGCGGTCAAGAACGCCTTGGTCTCCTCCCCCAAATCGCCAGTGACAGCATGATCAAGCGCGCCTGATAACGTTTCGATTCGAACGATTGCAAACCTCCAACCACCCTGCTCGAAGGCCATGATGACCCGACAGTTCGGGGTCTGCTGCCAATACTCCAGAGTGGCCTTCAGGTCCTGATCGTAGAGTGCATCCAACGGTACAGCCATTAGTCTCTCCTGGGAGTTACCACCTTTACGTTCGGCAGGAAGATGCCACATCGCTGGCTACACCCAGCGATCCGAGATTACGAAAAGACCCTCCCCAAATCAATATAGTGCGCGGCTCTTTAAGGCACAGCATGATGTACCATATATTAAAAATCTAAAAAAATTAAGTTTAACAGCGAATTTAAAATATCATTCGCCCCTACTACAATTTACAGTGGTGAACCTCAAGCTTCAGTAGCCCGCAGTTAAGTGTGCGTCGAGGCCTGCTCGTCATCGATCATGGGGTTGGGAATGGACGCGGTCTTCCTCAAAAATCGCGTATGCAGCCGGCCGTCGAAGTCAAAGACCCCGCCAAACGGCAGGGTCGAGTCTTGTTTCGTAAACAGCGCACGAGGGCTGCGACTCATTTCGTAAACCATTAACCGGGCAGCCTGTTGGGTTAGGGCAGCTTTACGCTAGGCTCACACCGCCTGCCGGCTTTTACGACAACGGAGCTAAAGGGTTTACTGAGGATGCTTCCACAGCTCCACGCACTTCGATAGTGCATCTTCCGTAGTCAACGTGCCCCTGAGCCAACAAGGTGTGATTGTCGCTGCCTCCAACATAAAATTCCCGTCACGATCTTTCCGCAGAATAAGTCGCGACTCGAGCTATCACGACTGAGTTGGGTCTATCCCTTGGTTTGAATAATGAAGATCGCCTCAATTTACCGCGCCGTGCTTAACCACCAAAAGCCCATCAGCAAAACCGCCTAGAGGCCTGATGGTAAATGACACTCCGGAAAATCATTGATTTATGATCGTGCAGATTAGCTCTGCACGAACTATCTCGAGAGTTAAGCAGCACTGAACATCTTGTGGGGATCAATGACAAACTTCTTAGGTACCCCGGCGTCAAATTCACCGTAGCCATCCGGTGCCTGATCAAGACTAATCACCTGCACCCCTACGACTTCAGCAATATTGATCCTGTCCCACATGATCGCCTGCATCAGTGCCCGGTTGTATTTCATTACCGGAGTCTGGCCGGTGTGGAAGCTGTGCGATTTTGCCCAGCCCAGACCGAAGCGAATACTCAAGGCCCCGATCTTCGCTGCAGCATCAGAGGCGCCAGGGTCTTCAGTCACATATAGCCCAGGTATACCGATTTTGCCGGCAACTCGCGTCACTTGCATCAGCGAATTGAGCACGGTGGCTGGGGCTTCGTGCTTGGCACCTTCGTGGCCATGGCCACGGGCTTCGAAGCCGACCGCATCAACGGCGCAGTCGACTTCCGGCTCGCCAAGAATATCGATGATCTGCTCGTGCAGCGGGGTGTCTTTGGAAAGGTCGACTGTTTCGAAACCTTGCGATTTAGCATGCGCAAGACGCGCAGGGTTCAGATCGCCGACAATGACACAGGCAGCGCCCAGCAGGCGCGCCGATGCAGCGGCTGCCAAACCGACGGGGCCAGCTCCTGCAACGTAAACGGTGCTGCCTGGGCCGACGCCAGCAGTGACGGCGCCGTGGTAGCCGGTAGGTAGAATGTCAGACAGGCACGTCAGGTCACGGATCTTCTCCATAGCCTTGTCTCGATTCGGCAGTTTCAGTAGGTTGAAGTCAGCATAAGGCACTAGCACATACTCGGCCTGGCCGCCGGTCCAGTCACCCATGTCGACGTACCCGTAGGCGCCGCCGGCACGGGCCGGGTTCACAGTCAGGCAGACGCCGGTGTGCATTTCTTTGCACGAGCGGCAGCGGCCGCAGGCGACATTGAAAGGCACCGACACTAGATCGCCAATTTGCAGGTGCTCGACATCGCGGCCCTTTTCGATGACTTCGCCGGTGATCTCATGGCCCAATACTAGTCCGATCTGAGCGGTGGTGCGGCCGCGGACCATATGCTGGTCGGAGCCGCAGATATTTGTAGAGACTACCTTGAGGATTACCGCGTGCTCAATCTTCTTGCCACGCGGGTCCTGCATTTTGGGATAATCGATTTTCCGGACTTCGACTTGACCCTGGCCCGTGTAAACAACTCCACGATTGTCTATCATAACTGTCTCCTTCCCTTTCCAATGACTGATAGTTGATGCCGCAAATCGCGCAGCAAGCAAACTCGAACCCGCTTAAAACTGAGTTGACAAACGGAGCGTTAAGCCACTCACGCCGGTAGTATTCTCACCCCAAGTTGACGTCAAATATTTTGCCATTAAGTTATATGGCTTGCCATCAATCGAAAAATCGTAGGCCAACAAGGGACCAATGCTGAAAGAAGCTGCGCGGCTACCGCCGTTTGCGACTCTAGCGCCGTTAAGCTTATCGTCGGTGAGCTGCTGATATGTGGTTCCGGTGATGCCGTATTGCCATGGACCGCTGCGCTGCGTTCCTGCAAAATCTAGACTGACAACATAACCTGACTGGTAGTCGGTATCGCGATTTTCAGTGTAGTAGTTGAAAAACAGCCTAGCGCTGAGCTCCGTAGCTTCACCGAGCACTCTGGGAAAGATACTTGGGAATGTGTGAGTGATACCCACATTAGGTGAAACGGTAAAAAAATTAGATCCAATATTCGGAGCGCGATCTTTGTCGTAGTTACCCGTAGGAATATTAAGACCCAGGCCTACCCAATAGGCCGTACCATAAGGAATGGTGCTACCGGGAGCGAAATGTGAAGAGGGATTAAATTTACTCCAGGCAAAAACATCGGAATAAATATCTTGCAGACCCGAAGCACAGGATACTGAAGTAATACCGAAGCAAGTACGTTGGACACCAAGATAAAGCGTCGACCCAAGCGTACCGGATAGAAAAGTTTGATCATAGACGTGCAACATACCCGCGCCGGCGAAATATACATGACCATCTGCAGAAATCGAGTCGCCGTTGTCGGTGTACCACTTTTCAACATTAATGCCGCCTGCTACGCCAGCGACGTAATTACCCGGCGGAGGAAGGAGAGCTGACCTTATATCGGTGCCGCCGATCGGGCCTGCTGGGGATATCGATTCTGCGGCACGGGCAGAGAAGCTGATACTCGTTATTGCTGCGGCGAACAAAAGGCTAGCAGCACGCTCAGTCATGTGCATACGTTACTCCGGAATTTTATTTTTGTAGGTATACGTATTCTTAGAACGGCGCAGGCCCGGATTGAAGCGTTCGATCTGGGCCTGCGGTGCAACACTTACATCGCGGTCATGGTTTCCATTCGACCTGTATGGAGCGTCGAATTGGCAGAAGAGCTAGAGGCAGGAAATCCAATTCTTGACCAGGCGTTACTCGGAGCGATTTAAGTCGCTCGAATGCCACACGCAATCCGATCGTTCCTTGAAGTCGCCCCAAAGGAGCGCCCAAGCAGGTATGACGGCCCTTGGTAAATGCATAGTGGCTCTGCTCATCCAACATTTCCCGGTGGATATTGAATGCCATCGGGTCGGCAACATCGGAGGGGTCGGTATTGGCACTGACCAGAGCAAGCCAGACAAAGTCGCCCTGTTTAATTGTTACACCCGCTACCTCAGTGTCTCTGGTGGCGACCCGTGAGGTGAATGGAGCAGAGGGACGTCGACGAACGGTCTCTTCGAATACCTTGGGCCACAACGAGGGATCCTCAAGCACATCCGCCAGTTGCTCAGGGTGCTGCGACAAGAAGAGAATCCCGTTCGCCATGGCTTGGGCGGTAGTATCTGTTCCCGCTGCGGCGAACTCCGTTAGATGCATTGCGATTCGTTCTTCTGGCAGCGAATAAGATCCGTCAGCCTCGCGAGAGCTCGCCATAACGGAAATGATATCGCTCTCTTTGCTGTCTCGACGCGCCCTGACGAGCTCGCGCAGATGCAACTGAGCCGACGAATAACGCTGCCACACCGCCGAAAATTCAGGCTCTGGGATGGGTTCGCGACCGCTAGCCAATACTCGGAAGTGGTCGTCGCGCAATTGCCGAATAAATCCCTCATCTTCTTCCGGTAGCGCTAGTAACGCCATGAGCGTTTGGGTGGTTAATTCAAGGCAGTACCCTTCCATAAACTCCGCGCTGCCTATGGGTTCCAGCTTGTCGAGAATCCGGTTTGCCCGAGCTTCGATTTCCGGTGCCAGCTTGGCGATAGTTGGCTTCAGGAAGCCCTTTTGTGCAACCCTCCGGGCACCCGTGTGCTTGGGCGGATCCATACCAATCATGATTTCGGTCATCAGTTCAGGACTGACGATAGACGAATACGCGGCGGGGATATCGATGAAAGCGCCATTAGACTTGCAAGACCACAGCTCCCAGTCCATGAGGGCTGCATCTACATCGGAGCGTCGGGTGATGATCCAGGCACCGATAGGTTCGTACCAGAACACCGGAGCAACATCTCGGGCATTGGTGAACACTGCAGCTGGATCATTCAGATAGAAATTACTGAAAAGATCAAACTCGGCGGGTGCAGCATGATTAAAAGGACAACGGCTCATAACGGAGTTCCTGTCTCACTGAAATCGGGTGACAATTATTAGATAGCGGCTGCGATTGCCAGCGTGGATAGACGCTGGAACCGCAGGAGGTTTTCGCTTTCTTCCATGATCCCGGCAGTAAGACAGACGAACGTGACATCGCGCTCAGGGTCGACCCAAAAGAGCGTTGAACCCGCGCCGTAGTTGCCAAAAGTGCGAGCGCTAGTGGTTGGACCGAAATAAGAGGGGTATAGACCTGATCCGGAAAGCGCAAACCCCAACCCAAAGTTTGCAGGTGGAACCTCCCAGCCACGGGCCTCTGCGAGCGCTTTGTATAGATCACTCGGTTGATCACCGGTCTGGTTTGTCGTAGCGATATCCATCATTGCCGAACTGAGAGGCATGCCGTGAGCACCAATTTTTGCTTTGCGCAGCATCTCAGCAAACTTGAAAACGTCTCGCGCTGTTGAAACTGCTCCAACCCACGGCATTTCCGAGTCGTTGTTAATAATGTCATTCATGACCTCAATGTCGGCCACGGACAACCACCCGCCGTCTGGAAATTTCGCTCTGATCGGTACATAGCGATCCTGCCATGCATCCGGCGCCCCCAGCGCAGTACTGGACATGCCGAGCGGTTCAAACAGATTCGTCTGCAGCAGATCTCTGAACCGCACGCCGCCGGAGGCTCGGCGGACCATTTCAGCCATCAAAACGTGGTTCAAGGTCGGAGAATAGTTGAGTGAGAGACCGGGCTCGCCGGTCACATCCAATTGACAAATGGCATCGACCACGGCGTCCATGTCACCCAACTGATCGTAAGGCAGCGGGGAAGGTGTAGGAACTAATCCAGCACGGTGGGTCAGTAGATGCCCCAAATTGATATTACCCTTACGGCCACTTCGGAAACGATCTCGGCCATAGAACTCTGGGATTAAATCTACCACTTTAGTGGTGAGGGCCAGCATTCCGCGATCAATTGCCTGAAGCACCATGACATTGGTAAAGGCTTTGGTAAGCGAAAAAACCCGATAGATGTCGTCAGGCGACGAAGGTCTTTCATTCTCACGGTCCGCCCAACCAATTGAGGCTTCGTATCCAATTTCACCGTGACGGGCGACAATAATGTTAGCGCCGTCGTAAAGACCGGACTCAACTTCCTGTTGGATTGTTTGATTCAAACGCTGCAAAGCGCCAGCATCAAAAAATTTGGTGTTAGACATTTGCTGCTCCTATCCCGAGGTTGGATTACATGTAGATACCGCCAGATGGGCAGAGCGTTTGCCCGGTATAGTAGGCGCCGTCGTCACACGCCAGGAACAACAGGGTTTGCGCAATTTCAGCAGGCAGTGCCGCTCTCGGGATCGGTTGCATGGCGACAATTTTTTCTTTGATATCTGGACGTAGCGTGTTCAGCAAAGGCGTGTCTACGGCCCCTGGAGCAACGGCGTTCACCCGGATGTTATGAGGTGCCAATTCACCGGCCGCCGAACGGGTCAGACCCAGCACAGCAGCTTTGGAGGCAGGATAATAGAGCGGCATCGGTACACCGACCAAAGCTGCAACACTGGAGATATTTACCACAGAGCCGCCGCCTGCTTTCTTCATCAGCGGTGCAGCCGCCCTCAGGCAATAAAAAGTACCGGCCAAGTTGACAGCCAAGACTTTAGCGAACTCTTCATCACTCGTATCATCGAGAAATGTCGGCAAGAAGCGTTCACCTCGGGCCGCTGCCTCCACTGCTTCGATATTTGACTTGTTCAACTTATCGTTTGCTTCTTTGCTAGGAGCATTGATGCCAGCTGCGTTAATCAGCACATCAAGCTTACCATGCGTTTCGTTCAACTCAGAAAAGACGGCATTCACCCGTTTGCTGTCACTAACATCCAGTTCCACACACTGAATCCGAGGGTCTTGAAACCTTTCGTTAAGCCGGACGAGTGACAGGTCAGCAGCGATAACCGTGGCGCCTTGAGCAACAAACACATCGACTGTTGCAGCGCCGATACCAGAAGCCGCACCGGTGACAAAAGCAATTTTCCCTTCAAGCTTCATATAAACCTCTATAATTGTTTTATTAAGGGTGTGCGCAAACGATAACTCCCATAGCGGCGAGTTATCAGAAAGCAATGGAGCAAACGCTTAAGATTGACGTATCAACGATAGATTAGAGATCAAGAACCAAATGATTGCTGCCAGCCCGCGAGCAGCATGTCAGAATTTGATCGTTAGCACTTTTTTCGCTTGTCGACAGGTACAAGTCTCGGTGATCCGGAACACCCTCGAGAACTCTCACCAAACAGGTGCCGCAGACACCTTGTTCGCAAGAGTATGGGATGTCTATATTATTATCCTGTAAAACTTGCAAAATACTCTTATCCGCAGGTACGTGCAGGACTTCCTGGGTACTGGCAATGGTTACGTCAAAGGCTTGATTACCGTCCGCTGAGCCCGCTTCGTTAGCGAAGTACTCCCGGTGAAGCTGATGATCCGCCCAACCGGCGTCGGCAGCTGTGCCCAACACATAGTTCATGAAACCTGTAGGACCGCATACGAAGAGATGATGCTCCATAGAAGGGTTCGCAAGCTTATCGGCCAAGTCGGGTTTGGTGGCAGGCTCGGAATCAAAATACAGGTGCACCCTTTCGGCAAACGAGCACTGTTCCAGTTGCTCCGCAAAAGCGGCATGATCTCGGGAACGGCTATAATAATGCAGCTCGAAATCAGCATTAATGTGCGCAAGCCGTTCTGCCATGCACAGGATCGGCGTGATGCCGATTCCGCCGGCGAACAGCAATGTCTTTTTTGCTTCATGGCACAATGGAAATAAGTTACGGGGTTGGCTCACATTGATCACCTGGCCGACCTGCAACTGATGCATTGCCGCCGAACCACCTCGTCCGTCGGGTGCCAACAACACGGCAATTTTGTAACTTTTGTCAACTTGCGCATTATTATAAAGCGAGTATTGCCGGACTAAACCGCCAGGCAAATGCACATCGATATGTGAGCCCGCACTGAACGCCGGTAGTTTATCTCCAGTGGCTGACACCAATTCGAAACTGTAGATATTTTGCGCTTCGGCCTTGCGGGCGATAATTTCGACACTAATCACGGGCAGATCTCCTGCGATTCGATCACAGCCACACCCGCCTGAATATTACAGACAAATATGCACGCGACCTGTTAACGACATTACTTTTTTAGATTTTATTTGACTCGCGGGCAAGCAATCGCTCAATAACGCGACGGGACTGTACGCCACCTGAATCTATATTGAGCTTAAGCAACGCTCTGTCTGGATAAAGCAAAAGATTCTTCTGCTGCTGCTCGAGCATGTCGAGATCTTCGCTGAAAATTTTACCCTGCCCCTCTCGAATAGTATCCGTGAGATCTTGATCTTCGGGTTTAAAGTTTCGAGCCATACCCCAGAAATACCAAATAGAGGTTTCGGTCTCGGGCGTAATGAAGTCCACTACAATGGACGAGGCCTTGTGCTCGGGCAGGGCATTCACGCCTCCCTTTCCTTCAAGTGCCACACCGACTTCAATCAACACATGACTTGGCGGTGTAAACCGGCAGATCTGCCATCGGTCGACTAGAGAATTTTCATCGAGATCATTCCCCCGCAGTGCCATCTTCCAAAAGGGCGGAGCGCTGATACTGTACATATGGCGCTCGGTCACCACCTCATCCCCATTCACGGTGGTCTTGCATGGCACTTCATCAATTTCTTTCTGGCCGATGCTTGAGGCGTGAACATACGTCTCATGGGTAAGGTCCATGAGATTATCGATCATAAGTCTGTAATCGCAGGCAATGTGGTAGAGCCCACCACCATAGGCCCAGTCAGCACTGTTTGCCCATTCCAAATGATGGATTTCGTCGGGATTAGCTAATGACTGATCCCCAGGCCATACCCAGATGAACCCATGACGTTCAATTGCCGCGAATTTTTGAATACAAGGGAAGCCTCCGACCCGTTGACCCGGCATAGACACAGTCTGGCCATCGCACCCCATCGCTAGACCGTGGTAACCGCAGACCAGATTGCCATTTTCAACATAGCCGAGAGACAGGGGGGCGCCGCGGTGAGGACAGAAGTCTTCTAAGGCACAGACTTGGTCGTCATTCCCGCGGAAAAACACCATTTTTTTACCACAAATCTGTCTACCGAGAGGCTTTTCGGCCAGCTCATCAGGCGTACAGGCGACATACCACGCATTCCGTTGGAACATGACTAATCCTCTGATTGGAGTTGTTTTGGATTGAATTCATGTTCTGCTAGGCGATCTCGGTTGTCAATAGCCTACTCAGTAGACAGGTGTCTATTTTGGAGATCTCCTTTCCTATCACTCAGCCGCGGATCTGGGCAAGCACCGCCCACCACTGCCGGGCCAGGGCTCGGCAATATGGCTCCATGTCAAGCAGGTCGCCGACGACTGAGAAAAACATCGATCTCTCGAACTGAATGATCAGCGCAAGGACCGCCAGATGGTTGTCAGTGAAACGGCTACCAGTGGCATCAGGTGTGAATTCATGCGTAAACAGGCTCGCTGCTTGCGTGATGCTCTGGATCCAAAGCTGGGCGACTTTCGACTCGGAAGCTACCGCTTGCTCCATCGCCTGGTAATGCAGACTCTCACCTTTCCAGCGCTCAATGCTAGCGATCAGCCACTGGCAGACGTCGTCTTCGCTTCCACAGGAATCACGAGCGAGAAGCGCATAGCGACTGAACAGCTCTGCCTGATTACGTTCAATAACGTCGAGAATGATCTCGGCTTTAGTGGTGAAATGCAGGTAGAAAGTAGCGCGGCTCACGCCGGCGGCGGAGGCAATTTCGGTTGCCGAGGTAGCTTGATAGCCCTTCAGTGAGAACGCGCTAAAGGCTGCCTCGACGATGCGGTCTCGTGTCATTCGCGCCTGGGCCTCACGGATGGGCGACAGGGCCCGCTCATCATTCCGGTCTTTCAAATCAACCTCCCTTGTGTACGCCAGCCAGCAGGGTACCAGCCGTGTTAGTGCGGTCAGCCTATCACCTCGGAGTTCCTAGGGATAACAGCAGAGCTAACTCACTAACCGCTTGACCTGTTGAATCAATGCCTATCGAAGGAAAGGTGTATTCGCACACAGCGAGCTCTAGAGTGTGAAATTAATCGATCAAGTAAGAGGGCGCATGAATGCGCAATGCACTAATCTTGGGCATGTTGATCTCGACGGGAGCTATCGCAAATGAATGCCAAGTCGTAATCACCAGTAATGACCAAATGCAATACAGCACAAAAATGATAAACCTTCCTAAGTCCTGTACAGAGCTTGCGATTACTTTAAAGCACGTGGGTAAATTACCCCGACTGGCGATGGGTCACAACCTCGTGGTCGTTAAAAAATCAGATTTGGATGCAGTGGCGGCCGACGCAGTTTCGGCTGGCTCTCATAATGGTTATCTAAAACCCAACGACGAACGTGTGCTTGCTCACACAGCACTGCTTGGAGGCGGGGAAGAAAGTACCGTTTTGCTTGACGCAAAAAAAATTGATCCATCAGCAGACTATGTGTTCTTCTGCTCATTCCCTGGCCATCGATCAATCATGCAGGGCGCTTTGAACCTCATCCCCTAATTTTCAGCACAGCCAAGTCATCGGATAGTTATTCATCGTCGCGATGCACCTTTAGGGTGGCAGCGTGCGGCTGCCCCCCTCTTTTTATGCCTCTATAAATAATGCCTTCAAAGTAACAGCAATGCATAACGTGCTTTCAAGCGGCACGCGCATGATCCCAATTATGATTCTCCGCTTCGGTGTTACGCACAGAATCAGCCTCCTCCCCCAGCTTCTCGCTATCTTTTGATAGGTGATTACCAGCCTCTAAGGCATGAATCTTCAGTCACATTCATGCAACACGGGAGCTGGACAGGGGAGCACCCAAAATCGGGAGCGGCGTTTGTCAGCGGTTAACCGTTGACTGGAAAGCGCATTCATTTCCCCTCTCAGCTCCAAACGAAACTTGATGCGAAGCTCCTGAATAGAGGGAGCCGGCTGACTTTTCTCCGGAGGGACGAATGCAACCGTTTGTTTTCAACGCTTTGCCTGGGCGAGTGATATTTGGATTCGGCACCTTAAGTCAGGTCGGAGTTGAAATCCGCGCACTTGGATGTTCTCGCGCACTCGTTATCAGCACGCCTGAGCAACAAATGCAGGCTGCACAATTGGTCACGCAACTGGGCGATTTGGCGGTTGGGACGTACGTAAAGGCAGCGATGCACACCCCTACCGATATCACGCTCGACGCTCTGCAAGAATTTCAACAAGCAGCGGCAGACTGCGTGGTTGCCATAGGTGGCGGATCCACTATTGGCCTCGGCAAAGCCATAGCGCTACACACCGATGCGCCTCAAATCGTCATTCCAACAACTTATGCAGGCTCAGAAGCCACACCGATCATCGGTCAAACTGATAACGGTATCAAAACCACTCAGAAAACTATGAAGGTACTCCCCGAAGTCATTGTGTATGACGTCGATCTAACGTTGCGATTACCAGTTGAAATGTCAGTTACCAGCGGCCTCAATGCAATCGCCCATGCAGTTGAGGCGCTTTACGCAAAAGATGCCAACCCTCTCGTTTCCATGCTCGCTGAACAGGGTATTGCAGCCATTGCCCGCGCCTTGCCTCGGATCGTGGATAACCCTCATGACCGTGAAGCGCGGTCTGATGCGCTCTATGGTGCCTGGGCATGTGGGGTGTGCCTTGGTGCAGTTGGGATGTCTATTCATCACAAGCTATGTCATACGCTGGGTGGGAGCTTCAACCTTCCCCATGCTCAAACCCACACTGCTGTACTGCCCCATGCGGCAGCCTACAACGCCGAGGCTGCCCCTGAGGCCATGGCGCGAATCGCGACAGCGCTTGGTGTCGATGACGCACCGCGGGGATTGTATGACCTTGCGAAAAGTCTCGGCGGCCCAACCAGCCTTGCCGCGCTTGGGTTGAAGAAAGATGACCTCACAAAGGCAACCGAGATCGCGTGTGCATCTCCCTATTGGAATCCCCGTGCCATTGAGCCTAGAGCGATTGCCGAATTACTGGCTAATGCCTGGGCCGGTGACAGGCCGTAAATGTGCACTCGAGCAATCCCCTCAGACAGAAGGACATAGGAGAAGACATGGAGCTCAATCCCCATATCTTGCGACATCACCACATCACGCTAAACGTAGGTGGTGCTCAGGACGATTATGATTTTCACACTAAAGTCCTAGGCTTGAAGAGCGTAAAAAAGACTGGCCTTTATGATGGAAATGATCCGATCTACCATTTTTACTACGGGAACGATATCGGTGAAGAAAGCACTTTGGTGACGTGCTTTCCTATGCGCCAATCAGGGCGCATGGGGAGGCCCGGCAGCGGACAAATTAAAACGCTCGCACTTTCGGTACCGGAATCGTCGCTTGTGTTTTGGGCAAAACACTTGGAAGCCCACGGTTTCAAACCGGAATATCAAGAACGCTTTGGCGAAAAGCTACTTCACTTCTCCCACCCTTGTGGAATCTGCTATGAACTTGTCGGCATCGCAGACGATGATCGGAAACCTTATTCAAACGGGGTCGTTCCAGCGGGATTCGGTATACGCGGAACCCACGGCATCACCGTCTCAGTCCGTGATTTTGAAAACTCTGCTGAATTTATGCACTACGGCTGGAATGGAAGACATACCCATACTGACGGAGCATTTACACGCTATGAAGTAGGAAATGGTGGAAGCGGTACCATTATCGATTATCAGTTGGAGCCCAATCTGCCTCAAGGCTCCTGGGCATACGGTGAAGGCACCGTGCATCATTGTGCATTCGAGGTCACAGACCTAGATGTACAACGTAACGTCAAGTTGCACCTGGAAGGTCTTGGCTACACAGATGTTTCCGAACGCAAAGACCGTGGGTATTTTGATTCCGTGTATGTCCGCACACCCAGTGGAGCCCTCTTTGAGGCAACCGTATCAAAACCCACTGGATTCACAGTAGACGAGCCTTTTGAGTCGCTCGGAAAATCCATCCAGATCCCACCTCAGTTAGGACCTAGGGCCGAAGAAATCATCGCCTACCTAGAACCCCTGAAATATTGAGTGAGGTGTCATAAATGATCACCAACCCCCACATGAGAATACCCAGTCAGCACACAGGACCTGCTCTTGAAGCCGATGGTCCAGTCGCGGTGCTAATCCATGGTCGTAGTCAGTCATCACGCGACATGCTAGATGTTGCCAAACGGCTGGATTTGCCACAAATGCCTATTGTGGCCGTGGATGCCGCAGACAACTCTTGGTATCCCTACCCGTTCATGGAGCCCGTTGCCCACAATGAACCAAGCTTGGGCTATTCACTGGAAAGGTTGGATCGTCTGATAAGTGAACTCAATGCCAGCGGCATTCCCAATGATCGCATCGCAATCGTCGGCTTTTCCCAAGGCGCATGCCTAGCATGTGAGTACGTATTTAGGAAGCACCAGCCATTTGCTGCGCTTGTGGCTTACACCGGCGGGCTGATCGGACCCGATGGAATGCAATGGCAGCCTGCAGGCTGTCTAGAGGGAATGCGTGTTTTCTTGAGCAACGGAGATCAGGACCCGTGGGTACCCGTTGAGCGCACGAAAGAAACCCTGAATGTGTTCAAAGCCTTAGGCGCAGATACAGAGTTCAGGGTATATCCCGGCCGGTCGCATGAGATTTGCGACGACGAAATCATGGCGAGCAGAGCATTGCTTCAGCGTGCGTTGCACCTAACGACGGAGCACGAGAACCCCCGCTAACGCCAGAACTGTTACTGGGTCCTAATTCGCTTTTTTTCTGACTCCCCTCCAAGCCCCTTGCGACCTGTGCTGCGATGAAGCCAAAAAACAGAGCCGTGCTTGCACAACGCGATAAGAGAGTATTGATAATGAACATTGGATTTATCGGACTGGGCACTATGGGTGAGCCGATGGCGACTCGCCTGGCTCAGGCAGGTTTCCCACTAACAGTCTTTGACCTGAACCGCGCTGCGGCAGATCGCCTTGCAGTACTTGGGGCGCGGCAGGCCACATCGGTGGCGGAAGTAGCAGATACGGCAGAGGTCGTTTTTGTAAGCCTACCTACTCCCGAGATCGTTCAAAAAGTCGCCTTGGGAGAAGGTGGTATAGCTACGGGGAAAAAAGTCCGTATCTATATTGACCTGTCGACCACCGGGCCTCGGGTCGCGAAGCTTGTCGCCAGAGAACTGATCGCCCGTAGCATTATAGCTCTGGATTGTCCGGTGAGCGGTGGCGCTGCAGGTGCGACTAAAGGCACATTGGCTTTGATGGCCTCAGGCCCCAGTGCCGCATTCGACGAGGTAGCGCCAATGCTTCAATGTATTGGAAAAGCGATTTACTGCGGCGACGGTGCTGGACTGGGTCAAACCATGAAACTCGTCAACAACCTTGTCTCAGTAACAGCCCTTGCAGTTTCTTCCGAAGCAATGGTCATGGGCGTAAAAGCGGGATTGGCTCCAGAGGTGATGCTCGATGTGCTCAATGCAGGAAGTGGTCGTAACAGTGCTACAGTGGACAAGCTTCCTAGGGCAGTGCTCCCGCGCACATTCGACTTCGGCTTCACTACCGCTCTCTCCCTAAAAGACACACGCCTTTGTCTGGACGAAGCCGAAGCCATGGGTATTCCAATGCCAGTCGGAAATGCCGTGCGTCAGATGCTCAACATGACACGTGCCACCTACGGTGACGATGCAGATTACACTCGCATGATCTGCGTGCTGGAGCAATGGGCCGGCGTTGAACTGCCGATAGTTACTAAAGCCTGACCTTTAGGAGTAATGACTGTGAGTAGCGAAAATTTCGAGAAAGGCTTTGCCAATCGTAAGGCCGTGCTAGGTGCAGCACATGTTGAGAAGTCTTGGGCCCATGCAGATGATTTCAACAAGCCCATGCAAGAGCTTGTGACACGATACTGCTGGGGTGAAGTGTGGGGTGACAACACCCTCTCATTCAAGACCCGCAGCATCGTCAACCTTTCAGCGTTGACAGCGATGAGCCAACATCACGAACTGTCAGTGCATGTTAAAGGTGCGCTGACCAACGGGGTTACGAAAGAAGAAATTCGGGCAGTGCTGATGCAAGCTGCTATTTATTGCGGGGTTCCACTCGCCTTGGCAGCATTCCGCGTCGCTAGCGAAGCGATCATTGCGTGGGAAGCAGAAAACCGCTGAGAGCAGCGGCCTCATTCTCACCCGCTGGTTCGGAGATAGCAGCGGGTGAGCGCTACAGACGAGAGCGTATTTTGCCACCGGCCCACTGCCCGGCCCACGCTGACATGCACGACTCACGATTCCGTTTAATCACCAAGACGCGATGCAGGCCATCCAGCTCGCGATCAAGGTAGAGGTCAAGTAATGCAGCCTATGCCCGAGTACGAAGTCTTCGCTATCCGCTATGCAACACACGAGCGCTTACGACGCAATAATTTCATGGTTCCTGACCCGCATGACGGCCCGATGCCGATGGACTACTTCGTCTGGCTGATCCGTAAAGAAAATGAACATTATCTGGTCGACACGGGCTTCAACCAATCGGCAGCAGATAGCCGCGGTCGAACCCTCCTCCGCTGTCCGATCCAAGCGCTACGGCTGCTTGGCCTACGACCCGAGGACGTCGGTGACGTCATCCTTACCCACATGCATTACGACCATGCCGGCAACGTTGATTTACTCCCAAGCGCACAATTCCACCTTCAAGAATCAGAGATGCATTACGCCACCGGCCGATACATGCGTTACAGCCCACTGCGTCAGCCATTTAGTGTGAGTGATGTGATCAATATCGTACGGGGAGTGTATCAGCAGCGTGTGGTTTTCCATCAAGGGAACGCATCACTGGCACCTGGTATTCAGCTGATTCATATCGGTGGCCATACTCAAGGCCTACAGGCAGTGCGGGTCCATACCTCGCGGGGCTGGGTGGTCTTGGCATCGGACGCCAGCCATTACTACGACAATATGGAGGAAGAATCGCCCTTCCCAGTCGTACTTCATGTGGGTGAAATGCTGAAGGGATATCAGACATTATCAGCTCTCGCCGATTCGGCCGACCACATCATCCCAGGGCACGACCCAATGGTCCGTAGTCTCTATCCATTCGAGGGAGATCCCGTCAACGATATAGTGGCCCTGCACAAGCCTCCTCGGCAGAAGCGTCAATGAGCACTAGCACACGACCAGCATGCTAGGATCGAAGCGACGTACACCAGCAAAACCCGCTATGCGAAAAATTCAAACAAGAGGTCGAAGACATCGACCCGTACTTTTGGAGGCGTGCCGCAATGCGCAGTGATAACCCTATGCCCCATCGGGTAAATCTGGAAAAGCTCGATGCAACATTGCTTAGCTCTAAGTTGCATCCTCCCAGACTGACACAACTCATTGCCCGACCGCAGCTACTGCAGCGTCTGGTCGAATCAAGCAACGTCCCGCTCATTGTGCTGCAGTCCGCGCCTGGCTATGGCAGGACATGCGTACTCGCCCAGTATCGAGATTCTCTCCAGAGGCAAGGCAGGCGCGTCGCTTGGCTGACGATAGATCACTCAGACCGGGAACTCGACGTTTTCACGATGTACCTCAAAACCATGATTGAGCAAGCGGCTCAAGGCCGTACAGTCCCGCATAAGGACGCTCGCTTGCATGGGGGAGGTCTAACCGAATGCCTCAACGCCCTGCTCGGCTTGCTGGATAATTATCTCGACCAACCTATTTTTCTCATTCTCGATGACGTTCATCACCTGTCAGGAAGTGATTCGGTTCGACTGCTCTCAATGCTGGTAGAAAAAGCGCCTGTCAACCTCCAGATTTCTCTAAGCTTCCGTGGTGAACCTTGTCTGTCCGTTGCAAGACTTCGGATGCACGGTAAAGTGGTTGATATTGGCGTCCGGGATCTCAGCTTAAGCGACGGGGAGACCAGTGCTATCCTCGAAATGCATGGCATTCGTACTATCGATCCTCTGCAGATCGAAAGTTTGAGAAAACGGCTTGAAGGTTGGGCTGGTGGTCTAGTCTTGAGTGCAGTTCAATTACGTCGAGATCCAGAGTTGCTCCAACACCTCGACCATATCTCAGGGGACAGACGTCAGTTCGCTGAATTTTTCCTGCAGGATGTATTTAACCGGCAGCCGGCAACCATCAAAAGGTTCTTGCTTCACACGTCGGTCGTAGATCAATTCTGCCCCCCACTTTGCGATCTCCTCACCGGTTCGCATCATAGTCATGAGCTAATACGAGAGTGCGAAAGCTTGGGTCTGTTTATGACCCCTATAGATGACCAGAATTATTGGTATCGCTACCACCCATTATTTGCAGAGTTCCTGCGCAAGGAGCTGCGCGACCAAGACGCAAGCTTGCAACTAGCCCTACATGAACGTGCCAGCAATTGGTTTACGGAGCAAGGCAATCACCTGGAGGCTTTTAGTCAGGCCTTCGCGGCTCAACAAGTGCAGCGCGCAGCGGAAATCATGGACACCCACTGTCAGGACATTTTCGCCACTCAGGAACGGGCATGGCAAATGGTAGATCGCTTGCCGAGAGAGGTTGTCGGGCAGTTCCCCTCCATACTCCTTGCTCAGGTATGGCAGCTCGAAATGCTTTGGCAATTCGAGACGTGCTCTGAACTGATGGAAACCAGCCGTCGGTGCATACAGCAGTTGAAGCAAGACAAATCACTTCCGGAACAGAAGCTCCGTTCGCTCAGTCATTTGCTTGAGCACCGTGAGCTGATGCTAGCACTTTTGAGGGATGACCTTACGACGGTGCAGGTACGGGCTCAAGCCCTGCTTGACGACTACGAAGACGCCCACCCTGTGGTTCGAGCGAGCCTGTACACCGCGCTTGTGACCGCTCAACGAGAGCATTACAAGCTTGGCGATGTTGAACGACTGAATACTCTGGCCACAGAGCATCTAAAACGCTTGCCCAATGAACTTGGCCAGGTGTTCCACAGTGCCGCTGTGGCCCCTTCGCGGCTTATGGTTGGTCGAATAAATGCTGCAATCCAGGCACTCAACACTGCTCTTAAAACGGCAGAGCATTTGGCGGGCGAGCGTTCGCCGTTGGCAGCAATGGTGGCTGTCCTTTTGGCGAAAATCCACTACGAGCGTGATGATCTGCCCCAAGCCCAAGATTTAATTACGCGTTACCTCCCGGCGGCAACTTTTATCGGCTTCGTGGATCAAGCCATTGCAGGGTGGTTGACCAAGGCGAGGCTTGCCATGATCGGGGGCGATCAAGCCACTGCGTTCGCGACGCTCGATGACGCAGATATTTTTGCAACTGAACACAAGTTCGAACGCCTGCGATTATTCACATTAGCCGAACGCCTGAAATGGTTATTGCGCAGTGGTGACATTGATGAGGTCATCAGATTAGGTCGCCGCAACGGGCTCAAGTGCTCTGTTAGCGAAGTCTCTCCGTCAACGCATGCAAGTACCCGTGATGAGGCGCGAGCCATGGCCTGGATCAGGGTTGCCCAAGCCGAAGATAGGCTACCTGAAGCGCTGAGCCTAGCGAAGCTCTGGCACCGGTATCTTGAGCACGTCGATGTGCTCAGGAATATGATCCGCTGGGGGCTGATAATTACGCATCTCTCCGTGCTTTCTGGTGACCACCGAGCTGCTCAACGCATGTTACGGCGTACGATGCTCCAAGCTGCGCCCCGTCAGTTCATCCGAGTCTTCCTCGATGAAGGTCCTTGGTTAGCAGGACTATTGCATGAACAACTGAAGAATGCAGTCATCGCAAACGAGCCTGCCGACACGTTCGCCACCCATTTATTGCGGTGTATGCGACCCTCAGAAAATTCGGCAAGCAAGTCAAGCCTCGATACAAGCCAGCCGTTTCCGATCCTCGGAGCCCTTAACAGCCGCGAGATCGATATTCTGGAAATGGTCGACAAGGGGCTGCTCAATCGGGAAATAGGAGTCAAACTGGGGATGACCGAAGGTTCAGTCAAATGGTACTTGCAGCAAATCTACGACAAGATAGGTGTTCGCCGCCGCACCCAAGCCGCAGATCGAGCTCGTCAGTTGGGCATTCTACGTTGAGCATGCCGGCCCGAAAGCCCCCTCCGGACCACGGAGGGGGCGTCGATCACTCTTCTGAGATCATAATGCCCCCATGTGCACCAAGGTTTGGCGAGGCTCCTGATTCATCTGCTTTCAAATAGAGCTCTCTCCATTCAGGACAATAATCGCGGCCCGCCAAACTGAAGATAGATGTCATCGCTCGTCGGCGCTGTTCGCGATTGCCCATCAATGCGAGAAAATTTTCTTCATCCTGCAGGCGTTTTACCGGATTTTTCTCTTGTGTCCGGCGCTTGAATTCAATGGCTGTGGGATTTGCAATTTCCAGGAAGCAGCGCCGACGCTCATAGGCATACCAGTCCAGAGCATCTACCGAAAATACTCCATTGATGCATCCGCCCAGGCATTTGATCAATTGATCGGCGTCTTGAATCCCGCTGGTGAAACCAAGGCCCCCTATGGGGTTGGTAGCATGGGCAGCATCACCGGCAAGTAGTATTCGACCCAGCCGATAGGTAGCAGCACTTCTCTGATGGACACTGTACGCATTCGCCATCAGTAATTCAAAAGGCTGCAAAGGGTCCGGCAAGAACTGTTTGATACGCTCCGGGATCCGAGCGAGCCGCTCGTCCTCGGATAAGGAGGCTGCTTCCCCGTAGGCGATTCGCCATTGATGGTGATTGTCGATCTTCGCGATCACCGCCCAATCGTCAGCATGGGCCAGCATGGTCGATGGGGCATAACCATGTTTGTCGAAATCGTAAATGACGTTGGTCGCCATGAACACATCGTCCCAAGTAAAACCTTCGAAATCAATCCCCAGGTTTTTACGAACGCTAGAACGCGCGCCATCTGCGGCAATTAACCAATCAGCCTCTAAAATGCTGGGCCCTTCCGCCGTTACTACAGAAACTACAACAGAGCTATCATTTTTAACTACATTTTCGAACGCCACGTTCCAACGCACTTGAGCGCCGGGAAGCTTCAAGAATTCCTTCAGGACAATTTCAGCCAAAACATCCTGGCCGAAATGTAAATTATAGGCATACGGTGTCAGATCTTCGACGTCGCGAAAATTTAGTCGCCCGATAGTGCCAGTCAGGCCAAAGCGAATATTATACTCATAACCGGTTGCTGCTACATCGTGGGCTGCGGCAAGTAAACCGAGCTCATCCAAGACTTTTAATGTTGAGGACAAGTAAACCATCGCCCTCGGCCAGCGCGAAACTTCAGGTGCCTTGTCAATAACTGTAACTTGTACACCTTGACGAGCCAACCCAAGTGCTGCGATCAAACCTGTGGGTCCTGCACCAACTATTAATACACGCTTACCTGTTGCCATCTGTAACCCCGCTCAATTGATTTTTTTAGTAGCGCCGAACTGTCCGGAAAGGCGGGTGCTCCGAAACGCAGGACGCTCCTAATGGGATTTACTCCTTAACGGCCACTAATGAGACCTACCCAAAGATAGCGAAGCGCTAGGGAAGCAATGGCGCACGTTGGTCAGTCCAGCCCTATCTTTCGACAGGTGTAGCTCGCCCCATCTCAATCACAATTACTCTGTCTTCATTACAACATCTCGCCTGGCCCGCGTGCACTCGTCGCCGCGGCTATCCAATAATCGAATGAGCAGAATTCTATGACATATCGCTATTCTCACTGCACCCTTCCGCAGGCAACTTGCAGTCAGTCCTTGCAGCGATTGTTCGTGCTGAAAACTTGCATCGATAATATCGAAGAATGGGAACTCGGATGAAGCGTCGCGATCTTCTCAAAATTGGTCTCGCCGGCGGTGTAGTTGCCGGCCTCAACGTCAAGGCAATCGCAGCTGGCCTAGGCTCACTGGCGCCCTCTGTACCAGAGCTGGTGATCGTTGATGAGCGGTTCGAAGCCAGCCGTCGCTTTGGTATGGAGGCCGCACGCCGCGGCTTGCCGCACCATCTGATCGATGGAGACATTACCGACCTGTGGTTCTCGCAGCTTGACCCACAATGGCGGCAAAAACCTTCGATCATTGCCGGCATGACCGCCCGCCAACCTCTGTTTTGCCTAGAGCGCCTCGCTCTGGACCGCGGCATGAGGGTCGTGCTTCGAATCACACATGAGGCGACAGAGAACAATCACGTTGCTCATCACATCGAAGCCAATAATCACTTGCACCACCCTCTGAGCGAACTACTTCAAGGAGCTGACTGGAGCGAGCGTATGGCTGGAGTTGCCGGAACATGTTCCTGGGCGCGTACTAACCACGGGTGTCAACCGCACCGAACTTTCTCAACAGCAGCCGAACCCAGCTTGTTAAATGGCCCGCTGGTGAGTTGGGTCATTGCCCCGCTCGTCGCCTGAGACATCACTGACCGCTTTAATGAGGAATGATTATGCCCACTCCAACCGGACTCACGACAGAAGATTTTGCCGAGGTGCTACGTCAATTTAGCAAGGTAGTAGGAGATAAATGGGTCTTCAGCAGCGCAGAGGACCTTGATCTTTACCGCGATGCCTATTCCCCTTACTGGGGGGAGCCTGAGGAGATTCGCGCATCCGCCGCCGTTGCTCCAGGGAACACCGAAGAAGTTCAACAATTGATGCGCATCGCCAACCAGTACAAAGTCTCGATGTACCCGATCTCCACGGGCAAAAATCTGGGATATGGGGGGTCCGCGCCCACTTACTCAGGATCCGTCGTGTTGGACCTGAAGCGAATGAATCGGATCCTCGAGGTCAATGAAAAGCAAGCTTATTGCGTAGTTGAACCAGGCGTGAGTTACTTTGATCTTTACCGATATTTACAGGACAAAAAAATAAAATTGTGGATGGATGTACCCGATCCCGGCTGGGGCAGTGTGCTAGGGAACGCTATTGACAGAGGCGCTGGCTACACGGCGGCCAATTTTCGCAACCACTTCGACGCCCATTGTGGAATGGAAGTGGTGTTGGCAAATGGCGAGATCATGCGGACCGGCATGGGCGCGATGCCGGGGGCAGAAACATGGCAAATGTACAAGACAGGGTTCGGTCCATACGTCGACGGCATTTTTAGCCAATCCAACTTTGGAATTGTAACCAAAATGGGTTTTTGGCTAATGCCTGAACCAGAGGCGTTTCTGAAGGGTACCGTGCACCTCTCCAACTATCGTGACTTAATCCCCTTAGTGGATCTGATGACCGAGTTGGAGAATCAGAAAATTTACACGGGCTTCCCCGATATCAACAGCCCTTTGCTCGGCTCACCTAGCTTGGCTGGCCTACACGATTTCCTACTCCACGGTCCAGTGGCGCGTGATGCCGAGTATAAAGCCTTGGCAGATCGCGGCGCGAAACCCGAAGAATACGAAAATTACGGCAAAAAAAATCGCATCCCCTTCTGGAACGGTGCGTTTAGCTTCTACGGCCCGGAAAAAGTTATTCGTGCCCAGTGGGAGTATGTACAGGAACGGTTCCGCAAGACAGTACCGAGTGCCACGTTCGAAGAGACAGAATACTACAATCTGCCCCTCACGGAGGAACAGAAAAAGACTGTTCAGTATCCCGCACAGTTCGGCATACCCAACATGCGAGCATTTTCGATCGGTGCACGATCCCATTGGAATCCGACCCCCCCTTCTGACGGCCATGCCTGGTTCTCTCCAATAATTCCGCGTGATGGAGAAACGATCATTAAGATTAACGAGGTGTTGGGCACGGCGGCTCGCAAACTTGGAGTGCCTTTCGCATTCGCCCTCAATGTTCCTGTTCCCTGCTGGGAGCGATGCTTTGTGTTCATCATCCCCTTCTGGATCTCTAAAGATCCGGAAAAAAACAAGCAGACCCGGGAAGCGTTTCGCGCCTTGATCAAGATTGCGGCCGAGCATGGCTGGGGAGAGTACCGAACTGCTACCGCCTTTCAGAACGATGTCATGGACACTTACTCATTCAACAACAATATGTTGCTACGCTTCCACGAAACGTTGAAAGATGCGGTCGACCCTAACGGCATCATCTCTCCGGGACGTTACGGTATTTGGCCACAAGATCTTCGCCGAGGAGCCAAGCGATGAAACGGCTTCGTAGCGCAGTAGCAATTTTCGTATTGAGCACGTGGGCGGCTTGTGGATCAGCTAGCGATATCGATGGCAAGAAAGTTTATGAGCAATGGTGCGCAGCTTGTCACGCTCCAGGCGATGCCTATGCGGGAACTATGGCTTTGGATGCTCGCTATAAAGGAACACTCCCCGCCAGTCTTGAAGAGCGCTCGGATCTCTCACCTGAAATGGTCGAATACTTTGTGCGCAACGGCGTCTCTATCATGCCGTTCTTCCGTAAAGTTGAAATAAGTGACGGTGAATTAGATGCACTGGCCGCGTATCTCGCCAAATCAATGAGTGAAAAATAGAGCTCAAGACATTCATCTACAGGCGCCGGGCAGCCTCTATAGCGCTCAGGCGCCGCTCAGGTAGGTACTAAGCGCCATCAAAGGGAGCCCCACTATGATTCACTTTCCCACCGGTGATCGGCGAGTAGATCACGGAAATTACACACAACAAATATGGCAAGTGGACGGTACAAGCACGGTTGTCTACCACGCTGGTTCCGGCGATCCATTAGTCTATTTTCACGGAGCGGGAACTTGGCACGGCATTAGCTTTGCTGAACTATGGCCTGCTGATTTCTCAAGCTACTTGCCGTACCACCCAGGCTTCGGAGCTTCTTCCGTCAATCCGCGAATCACATCGATGCAGGGCTACGTCGATCATTACGAAAGATTGTTCGATCTGCTTGGTTTCGATCAGGTTAATCTGGTAGGCACTTCGCTGGGGGGGTTTCTTGCAGCTGAGTTCGCTGCACGGCACAGCAATCGCGTTAAACGACTGGTGCTCGCGTGCCCCGCCGGTCTCCAAGTAGAGAGATTTCCCGCGACGGATCTGAGCAAGGTCAGTCCGGATCAGATACCAGCGTTTCTTGTGCATGACACCTGTCACCTGACTCCCTACCTACCGGAGGGCGAAGATGCTCAATTCGCTGCCATGCGCAGGCAGGAAGCAGAGGCGTCGGAGCGCTTCATGCACGGCGGCAAAATGATCAACCCCGACATGCCTTCGGTCTTGCAATCCATTCAAATCCCTACCTTAATCATCTGGGGAAAAGAAGACAGGATTTTACCAGTAGGCCAAGCAGAATTCTGGCATCAGTTGATCCCTCAGAGCGAAGTGAAGGTGGTTGGGCAGGCGGGCCACTTAGTGCTAGATGAGTCGGCCACGGCCCGTCATGCAGTCAGCGAGTTCCTGCTTCGTCCTTAGCCCCTGAAACGTTAGTTAACGCTAGACCGTGCAGACAACATGCTGCGTTCATCTGGTTGATGGTGGTGCGGTTATAACGTAAGCGTTCACGCAACACATCCTGCACGAGGTTGGATGTCTACTTTCTCCATCCGCCGCGCTTCGAGTAACAGTAGGTTGAGGTCCGCTAAACCCGGGCTCTGGCAATTGCCCTCCAGCAGTTCTTCGGCCGCCTCAAAGGCAATGCCCACCGGCCCCAGGGACAACACGCAGAACAGGCCGAAGCCGCAAAGCAACTTGCGCCCGACCGGCAGATGGGTCAGCGCGTTCCAGAATGAGCGAACCGTGGGGTCACCTACCTCTAACGGGAACTCGGGTCGGTGAGCGGCCCGAGAAGAGCTGGTGATCGTTCTCTACGCAGTGCGCGTCGCGGCGGCCTCGACTACCGGCGATGCGGCCCATGACCGAGCCAGACATCAGCCCGGCGCCGCCCGCGTACTTGACGTAGTAAAGGTTGCCCACCAGCTCGCCCGCCGCGTACAGGCCGGCGATTGGCTGATCCTCTTCGTCCAGCACCTGGGCCTGGCTGTTGATCTTCAGCCCACCGAAGGTAAAAGTGATGCCTCAGGTCACGCCGTAGGCAACGAAGGGCGGGCACGTGAGCGGGTTGGCCCAGTTCGATTTGGGAAGCTCCAGGCCCCACGTCGAACGGGCATCGCGGATCGCCGGGTTGAAGGGCACATCCTCGCGCACGGACGCGTTGTAGGACTTGAGGGTTTCGAGCAGGGCCGGGGCATTCACGCCGTCCAATTGCGCGGCCAGCGCTTCGAGCGTGTCGGCCTGCACCAGGGTGACGTTGCGCCCGCGGTATTCATCCGGCAGCAGATCATGGCTGTGCTGGTCGAAGATGTGCTAGGCGATGCCACCCGATTGTTCCATGACCTTCGCGCCCATGCCCGAGTATGTGTAGTTGCGAAAGTCTTCTCCTTCGCCTACGAAGCGTTGTCCGTCGGCGTTGACCACCACCCCTAGGTGGTAATAGTTCTTCTGCTGATTGAGCCGGCTCAGGTCGCCCATGGCCTGGGCGTTGAGGTCGTAAGACACCGCGTGACAACCCGACCAGTTGCTATGGGCAACCGCGCCCACGTCCAAGGCCATCGGATGCCGTCGCCGGTGTTGTAGCGAGTCCCGCGCACCTTGGCCATGCATGCGCACGATGATCATTGACGCTACGACTGGCCGTTCAGGTGCGGCGTTTAGCGGGACGAATGCCGGAAATGAAGACATTGCAGGCTGATCTCGATAGAGCGGCAGCCATTTGCGGATGACGTTGGCATTGATGCCGTGGTTGATGGCGACACTGTACCCGGTTGCGCCAGGTTGCAGGCATTCCTGGACGACCTGGGCTTTGAATGGTTTCGGATAGGAGCTTCGTTGGCGCATGGAAATCCAGACGATAAGGGTGATCGCGTCCGCTTAAAAATACGCGGACACCATCGCCCTAAACGCTGGAGCTCAGAAGGTGAGTTCGCCGGACGCTTACGCAGAAACTACCTACAGCTTCCGTTCTCATAAATCCATTGTGCTTAGCAAAAGCCGCGACCCTGCGGCATTGCTGGGCATCGGTGCTCAGACGCATTTAGATCCCAAAGGCGTTCCGCCTACACCGACTCCTGCAGGTTGCAGCTGTTCGCTCTGGTTGACGGACAAAACGGGCGCGTCGTGATGGCTGGCCAAATATTGCGGCTTCAGGAGAAAACTCGCCAAGGCCGGCAACAGAACCAGTGCGCCAAACATGTTCACCAGAAACATGAAAGCCAAGAGCAGCCCCATATCCGCTTGAAATTTGATTGGGGAGAATGCCCACATGGCGACACCTGCCGCAAGAGTCATACCGGTAAGCATTACTACTCGCCCAACGAACAAGAGCGAGCGGTAATAAGCCTCGCGCACTGAAATACCCAAGCGCATCCAGGCTAGCATCACGCTCAAAATATAAAGCGCATAATCTATACCTATTCCAACTCCCAAGGCCGTGACCGGAAGAGTCGAAACCTTTAAACCAATTCCCAACCATACCATCAGCGCTTCAGCAAGAATGCTGGTCAAGATCAGAGGTACGACTGCTACAATAACCACTCTCCATGAGCGGAAGGCAACCCACGCAAGGATGATTACCACAATGTAAACCCCTCCAAGCATCAAATAATTATTATGCTTGACGACTTGATTCGTCGCTGCCTCGATACCCGCGTTCCCCGCTGCGAGAAGGAATTTGGCCTGTTCGCTGTCATTGGCTCTGGCGAAATTCTCAATAACCTCAACGGCTTGCTGGAGCGTTTCTGCCTTGTGATCCTTGAGGTACGCGTACATGGTGAGCAGATCACAGTTGGTGTTGAGCAGACCACGCGGAGTTTGCCCGATGAGGGAGTTTAACGCCGCCTGGTTGGGCAAGATTTCAGACCACTTGAAGCTGCCTTCGCTATAGGCAGACGTCATTTGTCTGGCCAAATCTGCGAAGGATTTGGTTGCCTCGACCCCGCTCAGTTGTCCAAGCAGCATCTGTAAATCACGAACCTTGACCAGAGTTTCGTAGTTCACGCACATGTCTGGCGGCGTTTTGACCATGATTGCCAATACATCAGTACTGGTCGCGTAATGGCTGGTCAAATAAGCGTTGTCGATATTGTATCGAGAGTCTGCACGTAGCTCTGGAGCCCCCGCATCCAAATCACCTATTTGTAGTTTTGACGCAACCAACAGCCCTCCGATGGCAAGCATGAGGGCGGTGATGATTGATCCCGCTGCCCATCGCCGCTCGGTAAACCGTGCTAACAGGTGCCATATTGATTGACGTTGCTGAGTCCCTTCTAGGGCGCCGCTTTCCTGGAGAAGGGCGCGTTGAGCGGCACGAGCATTAACACCAGTGAAGGTGAGCAATATCGGGAGCAAAATGAGGTTAGTAAAAATTAGAATCGCCACGCCGATGCTTGCAGCGATGGCCAGCTCTCGGATCGCCTGTATATTGACCATGAACAACACAGCGAAACCTACCGCATCACAAACCAGCGCGGTGAAGCCTGCCAAGAACAAGCGGCGAAAGGTGTTGCGCGCGGCATGGAGACGATGCATACCTCGACCAATATCTTGCATAACCCCATTCATTTTCTGCGCGCCGTGACTCATGCCGATCGCAAAAATGAGGAACGGCACCAAAATTGAGTAGGGGTCCAAATGAAAACCTATCAGCGGGAGGATTCCAAGTTGCCAGATGACCGCAACCACGGAGCACGTGACAACCAACACGGTGCTGCGAAGGCAACGGGTGAACCAAAATACCATTGCTGCGGCAATCGCAACAGCAATAGCAAAAAACATGAGAACCTGATTCAGACCGTCAATTAAATCGCCCACAACTTTTGCGAACCCGACGATGTGGATGGTAATGCCATTTCCCTCATATTTCTTCCTGATCGCCTCCAATCGCTTAGAGAGATCTCCATAGTGAAGTGCTTCCTGGGCTTGGGCGTCGTACTCCAATAGCGGGACCACGATGGCGCTAGATTGGAAATCAGCGGCTACCAACTTCCCAATCTCACCCGAACGGAGAATATTAAGTCTTAGTTCCTCGAGACTTGTGGCGCTGCCGTCAAATGTATCGGGCATGACAGGGCCGCCATCTATCCCCAGCTCAGTAACCATCAGCCAACGTGTACTGCGGGTCCAGAGGGACTGCAGGAAAGGGCGTTCAACTCCAGGGATGGTGAGGATTTCATCATTTATTTTTCGTAACGTCTCCAAGTATTCAGCATCTAAAATTGTCCCGCCTTCTGTAGAAACCACTACTCTGAAGGTATTACCCAACCCCTGAAGATCAGCCTCATTATTGAGGTAATTCTGGATATAAGGATGGTCGATAGGGATGACCGCCTTGAAGCTTGCGTTGATGTCTACAGCGCGCGCACTCCATCCTAAAAGGATCGATACGATGCTACACACTAGCACCACAAGCAATCGATTATTGAACAAAACACGCTCAAGCACCGTTCCGCCGGCGGGGTCAAAATCGGAGCGTTTCGTTGCCGAATCAATATTGATTTTCATAGTGTCATATCTCAGGGCACAGGAACGGTTTGGGCGCCGTGCGGTCCAACCGACATAATGCTTTTTTCGGAAACAGAAACGATGTCAGCTGTAGGCTGAATGAGGGCCGGTAACACCGTGAAGGTATGTCCTTGATCTTTACTCGCAATCATCCGGCCGTTTTCAGCCACTAGCAAAACAGCGCCATTGGACAGAATAGTTCCTGCTTGAATTGACGCTTCAACGCCGCTTTGCACACTATTCCAAGTCTGCCCACCATTAGCACTTCGCACCAACTTGCCACGTAACCCGTACGCAATTAGTACGTGTTCGTCAAGTGATAAAACCCCGAAAAGCGTTCCATCAGCGGGTGCACTCGCTACAAATTCATTGCTTCCTTTTTGGTACTGAACGATGCCCTGCTCACCGACCAGCACTAAGCCTGCGGAAGCTTTCGCTATGCCGTAATAATGGAGGCCCATTGGGTTGTTGAGCTGGCTCTCCAAGGGGAACCATTGCTCACCCCCATCTACAGTGCGAAACGCAAATCCAAAAGCGCCCACGACTGTTACTCGGTTAGCATCTTCCACTTTAATAGCAAGTAGAGGCTTATCTGGACCATCATCGATTAACCGCTTTGCTTGTCCAATACTCATACCTTTGGTATGCGTTGGCTCCAACAGGCGCGATTTAGCTACGGCGTCATAAACCAGCTGCGCTGCCTGGACACCGTCCAACTGCCGATGCCAATTTTCTCCTCCATCGTCAGTCCGAAGCACGATTCCAGAATGACCGACTGCCCATCCAACTTTCTCATTGGCGAATTCAACGGCGGTCAATAACACGCTGGTGGGAACCTCCGCTTGGCGCCAATGCTTCCCCTGGTCATCTGACAAAATGATACGTCCTGACTCGCCTACCGCCACCAGGCGCGCCCCTGCTGCCGTCACATCAAGAAGAAACGTCGCGGCAGGATGCATCACTTCACGAGCTGGGCTGTCGAGGACAGCGGGCCGGCCGTTTCCCGCATTTACCTGACATGCGGTTACGATCATGCACAACACGCTCAGCCAGCTAATGGCACGCATACTCATTGAACTCATTGTCTACTCCTAGCATTTTTGGCGCTGAGCGGCGATGACCGCCCAGGACCAGTTTTCAACGCAGGGCGTCTTGGACCAACGCTTCCGCGGAATAGAAAGAACGAGGCTTTGGAGTGACGGGCAAGTATTTGCTTAGGAGCTCACCGAGCGTGTAAGCCTGCTGCTGGAAATCTACTGACATGAAAGGTCGCAACACTACGCCGGGCAGGTCGTAATTCACTACAGGATAGTTGATGGCCCCGCGATAGAGCTTGCCTTGTGAATCCCAGAGGTCTGCAAGCACAATGCCCCAGGTATCTTCGTCCATGTAGACCGTTCGCTTGGGCACCACATTTCGAAAGCCGGTTTTGAGTGAGGCCTCAACCTCCCAGACACGATGCAGTTCCCAACGGATAAAATCGGGATTGAGAACTTTAGGTGTCATGAGCGCATCAGGCGTTGCAGAAAAAAGCTTGTTGGTATTATAGGGTATATACATCTCCTTCTTCCCTACAAGCTTCCAATTATATTGTTCGGGCGAGCCAAAGAACCCATATGCCTCGTCGAACTGGGTTAACCCCGACATGAGGAAATTCGGCGTATCGAACTGCACATTAGGCAGCTTTCGAACTCGACGCTGTCCGGGCATATATTGCCATGACCCCGGTTGCTGAACCGTAAAGTCCTGTGGCCAGATGCCTACGAGCGCTTCGCCGGCGCTCCGTCCAGGCGCAGTCGTCAGCGATCTATGCCATTGGAAGAAGCCATCGAAATCTTTTTCCCCGCCCGGCAAGGCATATCGATAGAAACCATCCATCTTTAACGCAGCCGTCAATGAAGACCGTCCTTTGGCATCCACCATGTACATGCCACCCTCCATTTCCACCCCGACCCCTTTCCATGAGAGAAAATGGTTCCAAAGAACTTCCGAACCGTTTTTGGGTAATGGAAACGGAATACCACCATAGGCATTCTTGACGCCAATACCGTCGCCACTCAACTGCGCCGTGACCGCATTCTGCTCTGTGTAGTTATAAAAAGCATCTGGCGCCGACGCGGTACGATGGGTTGGATAGATATCCAAGCGCCACTCAGGATTTTGCTCCAGCATTTTCACAACGCTTTGAGACAACCGCTCCTTGTAAGACGCGACGTTTTTGCCGGTGATGACCAGCGTCGGCTTTTCGTCCGGGAACGGATCAGCAATCATGCTGCCGGGTTTATGCCCCGCTGGTACGCCTTTGTACCCCCCCGTCCACTCAGGAATACTGCCTTCGGCATTACCTGCTCGCTCGGCTCCCAAGGGGGTCAATTCGCTCCCTAACTTCGCCGCCTCGGCAGAAGTCACTGCGGCCCGCGCAGGAGCACTGATCAGTGCCGTCAGCACCGCGATTGACAGTAAACATTTGATTTTGTAATTATTCATAAATGGATACCTGAATATTAGAAGGAGCGACTAACGGAAGCCATCAAAAAATCACGACCTGAATAGTAATTCGACGATTCACTTCCAAAGAAGTGAGTCGCGTTCACGCCGATCGTCCACGCCTGCTGATAGGTCCCCACAACACCGACCGTAATGTCGCCGCCTTCATTACCACCGTAGTTGTTAAAAGCTGCCGATATTGGTGACTTTCCTTTGAAGTTATAGCCCAGACCGATTGGAACCTCGACATCCAAGCTCGGTAGAACTTGAAAGTACTTGAAGGTTGTAACGCCTCTAATCCCGTACGCTGAATCATCCAAGGTGGTGTCACGCTGCTGCTCGTTTTTTGTGACTTCAAGAAGTCTGTGCCCCGCTAGCTCCGCTGCGATACTGACCCCATCCCACGCCACACCTGCGTTACCCACCCACACCGCTGACAACTGAGCGTGCAATGTATTGCCTAACACATCGGGAGTAAGTACATCACCGGCGGCCCGAAGCGCCACACCGTTGCGATAAGAAACTTCTCCACCTAGATTGAGCGCACCGAACGACATGTTAGCACTCACTCCATACAGATCAATATGCTCCTTATAATCCAGATAATATTCACCGATTGAACCGGTTACGGGATCGAAACCGCCTGACAGGATGGTGTTCACTCGTGGAGTTTTATCGTTATAACGAAGCGCATAAACGCCCATATCGAGGTTCAGGTCAACCGGTCGCCAACGCACCGAAAGGCCATACTGTGCGGCGTCAGGCGTCTTGTCTGCACCGCGATAGAAAAAGGTCCCGGCTCCAGCAATAATGCGCTCGCCGCCTTCATCGAGAATATCGACTGAGGAGAGATAACTGCCCACCGGTGGGATCCGAGTTTTCTCCCACTCGAACTGGTAGTAACCCTCAACGACCCAACTGTCAGAAAGAAGAACACTCAGTGACAGTTGATTCGTTGGCAAAAAAACTTCTTGAGCTTTGATATTCGGTACACTCAGCGCTTTATAAGCGTCCACGGGCGCCATACCCGCAGCGACACCATTATCTGTGATAAAAAGACTTTCACCCCAGATTAAAGTATGCTGACCCAAACGCATGCTCACCGGCACATCAAGCGGCGTGAATTGGCCAGATACGAAAGCGTTCATTAGTTCAATTTTCTTACCGGCCCACTTCTCTGTCTGCTCAGTAAAATGATCATGTTCTACTGAATAAGGATTGAATGAACTAGGCGATTTATTATCATTACTTTGATTATATACATTGTCGTACCAAGCCGCACCACTCAAATTCAATCCAATATTCTGCCATCGGGCGCTGAATTCACTTAACCAGTCAAAGCGATTCATGATCAACGAGCCTTGCTCAAAATTCTGATCAGGGTCATCCGCGTTAGGGTTGGCGAGATTCTTTTCAGTAGGGTCGGTCAATCGCGTGCCGAGGGAATACTTAAATGTATTCGTCCAATTGACGTCGACCTCATCCACTTGGAATTGCACAGCACTGCTGGGAGCGCTGATACCCCATGTAGCGAACGCCATGCTCAGCAATGCTGCTGCAGGCAGTGACGATGCCGGTCTTATGTTATTAGTTTTTGCCAAACTATCAGGCTTATTTTTCGACATTATTATTGTTCTCCGACCATCGGTAAGGCACTAGATTGATTAGGCCGATCAAATTCTATTGAATTCCATCTAGCTGCTAGAGCAAGCACCTGTGCAACGAACGTACGGAGATGGCACCCCCTTGAGCACCTATCCATAGATAGCGTGCCTCACTCAGATGCAGATGCTTGTTTCATAAATCGTAATGCCAGTGATGGGCAGTTCCAGGCACCGCCATCCGATAGGTGTCACGCAGAAGCATTCGCGTTATTTGAAACGCTTCCCCCTAAAAAAAGCGAGAGTCAACATGAGCACTGCTTCACGTTTGTTTGATGTATCTGGTCAGATCTGCGTAGTCACTGGCGGTGCGAGTGGCATTGGGCTGGCCTGCGCGGAGGCACTCGCCGAAAATGGCGCAAAAGTGATTCTGATGGACATAAACGCTCAGCTTCTCGACCAGACCGTCTCTTCGCTAACAGGCCAAGGATTCGAAGTACGGGGAGAGATTGTGGATGTCAGCAACCATGCATCCGTCGCTAATGCATTTCAGAATACGATCAATCACTACGGCAGGCTTGACGTTGTGTTTGCGAACGCCGGGATCGATGCCGGACCAGGATTTCTCGGTCTCCAGGGGGAACGGCTAAAGGAGGGTGCACTCGAGAACCTCGACCACTTGAATTGGCAGCGCGTAATGGCGATCAATCTAAATGGTGTACTTCATTGTCTACAAGAGTCTGCCAAGTATATGAAACCGCAAGGTTCGGGAAAAATAGTGGTCACCACTTCAATCGCAAGCCTTCGAAGCGTCGCCTGGGTCGGGACACCCTACCTGGCTGCTAAAGCCGCAGGCTCACATCTGATGCGTCAAGCGGCGCTTGAGCTGGCCAAATACAACATCCAGGTGAATGCCATAGCCCCAGGGCCGTTTGCTACCAATATTGCTGACGGCCATGCTGGTCTTCCTGAAGTGCGTGAGCTTTTAGAAGCGGGGAATCCACAGCACAGAGTCGCCAAAACGTCCGAGATCAAAGGCGTAGCGCTGTTACTTGCCTCTGCAGCCTCATCATTCATGACAGGGAGCGAAATCGTCGTTGACGGCGGTGCAATTCTGGGGCAAGCAGACTAGCCGTACAGACTGCCCACTTTTCCTCGGCAGGGTTAAGGAACCTCTTCACCCTGCCAACCTGATACCGGACGATCAGCACATCATTACGTGGTTCAGGGCAGGTGATTCAGAAAGGAGAAGGTCAGTCCTCTACTTTGCTGTACCGCAGCGGAGACACCCCGAATCGCTTACGAAAAACCTCACGGAATGCACGCTCCGAATTGTAACCAACGGCTTCAGCCACACGTGCCACTGGTCTACCAGCGCGCAGGTGCTCCGCAGCAATCTGCATCCGTAGGTCAATAAGGTAATCAATAGGAGATTGGCCGACCAAACGAGTAAAACGGCGCCCAAAAGTGTGCCGCGACATACTCGATTCAACCGCCAACGAATCAGTGGTCCAAGGGTCGCCTGGACGCGCGTGCATGGCCGCCAATGCTTGGCGAATGCGGCGATCCGCAATCCCCTTCAACCAGCCGCTGCGATCCTGCGGCGCGGATAATGCGTATGCACGGATGAAACTGGAAATGATCAGGTTCGAAATATGAGCCGCTGTCGCCACATATCCAGGGCGGCTAGCCGTTTCTTCCTCAACGAGAAACTCCACCAGTGACCCTATAGATGGAAAAATGCCGCTGGTACTGGCTTTTAGATGAATCACACTCGGGAGGGCATGTAGTAGTGGATTGCTCTGCGCAGCTTGAAGTAGGAATGCCAGTATCATCATGCACCCTACCTTCTCACCCTCCCCTAGTTCTAGACCACTGATCGGCGCCGCCTGGGACTTCCCGGCGACCAGCTTCGGCAATTCGTTGGCGTGCCAATACTCCATTAAATCGACGCAGTCACTGTCTGGACTTGACGCGACCCGGTAAGCAATCCCATGCAGCAACAACACCGAATCACCCGGTTCCAGACGCACGGGAGCTTGGTTTGAAGCCATGAGCCACATCGGTACATCCAAGCAGAACAAGGCGTAAGCACTGGCAACCGGAAAGGCAGGGACACTGAGCCCCCACGGGTTTCCTAATGTATAGATGCCGCCCGAGTTGCTCTCCACCTTCAAGGATAAAAGCACTTCACCTAGCAGGTCCATGTTCGCTCCAAAGTGATGGATACAGCCGAAAGTCGCTCCAACAGGGCATGGAACGACTGCTGCCGCCTCAATAAGCTGGCGATACTAATAAAAAGAGCAGAGTCGCCGGAGGATTTTATGTATTTACATGAATGCTGGTATGTTGCAGCCTGGGACCATGAGATCAATGATGGGCTGGTAGCGCGCACAATCATTGATGAACCTATCGTGCTTTACCGCATGGCCAACGGGGCCATAGCCGCATTGCAGGATCGCTGCTGCCACCGCTCGGCGCCCCTATCCATAGGCAGGAAGGAGGGAGATTGCGTTCGCTGCATGTACCATGGCCTCAAGTTCGACAGCTCCGGCAAATGCACCGAAATACCCGGGCAAGATGTTATCCCCGCGCAAGCATGCGTGCGCAGCTTCCCAGTCATTGAGCGCGACAGCTGGGTCTGGGTTTGGCTCGGAGATCCGAAGGCAGCCGACCCGGCGCTTATTCCGCCCGCAGTAGGTCATGACCATCCAGACTGGATTTTCCGCTCCGGGAGTATCGAGTATCAAGCTAACTACCTGTTGGTGAACGACAATCTCTTGGACTTCTCCCATCTGTATTTTCTCCACCCTGAGAGCTTTGGTATGAGCGAGGACTGGGCACACGTTCGGCCTACGGTATCCCGCCTCGACCGAGGGGTAAGGGTTCAACGATGGCTCCCCGCCCAACCAACACCCAATCACATTAAGGGGGTGGTCGAGTCTGAGACCGTCGATATTTTCACGGCCTATGATTACTTGGCACCTGGGGTAATGGTGATGAATTCGTATGCCTTTCCCCGGGGAACCCTTGAGAGCTTCAATGGAGAGCAACCGCAGGGTATCGCCCCCATCACGCATGACGTAACTTGCCAAGCAATTACCCCCACTAATGAGAATAATTCCCGTTACTTTTTTTCATGGGCGCCCAATCGTCATGCACTCGCTGGGTGTAGCGAGAAACTGGCCGATGACATGATTGCGATTGCACGCATGGCCTTTGAAGAGGACAGGATCATGATTGAGGCCCAGGCCAGAGTGCTCCAGCAAACGCCGAATCCAAAGCAGATCCCGATCGCATTCGACACCGCCTTGTCGATGATGCGCTGGGTGCTAGATAAATTGAAAAAAGAAGAATTATCAGCAGCGCATAAAGACCAAACGCTTTCATGATCTGACCGAGCGAAATCTTTACGGTCATTTTTAGGTAGCAACCATTGCCCACGGCAGGCGATCGGCGGTACTGACCGCCGGTCGGTCATGGCGCAATAGCTTTCACTGTCAACCGTCAGGCGATCCAAGCCCGCTCCAATCAAAAGATAGGATCTATTCTACGGACCGCCCTTCATCTTGGAGCTAATTTTTGCTCTCACGAGACGAAGATATGAAAACAAAAATAAAAACTCTGGCATTGCTGGCATGTCTGTTCGGCGCTATGGCCCTCTTGCTAATTTCCCCAACACCCGCTGAGCAGACGACGCAGATGGTCAGCGTCTGTCAAATAGCAAACGCACCATGCAATCTGCCACAGGGCTTCCGGGGATGGCCTTCCATACCTTGAGGGGCCTTACTATCAGCTGTCTGATGAGAGGGATGCTATAGACGCGGTTTCCTCCCGCGCCTGGCATTGTACTGAATGAATTTTACTGTTGCCCATGTTCAAACTATTTCTGAAGTGAAGTATGACGCCACCAATCGCGAGTTATTGGTCGTCTACACCCCCGCGCATCCGGGAAATCAGAAACGCACACATCAAATCCGGTTCAGTGGTAATGCTATTCAAGCGTTGATCTGCGCGACCCTTGAACTTGAAATTACTTTTCAGCAGCTTCTGTGACATCTGAGGCCTCGTGCGGAGTGTTCACGTATCCTGAGGCATCCATACTGATGAACATATCAATAACTACTCTACGCGCTGCAAATACGCTTCAACCACCTGGCAGCCGAGCGCGTTTTTGATCGAATTCGGTAGCACATCGTCCTTTAGATACTTGCACGGCCTCCCCAACTACTCTTCGACACCACGCTTTCAACAACAGGTCGCACATACCAATGATGCATAGCGGAACGTCCTCATTTATTCACCCGAACGCACGTCGCGGGGTGAACGTGTAGATTTGTCAGCGGCGCCATTTCCCGAACGGCGCGTCGCTCTCGATATACCGAGCAGCCGTCTGCACATCGCGCCATCCGACATAGTCCATCAAGGCTTTGCTGCTCCATTGATTTTCACTCGCCCAAGTGGCGAAGCCGCGTCGCAGCGAGTGGGCCGAATACCCTTCAGGGTCGACGCCACTGCGCAGAAAAACCTGGCGCAACAACCGCGAGAGGCTGTTTGCATTAAGTGCCTGCTTCCCGATATGGCCCCAGCGGTCGATGGAACGAAACAGCGCCCCCTCGGTGAGCCCACTCTCTTCCAACCACACCTCATAGGCCGCGACGGGGCATAAGCGCTTGAGGGCCGGCACCTTGACCACACGGCCGCGGTTGCTGCGATCGGACTTACTGCTCGGCAAGAATAGCTCCAGGCCCTGCGCTTGCCGCCACTGGATATGCTCGATGCGCAACCGGCTCAATTCATCGCTGCGAAATGCCCGCCAAAAGCCGAGCAGGATGAGCGCCTGATCACGGGCTGCACGCAGCCTCACCACTGGCAGCGGATCCGCAAACTCCTCAGCCAATTGATTGATGCAGAGCTCCAACTCGTGGAGCGCCAGGGCCTCGGCCTGTTTCACCGGCTGCGGATGCAGCGCCTGAATCCCCTTCAGCGTATCGCGCACCCGATAGGATTTGGTGGGATCGGTAAAGCCCAATTGCTGGTGCCAGCGGGCCAAGGCGGCCAGGTTCACCCGCAGGGTTCGGCTCGTCAGTTGGTCGCCGTAATGCGTGAGGTAGCGCACGACACTTTCGCTGGAGGCGGGCAGCAACCCACCCCACTCCGTCTCGAAGTGCGCGATGGCCTGAGCGTAGCGTCGCTCGGTACTGGCGCGACGCGCGGCCTGGAGATAACGATCGGGCGAAGTGTCCACCACGGCCTCCGTCTGTACCCCCGAAAACAGCAAATCACCGCTAAACGCGCTATCACGTGCGAGAAACTTGGCTTCTCAAACGTCAGTCTGTCCGATTATTGGTACCGAATCGGGCATCTGTACGCGTGTACTTCCATACTGTTTGAACAGTACGAAAAAGTGGGAGCAGCAGCATGGCCCGCGCCGGAATCAATAAAGCCCTCGTGCAGCGAGCACGTGATGCCCTCCTCGCCCGTGGTCTGTCACCCAGTATCGAGGCCGTACGTGCGGAACTCGGCCATACGGGCTCGAAGACCACCATCCTTCGCTACCTGCGTGAGCTGGATGTAGCAGAACCCCATCCGCCACAGGTGAACCTGTCGGAAGAATTACAGGCGCTGCTGCAAAGTCTAGCTGAGCGTTTGGCCAACGAAGCGCAGGCCACGGTCGCCGCCGATCGCGCCCGCCTGGAGCGGCAACAAGCGGCCTACCAGCAGCAGCGCGCGGTGGAGGCTGCGCGCTTCGAGCAGTTGCAAGTGGCACACACCGCAGAAATAGAGGCCCATCGGCAGTTGCGTCTGCGTGAAGTGCAGCTGACGGATCAACTGCAACTGACCGAAGGTGAGCGACGGCGTCTTGAAGAAGCGTGCCGGCAGCAGCTCCAGCTGCTCGAGGAGCGAGCGACGACGATCCACTCGCTCGAGACCAAACACCAACAGGCGCGTGAATCGCTGGAGCACTTTCGCCAGCAGCATCAGGTGCAACGCCAGGAAGAACTGCAACGGCATGATCAGCAGTTGAGTCAGTTGCAAGCCGAGGTGCGGGGATTGCGTGAACAACTCGCTGTCCGCCAGGAAGAACTGACACAGCTGTACCGAGACCTGGAACGCTCGACCAGCACGGAGGGCTACCAGCAGCAACAGCTCCGTCAGCTCGAGCGGGAGTTGAATGCCGCGCAGCAGCACTTGGCGGCCGAGAAGCTGCAGATGAACCAGGCGCATCAGCAGGCAGAAATGATGGCGAGTGAGATCACCTTGCTCCGCGAGAAGTCCAGGTCTTACCTCCTCGCCCACCGTCATGACCAGCGCCTCCTGCGGGCGCAGGCGCAACAACTGGCACGCCTGCAGGGCGTGGTCGAGCCGGGGTCATCTGACAGTCCAATTCCTCAATGATGGATCAAACCTGGCGCGGAGTCGTCCCACCTCAGGCGAGCGTCGCTGTGTACCTCAGCGCATGCCGGGCAGGAAAGTTAAGAAAAAATAGAGCAAAACTCCAAAAATGAAGATTTTCATGGGCCACTTAAGAAAAAGCTGATGACCGAGTCTTTCTGCACAGAAAATTCCCGGATAGCCTCATCCACTCAAGCACTAAGCTAGCCTGCCACAGCGACCTGGCGATCCCGACTTACGACGCGGGGTCCTGCCAGCCCAGCACAGATTGTTGGACCCTTGGATCACATCGCAGAACTGAGGGGAAGGCATCCACTGATCACCAGACGGATATCCATGTGTATGCGCCCTACCCTTTCCCGAGAAACGGCCATGCTGGAAAAGGGCAAAGTACGTCTCCTGAGCAGCGGTGACTTCTTGACTGCCGAAGCGTTCGCAGTCATGGCTCAGCTGAGCACGGAGCAATGCACTCTTGAACTCATGGCGTGGAAGCGGGCGAGGAACATCTTTTCGCTGGCTCATGAAGACAAGGAGTTCTTTCCTCTCTACGCCTTTGACCCCGCTTCCGGCTTCCGTCCGCTTTCGCCATTGGCAGCCATTATCACGACACTCGCCTCTAGCAAGCATGACTGGGCTATGGCGCTCTGGTTCGGCTCAACCAATAGCTACTTGGGAGGCCAGTTGCCGAAGGATATGATCGCCACCGTCCCCGCGCGGGTACTGGATGCAGCCCGAAGCGAGGCGTACGGAGCGCTGCATGGGTGATAGATTGCCTGTACATTTCGCGTTAGCGTCGCCAAGGCTGTGGGCATATCTGCCCATGAGGGCCTAAGCAACATTTTTCCCCCGGAAAACTCAACCAGCCAAACGCCCTACTGGCTCCCAACTCCGGTCTTTGGAGGCGGCAATATCAATAAAGCGACCCTGGCTACTGCGCTTGGCCAGGGCTTCGCGTGCTTCTGCTTGAAAGCGGGCGGCCATCAAGGGTTTGGGTTCCTGCTTGATCTGCCTCATAGACACCTCGTGTGTCGTGACCTTCGGGTGGATAGGATTGCTGGGCGGTGGCGATGACAAGACGCGTCCTCGCATCATACTCGACAGTATCAGCCCGGGGCACGCAGGCGTGCTACTTAGAAGCCGGGTGACGATCAATAAACACCGTAATCGAGCCGGACGAGGAACTCCGCCAGCTCCGTATAACCGTTCTTGGTTTTCAACAGCATGCACGGCAGACGCCGGCCAAGTCCGATCGCCGGCTTGGTGAACCATGTTTCAGCCAGCTCACGATTTCCGAACACCTGCTCACCGGTTATCAAAATCTCATGGCGTCGTCTCATGAAGCAGTGATGGTTCAGACTCCAACACCTGTTAGGAAAAGGCGAGCTGGGTGCGAGAACTCTAAATGCAGTCATGCGCGGCTCCGGTGGGTGATTGCCCACAGGCGCTGCGGGCGCCTCTGGTCTGTAACGGTATTCGTGAGGAGAGAATCGTCCCGCCCGAAACAATAACTGAGCGGTGAAAGACTCCACGAAAGCCATCGCCTCCCTTTGCACGTAGCGTTCGTAATGGGCGCGATATACAAGCGGTACTGTAGCGCGATTGCCTAAGCACAGGCTGACCAGCTCTGATAACACGTAGCCACGGACATCGTAACGGGCATCAGCGGCTCTGAGCACTGTTGCATAACAAGAGTGGAAAAAGAGCTTTGCGCTAGGGGAGCTCTGAGAAGGTATTTGATCGCTAATCTTTCAATTCCTATGAGATCGTTCTGCAGCTGGGGCAATGGAGACACCAACGGGTGAGCGATTGAGTCGTAGCGTGGCGCATTGATGAAACTGACGGAAGTATCCAGGCTGGGGCAAATCCGTCCAGCCCCGTGACGTCCTGGTCTCAGTGAAGTTTGCCCCTCAAACGACCTTTCACTGGGCGATGAGATCCAACTCAGTTGGGAGGGACCGGTTATGTGCCTCGCCGTCGCGACAGGCCGGCCGCTCCGTTGCTCCGGATCGGCTGCTGCGGTAAGCGCGTAGATATGTCCGAAAATGTCAGCAAAAAAATGTGTAGAAAACAGCCATATTCAACCGATGAGAAAGCGAGGAAAGCCCCGCGTCATCTGATTCAGGGTGGATAGGAATTTATGCAGAAAAATGTGCAGAGTTGTTGACCCATTTCCGGGTTTCGATACCGGCAAACGATGCCTCACAGGTACCACAAGCGGTCCTCCCACACCATCCAGTCGATGAATCCTCTGCACGTGCCGGCACGAGACTACCTTCCGGACATTCCGACTAGAGTACACATGTACTCCACGCCACTGACGCTTAGCACTTACGTGGGAAGATGACAACTGACTCGTCCAGTCGATCGATCAATGCCAGAGCAAGCGTGAATATTGGCAGGGCCCGAGGTGTTGCTACCGGGCCGGTATCCATAGCAAACAAAGGTTGACCGAGCTGAGCCCATCGCTCGGCGATCATTTTGAGATTTGGAGAATCTGATCCTTCTTCACATCGACAGCGTGACAACAAATCGTGCCCTTTTGACTAACGCCCGTTGCACTTCGATGGTTACCGCGGGGGGTTTCATGCCGTGCGGAAACACCTCTGTGGATAGCAGGGCTTCCACCAATCCAGTGTGTTGTGGTTCAGCCAAAGACCAAAGCCAAAGCAGACACTCATCATCCCAACCATCGACCCATCCGTTACTAATCAGCCGATCACCCAGTTTGATCTGCTTCATCAAGAGGCGCTCGAAGCACCCAGCATCCGCCGGCCAAAACGCTATGTCACCGAGCTTGCCCTGGGCCTCTAGTGAATGAATTGCCTTCCAAAGCGGTACTGCCAGTTTTCTATGACCTGGTCGCACACACATCAAGCAGCAAAAAGCGGCAAAGGACTTTCTCAACCAGCAGCGCTGCATAAGGAACGTGCTCGATTTCGAGCGAAGGATCGCGAGCAGCGGAGCTAGCCGCTGCCAATGAGGGCAGCCAGAGAGTATTGCCAATGACTTCGGGCTGAAGCCTGCCAACTGCTTGCCATTCACGCGCACCGATTGCGCTAACTCTTCAACGCGTGTGGGCAATAAATCTGGCTTGAGCAAGCTCCACAAGGAGGAATCGAAAACACTGCGGAGGTCGGGAAAGCGCTCATACAAACTCACTCGAGCTGGCTCAGACGCAACGGCGCCCTTGAACCGGCGTCGCCAAAGCTTGAGCAGTTCTAGAGGTGTTCCCGTTTGCGGGAGAACTGTGATGTCGTGGGCAGCTTCACAGGCTGCTACCGCTGAAGCACTGTCTTGACACCCATAGCATTCAGCCACCGAAACGGAAAAAGCGATGCCTCGAGCACGTCTGAGCTCGGGCAAATCCAACCGGCCATCCCTCATAACAAGAACTCCTTTCCAGTGTCGCCCTAACCCATGAGGAGGAAACGGATCGCATCTGAATGTAGTGTCGCAACAAAAAATGTAGCAGCACTACACATCAAGCCTTACCACTACATGACGGACTTGCGGCACTACAAAGGAGCGGTCATTGCCGTCCCTATTCACAAATGCAGAAGTTTTCGCATTTGTTAACCTATTGATTTTTCGAAAAACTGCCTACGTCAGAACAATAGATTTTATTCATATCATGGTCTGTCAAGGTGAGCCGAGCTGGGTGAAAATGGAGTCAACGGGGATGCCTTCCCCCGCTGACCCGCGTCAAGCCCACCGTCAGTGCCTGAGGCAGGGGAAGATCACAGTTTTGATTAGAGAGCCCAAAGCCCGTCTGTACGGAGACTTTATGGAACTTGATCTGAAACGCCATCTGCCAGGCACGGTTACGATCACAGCGCGTGCTGAATTAACGACTGGTCAACACCATAGGCGAATCACCCACTTCCCATCGAATAAAAACAAGTCCGCTGTGGGCTGCACGGTACTGCAGCATTCAGATTTTTGTATTCATTTAGAATATGAACCCAGAGTCACAGGCTACTGCAGCCGGCCCGGAAAAATTCGTTTCGAAAAAACTAATCAGTGCTACAGCCCTGACTTCTGCGCCTTGTTCGACGAAGGGCATATGGTCTTCTACGAACTGTTGAAACCTACAACTGTCATTCTTCAAGTAGAAAAAGATAGGCAGAGCGGGCTGCGCGCACTCTTTAGCGAAGCGGGGCTAAACCTGGAAATAATCATGCTCGCCAGCATTAGCCAATCCCCAAAAACTCATAACCTTAGGCTTCTTTACCATCACGCCCTGCATGGCACATCAGAAGGCGCGCGCCGGGTAGTTGCAACAATTAATAATTTCGATTCTGATGAGGTATCAGTCCAGCATCTGCTCAGCAGCGGCCATCTGGCTGAAGACATAGCTTATTCAATTTTTCACAAGATGACCTCTGTCAATCTTAGCCAACCATTCAACCTCGATACCCGCGTGCGTAGCTCTTAACATGCGCGCTTTGATTGAAATTCGGACGGGAGAGCGTTATCACTACTGCGGCAGAGATTACCAGGTAATGGAAGTTGACGACGAACGCGCCCAACTACGTTCGATCTACGGTCCTGCTCAAGTTGTTTATCAATATATCACCACGCTTCGTCGAGCAATTGATCAGGGCAAGATGATTAAACTGCAGGAAGCACCAATACAAACTGATGCCCACTTAATAATTTCCCGCTTACCCAAGAGGGAAGCTCGTGCTCTCGAAACTCGCGCCGCCTATGTCGAAGCCTTCTTAGGAGACTGCGGGTGGGTCACACGGCGGACTCATCATGATTTTGTCGAAATCATGGTCAAAAAACTTGGGCCTCATAAGGCTCCTAGTTATACTACTTTGTGGGAATGGAAACGGGCATTTTTAAATGCCGGCAGAAACTTTACCGCCTTAATACCTAACACTTTCAGGTCAATCAACAAGCACATTTCTCATCAACCCCTGGAAGTACAGCAACTCATAAAATCCAATATCGCCACACTTTTCTGGAACCCAACCCCCTTCACTAAAACAGCCCTAATCTCCAGCATTAGGTTGATGCTGAAAGCATTGAATGAACGGCGCCGGCTCACTGAGCAGTTTCGCGTTCCATCCGTATCAACTCTTTATAGAATCATCAACGAGGTTAACGCTCACGAAACCATACTTCATCAGCGCGGCCGAAAAGCTGCCAAGAAAACTCATTACTGGGGCGCGCCGATACCTGAGCCTGATCGACTATTTGAGCGTGTAGAGGCCGACTCACGCCCCTTGGACGTCATAGTAGTGGATAAACATGGCAAGCCAGTAGGAAAGCCTGTACTTACTGCCTTTATCGAAGTTAAGACCCGCTATGTTATCGCTTGGCTGATCTCGCTTAATCCGGCGTCCTTGGACTCTACCATCAATGTCTTACAGAGATCGTTAAGTTCCAACAATCCGCGAGGTGGCTTGGCTGAACTATACATTTTTGATAACGGTGCCGAATTTATCGCTAAAACCCTGAGAAAACTTCTTCATTTCTTGGGCTCAGCGGTCACTTTTTGCGAGCAAGACGAACCGAATCAGAAACCGCATATCGAAGCTTTCTTTAAGACCTGGGCCTGTGAAATAGAGCACATGATGCGCGGCACGACCCACAAAAGTATTGAGGCGAAAGGTGACTACGACTCTGAAGGGCAAGCGATGTATACGATCGAACAAGTCCAAAGCATTTTCACCGAATGGCTTGATACGTATCATGCTGACAAACACAGTTCGTTGGAAATGTCCCCAAACGAAGCTTGGTCACTAGCCGTGACTAACCAATTTCCGCCTCAAAGATTCTCAGACGAGGATCTGCGTCGCTGTTTTTGGCGATCTGCGGAAGTAACGGGAAATCCAAGCGGACGGGTACGCCATCAGAATCTGCACTGGTATGGGCCTGCGGTTAGTTATCTAGCCACAAAGCACCCCCTAGTAAAGAAGCTCATTCTTTATTTTGATGCTGGCGACGTAAGCCAAGCCTGGATCTGCCACCCGAGCTATCCGCATGATATCCAGCCGCTAATCCCGATGCACCCTCAATACCAAAAGGGTCTAACGCTGCATTTTCATCATCTGATCCAAGCGCAGCAAAAGGCTATCAGGAAGACGCAGTGTTATTGCAAAGCACTGGAGGCGCGAACACAACTACTCTGGAAGATTGCAAAGGCCAACAAAAAGGGCTACCAAACACTCTTGACAGCGCTAGAGGATGGGAAGTTGAGTACGCAGCAAGTGACAGAAATTTATGAGCAACCATCATTGCCATTGGACAACGTAGTGCCTTGTCACGAATATAACACTGCAACTCCTGAAGACTTTACGCTTTCAATAGGGGGCCGTCGAAATGGAGACCGCACGGATTAATTCAATGCTCAATGCCTTCAAGCATTGTAGGGTTCACTTCCCACGATTCAATGCTGCGCATTCGGTTCTACTGGATGCAATCGAGGATACTAAGGTATCAGAAGAACCTTATGGGGCAATATTGTGCGCCAGGACGGGCACAGGAAAAACAACGCTATGTTTTAGTGCTATGGAACAATACGTAGAAAGGTATGCAAGCATTGTCGAAGGTGGAGTCGACCTATGCAAGCCCGTAATCTACTTCGAAGTCCCTAGCGACGTGACAGTAAAGGGCATGCCGCGACAGATGTTAATCGCACTAGGCATTAGCAAACCCAGAGGCAGTCTTGAGGAAATGACACAGCAACTTGTAAGCCTGCTGAAACAACTACGTGTAGAGCTTGTATTCTTAGATGAAATCAACCGCCTTTGTATCGGCGCCGCCAAAAAAATACGCCCGCAAACTCTTGGTTGGATAGCATCTTTTACTACGAAGCTAGGTAAGCCAGTAATTATTAGCGGCACCGAAGAATGTGTTGACATACGGTCTCATCTCGGCGCATTCGCGACACGCTTCCCATATCAAGTAACTTTGGAGTTTTTCACCTACAGTGACGATCCAAACTCAGATTACGCTCGCACATTGGAAAAGCTAAATGAGGCTCTTTTCACGGTCACAGGCCTTTCCAGTGACATTAACCTTCATGACCCGTCCATCGCTTTGGGCCTTTTCATAGCAACAGCAGGTAACCTTGGCTGGCTCAGGAAGATTCTCTTCGTTGCGCTGAAGCGATGTCTCTTACGCGATGATGGCAAGGGTTTAAAGCTAGCCGACCTGCATTATTCCTGTGAGCACCTAAGTTTAGATACCAGGCTATCATCTCGCAACCCATTCGCAGCAGATCTAGTGAGCAATCTTCGACTTATAGAATCAAAAGAGGTTCAAGAGAAAATAAAATTGTATCGGGTGTCAGCATGAATGAAGTATTTTACTTGCCGTTTCCCTTGCCTGAGGAAAGCCCGACAAGCTTATTGAAACGATTCGCTTTAAAGCACGGCTGCGTTACACGCGCTCAATTTTCGAGTCTCGGTATCCCATTGCCTTTGTTTAATTCACTCAGCCGCAATGGGGAACCGGCAGTATGGCTCGCCGACAGGTCCGGCATTTACAAAGATAAAGTATTATCAGGATTCTATTCCCCTTTAACTGCATTTCGATCAAATAGGCATTACTCTGTTAACAACCTTTTGATCAAGAACTCGATGATACGCTGGTCGGGACGAGGATTGTGCTCTGACTGCTGGCATGAAGGCATGGAGCACTTTCTTAAGGACATTCGATTTTGCTTCCATTGCCCCTTCCACACCAGAAATTATTTATTTAATTGCCCACATTGCAGCGCTCTCATCTCGTGGTTTGATGCACTGACGCTACACTGCAGAGCCTGCGAGAATGAATTGATCTCTCCACCATGCACTATCGAAGATACAAACCCAGAACAGAAATTACTAAACTGGTTTCGTGAGTCAAAGCAAGAAAATATTGATTTGCTAGAGCATGCGCTCCACGCTCTAAATTACACCTACCCTGTTTCAAGCGGTGACCCTGACAGGGCTACGCTCCTTGTTGCAGTGGCGATAGTTGAAAATGATCAAAAAACCCTGATTGAATTTCTTAACACCCTTCACTCCCGCCATCCACATTTGGAGCGCCGCATCATTGCGGCGGCATTATCGAATGTAGAAACTGAAGCTTCTAGAAAGGTGGTTGAATCGTTCTTGGATAACAAAGATGCAGGCCATCCCGCTACCTCTGGTTCATCCAGCACACCTCACAGACAACCAGGAAAAACGTTTTTCTTAGCTAGAACACAAATCAGAAAACTCTTAAACCTACCTCGAAGTGTGTTGCTAGCCCTCTACAAAGAAACTCAGCACATTTGGAAAAGCGTTGGCCGCCAACGTATGATTCCTGAAAACCTTATCCTTGAGTTGGTAGAAAAAGCTGATGAATTCAGAAATCGCCCAATCAGGAAGGAGCCAGAAAAAAAAGGAATGACTCTAGGGTCTACAGCACAACGACTCGGTGTAACTAGGCATAGGCTTAATCGAATCATCCAAGAGGGTCTGCTTGAGGTTACAGTTCATGGCGACAATTCCTATAGCGTCAACGAGCGTCAGATTCGAAATTTTGAAGATAGGTACGAAACCTTGGCGCAGTTCTGCTCAAGGACTAATACGGATAGAAATTCAGTGATATTGGCTATGCAGGCCCTCGATATAATCCCCCCTCCAGCACAGCAATTCACTTATGCGGTCCCTCTAGAACGCTCTGTTACCGATCGGCTCGGTGCATATCTGGAGGCACGAGTGCCGCATGAGAAGCACCCAAGAGTTCAAAGAGCTCAACTGGCGTTTATTGATGAGGCAGAAATCGATAAGTATTGCTGTTCGCAGAAAGCCTCAGAGCTGTCAAACCTCTCACCTTGCACAATCGCTAAGCTTATTAAAGATGGTTGGCTCATCGCTCGACGAAGAAAACGGAGGGGTAACTCTTTATACTTGCTAAAAACGGATGCTGAGGCAGCAAAATATGATTTCTTAAAAGCGGAAGAATTCGCAAAAATTATTGGCACCGTCCATAATTTAGCAACCAAGCTGCTTATAAGCTTGGGATTGAAGCCGTTAGCAGGTCCATTTGCTGGCTGCGGTGACACTACAATATTTCACCGTAAAGACATTGAAGAAATAGTCCGCAAAAACTCAAGCCACAATAACGAAACGATGACAATCCTTGAAGCCAGCAGCTACCTTCAGCTTTCGGTAAGCACTGTAACAACACTATTGACAACTCGTGAGATATCTGCCGATTGCAATGGTGCGCCGAGCAAATTATTCATCGACAAATCGAAGGCAGATGAATTTCTAATCAATCATATTAGTGCCACCGAAGCCTCCAAAATGATTGGTATCAGCCCTTCAAAAATACAAACCTTTTTAAAAAATAGAAATATATTACCAACACATAGAAACCCCAACGAAGCATGTGAAACTTTTTTTCTTCTCAGAGATCTTCAACAGCTAGGCTTCAAGCTCGTTACCAACAGTTCGAACGAAACATATCTAGATGGTTTCGTATCACTGCCAGATGCATGCAATAAACTTAAGATTTCCCTTCAAGATTTTACCAAGCATTTCACCAAGACGGGGTACGTGAACACCATCCGCGCAAGGGACAAGGATTGGATCTCTCATGAAGATCACAACAAGGTTCGTCAGTTTCTGAAAGCCTACTGCACTTTAGCCATGGCAGATTCACGCGCAGGTGCCAAAGGGCGTTTTAAATATCTCATAGACATAGGTGCAATACGCATCGCAACCAAGCTTCCGCTCCAATTAGCGGGCGGGATATTCATCAGCAAACGGGCAGTCGCCATTCAAATCAAGCGTTTTCAATCTTCACCCGGTAGGCGTTATTAATATGACAGCCTACACTTCAAAAACTCACCTTCCAGGGCTGTAGTTCATTTAGGTCCGATCGACTGCCTTCGTAGACATCAATACAGTCTGCGAGAGGAGCGCACTCAGTCATTCGGCCCACCACAAATCCCCGTGAAGCGGTCACAATCGACCAGAGAGCAGGGCACCTTTATGGCGCTTGCATAGTCTGCAGACGTCCACCTGCCCTAGCGCCTGAGCGATCAGAACTCGAACCTAGGCGCCCTTGATAACATCAATACGATTGCCAGTGACTAAAAGTCTTCTGGTTCAATTTTTTTGATATTTTTGTTCGGTCCGCGCTGAAAAAAACTATATTTATCAATGCCTAATATTCGGAAGTCAGTGAAAAATAAGGCAAAGGGCTGCCAAGAGGCAGCCCTTTTTATTGAGGCAATACAGGCTACCTGAGCTCTTTTCGGCAATTGAGTTTGTTACCTATGGCAGATCAGGAGCTTTGATTAAGCACTCCGCAAGCTCAAACTTGGAAACTTAATCTTAAACCTACCCTCATATATCCCGGCAACCACAGCCAAAGCAAAAAAGCCTAACAAAGAAGTTCAGAAAAGGACTACAGCTTTTGAGTTTGACGGGCTCGTCTGATCGATTTACCTTTCTCCGCGGCGCCTAAGAAACGCCTCACGTAGCGGTCAATCCGCCCCGACAGATGCGGCATTTTTTTGCCTGTGGTTTAATCCTGCGCGCAGAAAACGTGTTATGTCGGGAGCGGACTAATACAAGACCCGCAAGGGGAATACGTCCGGTCCGCTACGTGGGATTTCTTAGCTCCCGACACCCAGCCCTAAGAAAGCTGAAATCACGTAGAGGTAAAGGAAATGCCTATCAGGCCTAGCAATACCGTACCTTCCCCACATGCACCACACCTGCTCGAGTCTTTAAAGATTGCGGAGGCCGGCCATGCCTGACCTTCACACCCCTATCCTCTTCACCCGCCACAACCGCCCCCTCCACTCGCTCTGGCTCGAATCCCAAGCTTGGTTCTGCGCTCACGAACTAGGCCGGCTGAGCGCTCGCTTCTTCGATGAACACTGCATTCGCAAACTCGACCCGGACCAGTACCGCAACGTGCAACTGCTGCGCTATGGGCAGTGTAAAGAGACCATGATGGTCAGCGAATCCGGGGCCTACACCTTATTGGCGCATCATCACATTCCGGAGAATCGCCACCTGCGCTGGTGGCTGACGCATGAGGTGGTGGCGGTTCTGCGCGATGGGCAGGCGGCAGCATTCGAGGATGTGCCGCGACTTGGACAGATGTGTTGGCCAGGCGGGCGTACGGCGACGCTGTTGTATTGGCAAAGTGAGCCCTGGGTTAGGATGCGGGATATGCCGGTAATGATGGCGGGGGAAGCGGCCGGACACTCGCCGATGGCGAAGCGCAAAATGAGCTGGCGCGAGTGCGCTCAGCGGGCATTGCGCATGCATGGCGTCTAAAGAGCTGCTGTGAGCACCACGTAGCGAATGCCGATCAACTCTCTTCATAAAAGCCTCTATAAGCATGCTTAAGCCACTTAAGCATGCTTATAGAGACGTTAAATGCTGAAGTCTTACGGGCTCGCCGCCTACCTCGAGTGCTCTGCCGAATCCAGTGGAAGACGTATGCTCCATGATTCGCCTGCCCGTACACTCGGGTCGGCACTCGGGTTTTCAGTACATATAAGCAGTGCTATAGTCATGCTTACCTTCGATAAAAACGCTTATAGAATATCTTAAAATGCTCGCCTTCCCCTTGATGTGTGCAGACCGGCTAACGAAAATCGGGCTTCTGGTCAAAACCAGACGGCTAGAACGTCGAATGCGTCAGAAAGATCTTGCAGCTCAATCCGGCCTGTCTACCACCACGCTGAGCAAAATCGAAGCAGGTACGCCGACTGTGGAAATGCGCAGCTATATGACCGCACTGTGGCATCTCGGCCTGCTTGACGATGTCTTCAAGGAAATCCCTGAGACCTCCCCCGCGCCCTACACCACCGAGCATCGCGTGCGTCTCAAGCGTATCTCCGAGGATGATTTCTGATGCCTTCACTGTACATTTACATCCAGCAACCTGGATCGCTTGAGATCACCACGCTCGGGCGCCTTACCGTGGAAAAGGGTGTTGGTGAGTTCGTCTACAGCCCTGACTATTACAAGGCAGGGGGCTGGGTGCCTGATCCACTGCACTACCCTCTGCGCGTGGAGCCCTATACCAACATTACCAAGAACGGCGGCCTTCCTGGCTTCATCAGGGATGCCGCGCCGGATGGCTGGGGCGAGCGGCTGGTCATCCGCGAGCATGGCGGCGAGATGGACGCTATCAGTTACCTGCAGAAGTCGCCCAACCATGATCGCGCCGGCAGCCTGATGGTGGGCAGCAGCAAAGTGCCACCTGAAGGCATCGGCCAGGCAGGTCTGGGCACACTCACTCAACTGGATGCGTTCATCCAGTTTGCAGACGGAGTCCAGGGCGGCTTCCCACCTGGCACGGATAGAGCGACCAAGGCTACGTTGCAGCAACGCTCCTCGCTCGGTGGTGCGCGCCCCAAATGTACCTTGGTCGAGGCAGGCAGATTCATCCTGGCCAAACCTCGGGATCGCCACGACAACTACGACATCCCTTCGCTTGAGTATGCGTGCATGGTATTCGCCGCCAACAAAGGCTTGAATGTTGCCAACGTTCGCTTGCACAAAGGGCGGGTCAACACATTGCTGGTCGACCGGTTTGACAGAGCGCCGGCAGCTAACGGCCAATACTCACGCGTTCCGATGCTAAGCGGCTTGACCTTGCTCGACAGCAACTGGCTCGGGCAGGGGGATTGGAAGAAATGGCATTACGGGGTGCTGGTAGACGAAATGAACCGCCGTGGCGTGCCGGAAGCGGACCGCCAGGAGCTGTTCAAGCGGATCTGTTTCAACATTCTTGTCGGTAACGATGATGACCATCCTAAGAATGTGGCAGTGGTGTTTACGAACGACTGCTGGCGATTGTCGCCGATGTATGACGTAGTGCCGACTACCGATGGGGCCCCGCCTTCACGCCTGGCAATGGCTATCGGGAGTTATGGGCATGAAATTTCACGACGAAACCTGTTGAGCCAAGTTGAACACTATGGGCTCTCCCAGGCGCAGGCCATCGAGATAATTGATGAAGTGGTGAGCTGGGCACCGGATCTCGAGGAGCATTATCGTCGCAGCCTCGAAGTGCCGGAGCGGGACCTTGCCATAATGGCCATGGGTGCAAGCAAACTGCTTGAATGACCTGCAAGCACAGCATTCGAGCGTGGACCGGGGGGACAACTGGATAAGGGAGAGGCCTCGCCCACGCCGACAAGGGGCAGAAGTGTGCCCGACATGGAACAAGCCAGTCACGTGGTCGAGGGCGAGGCCGTGGAGGAGTATAAGGCCGGTTGGCGGAGACACCAACCCCATCGAAGCGCTTCAATTCAGGTTTGACTCAATCAGGAGCCGCCAAGCGGCTCCGATGCCTGTCGTCAGGCAGTGACGGCGTTGTCCGCCTGCGCTTGCGGTGCGTCTAGCAGGTTGTGCAGGGTATTGAGGAACAGGTCAAAGCTCATGATCCCGTTACCTACGGTCGACAACAGTGTTTGACCGCTCTCGTCCTTGATAACGACCAACTCTGTCCACTGATTGAGGTCGACATTGGCCAGGCTGCTCAACGCGACCTTACGGCCATCGATGTCGAGCGCGTCGCGGGTGACGGTCAGGGGCTTGGTGGTGACGTTAAAGAAGTCGCCACTGATCCGCTTGCCCCATACCTGTTTGGTGTCGAGATAGTTGAACTGCACTCCGCCACCATTTTGAAGCGTGGCGTATACCGCTGGCAGCCGTTCGTTCAGATGCTGGTCGCGCACCTGTTCGATAAAGGCGAACAGGCCCTTGAGGTGCGGATTGACCCGGCGGAAAGGCTCGCTTGCGTTGCGCCGATAAGCCACGTTGTTGATGAGGCCTGCGAAGGCTGTCTGGCCAGAGGCGAACAGGTACACGTCATTCATCTCGCTGAAAGGCACGTAGTCACGTTCGCTGCCGATGATCTGGCAGATGCCTTTTTCGTAGACCTCGTAACGCGCTTTGCGCAGCTTTATCTGCCACAGGGCCAGCGCGAACATGCTCAGCCCGAGCACAGCCAACAAGGCGACGGTGAAGTAGAAGATGTGCTTGGGTCCGTTGAATTGCAGGTCGCTGGCGATACTTTGGTAGCCGACGAAAACGGCCAAGCCGAAGAAGATGCTGCCCAGGATGAGCATGCTGATGATCAGCGCCTTGCCGTAGCCATAGGTGCCCAGCAGCTTACCGGTGGATGTAGGTGGGGTGGATTGCATGATGGAGCCTCCTTGCGTGTGAAATGACATCATGTCGATGGTGGCAGTAAGACATGTCCTGTTAGCAAAGGTTCATGGGAAAGGGTCTGCTCGGTACGCACGCTTGCAGAGGCGCTCAACAATCTCGCCGGGTCTTGAATTCAACATAACGCGTCTTAACCGCCCTGATCCGGTCCGAATACACAAAATTCCAGGGTTACCGGCCAATCAACGCCCTTCACACCGACTTTAGTCGTAGTATCTCTTTCAAAGCAGGGGGATGCCCGGGCTAGAGCTTCTGTTGATCAAAAATGCCTCTCAGAAAGCTACTACACCAGGCGTGATTGGCCTCGGTAGGCGTTGACATAACCGCCTGCGCTTGCTAAAAAATCGCCATAGTTGTACGACAACACATAACAAAAACAACAATCAGTGGACACTCTCCCCATGTCGACCCCCATCGCGCTACACCCAAGCCTCGCACCGCCCTCCATTGCATCACGCACGGCCACCTAGTGCCGTAAACCCGGTTCACCCTACCCGGCCTTCACCGGCCCGTACCCACCCGCTCCTGCCGCAGGCCGCTTTCGCGTGCCCGGTGGACGGGTTGCCTCACCCTTTTGTGGAGCACAACAATAATGAAAATCTGCCAAACCCTTCCCCTCGCCCTGCTGGGCGCCGGCATGATCGGGAGCTTGCCGGGCACCAGCGTGGCCGCAGGCTTCATCGAGGATTCCAAAGCCACGCTTGGCCTGCGCAACTTCTACATCAACCGCAACTTCACCAACCCCAGCAACCCGCAGAGCAAAGCCGAGGAGTGGACGCAGAGCTTCATCCTCGATGCACGCTCAGGCTTCACCGAGGGGCCGATCGGTTTCGGTGTGGATGTGCTGGGGATGTGGTCGGTGAAGCTCGATGGCGGTGGCGGCACCTATGGCACCGCCCTGCTGCCACGGCATGACGATGGCCGGCCGGCGGATGACTTCGGGCGCCTGGCGGTGGCGGGCAAGGCGCGGATTTCCAAGACTGAGCTGAAGATCGGCGAGTGGATGCCGGTGCTGCCCATTCTGCGTTCCGACGATGGCCGCTCGCTGCCACAGACCTTCCGCGGTGGGCAGATCACGTCCAATGAAATCGCCGGGCTGACGCTGTACGGCGGGCAGTTCCGCGGCAACAGCCCGCGCAACGACGCCAGCATGGACGACATGAGCTACGCCGGCGCCCTGTCGGACCGTTTCAACTTCGTCGGTGGCGAATACAAGTTCAACCAGGACCGCACCCTGGTCGGGCTGTGGAACGCTGTGCTCAAGGACGTCTATGAGCAGCAGTATCTGCAGCTGAGCCACAGCCAGCCGGTGGGCAGCTGGACCTTCGGCGCCAACCTCGGTTACTTCCACGGCGGCGAAGACGGCTCCGAGAAGGCCGGGCAATTGGACAACAAGACGTATTCGGGGATGTTCTCGGCCAAATATGGCGGCAACACGTTCTGGGTGGGCCTGCAGAAAGTCGATGGCGATACCTGGATGCGGGTCAACGGTACCAGCGGCGGGACCTTGGCCAACGACAGCTACAACTCCAGTTTCGACAATGCCAACGAGCGCTCCTGGCAGGTGCGTCATGACTTCAACTTCGTCACCGTTGGCGTGCCGGGGCTGACGCTGATGAACCGCTACATCAGCGGCCAGGACGTGCACACCGCGTCGGTCAGCGACGGCAAGGAGTGGGTGCGGGAAACGGAGCTGGCCTATGTGATCCAGAGCGGGGCTTTCAAGGATCTGAGCGTTAAATGGCGCAACTCCTCGATTCGGCGCGACTACAGCAACAACGAATTCGATGAGAACCGGTTGATCTTCAATTACCCATTGTCGTTGCTGTAAAGGCAGGCACGTGGCGGCCCATCGCGCCGTGGCTCGCGATGGGCCGCAAGGTCACAGAAATAACATTGACAACCCCGGAAGTCACTGCCGATAATCCAGGCAAGTCATACGACAACCTACAACAATTAACAAAAGAGCCGGCCATGACCACTACCCCCCTCAAGCGCCTGCTGCTCACCGGAGCCGCAGGCGGCCTGGGCAAGGTCCTTCGCGAACGCCTGCAAGGCTACGCCGAGGTCCTGCGCCTTTCCGATATCAGCCCGATGGCACCTGCTGCGGGCCCGCATGAAGAGGTCGTGACCTGCGACCTGGCCGACAAGGCCGCCGTCCACGCGCTGGTAGAAGGTGTCGACGCCATCCTCCATTTCGGCGGCGTATCCACCGAACACTCCTTCGAAGACATCCTCGGCCCCAACATCTGCGGTGTGTTCCACGTTTACGAGGCGGCGCGCAAGCATGGGGTCAAGCGCATCATCTTCGCCAGCTCCAACCACACCATCGGTTTCTACCGCCAGGACGAACGCATCGACGCCCACGCCCCGCGCCGGCCCGACAGCTACTACGGGTTGTCCAAGTGCTACGGCGAGGATGTGGCCAGCTTCTACTTCGACCGCTATGGCATCGAGACCGTCAGCATCCGCATTGGCTCCTCCTTCCCCCAGCCACAGAACCTGCGGATGTTGTGCACCTGGCTGAGCTACGACGACCTGGTGCAGCTGATCGAACGCGGGCTGCACACCCCCAATGTGGGCCACACCATCGTCTACGGTGCCTCCGACAACCGCACCGTATGGTGGGACAACCGCTATGCCGCGCACCTGGGCTACGCGCCTAAAGACACCTCCGAGGTGTTTCGCGACGTGGTAGAGGCCCAGCCGGCCCCTGCCGCCGATGACCCGAGCATGGTCTATCAGGGCGGCGCCTTCGCCGTTGCCGGACCGTTCAACTGATACCCAGTGCTTCAGGAGGCCCGGCCATGAACTGCGAACTGATCGTCGACGCCCGCAACGGCACCGGCGAAAGCCCCGTGTGGCACCCCACCGAACAAGCCCTGTACTGGGTCGACATTCCTGCCCGCACGCTGCATCGCTGGCAGCCCGATGGTGCGCACCAGAGCTGGCAAGGCGACGAGATGATCGCCTGCATAGCGCGCACTGAGCAGGGCTGGATCGCCGGCATGGAAAGCGGCATCTTCCAGCTTGAAACCAAGGCCGATGGCAGCCTGGCCAGCCACTTGCTCAGCGCCGTCGACCATGCCCGCAGCGGTATGCGGTTCAACGATGGGCGCTGTGACCGCCAGGGCCGCTTCTGGGCCGGCACCATGCTGATGGACATGCAGCAAGGCGCCACGGTCGGCGCGCTGTACCGGCATGACGGCGAGGGCCGCTTGCACCTGCAGCAGGACGGCATGATCGTGCCCAATGGCCTGGCCTTCAGCCCCGACGGCACGCGCATGTACCTGTCGGACTCGCACCCTGACGTGCAGAAAATCTGGGTGTTCGACTACGACATTGACAGTGGCACACCCCACAACAAGCGGCTGTTCGTCGATATGCATGCCTTCCCCGGCCGCCCGGACGGCGCTGCCATCGACCAGGACGGCTGCTACTGGATTTGCGGCAACGATGCCGGTCAGGTCCATCGGTTCACACCGGATGGCCGCCTGGACCGCTCACTCAACGTGCCGGTCAAAAAGCCAGCGATGTGCGCATTCGGCGGCTCGCACCTGGACACCCTGTTCGTCACCTCGATCCGCCCCACGGGCATCGACCTCGGCGACCAGCCGCTGGCCGGGGGCGTTTTTGCTTTCGAACTCGGCGTCAAAGGCCTGGAGGAACCTGCCTGCCGGGGCTGAACACCCGTACTGCCAACCACACTCGCACGCCCGAAACCAGATAATAAAAACCACGGAGTTTCATCATGACGTTCAAACGCAAGCTGCTTCTTGCTGCACTCCCGTTCGCTTTCAGCCTCTCCCTGCCAGCCCACGCGCTGGACATCAAGTTCGCCGAGATCCACCCGGCCGGTTACCCGACCGTGGTCGCCGAGCAGAACATGGGCAAGAAGATCGAAGCGGCCAGCAATGGCGAGATCACTTTCAAGATGTTCCCTGGCGGCGTCCTCGGCTCGGAAAAGGAAGTCATCGAGCAGGCGCAGATCGGTGCCGTGCAGATGACCCGCGTCAGCCTGGGGATCGTCGGCCCGGTGGTGCCTGACGTGAATGTGTTCAACATGCCGTTCGTGTTCCGCGACCATGACCACATGCGCAAGATCATCGACGGCGATATCGGCCAGGAGATCCTCGACAAGATCACCAATTCCGAATTCAACCTGGTGGCCCTGGCCTGGATGGACGGTGGCTCGCGCAGCATCTACACCAAGAAGCCGGTGCGCAGCCTGGAAGACCTCAAGGGCATGAAGATCCGCGTGCAGGGCAACCCGCTGTTCATCGACATGATGAACGCCATGGGGGGCAACGGCATCGCCATGGATACCGGCGAGATCTTCAGCGCCCTGCAGACCGGGGTGATCGACGGCGCCGAAAACAACCCGCCAACCCTGCTCGAGCACAACCACTATCAGAGCGCCAAGTACTTCACCCTCACTGGCCATCTGATCCTGCCAGAGCCGGTGGTGATGTCCAAGACCACCTGGAACAAGCTCACCCCTGAGCAGCAGGCGCTGGTGAAGAAGGTCGCCCGCGAAGCGCAGATGGAAGAGCGTGCGCTGTGGGATGCCAAGACTGCCGCCAGTGAAGAGAAGCTCAAGGCCGCTGGCGTGGAGTTCATCACCGTCGACAAGAAACCGTTCTTCGACGCTACCGCTTCGGTACGCGAGAAATACGGTGCACCGTACGCCGACCTGATGAAGCGTATCGACGCCGTACAGTAATACCGGCCCCTTTCCAAGTTTGACCTCGGCAGTGCGACGCCCGTCGCCCTGCCGCTTTGGTGATACCTATGAAATCGCTTTTCCTGAGCGTCAACGACACGCTCTACCGCAGCTGTATCTGGGTCGCGGGCCTGTCGATCCTGGCCATGTCGCTGATCATCCCTTGGGGCATCTTCGCCCGCTATGTGCTGGGTACCGGCTCCAGCTGGCCGGAGCCGGTAGCGATCCTGCTGATGGTGGTGTTCACCTTTGTCGGCGCTGCCGCCAGCTACCGGGCCGGCGCGCACATGGCGGTGGGGATGATCACCGACCGTTTGCCACCACTGCAGCGCCAGCTGGTTGCACTGCTGGTTCAGGTGCTGATGATCCTGGTATGCGTGTTCATGACCTACTACGGCGTCAAGCTGTGCATCACCACGTGGAACCAGTCGCTGGCCTCGTTGCCTGGGGTGCGGGTGGGCATGACCTACGCGCCGATCCCCGTCGGTGGCCTGCTGACCCTGGTTTTTGTACTGGAAAAACTCCTGCTGGGCGATCAGAGCAACCGCAAGGTGGTTCGTTACGATCTGGCCGAAGAAAACGAAGGAGCTGCGTAAATGGATGCGTTCATTCTGTTGGGCAGCTTCATCGTGCTCATCCTGATCGGTATGCCGGTGGCCTTCGCTCTGGGCCTGTCGGCGCTGATCGGCGCCTGGTGGATCGACATCCCGCTGCAGGCGATGATGATTCAGATCGCCAGTGGGGTTAACAAGTTTTCGCTGCTCGCCATTCCGTTCTTCGTACTGGCTGGCGCAATCATGGCCGAAGGTGGCATGTCACGGCGTTTGGTGGCCTTCGCCGGCGTGCTGGTGGGCTTCGTACGGGGCGGTTTGTCGCTGGTCAATATCATGGCCTCGACCTTCTTCGGCGCCATTTCCGGCTCGTCGGTGGCGGACACCGCATCGGTAGGCTCGGTCCTGATCCCCGAGATGGAGCGCAAGGGCTACCCGCGTGAGTTCTCCACGGCGGTGACCGTCAGCGGCTCGGTGCAGGCATTGCTCACCCCACCCAGCCACAACTCGGTGCTGTACTCGCTGGCGGCGGGCGGCACGGTGTCGATTGGCTCGCTGTTCATTGCGGGGATCATGCCGGGCTTGCTGCTGAGCGCGGTGATGATGGGCCTGTGCCTGATGTTCGCCAAGAAGCGCAACTACCCCAAAGGCGAGGTGATCCCGCTGCGCCAAGCGCTGAAGATCGCCGGCGAAGCACTGTGGGGGCTGATGGCGATGGTGATCATCCTCGGCGGTATTCTCTCGGGTGTGTTCACCGCCACCGAATCAGCGGCCGTGGCAGTGGTCTGGTCGTTCTTCGTGACCATGTTCATCTACCGTGACTACAAATGGCGCGACCTGCCCAAGCTGATGCACCGTACGGTGCGGACCATCTCGATCGTGATGATCCTGATCGGCTTTGCCGCCAGCTTCGGCTACGTGATGACGCTGATGCAGATCCCGTCGAAGATCACCACCGTGTTCCTGACCCTGTCAGACAACCGCTATGTGATCCTGATGTGCATCAACTTCATGTTGTTGCTGCTGGGCACGGTGATGGACATGGCGCCGCTGATTCTGATCCTGACGCCGATCCTGCTGCCGGTCATCACCGGCATAGGTGTGGACCCGGTGCACTTCGGCATGATCATGCTGGTGAACCTGGGCATTGGGTTGATCACACCACCGGTCGGTGCGGTGCTGTTCGTCGGCTCGGCCATCGGCAAGGTGAGTATCGAATCGACGGTGAAGGCGCTGCTGCCGTTCTACATCGCGCTGTTCCTGGTGCTGATCGCGGTCACCTACATCCCGGCCATCTCGCTGTGGCTGCCGAGCGTCGTGCTGTAACCGACCTCATCCGGGGCCGCTGTGCGGCCCATCGCCGGCATGCCGGCTCCCAGGTACAGCGCCGATCTGATGGATCATGCGAAACCTGTGGGCGCTGGCGTGCCGGCGATGGGCTGCGCAGTAGCCCATGGACACTCCTGCAAATGGACCCTGCACATGGCTGTCGCTGTTTCTACCTCGCTTTTCCCACGCAAGCTGGCGGTCGCGCTACTGGCGCTGCTGGCCTGCTCGTTCGCCGGCAACCACATTGCCGCACGCATCGCCTTCGATGACGACACCGGCGTTCTGTTGGCCATCCTCTGTCGTTCCGGCATCACCTTCCTGGTGCTGGCCAGCCTGGTGCTATGGCAGCGCCAGCCACTGAGCCTGCCGGCTGGCACGCGGCATTGGCAACTGCTGTTGGGCCTGCTGATCGCCACCCAGAGCCTGTGCCTGTACTCGGCCGTGGCGCGCATCCCGGTTGCCTTGGCGCTGCTGGTAGGCAATACCTTCCCGATGCTGCTGGCGCTGCTGACCTGGGCGCTGGGCGGCGCTCGCCCGACCGGGCGCACCGTGCTGTTCATGGGGCTGATCCTGTGTGGCCTGGTGCTGGCGCTGGATGTACCTGGGCGCCTGAGCAATGAGGGTGAGGCCAACCCGCACTGGCTCCTGGGCGTGGGCCTTTCGTTCTGCGCCGCCTGCGTGTTCGCCTGCGCGTTGTGGATCACTGACCACAAACTGGCGGCGGTTCGCGGCCCGGTGCGTAGCTTGCTGACCCTGTTGATCGTGTTCGCCAGCATGCTGGTGGCCGGTGCCAGCGGGGTGATGCCATCCGGGTTGTCGCTGCCGGCCAGCGCCAGCGGCTGGGCAGCGTTGGCCAGCCTGGTGGTGCTGTATGGCGTGGCCTTCACCTTGCTATTCGTCTGCGTGCCACGGCTGAACATGGCGCAGAACGCGCCGGTGATGAATATCGAGCCCATCGCTACACTCCTGCTGGGTTGGGCTTTGCTGGATCAACGCCTGGGCACCTGGCAATTGATCGGCGCCGCCGTGGTGGTGTGCGGCATCGTGCTGCTGACCTACCGCCGGGCCAACTGACCCGCTTTGTGAAAGGAGCCGCTGATGGCTGTCACCGAACTGCAGCTGCAAGACCGCCTGACCCGCCTGACCCTGGCGCCCGAGCTGGGCGCCAGCCTGGTCAACTGGGAAGTGAAGGCGACCGGGCAGGCGCTGCTGCGTCATACCGACCCGGCGACGCTGGCCAGCGGTACACCGCGGCAGTTGGCGTGCTACCCCTTGGCGCCGTGGTCCAACCGCATCGGCGAAGGTGGTTTTGCAAGACCCGAAGGTTGGCTGGCCCTGGCGCCCAACACCCCACACGATCCGTATCCGATTCATGGCACTGCCTGGCAGCAGGCCTGGCAGGTGGCTCACCACACTGAGCGAAGTGCAAGGTTGACCCTTCAGAGCAGCGTGCCGTTCGCCTACCGGGCGGTACTGGATGTGCATGTGCATGAAGGCTGCCTGAGGCTTGACCTGCATGTGACGCATCTGGATGAGCCCGCTACCTGGTACGGGCTGGGCTTGCATCCTTACTTCCCGCGCTACCCAGACACCCGGCTGCGGGCAGCGGCGCAGCATGTGTGGCTGGCCGAAGAGGGGCGGTTGCCGTCGTACAAGGCAGCAGTGCCTGAAGCGTGGCGCTTCGATGCGCCGGCCGGCCTGCCGAGCACCGTGGTCGACCATGCCTTCGGCGGCTGGGCCGGGCACTGCGTGATCGAACAACCCGCGGCCGGTTATCGCCTGGCATGCAGCGCCAACGGCGCCGAGCATTTCTTGCTGTTCTGCCCCCAGGACAAACCGTTCTTCTGCTTTGAGCCGGTGAGCCATCCAATCAATGCCCATCACCTGCCGGGGCAACCGGGGCTGCGTTTGTTGCAGCAGGGTGAAGAAATGAGCCTGGGGTTCAGCCTGGAGTACCAGGCGATCCAGACGGTTGTCAGCGAGCAAGCTGAGCCGGGTGGCCCGAAAGCAGGATGACGTCAGTCCAGCCCTTGGGCCCGCAGCTCATGCGCCAGCATGTCGACGAACGCGCGCACCTTGGCCGAACCGTGCTTGCTTTCGCGGTGCAGCACATGGATCGGCCATGGGGCTTCTTCATAGTCGGCAAGGATCACCTGTAACTGCCCGCTGGCGATCTCGTCCACCACCTGATAGGACAGCAACCGGGCAATCCCCAGCCCACCCACCGCCGCGGCAATCGCACCGTCGTTGCTGGTCACGGTGAGCCTGGGTTGGATGCGCACCAGGGTCGGTTCGTCCGTCACGCCGAAGCGCCAGCCCGCGCGCGGTGACAGGTTGGTGGTGGCGATCACCGCATGCGCCGGCAAGTCCGAAGGGTGCTGCGGCAAGCCATGGCGCAGCAGGTATTCAGGCGAGGCGCAGAGCATGCGCCTGACCCTGCCCACGCGCAGGGCCTTGAGGCCGGAGTCAGGCAGCGGACCGATACGCACGGCAACGTCCATGCCCTCCTCGACCATGTTGACGATGCGGTCGAGGAAGTAGGCAGAGACGTTGACCTCGGGGTACTGCTGCAGATAACGCACGATGCTCGGCATGACGAATTTCTTGCCGAAAAGGATGGGCGCAGTGACCGCCAGCTCGCCTTTGGGCGTGGCGTTGATGCCGGCGGCGGCCTCGTTGGCCTCAAGGATGCTGGCAAGGATATGGCGGGTGTCCTCCAGATAGCGGCCACCCGCCTGGGTCAGGCGCACGCTGCGCGTGGTGCGTAGCAACAGTTTGACGCCGAGCATGTCCTCGAGCGCACTGACCGCGCGGGTTACGGCAGCGGGCGAGATATCCAGACGGCGGGCGGCGGCTGCGAAGCTTTCCAGCTCGCCTACCGCAACGAACACCTTCATCAGGTGAATCTGGTCCATGTCAGCTCCTGGGGACGGGTGTCGAGTGATTATCAGCCATCTGCAGGCGGCATCAAATGTCCAGTACCAACGCTTGCCCACCCTCCTGCGTTTTGCCCGGTACCGCGCAACAGATCAGCACTGTCCCCGCGTCCGGCATCTGCGCAGGCGGGTTCGGGTAATGCACCTGGCCGCTCACCACCTTGGTCTTGCAGGTGCCGCACGAACCGCCCCGGCAGCTGAAGTCCGGGGACAGCCCTCGGGCCTCGGCAAGTTCCAGCAAGGTACCACCGCCCGGCGCCCAGCGCGCCTCCTTGGCCGAGCTGGCGAAGTACACCGGCACCGGCTCGCTGGCAGCCGGTGGCTGCTGCAATGTCGGCTGGTTGTCATCGGTATGACGCTTCAGGGTCGACGGGCCGAAGGCTTCTGCATGGATGCGCTTGTCGGGTACATGAATGGCGCGCAGCCCTTCGTACAGCTCCTGGGTAAAACTGGCGGGCCCACACAGGTAGAAGTCGTAGTCATCCAGCGCCAGCTTCGCTTTGACCTGCTCGATCGCCAGGCGCCCGGCATGGTCGTAGTCGCGTCCTGGTAGTGCATCGTCCTCGGGCTGGCTAAGGAAACGATGCACACTCAACAGGCCGCCTGCCTGCTCGCCCAACGCCGCCAGTTCCTGCTGAAATGGCAAGTCGGCGAGGCGGCGGGCACTGTGGAACAGGTGGATTCGCCGCGCCTGCTGCCGGGCCAGCTGCTCGCGCAACATGGCGATCAGCGGGGTAATGCCCACGCCTGCCCCCATCAGCACGATGGGCCTTGCGCTGTCGCCATCCAAGGTGAAACTGCCCATGGGCAGCCGCACGCCGAGCAGATCGCCCACGCCGACCTGTTCGTGCAGATACCGCGAAGCCGCCCCCTGGGCCTTCACGCTGATGCGCAGGTAGCCGTCCGATGGCGCGCACGACAGGCTGTAGGTGCGAATCAACGGCGTCTCGCCTCCCAAGGCCAGGCGCACCGGAATGTGCTGCCCTGGGGCGAACGTTACCGGCCTATCTGGGGCGAGGTAGAACGAGCGGATGTCTCGGCTTTCCTGCTCCACCCGCTGCACACGCCAGGCCAGCCATTGGCGCTGCCGTTCGCGCTGCTGCAGGCGCTGCTCGGCCTCGGCCCAGGTGCCGGTCATCAGGCTGGTAGGTGCGTACTCCTGGAAGGCCCAGCGCAATGACACGCCAGCCCGGCGCAGCACGATCTGTTCGACCTGAAGCGTCCATAGCCGCTCGGCGCCTTCGAAGTCTTTGATCAGTGGGCTGTCGAGCACAATAGTGGTGCGGCCAGTCAGTTGCAGGACATCACCGTTGCTGAAATCGACGAACAACAACCCTGCCTGCGGATTTTCCAACAGGTTGCCGAGGGTATTGAAGTGCAGGTTGCCGGCATAGTCGGGGATGGTCAGGCGGTTGCCATCGACCTTGACGAACCCGGCCCGGCCGCCGCGGTGCGAGACGTCCACCGCGCGGTGGCCGTCTGGGTGGTCTATGTAGCTGGCCACGAAAAAGGTGTCGGCCTGCTCGATCATGGTCACCGCATGGGCATCCAGCACGCTTGAATCCAGCCGCCCCTGCGCCGGCTCATCGACACGCGTGTAAGCACGCATCTGGATGTACTGGGGGCAATTGCCGAAAGCATGCTCCACCGCCACCGCCAGCCGCCCATCGTTCCCTTGCTGGACAAGGCCGTTGATGCGATTGCGGCGGCGGCTGTGCAGCTCGATGCCCAGCAGGCCGACAGCACCACCTGGGCCCAGGCCTGGCGCTGCCGGGTCGTCACTGGCGAGCTGGGTGTCGATCAGCAACTGCCGAGGGTCGGGCGAGCTGACGAAGCCTTCGGGGCCTTCAAGCAGCGTCGCCCAGGGTTTACCGTGGGCGTCCACGGCACCTGCAACCAGAAACGGCAATTGCCGGTAGAAGTCGCGGTGCTGGTCGGGCATGTAGTCACGAATGACCTTCCGCCCGAACACCTCCATACGTTCCGCCACACCGGCCTGTTCCTGCAGCCGTTTCTCGCCAGCGTGCCAAGGGGAAGTACGAGGGTCTGGTAGTGCTTGCATGGCGGCGTTCCTCGGTAGGGTAGCGGCTCAGGCGCTGGCTTGCAGGCCCACGGCGGTACGTGGCATGGCAACGAAGCCAGGCAGCGCTTCGACACGCGCCAGCCAGGCACGCACGTTGGGGTACGGGTCCAGCGAGACATTGCCTTCGGGGGCATGGGCGATGTACGAATAGTTGGCGACGTCGGCGATGGTTGGCTCGCTGCCCACCAGGTACGGCGTCTTGGCCAGCTCGGCATCCATCACCTTGAGCAAGCTGTGGGCACGGCCGATGACTTCGTCGGTGTTGAACGAGGCGCCGAACACCGTGACCAGGCGAGCAGCAGCAGGGCCGAAAGCAACGGGCCCGGCAGCAACCGACAGCCAGCGCTGCACGCGGGCAGCGGCAAGCGGATCTTGGGGCAGCCACTGGCCACGTTTGTCATAAGTACCCGCGAGGTAGACGAGGATGGCGTTGGAGTCGGCGATGACAGTACCGTTGTCATCGATAACAGGCACTTGGCCGAACGGGTTGATGGCGAGAAATTCCGGCTGCTTGTGCGCCCCTTTGGCCAGGTCTACGAAGACCAGTTCGGTGGGCAGGTTCAGCAGTGACAGCATCAGCTCGATGCGGTGGGCATGGCCGGATTTGGGGAAGTTGTAGAGTTTGATCATGGTCTGCGCTCCAGGCGTGGCACCGGGGTGGTGCTGCTGGAACACATGCTGCGCTGATTCGGCGGGCAGCAGAATCAGCGCGCAGAGGAGATCATAATTTCGCCAGGCGAAATAATGACCCTGGGCAGATCAATGTCGTTGCTGCTTCTGATACCGATACAAGCCCTTGGCTGCAGCGACCACGTGGGGCACACAAGCCTGAAGCTCATCGAAGCTCATGGTATCAAGCAGCTCGAAGTTATCTTCCAGCCCGTGCAGCGAAATGGCCTTGAGCAGTTGATCCTGCTCTGGCGGAAGCTCGCCCCATTGCGCGACCTGGGTAGCGCGCATGTAGCCAAAGCACCACTCCTCCATGATGATCGCTGGCCCTTCCTCGCCTTCACTTTCTTCGAACACCGGCTCGAAGCCGTCGACATTCTCCGCAAGCTGTTCCGCCACCTGGTGGGCATAGCGCAGCATCAGTGCCGTGTAGGCTTCTTCATGGGCAGGCTTCTTGAACTTCGGCACCTTGCCACCGGCGACCGCAGGTAACCACTGCTCGGGGTTGACCCGACCCGGCGAGCTGGCCAGGCCGGTGAAAAAGCCGTTGAGCTCGGCAAGGTTGAGTACCGAATAGTCGTTACCGTAGGTGATCAGCAGGTCTTCAAGGCGGTTGAGCTCTTTTTCGCTGAGGGGAGGAAGCATGGGGGCACATCCTGAAAAGCCAAAGTGTGTGCACCCTATCACAGCGGCGGGGCAAGGGCTGCGGGCAGTTCCCCTAATGGGGTAGCCAGGTGCACAGCGACGACTGTTGCCCCGAGCCGAGTAGCAACCACAACAATATTCGACACTTGCGCGGACACAGCTGCCCGGCCATATGTACGCCCTTGGACTGCAAGTCGATCTCTGCCCCCGCAAAGCCATAGGTCGACCGAGCGGTGGTACCACTTCCGGTGCGGGTAGCGACAATCACTGGCAGATTCGGCGCGAGCTCACCCAGCACATCGGACCAGGCGCTGGAAACGTGCCCAGCACCGAAACCAGCTATTACCAGCCCCTCGAACCCAAAGGCCGCCACAGCCTGCAGCAAGGCGGTATCTGCATCGAGGCAGGCCTCCAGCAGTGCAACCCGATGTTCAACGCGTTCGGGCAGCGGTAGCACGGCGCGCGGGCAAGGCATTTGACGATAAACCGCCATGCCTTCTACCAGCTCTCCAACGGCACCACTGCCAGGCGACTCGAACGCCGCCATCGCCAGGCTGGCTGTCTTGCGAACCCTCGTTGCGCAGTGGATCTGATCGTTGATCACCACCAGCGCACCTCGTCCCCTACTCTCCTGAGCCAGTGCTACCTGCGCCGCCGCCAGCAGATTGGCCGGCCCATCGCTCCCCGGCTGGCTGGCCGAGCGCATTGCACCGGTGAGCACCAGCGGCGCATCGTAAGGCCAGAGCAGGTCGAAGAAGTACGCCGTCTCCTCCAGCGTGTCGGTTCCCTGAGTCAGTATCACTGCCTGTGAGCCAGCTTCGATTTCAACACGGGCCCAGGCCAGCACCTCAAGAAGCATCACGAAACTCAGGGAGGCGCTAGGGACAAGGCACAGCGTGGCAACTTCAAGCTGCGCCATCTCACGTAATTGGGGTAGCAAGGCCAATTGCTTCTCACAATCGAGACTCGGCGTCACTCCCCGCCCAGGAGCATCGGCCTGCATGCTGACCGTTCCTCCCAGGCTGGCAATCGACAAGCGAGGCAAATTTTCAACTTCCGTCATATGCCAACTCCCGTAACAAGACCGACCAGCGGCACGATAGCGACTGTACTGATGGCCATGGACAGAACATTGCCGATGTAGCCATGCATATAGCTCGGTAATCGCTGGCTGATGGCCACAGCCAACGGCGGTGCGATCAGTGCGCCCGACACTGCACTGAGCATGACCACCTGCCAGCTACCGCCATGGGTCAGTATCGCGGCAGGAACGATGGACACGATGGGGATATAAGTGGGATACCAGCCACGTGCTTGCCATTGACGCCGCCAGATCACAACACCAATCAACGAAGACAACCCCTGCCCGGCCAACAGTTGAACAACCAGTTGCGAGCCATAGGCGGGGGCAGCGGGCGCTAGCATGTAGGCGGCCAGCACCCCCAGCAAGAGCCCCAGACTGGCCAGTTCATTTCCGAAGAATGGGCCTTCGCTAAAATCGGCCAGCACTCGCCGGAGTGACCAGAGCACTCCATAGTCCGGATTTGGCGCAACGGCCTGCAACGTCGCGGGCCTGCGGCCGCCCTTGACCAACGAAGGAAAACGCCTGCACAGCATGAAAGCCATCACGCTTGCTACAGCCATCCCGCTGACAGTGCCGATCACGGGAGGTAACTGCAGGGGGTAGCAGAGGTAATTGACCAGCAACAGGCTGGCTGGTGCTACCAGCAGTGCACCCAGGACCGCACCAGTGACCGTTACCTGCCAGCCGCCACCAAACAGCAGCACCATGGCAGCCGGCAGCGAGACGAAGGCGACGAATGTGGGTTGCCAGGCGCCACTGGCCAGGGTCCAGCCCCACATGGTATGACTGAGCAGCAGCCCTAGCAGCGAGCTGGTGACAACCCAGGGCCACAAACCGCTGCCATAACAGACGGCGAAGCCCTGGCACCGGTAGCCTCGGATATAGGCCCAATGCGCCAGGCAAGCGCCGAGCAGCAAGCCGAGAGCGGGTAGTTCATGCTTGTAGAAAGTGACTTCGCTGATGTCTGCGACTATCCAGCGCAGGCGGCTTAGTGGCTGATCAAGGGTCGCAGTCCACTGTGCATAATCGGGCCATTGACCCAGTACCACACTGGCAGTCAGCAATGCTGTCAGGCCGGCAAGCATCAACGCAGGAAGCAATTGCTGGGAAGAAATGAACTTAACCTTCATTACCATCTCCTCAGCGTGGCATGGGTGCATGCATGCGGTAGCCGAGCGTGGCGTCGTAAAGATCTGTCCGCCGGTCTCGTGGCAAATCGTTGAGGCTGTTCCAGATTGGCGCCGAACGGGCCGCGCTGAGATCGACATCGGCATAGAGGATGGTTTCGTGATCTGCACTGGCCATTTCGCCGATAGGCCACCCATTGGTCCCAGCGATCAGCGAACAGCCCAGAAAACGGCCTCCCCGCTCGCTACCGATTCGATTGGCGGCGGCGATATAAACATTGTTGACGTGTGCTGCGGTCATGGTGAGGTAAGAAGCCATGCAACGGCCGGCAACATCGAACAGCGGTGGTGGCGTCCATACCCAGTTGTTCAGGCTGCAGAGGATGTCGGCGCCTTGGGCCGCCATCAAGCGGGGGACCTCGGGAAACCAGATATCCCAACAGATCAACAAACCTATACGCCCGATGGGCGTTTCGAAAACAGGGAAACCCAAGTCGCCGGGGGTGAACCACAGCTTTTCCTGATTCCACAGGTGAGCCTTGCGGTAATGCCCAAGCATCCCTCCTGGCCCGAACAGTACTGCACTGTCATAGAGTTTCAGACCATCGCGTTCCGCGAAGCCTGCGGCCAGATAAACCTGTTGCTCCTGAGCAAAGTCCGCCCACGCCTGGAGGCTGGGCCCGTCCTGTAGCGTCTGGGCATGAGCATAGGCTTCGGCACGCGACTGAAAGGTATAACCGGTGTCTGCCAGTTCAGGCAGCACAATCAGGCCGGCGCCTTCACGGGCCGCTCGACGGGCCAGCGCCAACCCGCGTTTCAGGTTGGCATTGCGATTTTCTAGGCCGACCTGAGGGTCGAACTGAATGACGGCAACTTTTACCGGGCTTATCGGGAGGCATTGTTCGGACATGGCGGCTTCCTTTTATGGTTGTTGTGGAAGAGCGCCAGTAAAGCGGGGCCAGGCTGGGGAGCGACAGTCAGCCCGCTCCCAGAGACCTGTAGGAAAAGTGAAGAGTTTTGGTAGGAAACGGCCTATTCGAAGACCTTCAAACGCTTTGTTTACCGAATTTGATAATGCGGATAGTGATCGAGGGTGAAGCCACCATGGAACTTGGCTGATGTGCGATCACAGATGTTTATGACCGTGTCGACTGCCGTACGCAGACATGGCTCCGTCCAACCCGCATCAACAGAGAAGGACTCCCCAGCCAAATAAAGTCCCGAGGATGCACTCAGTTCACGGTTGTATTTCATCACGCCAACAACGTCGTAATAGGTGCCTGCTCGATAAAGTTTTGCGCAGCCGAGGGCGTTTCTATCAGTCATCCATCGCTGTATACGAATGTTTCGAGTATCGATGTAAGGCGATATGGCTTCACCGATATTGCTACAGCGCAACAGGATCCGATCAAGCTCATTGATGCACTTCTGTGCGAGCTCCTCATCAGAAAACGCCCCCAGTTTGGTGGCGTCGTCTTCCCAGGTGTAACTGAGGAGGATGCAATCATCGGTGTAGCTGTCGTTGTAGCGGTAGGCATACACGTCGTGGACAAAGCTGTCAGTGATCAGTATTTGTGGCAAAGGAAGTTGGCGATCGAGGAAGGATTTCTGGAGCGGCGCATAGACTTTGCAGCTGGTTTCCCAATGGGCATGCTTCCAGGCATCCATGATCGGTTGCGGCAAAGACTCCCGGCTGAAATCACTAAGCCGGATCTGAGTTTCAATCAACCAGGATGGCGTGGTCAGAACAACGCTGTCGAAATCATCGTGCAGCAACTGCTCTCGCTCTGAATTGCTCCACTGCCAACGGTATTGAACTCGAATACGACCATTCGGCAGTTTCTGCAGACCGCACACCGAACTGTCAGTCAGCAGGCCATCATCACGTTGAGCAAGATGGCTATACAATGACGTGCCCTGAGTATCAATATCCATGAACAGCAGGCAGTCATCCATCGCTGCCAGGCCAAGATAGGCAGGTGCCTGGAACATTACCCCCTTGCTGTCAGGCACCGTCTCGACTTCCAGATACGGTGCGGCGAAAGGTATGCCCTCCTCATCCACACGCCCGTGAACCAATTGCAAGTGGCTGCTGAAGCCGAAGATCGCAGTGCGCAGAGGGTACAGGCAGCAGACATCATAGAATGCACCCCAGCTGCCATCACCGATACCTATCGCATAGAAGATTGCCGACTCATCTCTATCCATGCCTAACCCGCCAAAGTCACCGGGGTTTGCTGGATCCCAGCGGTCAAGAACAGGCTGGTGAACCAGCTCCCGGAACGATAGCCGGTGATACCTTTCTACAATGGCAGACCACATCGATTCCCAGCTTTGCGTGCCGTAAATAGTGGCAACCTTTTCGGCGAACAGCTCTGCAAAGCGTGTCCATTTCCCGTGAATGCGCTGCAGGGTGTCCGTAGGAGGAGGAGTGTCTCCTTCTGGATTGCGCCAGATCAGAAGGGCCGGATCTTTACTTTCGTCAAGCTGGCCTTCTCGCAGGTAGATCCCTGTGGCATTCACCCAAGGTGTACCAGGGTTGGGAAAGTCGGAGAGGCGCAAGTCGAATAATTTGGCGTAGTAGGCCATCAGCGAACGTCCGTCCTTGGCAGGCTCCCCCGTTCTATTGAAGAAGGGCATGCGCATTGCCCCCATTTCAAAAGGGCTTTTAGGGTGCTTGTAATCGCCAAGGTTGTTCACCACTGTCAGGTGGCGGCCGCCAATACGCTGGGATTGCTCGATCAAAGTGATTTGTGTGAAGCCACAACGCAGCAGCTCACGGGCAGCGGTCAAACCGGTAACGCCAGCGCCGACGATGCAGATCCGATGCTCCGGTTGAACAGCACGCGCGATACCACCTTCTTGCTCGATCAGCCGGCGATAGTCAAAGCAAAGGTCTGGTGGATTCGGGAAGCGTGCAGCCCAAGGTTGCGTGGGTGAAGGAGGCTCAATGGCCAAGTTGGCGGGGTGATTGTATGACGATCCAATGGTCATGTTCTCGTGTTCTCCATGGGGGCTTGAGAACGTGAGAATGGTGAATCGTAAGACCTGAGCGGTGGTGGATATGTACGCCCATGAATGCAGGCTCTGCCGCGTGACCGCTGGAAAGCCGACACTGTTGTGATGCCTGGGCAGCCTGATCCCCGGTAAACCGTCTCCCCTGGGGGAGGCGGTTCACCAAGGATTGGACTTTAGGACTTACACCGCCAGCGCGCGCTCACGCAGCTCGCTGTTGAGGATGCGGTCGTTCTCGCTGTAATCGACCGGGCAGTCGATCACGTGCACGCCCGGGATCTTGATGCAGTGCTCGAGCAGCGGCAGCAAACCCTCGGCGCTTTCTACGCGATGGCCATTGGCACCGTAGGCTTCGGCGTACTTGACGAAGTCCGGGTTGCCGTAGTCCAGGCCGAAATCGGTGAAGCCCATGTTGGCCTGCTTCCAGCGGATCATGCCGTAGCCGTCATCACGCAGGATCACCACGGTAACGTGCATGCCAAGACGGACTGCGGTTTCCAGCTCTTGGCTGTTCATCATGAAGCCACCGTCGCCACACACCGAGATCACCGGACGGTCCGGGTACACCAGGTGGGCTGCCATCGCCGACGGCAGGCCAGCACCCATGGTCGCCAGGGCGTTGTCGAGCAGTACGGTGTTGGGCTTGTGAGCCTTGTAGTTACGGGCGAACCAGATTTTGTAGATGCCGTTGTCCAGGGCGACGATGCCTTCGGACGGCAGTACGCGGCGGATATCGGCAACCAGGCGCTGAGGGTAGACCGGGAAGCGGTCATCGTCGGCGCCTTCGGCGATCTGGGCTTCGTTGGCTTCACGAATCGCCATCAGGCGGGTGAAGTCCCAGTGCGAAGTGTCGCCCAGGCCTTCAGCGATCTGCCAGACGGCGTTGGCGATGTCGCCGATCACTTCAACCTGCGGGAAGTACACGGCGTCGACTTCGGCGGAACGGAAGTTGATATGGATGACTTCGGTGCCGCCACGGACCATGAAGAACGGCGGCTTCTCGATCACATCGTGGCCGATGTTGACGATGAGATCGGCCGCTTCGATCGCACGGTGCACGAAATCACCGGACGACAGCGCCGCGTTACCCAGGAAGCGCGGGCTGCGCTCGTCAACCACACCCTTGCCCAGCTGGGTGGTGACGAACGGGATACCGGTCTTGTCGACCAGTTGCTTGAGGACCTTGGCAGTCATCTTGCGGTTGGCGCCGGCACCGATCACCAGGATAGGGCTGCGTGCGGTGCGCAGTTTCTCGATGGCAGCTTCGATAGCCACATGTTCGGCCAGCGGACGGCGGTGCAGGCTGCGCGGGATCGGCATGGCATCGGTCTGCTCGGCGGCGATGTCTTCCGGCAGCTCCAGGTGCACGGCACCCGGTTTTTCTTCTTCGGCCAGGCGGAACGCTTCACGCATGCGCGAAGGGATGTTGTCGGCCGAGGCGAACTGGTGGGTGTACTTGGTGATGGGATCCATCATGCCGCACACATCGATGATCTGGAAGCGGCCCTGCTTGGACTTCTTGATCGGCTTCTGGCCGGTAATCATCATCATCGGCATGCCGCCCAGGTAGGCGTAAGCACTGGCGGTTACCAGGTTGGTAGCGCCGGGGCCCAGGGTCGACAGGCTGACGCCGGTCTTGCCGGTCAGGCGGCCATAGGTGGCTGCCATGAAGCCCGCAGACTGCTCGTGGCGGGTCAGTACCAGCTTGATCTTCGACTTGCGCAGGGATTCCAGCAGGTCGAGGTTTTCCTCACCAGGAATGCCGAACACATACTCGACACCTTCGTTTTCCAGGCATTGCACAACGACATCGGCGGCCTTGGCCATCTTGCTTGTAACCTCAGTTGTATAGGACGGTGAAGGTCCAGAAATGCGCAGCACGGCACGCTGGCATCGCTCTATCCGGGCGCGAGGGTGCCCCGAACCTAAGCCTTGACGCAGCTTGGGCGGGGCAAAGTCACGTAAACGAACAGGATTAATTGTCGCACCCTTCGGCGCGTTTGCGCAGGTGCGAGACGGACAAAACATCTTTGCCTGGAGAAAGGTGTGCGAATATCGGAAAGACAAAACCCCTACCTGCTCGCGCAGATAGGGGTTTTGCGAAATGAATCTTGACGATGACCTACTCTCACATGGGGAAACCCCACACTACCATCGGCGATGCATCGTTTCACTAGTGAGTTCGGGATGGGATCAGGTGGTTCCAATGCTCTATGGTCGTCAAGAAATTCTGTAGCCAGAATGTCCAGATGGACAGCCCAGCGAATCCGGATATGCGATATTTGTGGTTCGTTGCGAACTTTCGGTTCGTATCATCTTCACCACCGCAATCTGCAGAAGCAAATTGCTTGGGTGTTATATGGTCAAGCCTCACGGGCAATTAGTATTGGTTAGCTCAACGCCTCACAGCGCTTACACACCCAACCTATCAACGTCGTAGTCTTCGACGGCCCTTTAGGGGATTCAAGATCCCAGTGAGATCTCATCTTGAGGCAAGTTTCCCGCTTAGATGCTTTCAGCGGTTATCTCTTCCGAACATAGCTACCCGGCAATGCCACTGGCGTGACAACCGGAACACCAGAGGTTCGTCCACTCCGGTCCTCTCGTACTAGGAGCAGCCCCTCTCAAATCTCAAACGTCCACGGCAGATAGGGACCGAACTGTCTCACGACGTTCTAAACCCAGCTCGCGTACCACTTTAAATGGCGAACAGCCATACCCTTGGGACCGGCTTCAGCCCCAGGATGTGATGAGCCGACATCGAGGTGCCAAACACCGCCGTCGATATGAACTCTTGGGCGGTATCAGCCTGTTATCCCCGGAGTACCTTTTATCCGTTGAGCGATGGCCCTTCCATACAGAACCACCGGATCACTAAGACCTACTTTCGTACCTGCTCGACGTGTTTGTCTCGCAGTCAAGCGCGCTTTTGCCTTTATACTCTACGACCGATTTCCGACCGGTCTGAGCGCACCTTCGTACTCCTCCGTTACTCTTTGGGAGGAGACCGCCCCAGTCAAACTACCCACCATACACTGTCCTCGATCCGGATAACGGACCTGAGTTAGAACCTCAAAGTTGCCAGGGTGGTATTTCAAGGATGGCTCCATGAGAACTGGCGTCCCCACTTCAAAGCCTCCCACCTATCCTACACAAGCAAATTCAAAGTCCAGTGCAAAGCTATAGTAAAGGTTCACGGGGTCTTTCCGTCTAGCCGCGGATACACTGCATCTTCACAGCGATTTCAATTTCACTGAGTCTCGGGTGGAGACAGCGCCGCCATCGTTACGCCATTCGTGCAGGTCGGAACTTACCCGACAAGGAATTTCGCTACCTTAGGACCGTTATAGTTACGGCCGCCGTTTACCGGGGCTTCGATCAAGAGCTTCGCTTGCGCTAACCCCATCAATTAACCTTCCGGCACCGGGCAGGCGTCACACCCTATACGTCCACTTTCGTGTTTGCAGAGTGCTGTGTTTTTAATAAACAGTCGCAGCGGCCTGGTATCTTCGACCGGCATGAGCTTACGGAGCAAGTCCTTCACCCTCACCGGCGCACCTTCTCCCGAAGTTACGGTGCCATTTTGCCTAGTTCCTTCACCCGAGTTCTCTCAAGCGCCTTGGTATTCTCTACCTAACCACCTGTGTCGGTTTGGGGTACGGTTCCCAGTTATCTGAAGCTTAGGAGCTTTTCTTGGAAGCATGGCATCAACCACTTCGTCGCCTAAAGGCAACTCGTCATCAGCTCTCGGCCTTGAGATCCCGGATTTGCCTAAGATCTCGGCCTACCACCTTAAACTTGGACAACCAACGCCAAGCTGGCCTAGCCTTCTCCGTCCCTCCATCGCAATAACTGGAAGTACAGGAATATTAACCTGTTTTCCATCGACTACGCTTTTCAGCCTCGCCTTAGGGACCGACTAACCCTGCGTCGATTAACGTTGCGCAGGAAACCTTGGTCTTTCGGCGTGCGAGTTTTTCACTCGCATTGTCGTTACTCATGTCAGCATTCGCACTTCTGATACCTCCAGCAAGCTTCTCAACTCACCTTCACAGGCTTACAGAACGCTCCTCTACCGCATCACCAGAGGTGATACCCGTAGCTTCGGTGCATGGTTTGAGCCCCGTTACATCTTCCGCGCAGGCCGACTCGACTAGTGAGCTATTACGCTTTCTTTAAAGGGTGGCTGCTTCTAAGCCAACCTCCTAGCTGTCTAAGCCTTCCCACATCGTTTCCCACTTAACCATGACTTTGGGACCTTAGCTGACGGTCTGGGTTGTTTCCCTTTTCACGACGGACGTTAGCACCCGCCGTGTGTCTCCCATGCTCGGCACTTGTAGGTATTCGGAGTTTGCATCGGTTTGGTAAGTCGGGATGACCCCCTAGCCGAAACAGTGCTCTACCCCCTACAGTGATACATGAGGCGCTACCTAAATAGCTTTCGAGGAGAACCAGCTATCTCCGAGCTTGATTAGCCTTTCACTCCGATCCACAGGTCATCCGCTAACTTTTCAACGGTAGTCGGTTCGGTCCTCCAGTCAGTGTTACCTAACCTTCAACCTGCCCATGGATAGATCGCCCGGTTTCGGGTCTATACCCAGCGACTAAACGCCCTATTAAGACTCGCTTTCGCTACGCCTCCCCTATTCGGTTAAGCTCGCCACTGAATATAAGTCGCTGACCCATTATACAAAAGGTACGCAGTCACCTAACAAAGTAGGCTCCCACTGCTTGTACGCATACGGTTTCAGGTTCTATTTCACTCCCCTCTCCGGGGTTCTTTTCGCCTTTCCCTCACGGTACTGGTTCACTATCGGTCAGTCAGTAGTATTTAGCCTTGGAGGATGGTCCCCCCATGTTCAGACAAAGTTTCTCGTGCTCCGTCCTACTCGATTTCATTGATAAGAGATTTTCGTGTACGGGGCTATCACCCACTATGGCCGCACTTTCCAGAGCGTTCCACTAATCTCAAATCAACTTAAGGGCTGGTCCCCGTTCGCTCGCCACTACTAAGGGAATCTCGGTTGATTTCTTTTCCTCAGGGTACTTAGATGTTTCAGTTCCCCTGGTTCGCCTCTTGCACCTATGTATTCAGTACAAGATACTCAGCTTGTGCTGAGTGGGTTCCCCCATTCAGAGATCTCTGGATCACAGTCTGTTTGCCGACTCCCCAAAGCTTATCGCAGGCTACCACGTCTTTCATCGCCTCTGACTGCCAAGGCATCCACCGTATGCGCTTCTTCACTTGACCATATAACCCCAAGCAATCTGGTTATACTGTGAAGACGACATTCGCCGAAAATTCGCATGTTGCTCTTTCGAGCAGAACTCACAAATTTTACCTTAGCCTGATCCACCAGCAGTGAAACTGGTGTTCAGTCTATTTCTATCACATATCCGAATTTTTAAAGAACGATCTGACAAAAGTCAGAAATCAACATTCATCACCGAATGTTCATTTCTAAGTTCTGAAAGCTGTACAACCTGAAAGAGTGGTGGAGCCAAGCGGGATCGAACCGCTGACCTCCTGCGTGCAAGGCAGGCGCTCTCCCAGCTGAGCTATGGCCCCGTATTTTCTAGGCCGCACCAAGTAATTGGTAGGTCTGGGCAGATTTGAACTGCCGACCTCACCCTTATCAGGGGTGCGCTCTAACCAACTGAGCTACAGACCTATAACAGGGTCGCGTTACAGCATCGTCTTTATACAAAGAATCAAGCAATTCGTGTGGGAGCTCATCAGCAGGCTGATGTCGTCGATTAAGGAGGTGATCCAGCCGCAGGTTCCCCTACGGCTACCTTGTTACGACTTCACCCCAGTCATGAATCACACCGTGGTAACCGTCCTCCCGAAGGTTAGACTAGCTACTTCTGGTGCAACCCACTCCCATGGTGTGACGGGCGGTGTGTACAAGGCCCGGGAACGTATTCACCGCGACATTCTGATTCGCGATTACTAGCGATTCCGACTTCACGCAGTCGAGTTGCAGACTGCGATCCGGACTACGATCGGTTTTGTGAGATTAGCTCCACCTCGCGGCTTGGCAACCCTCTGTACCGACCATTGTAGCACGTGTGTAGCCCAGGCCGTAAGGGCCATGATGACTTGACGTCATCCCCACCTTCCTCCGGTTTGTCACCGGCAGTCTCCTTAGAGTGCCCACCATAACGTGCTGGTAACTAAGGACAAGGGTTGCGCTCGTTACGGGACTTAACCCAACATCTCACGACACGAGCTGACGACAGCCATGCAGCACCTGTGTCAGAGTTCCCGAAGGCACCAATCCATCTCTGGAAAGTTCTCTGCATGTCAAGGCCTGGTAAGGTTCTTCGCGTTGCTTCGAATTAAACCACATGCTCCACCGCTTGTGCGGGCCCCCGTCAATTCATTTGAGTTTTAACCTTGCGGCCGTACTCCCCAGGCGGTCAACTTAATGCGTTAGCTGCGCCACTAAAATCTCAAGGATTCCAACGGCTAGTTGACATCGTTTACGGCGTGGACTACCAGGGTATCTAATCCTGTTTGCTCCCCACGCTTTCGCACCTCAGTGTCAGTATCAGTCCAGGTGGTCGCCTTCGCCACTGGTGTTCCTTCCTATATCTACGCATTTCACCGCTACACAGGAAATTCCACCACCCTCTACCGTACTCTAGCTTGCCAGTTTTGGATGCAGTTCCCAGGTTGAGCCCGGGGCTTTCACATCCAACTTAACAAACCACCTACGCGCGCTTTACGCCCAGTAATTCCGATTAACGCTTGCACCCTCTGTATTACCGCGGCTGCTGGCACAGAGTTAGCCGGTGCTTATTCTGTCGGTAACGTCAAAACACTAACGTATTAGGTTAATGCCCTTCCTCCCAACTTAAAGTGCTTTACAATCCGAAGACCTTCTTCACACACGCGGCATGGCTGGATCAGGCTTTCGCCCATTGTCCAATATTCCCCACTGCTGCCTCCCGTAGGAGTCTGGACCGTGTCTCAGTTCCAGTGTGACTGATCATCCTCTCAGACCAGTTACGGATCGTCGCCTTGGTGAGCCATTACCCCACCAACTAGCTAATCCGACCTAGGCTCATCTGATAGCGCAAGGCCCGAAGGTCCCCTGCTTTCTCCCGTAGGACGTATGCGGTATTAGCGTTCCTTTCGAAACGTTGTCCCCCACTACCAGGCAGATTCCTAGGCATTACTCACCCGTCCGCCGCTGAATCAAGGAGCAAGCTCCCGTCATCCGCTCGACTTGCATGTGTTAGGCCTGCCGCCAGCGTTCAATCTGAGCCATGATCAAACTCTTCAGTTCAATACTGCTTGGGTTTTTAAGAAACCCTAAACTTGGCTCAGCAATCTCAAATGACTATGTGATTTCTCGCATGGTCACTTGTGATGCTGATAATCTTTTTGACTATCAGTCCGTACTCACAAGCACCCACACGAATTGCTTGATTCGATTTGTTAAAGAGCGTTTGGTTAAGCGCTTTTCGCCTCAACCGAGGCGCGCATTGTACGCTTTCCTCACTTGCTGTCAAGCGTTTGTTTTGAAGTTTTTTTGAATCCGCTTTCTTTCAAAAGCCTTGAACTTCAACAACTTACCGCCTGCCTCACCGCGTTCAACGCTGCGAGGAGGCGAATAATACGCGGTTTGAAATTTGAGTCAACACCTTGATCTAAAAAAACTTCGCCTCGCATTTTGCAGCCGCTGGGCAACTAAATGCATGAACCATCGCTCTGTAGATAAACACTCCGTGGAGGGCAATGGCATGAGCGATGCGCAGAGCGAGAAGACCCCTGGCCTGTCGGCTGACGAAGAGAAGGAAGTCAGCCATAACCAACCCCCGAGGGCGGCGGTTCTGCACGAAATCATTCGCTACCAGGGCGACCAGGAACTGGAGCGGACCCTGGCGGCGCTGTGGTGGTCGGCCTTGGCAGCTGGCCTGACCATGGGGCTTTCATTCATGGCCATGGGGCTTTTCTACGCCCGCCTGCCCGAAGGTGAGAGTGCACAGGTCATCGCCAGCATCGGCTACAGCGCGGGCTTTCTTGCGGTGATCCTGGCGCGTCAACAACTGTTTACGGAAAACACCCTCACAGCGGTGCTGCCGGTAATGACGACACCAACCTTCGCCAACCTCGGGCGCCTGTTGCGCCTATGGGGCGTAGTACTGGTAGGCAACCTGGCAGGCACCTTGCTGGTCGCCTGGGTCATGCTCGAACTGCCCATTTTCGACAGCAAGACGGACGTCGCCTTCCTTGAAATCGGCCGCAAGGTGATGGAGAACGATATCAGCCAGATGTTCGCCAAGGGCATCATATCGGGCTGGATGATAGCGACCATGGTGTGGATGATCCCTTCCATGGAGCACGCCAAGATCTGGATCATCCTGATGGTCACCTACCTGATGGCACTGGGCGACTTCACACACATCGTCGTAGGTTCGGTCGAGGTGTCCTATCTGGTCTGGGCGGGAGACGAAACCTGGCGCAGCTTCTGGCTGGAGTTTGCCTTGCCGACCTTGGCCGGGAATATCATTGGCGGCAGCTTCATTTTTGCCCTGATCAGCCACGCCCAGGTGCGCAGCGACAGCGGCAAGCCACCTTCGCAGCTATTAAAGGATGAAAAAAGGTCTTCGTTCGGCAAGCAGGACGACAAGCAATGATCCGAAGCGTGCAGTCGCTGCCGGTTCGGGCTCGCCAACGCAGTTCAACCTGGGAATCCTAGGCGGCCAGGCCCCTGGCAAAACACGCAGCTAAACAGGGGCCACCTCAACCTGCCAAGGCTGACACTCTATCCACTGGTCCGGGCTAGGTGCGCTACCGCCTGGCGATCAAGCTTGCCGGACACAAGCGCCGCCTTCGGGACCTGAGCCGGATTGCTAGTCTGACCGGGCTGCTGGATCACTGTGCCTGGAAGCATTGGCTCCAGCTTCGCGTCCAGGCTTGCCAGAACCTGCAAATGCCACCAGCGATTGCCCTGATCGATATCGACCGTTTCACGAGCATAAAGAGCGCCGCGGCACTGTCAGCAGCGCAAGGAGCGCTGCGCCAGAATTTCCGGCAGGTCCGTGCGCCGCAGGTACTGGCGCAGCGGTTCGGCAATGTTCAGCCGATCGTCCACATGCTGCTCCAGCAGCAGCGACAGGCGCTGGCGGCACAGCGCCATGTGCGCGCCCTGCGCTGGCCGCCAGACGAACTCGCTGCACGGGATGATGCTCTCGTCGGCCACGTCCATACCGAACGCGTCTTCGCTGAACCGTACGATATGGACGCCGCGTTTGCCATGAAAGCCGACAAAGCCCTTGAGCTGGTCGGCCGCACTGCAGATGTCCTGGGATGTGATGGCCATGTCGAAACCTCGCAATAACTGGAAGTGACGCACGCCAGGCGGGCAACGGTCGCCTCTGGTGGGCGACGCGCAAGGCCAGCCTAGCTCAATCGCTGGCCGATTCGCCAAGGTTTTTCGCCATTGGCCCAACCGCCCCGCTAGACTGATGGGCTAAATCTATTCCGTCGCCAATTTTGGGACCGTTCATGACCAACGCCATCAGCGCCGATATCGCCACCATCGGCCGCATCAGCGCCGTGCCCGCCATCCTTCAGGTCATCTGCGAATCCACCGGCATGCGTTTCGCCGCCGTGGCACGGGTTACCGAAAGCAACTGGACCGCCTGCGCCGTACTCGACAATCTGGGCTTTGGCCTCGAGGTGGGCGGCGAGCTCGAATTGGCAACCACGCTGTGCCACGAAATTCGCAGCTCTCACCAGACCATCGTGATCGATAAAGCCAGCGAAGATGAGCGCTACTGCCACCACCATACGCCGCAGCTCTATCGCTTCGAAAGCTACATATCCGTACCGGTGTTCCGTACAGATGGCAGCTTCTTCGGCACCATCTGCGCCCTGGACCCGAATCCGGCCTCGCTCAAAGGCCAGGCCATCCAGCCCATGATGGAGTCGTTCGCCCGCGTGCTCGCCATCCAGATCGAGAATGAAGAGAGCGTCCAGCACACCGAGCGCGCCCTGCGTGAGGAACGGGCGATGGCCGAAGTGCGCGAACAGTTCATCGCAGTGCTCGGCCACGACCTGCGCAACCCTCTGTTCGCCATCACCGCAGGCGCCGAACTGTTGATTCAGCGCCTGGATGACGACAAGCAGCGTGGGATCGCCCGCCACATCCACACTTGCGGGCAGCGCGCCGCACAGCTGGTACGCGACGTGCTGGATTTTGCCCGAGGCCGGCTTGGCAGCGGCATCCCCTTGAACCTCGAGGCCTGCCCGGACCTTGCCGAAGGCCTCATGCATGTCGCTGCAGAACTGCAGCACATCCACCCACAGCGGCACATCGTGCTTCAGATCGGAGATATCGGCGGCCTGTACTGTGATCGCGAACGGGTGGCCCAGCTGCTCTCCAACCTTATCGCCAACGCGCTGATCCATGGTGCGCCTGACGGGCCGGTGACGGTCAGGGCGGCGATCGCCGACGGGGAGTTCGCGCTTAGCGTGCACAACAATGGGCTCCCCATCGCCTCACAAACCCTGGACCAACTGTTCAAGCCCTTTACCAGGCCGCTGTCTGCGGGGCCAAGACAGGGGCTTGGGCTTGGCCTTTATATAGCCAACCAGATAGCCCTGGCCCATGGTGGACGCATGCAGGTCATCTCAGATGAGCTAACCGGCACGCTGTTCAGCTTTCACTTGCCGGCCACTGCACCGAGGCAGATGCCGGGGCCGTCGACGGCCAGCCTGTAACGCATCGCCGAGGATCACTCAGGCGCATCCTCGTGCACCTGCACGCTGGCCGTCATCCCCGCGCTGAGGTTCATGCCTTCGGGAATGTCGTCGAGCCGGATGCGCACCGGTATTCGCTGGGCCAGCCTTACCCAGTTGAAGGTTGGCTCAACCTCTGGCAACAACTGGCTGTCAGGGTTGCTGTTCTTGTCGGTGATACCCCGGCTGATGCTTTCCACATGCCCCTGCATGGCTTCTCCTGCCCCCATCAGCCAGACCTTCACCGAATCGCCCACACGTATGCGCGGCAATTTGGTTTCCTCGAAATAAGCCTGGATATAAAAGGTCGAGTCATCCACCAGGGCCATTACCGATTGGCCGGTATTGACATAGTTGCCCTGAGCCAGGCGCAAGTTGGTGATGTGCCCACTGCGCGGTGCCCGCACTTCGCTGCGGGCAAGGTTGATTTTCGCCACCTGTAACTGAGCTTGCGCCTCATGCAACTCACCGCGGGCAATGGCGGCATTGATTTGTGCATTTTCGCGCAGCTCGGCACTGATCGCCTCGGGCCCCAGTGCCGTGCGCCGCGCAGCTTCGCGCTCGCGCAGATGCAACTGCTGAGTGCGTGTTTCCGCCACGGCGCTGGCCTGGTCGAACGCGGCCTGGAAGCGCTCACGGTCTATGCTCATCAACAGCTCGCCAGCCTTGACCCGCTGGTTGTCCTGCACCTTGAGCTCACGCACCCAGCCCGACACATCGGGCGCGATGACCACCACGTCGGCCCGCACCCGTGCATCACGTGTCCATGGGGTGAGCATGTAGTACTGCCAGAGTTTATAGCCGGCCAGAACGGCAATGGCGACCACACAGAGGGTCACCAGGATACGGACGACAGCACGCATCGAATCACTCCTTACAAAGGCCCCAGCAGGCGGACTACCAGATAGAGCACACAAACGAACAACGCCGCGTCGAACAGCGCTTCATGCCAGATCCAGCGCGCCAATGGTGTGGCTTGCACGACAAAGCGCAACAACCCGGTAAGCACCAGCGCCATCAGCACGTAGATCAGAAAAGGGCTGAGCAGCACGCCGCCCAATGCCCACTCACGCAACCCCATGGGCTTCCTCCTGCCAGCGGCACCATTTGCCCCAGCTTTTCTGCAACTGCAACACTGCCCCTTCGGCCAGGCGTAACGGGTCACTCGCCGGCAAGCGTCGTAGCGCCGCGATGAATCGCTCGCTGGCGGCATCCAGCCACTGCCCTCGGCCGGCCGCCGGCCCACTGGCCAAGACTGTTTCCAGTTGCTGCAGATATTCCCGTTCGGCATCCCCAAGCGGCGCCTGGGCGACCGCCAGGCACATGCGCAAGTGCACCAGTTCGTCGCCGATGTCCAGACCATGCAGGCCATCGTCCCAACGCTTGCGTTCGGCTTCTTGCAGCTCGCCGGCGTGCCGTGCCAATTGCATCAGGCGGTCGGCCATGCGCCCACCAAACCAGCTGTCGGCACCGCGCAGGTCACGCCGGGTCAGGCGCACCAGGTCGCTTTGGGTCGCCGCGCGCAGACGCCGCCCAAGCCAGGCCGGGTGACGGAACACCAGCAGGCGAAACGCCATGACCGCCGCACCTACGCCCACCAGCATGGCCAGGGCACTGTTGAGCATGGTCGCCACACCGAACTGCATTGCATTGAGCGGCGACACCAATACGATGAAGTGCAAGCAATAAGAAGTCGCCGTGGCGCCGGTGCGCGGGTGAGCCATACCCAGAGCACCAAAGAACAGAGGCACGCCCATGCCCAGGCACAGCAGGGCGAAACTGCTCCATTGCGGCAAGATGATCTGCCCCACCAGCAATGCCGTCGGGATCGCCAGCAGGATGCCCCGCAAGAAGCTGAGGCCGATCTGCGCACCATTTTCACGGCTGGCGAACAGGCTGCAGACCACACACGTCAGCACCAGGCCACCGGGCGCGGAAGGCCAGGCAGTGGCAAGCCAGAAACCACTCATCACCAAAAATGCCAGCGCACTGCGGGAGCCGAACAGCAACGCCAGCGACCAGTCGCGGTGGGCTGCCAGCCCCTGCGCGACATCCTTCGGCGCCCTGCCCGCTTCGACATCATCAAGTGCCTGTGAGGCAGCCATGGCGTAGTCCAGTAGCAGGGTCATGCGGGCCAGGCAAAAATGCTCGGCAGAGCTGATCTGCTCATCATGCGCGGCGTCCCAGATGCGCTGACGCAACACCAACAGGCTCGGCTGATCGGGCTTGACCAGCAGGGCGCGCACTTCTTCCAGCCACGGGCCAAGACGCAGGGCTTGCTGTTCATCCAGCTGCTGCCACTGGCGACGCACCGAACGTGAAATCCGCAGCAGTACCATCAGTTTCTGGCTCAGGCCACGAATGGCTCTGGCCCGCTGGCGCCCGCGCGGGCCCTCGAACCAGGCATGTTCGCGCTGGGTATCGATGGCAACGAGGCGCCCGAGGATCTCCAGCAGGCCTTCGCGCGCCTGGTCTTCACCGCCAAGCATGGCACTGGCGGCCTGGAACCCGCTGTGCCAGGCCTGGCGCGCCTGCCCGGCAAGCTGCTGCTCCACCCGCATCGGCCAGAGCAAGGCGCTGGTGGCCGTTGCGCAGAAGATTCCCAGGCAAATCTCAGTACAACGCGCTACCGCCTGATCGAACACTTGCAGGGGCTTGTCGATCGCGGGCAAGGCGATGATCGCTGCGGTGTAGCCGGCCAGTACGAAGGCATACGCCCAGGCGCTGCGCAGTTGGGTCGAGGCCGCGGTACACAGGGCCAGCCACAACGCCAGCGTAATGAGAAAAAGCCAGGGCGTCTGGGCGAACAGCGCCATGAACAGCACCGACATGAAGGTGCCGACCAATGTCCCGGCCAAGCGTGCAAGGCCCTTCTGTACCACCATGCCCGACAGGGGTTGAGCGACGATGAACGCGGTCATCAGCGCCCAGGAAGGCTGCTCCAGCCCCCAGCGCATGGCCAGCCACAGGGCAAGGCCGCCGCCAAGCAGGGTTTTGATGGCGAATTTGATGGCGAGGCTGCTGGGTGCGAACAGGGCCTGGAGGGTGATTGGCACGAAACGGACCTTGCGGGGGCTGATCTGGTAAACGATAGACAACGGAGGGAAGGATAATGCTGAAACGAATAATTAGCTAGCTAATCATCTTTAAAGTGCTGTCATCTCGACCATCAAGACAAAAAAAATGGGCGACCGAAGTCGCCCTAAATGCCTTGCGTGCCCGTGAAGCTGGAAGGTCAGCGCGGCTTGCGCTTGTTCGAGTCCTTCCAGATGAAAATGCCCAGACCGGCAAAGAACGCGAACATCAACCCGACCGTTACCACACCAGCGATAACCACATTGTCGAAGAACATGTCGGCCTCCCGATTCGTTTGCCGTTGTCCGATGGATGCAAGGTAACGAATAAGGGGCGCGGGGAAATTGATCGAAGTCAATGGTGCCCGGGGCCGGGCACGCGAGGCGGGTGCAGGGTTGACCTGCGTCAAGTTTCAGCGCTTCTTGGGCTTGCTCTTGGGCTTCTTTTTCTTCGCCTTGCCCAGCGGCATGGCTTGCTCGAACGCCTGACGCACTTCGTTCAGGCGCTTTTCCTTGAGGTCGTGCACGCGCTTGGCACGTTCGGCATCGAAGTCGATGAGGTTGTCTTGGCTCATGGGTGGGCTCGAGGATCAACAGAGACTTGCATGATGCAGCCAGGCGTGGGTCATGACCAGCCCCGCGGCACAGGGCCCCTAGATTTCGATATCGACCAGCAGCCCCTGGCGCGTCTGCTCGCCCATCAGCGGAGCGACCGGTACCGTGTTGTCGCCGTTGACTTCGTCACCCGGCAAGGCGCTGTAGCGCTCGTCGCCCCTCTGTTGATGACGCCGCTGCTGCCGGCGCTGCTCCTCGCGCAGCAACAGGACCTGCTCCTGCGGGTCGCGTTGCTGTTTGAGGTCGATGGCGCTCTCACCGGATGCAGGCTGCGTGGGGACTACCGGCTTGATGTCCGGGGTCGGCTTGACCGGGTCCTGTTGCGAGGTCACTGGGGCGGCACTGAGCGGAATGATCGGCGGCAGCATGAGAATTCTCCTGTGCCCACTGTATCGGCCGGTTGTCAGCCGCCTTGAGCGTTGGCGAGCAAGGTAATGCGGCCGGCGTCGGCCACGTCATGCCAGTATAGACAGCGGCTACGGCACTTCGTCATAAGGGTCTTGATCACTTGGCGGGCTGGCCTCGCTCCAGGGGCGCTTGAAGACCTGCTGCCAGACCGCGTCCATGTGCTCGCGCAGCACTGGCGCCGCGTTTTTCAGCGAGGCACTGTCCTGGCGAACGCCACCGATCGGCTCTTCGCCTGCCGGGGTGATCAACGACTGCCCGGTGATGGTGTAACTGGTCTGGCCCTCGCGCATCTCGATGGCAATGTCGTGGGGATCGATACCACCACCGCAGAACGCATGGCTGGCCACCGTCACCTCGGCGATGCCGTCTTTGTTCAGGTCGCCCACATCGCTGACATCGTTGTAAAAGTCGACATCCAGGTCCAGGCCAGGGCAGGTGGTTTCCTGCTCGATCTGCCAGCGCGGCTTGAACCCATCGCCCTCGGTGTTTCGCCCGTACAGCGTGGCCTTGAGCACCACCTTGTCGACTTCCTGCTCGGACTCGGCATCGACCGCCTGGCCATCGCTGCGGCTGAGCACCAGCAGGCCTTCACCGTCCCGGTCACGGAAATGCACGCTCTTGATCGGTGTCTGCACCCCCAGCACTTCGAGCTGCTCCACCGGGATTGCAGGCAGGCTTTCGAAGTTTTTCTGCTCGCAAGCGGCCAGCAGCACGAGGCTGCCCACGGCCAGAGAAGCGTTCAACCAGCGGTGCTTGAGCGGCATGGCGTGGGTTGCCCTCATCGGCAAGACGGTATTGTGCGATGAAACAGCTAGACTCTTGGACTTCAACTCTATGGTCCGCCGGGCCTATCCGTTAACATAGCCGGCTTTTCATCGCGGGAGTTCAGGCAGTATGGCGCAGCAGTATCAACCGGGGCAACGCTGGATCAGTGACAGCGAAGCGGAGCTCGGCCTGGGGACCATCCTGGCCCAGGATGGCCGCTTGCTGACCGTGCTCTACCCGGCCACTGGCGACACCCGCCAGTATTCCCTGCGCAATGCGCCGCTGACCCGCGTGCGCTTCTCGCCAGGTGATCAGATCACCCACTTCGAAGGCTGGAAACTGACGGTACGCGAAGTCGAGGACATCGACGGGCTGATGGTCTACCACGGCCTCGACGGCCAGAACCAGCCGCGCACCCTGCCGGAAACCCAGCTGTCGAATTTCATCCAGTTCCGCCTGGCCAGCGACCGGCTGTTCGCCGGCCAGATCGACCCATTGTCCTGGTTCAGCCTGCGCTACAACACGCTGCAGCACACCAGCAAGCAGGTCCAGTCGTCGCTGTGGGGCCTGGGTGGCTGCCGCGCGCAGCCGATCGCCCACCAGTTGCACATCGCCCGTGAAGTGGCGGACCGCAGCGCCCCGCGCGTACTGCTGGCCGACGAAGTGGGCCTGGGCAAAACCATTGAAGCGGGCCTGGTGATCCATCGCCAGTTGCTGACCGGGCGTGCCAACCGCGTGCTGATCCTGGTGCCGGAAAACCTCCAGCACCAATGGCTGGTGGAAATGCGTCGGCGCTTCAACCTGCAGGTGGCACTGTTCGACGCCGAACGTTTCATTGAAAGCGACGCCAGCAACCCGTTCGAAGACGCCCAGTTGGCGCTGGTCGCCCTGGAATGGCTGGTCGAGGATGAAAAAGCCCAGGATGCGCTGTTCGCTGCGGGCTGGGACCTGATGGTAGTCGATGAAGCCCACCACCTGGTGTGGCACGAAGACAAGGCCAGCACCGAATACAGCCTGGTCGAGCAACTGGCCCAGGTCATTCCGGGCGTACTGTTGCTCACCGCCACCCCGGAACAACTTGGTCAGGACAGTCACTTCGCGCGCCTGCGCCTGCTCGACCCCAATCGCTTCCATGACCTGGCAGCCTTCCGCGCCGAAAGCGAGCACTATCGCCCGGTGGCAGAAGCCGTCCAGGAACTGCTCGACGAAGGCCGCCTGTCGCCCAAGGCCCACGCCACCATTCAAGGTTTCCTGGGTGCCGAGGGCGACGCCCTGCTGGCCGCCGTCAGCGATGGCGACAGCCAGGCGAGCGCCCGCCTGATCCGCGAACTGCTTGACCGCCATGGCACGGGCCGCGTCCTGTTCCGTAACACCCGCGCGGCCATCCAGGGCTTCCCGGAGCGCGAACTGCACCCCTACCCGCTGCCAATGCCAGAACAATACCGCGACCTGCCAGCCGGCGAGCACGCCGAGCTGTACCCGGAAGTCGCGTTCCAGGCCCAAGGTGAAGTCGGCGACGACGAGCGCTGGTGGCGTTTCGACCCTCGCGTCGACTGGCTGATCGACACGCTGAAGATGCTCAAGCGCACCAAGGTCCTGGTGATCTGCGCCCACGCCGAAACCGCCATGGACCTGGAAGACGCCCTGCGCGTGCGCTCCGGCATTCCGGCCTCGGTTTTCCATGAAGGCATGAGCATCCTTGAGCGCGACCGCGCCGCAGCCTACTTCGCCGACGAAGAGTTCGGCGCCCAGGTGCTGATCTGCTCCGAGATCGGCAGTGAAGGGCGCAACTTCCAGTTCGCCCACCACCTGGTGATGTTCGACCTGCCGGCCCACCCCGACCTGCTTGAGCAGCGCATCGGCCGCCTCGACCGGATCGGTCAGAAGCACGTCATCCAGCTGCACATCCCTTACCTGCAGGAAAGCCCGCAAGAGCGCCTGTTCCAGTGGTACCACGAAGCACTCAACGCCTTCCTCAACACCTGCCCGACCGGCAACGCCCTGCAGCACACGTTCGGCCCACGCCTACTGCCGATGCTCGAAGGCGGGGACAGCAAGCAATGGGATGGCCTGGTAGCAGAAGCCAAAGGCGAGCGTGAACGCCTGGAAGCAGAACTGCACAGCGGCCGCGACCGCCTGCTGGAGCTCAACTCCGGCGGTGCTGGCGAAGGCCAGGCGCTGGTCCAGGACATCCTTGAGCAGGACGACCAGTTCGCACTGCCGATCTACATGGAAACCCTGTTCGACGCCTTCGGCATCGACAGCGAAGACCACTCGGAGAACGCCCTGATCCTCAAGCCGAGCGAGAAGATGCTCGACGCCAGCTTCCCGCTGGGCGATGACGAAGGCGTCACCATCACCTACGACCGTGGCCAGGCGCTGTCGCGCGAGGACATGCAGTTCCTCACCTGGGAACACCCGATGGTGCAGGGCGGCATGGACCTGGTGCTGTCCGGCTCGATGGGCAACACCGCCGTCGCGCTGATCAAGAACAAGGCGCTCAAGCCTGGCACCGTGCTGCTGGAGCTGCTGTTCGTCAGCGAGGTGGTTGCGCCGCGCAGCCTGCAGTTGGGCCGCTACCTGCCGCCTGCGGCGCTGCGCTGCCTGCTCGATGCCAACGGCAACGACCTGGCCTCGCGCGTGGCCTTCGAAACGCTCAACGAGCAACTCGAAAGCGTGCCTCGGGCCAGTGCCAACAAGTTCGTGCAGGCCCAGCGCGACGTGCTGGCCAAGCGCATCAGTGGCGGTGAAGCCAAGATCATGCCGACCCACGTCGAGCGCGTGGCAGAGGCGCAACGCCGCTTGGCCGCCGAAGCGGACGAAGAACTGGCGCGTCTGACCGCTCTGAAAGCCGTGAACCCAAGCGTACGCGACAGCGAAATCGACGCCCTGCGCAAGCAGCGTGAAGATGGCTTGGCGATGCTCGAAAAGGCAGCGCTGCGCCTGGAGGCCATCCGCGTGCTGGTGGCTGGCTAAGCCTGACCGCAGGGAGCGGGAGGTGCCAGCGCACCTCCCGCTCCTTTATACCTCTGCGTTATCGACCTCATAACCAAATCGTTGCAATCAAAGAGCCATTACCCCGGAAGGTTTAATCACCGGTTCCTATACTCCTTTGTGGATAGTCTCCTGGGGATTGAATGGAGACCCGTGCGAACTCGACCATGGGGCACGCAATGGAATGGCTGGGACTGCAACTGTTCTCCGATGTGCCGGCTAGCGGCAGCATCGTCATCGACTGCCGTCATGAACCACTACTGATCCTGATCGCCTTCGCGGTGGCCAGCGCTGCCTGCTTCGCCACCCTGGACATGGCCGAGCGCCAGTCACACAGCGAACAACCGGCTGCACAGAGGCAATGGCGCATGCTGGGTGCCTGCTGCCTGGCCGGGGGTATCTGGGCGATGCATTTCATCAGCATGCTGGCGTTCAGGGCGCCGCTGGAGCTGCACTACGATGCACCGCTGACCGGCCTTTCGCTGCTGATTGCCCTGGGTGCGGCCTGGATGGCGATGACCAGCCTCGATCGCGAGCGCATGGGCCCACAGCATTACCTGCAAAGCGCCCTGCTGATCGGCCTGGGCATCCTGCTGATGCACTTCGTCGGCATGGCGGCGTTGCAGACCGGGGCCAAGCAGTACTACCAAACCGAGCTGTTGCTGGCCAGCACCGCCATCGCCCTGCTGACCAGCCTGGCCGCACTGCTGATAGCCCGATACTTCCGCAACGGCAGCGGTACGGTGCACCAAGCCCTGAAATATGGCGCGAGCCTGCTCATGGCCGGCGGCATCGTGGCTACCCATTTCACCGCCATGGCCGCCATGACGCTGGTCATTCCTGCCGACACCGCCCTGCGCTTGCCATCCGCCGACAACAGCCTGCAACTGGGCCTGACGGTGGCTTTCATCACCCTGCTGATCAGCGCAAGCAGCATCAGCGCTGCCTTGGCCGACAAAAAGCTGCAGAGCAAGGAACACGACCTGCGCAGGGTGAATATGCTGCTCAGCCAACTGGACCAGGCGCGCGCCTCTTTGCAGCAGGCCGCTCACTACGATGCACTGACCAGCCTGGTCAACCGGCGAGGCTTCAATCAGGTGTTCGCCGAACGCCTGGCCGAACAGGACCCCGAAGAGCATCGCCTGGCGGTGATGTTTCTCGATATCGATCATTTCAAACGGATCAACGACAGCCTCGGCCATGACGCCGGCGACCAATTGCTCAAGGTGATCGCCAGCCATATCAAAGCAGCCACACGCAGCCACGACCTGGTGGCACGCTTCGGCGGCGACGAGTTCTGCGTGGTGACCAGCCTCAATGGGCCTGACGAAGCACGCCACCTGGCACAGCGCATCATGCAGCGCATGAAGGACCCCATCGACCTGGGCGGGCGGCGCATGGTCATGACCACCAGCATCGGCGTCAGCATTTACCCCGACGACGGCCTCACCGCTGAAGAGCTGCTCAAGCATGCCGACCTTGCCCTGTATCAATCCAAGGGCAGCGGGCGCAACAGCCTGCATTTTTTCAACAGCAGCCTGAAAAACCGCGCCACCCTTGAACTGCAACTGGAAGAAGAACTGCGCATCGCCTTGCTTGAAGAACGTGGGCTGCGCGTGCATTACCAGCCCATCTATCACCTGGGCACCGGCCAGGTCGCCAAGCTTGAAGCGCTGGTGCGCTGGCAGCATCCGCAGCATGGGTTGCTGAGCCCGGACCGCTTCATCGGCATTGCCGAAGCCAACGGCCTGATCGTCGACCTGGACCTCTGGGTACTACGCCACGCCTGCGATGACCTGGCGCAGTTGCACCGCCATGGCTTCACCGACCTCAAGCTCACGGTCAACTGCTCAGCGGTGACCCTGGGCCATGACGGCTTGCCCAAAGAAGTGGAAATGGCCCTGTTCCAGGCGGGGCTGGCCCCTCGACACCTGGAACTCGAGGTCACCGAGAATGCCCTGATGGGCGACATCCAGCGCACGCTCAGCCTGCTCAAGCGAATCCGTGGCCAGGGTGTCAGCCTTTCGATCGATGACTTCGGCACGGGGTACTCGTCACTGGCTTACCTCAAGCGCCTGCCTCTGGACGTCCTCAAGATCGACCGCAGCTTTCTTCAGGACGTGCCGGCCAGCCTGAAAGACCGTGAAATCGTACAGGCGATCATCGCCATGGCCCATACCCTGCATCTTCAGGTGGTCAGCGAGGGTGTAGAAACCGTCGAGCAGCACGAGTTTCTGGCCGCCAACGGCTGCGACTACCTGCAGGGCTACCTGCTCAGCCGGCCGGTACCGCTGGCCGAACTGCGGCCGATCCTGGAGCGGCTCGACCGCCAGGAAGCCGCCGTCAGCGCGTGTTGCGATACAGCTCTACCAGGGTCGCCGGATCTTTTTGCAGATACCCCTGGCTACCGTGCAAGCGCATCAATTGCGCGGCGAGGGCACTGAGCGGGGTGGCCGCGCCCTGCTCCCGGGACAGCTTGACCGCCCCATCGAGGTCTTTGAGCAACGTGCGCACGTGCCATTTGACCGGTTCGAAGCGGCGCTCGGCCATCTGCGGGGCCAGGATCTGTAGCGGCTTGGAGTCGGCAAAACCACCGGCCAGGGCTTGGGCGATGAGCGTCGCGTCCACGCCTGACTGCTCGGCCAACGCCACCACTTCGGCAATCACCAAGGCGTTGCAGGCCACGATCATCTGATTGCAGGCTTTGGTCACCTGCCCCGCCCCCACCCCGCCCATGTGCGTGACCCGCTGTCCAAGGGTAAGCAATACCGGGCGCGCTCGCTCCAGGTCGGCAGCCTCGCCGCCGACCATGATCGCCAAGGTGCCGGCCTCGGCGCCCGGCGTGCCACCGGACACGGGTGCATCCAGCCAAGCCATGCCGCACAAGGCGGCCAGCTCGGCAGCCATCTCGCGGGTGGCGGTCGGCTCAAGGCTGGACAAGTCGATCAGCAGTTGCCCACTGCGCCCACCCTGGGCGATACCTCGCTCGCCGAAAACCACCTCGCGTACCACCGCCGTATCCGCCAGGCACAGCAGCACCATGTCACTGCCCCGGCACAACGCCGCAGGATCTGCAGCCTGCCGGGCGCCAGCTGCGACCAGCTCGGCACACTTCTCCGGGCTGCGGTTCCAGACGGTCAGCGGGTAACCTGCGGCCAACAGGCGCCGACACATGGGCAGCCCCATCAGACCGATCCCGGCGAATCCAAGCGAAGGCAGTTCAGTGCTCATAACGACTCCTGGCAAATCCAATGGTTATCCGGGCCTTATCAGGCCCCATTACGCATCCCGTAAACTGTTACCGCCACGCCGAATTGTTACCTACCTCTACCCCAGCTGAACGCTGCCGAGCACCATAATGGGGCACCTGCGCATTTTTACGCACCAAAATCAACCAGCAGACTTCGCGCTCTTCACTTGAATCAGGATGAACGGCGAAACCACCACTGCCCATATCTCTGGATCGCGGGTTTGCAGGTCGAGCGCCTGGTCGGCCGAGACAGGGCCCACAGTGCCATCATCCCGCCATTTGGCGAACATCTCGCTGCGATTCTCAGCCATCACTTCGGCAACCGCTATCAGGTCCAGCCCAGGGTCGACCCAAATCAGGTCACCCTTTGCCCAGAAACGCTCCAAAGCTTTCCACTCGATAGTTGCCGTCTCGCCGAGCAATTTGGCATAGAGGGTGCTTGTTTGATCAGTCATGGGTGTTTACCGCAAATATCAGCCAATAAAAAAGGTCGGCATTTTTGCAGAAAAACCCGGTTTCAAATATGTAATTTGGTCGATTGGCCCAGAACTTGTGGGGTTGGGCCAAAGATGCAGGCAATCTAATGGCGCCTTTCTGTATCTTTGTGTCGACCATGCGACAACCCGCGAAACAGGCGCTTTTCGCCCGCTTTTCAAGCGCTCGGGCAGCGCTCTACACTGTACCGGTACAGTTCCGGGACATGTTCCGGGGGAAGGTGGGCATGCAGTATGGCGTGGCCATACCGCAAATCCCGCCCGGTCTGTAGCCCTGGCCGCCAGGACTATAAGAATTACAACAGAATGAGTGGAGCACTATGATCAAGATTTCCAAGCTGTTCGCCGCAATGGTACTGGCCGGGGTAGCCAGCCATTCGTTTGCCGCCGATACCATCAAGATCGGCATCGCCGGTCCCAAGACGGGTCCTGTGACCCAATACGGCGACATGCAGTTCATCGGCGCGAAACAGGCCATCAAGGACATCAACGCCAAAGGTGGCGTCGATGGCAAAATGCTTGAAGCCAAGGAATACGACGACGCTTGCGATCCTAAACAGGCCGTGGCCGTCGCCAACAAAGTGGTCAACGACGGCGTCAAGTTCGTCATCGGCCACCTGTGCTCCAGCTCCACCCAGCCAGCGTCCGACATCTACGAAGACGAAGGCGTGATCATGATCACCCCGGCCGCCACCTCGCCGGAAATCACCGCCCGTGGCTACAAGCTGATCTTCCGCACCATCGGCCTGGACAGCGCCCAAGGCCCGGCCGCCGGCAACTACATCGCCGACTACGTGAAGCCTAAGGTCGTTGCAGTGCTGCACGACAAGCAGCAGTACGGTGAAGGCATTGCCACTGCCGTCAAGCAGACTCTGGAAAGCAAAGGCACCAAGGTTGCCGTCTTCGAAGGCCTGAACGCCGGTGACAAGGACTTCTCCTCGATCATCCAGAAGCTCAAGCAGAACAACGTCGACTTCGTCTACTACGGCGGCTACCACCCAGAGCTGGGCCTGATCCTGCGCCAGGCGAAGGAAAAAGGCCTGGACGCCAAGTTCATGGGCCCAGAGGGCGTGGGTAACGACTCGATCTCGCAGATCGCCCAGAACGCCTCCGAAGGCCTGCTGGTCACCCTGCCGAAGTCGTTCGACGCCGACCCTGAGAACAAGGCCATCGTCGACGCCATCAAGGCTGACAAGAAGGACCCGAGCGGTCCATTCGTGTTCCCGGCCTACTCCGCCGTGGAGCTGATCGCCAAAGGCATCGAGGCCGCCAAGTCCGAAGACACCGACAAGGTGGCAGACGCCATCCACGCCGGCTCCTTCAAGACCCCGACCGGCACGCTGTCGTTCGACGAAAAAGGCGACCTGAAAGACTTCAAGTTCGTGGTCTACGAATGGCACTTCGGCAAGCCGAAGACCGAAGTCTCCCCTCAATAACTGCGTGACTAAATAGCTGACCGTAAAAGCCCACTGTGCGAGCAGTGGGCTTTGTTTTACGAGGTTCATGGACCTGACTCCCGCGATCCGGGGGCCGGTTCACCTGAAAATCTTAAAACCGTCACTCGCGGTTTCCTGGCCTACCCCTGCCAGCGAAATGCAAATCAGGTTTTTAGGAGCGCTGTAATGCCTGAGATCTACCATTTCTTCCAACAACTGGTTAATGGATTGACCATCGGCAGCACCTATGCCTTGATCGCCATCGGTTACACGATGGTGTACGGCATCATTGGCATGATCAACTTCGCCCATGGCGAGGTGTACATGATCGGGTCCTACGTGGCCTTCATCGCCCTCGCAGGGCTGGCCATGATGGGTATCCATTCGCTACCGATCCTGATGACCGTTGCCTTCGTCGCGACGATCTTCGTCACCAGCGCCTATGGCTACAGCATCGAACGGGTTGCCTACCGCCCCCTGCGCAACAGCAACCGTCTGATCCCGCTGATTTCCGCCATCGGCATGTCGATTTTCCTGCAGAACACTGTGCTGCTTTCGCAGGATTCCAAGGACAAATCCATCCCCAACCTGATCCCCGGGAGCTTCTCCTTCGGGCCGGGCGGTGCTGAAGAAGTCCTGATCAGCTACATGCAGATCCTGGTATTCGTGGTCACCCTGGTGGCCATGACCCTGCTGACCCTGTTCATCTCCCGCTCTCGCCTGGGACGCGCCTGCCGCGCCTGCGCCGAGGACATCAAGATGGCCAACCTGCTGGGCATCAACACCAACAACATCATCGCCCTGACCTTCGTCATCGGTGCCGCGCTGGCGGCGGTGGCGGCTGTGCTGCTGAGCATGCAGTACGGCGTGATCAACCCCAACGCCGGTTTCCTGGTGGGCCTGAAGGCCTTCACCGCGGCGGTATTGGGCGGCATCGGCAGCATTCCGGGCGCGATGCTCGGTGGCCTGGTGCTGGGCGTGGCCGAAGCCTTTGGCGCCGACATCTTTGGCGACCAGTACAAGGACGTGGTGGCATTCGGCTTGTTGGTTCTTGTCCTGCTGTTCCGGCCGACCGGCATCCTCGGCCGCCCGGAGGTTGAAAAAGTATGAACAGAAATCTCAAACAGGCGTTCTTCAGCGCCTTGCTGGTGTGGGCCGTGGCCTTCCCGGTGCTGGGCCTGAAACTGAGCATCGATGGCATCAGCCTGGTGGTGCATACCCAGGGCTCGTTCACCATCGGTATCATCGCCGCCTGCTCGGTGCTGATGTTCCTGCGTGTGCTGTTCGACAGGCAGTGGAGCTCGGTGATGGGCCGCCGCTCGGATCGCAAGCTGATCTCGCCGGCGGTAAGCAATTTCCTGACGTTGCCCAAGACGCAGCGCTGGATCATCATCGGCCTGATCGTGGTGGCGCTGGTGTGGCCGTTCTTCGGCTCGCGCGGAGCCGTCGACATCGCCACGCTGATCCTGATCTACGTGTTGCTGGGCCTGGGCCTGAACATCGTGGTCGGCCTGGCGGGCCTGCTGGACCTGGGTTACGTCGGCTTCTACGCTGTCGGCGCCTACAGCTACGCGATGCTGTCGCACTATCTGGGCTGGAGCTTCTGGGTATGCCTGCCGATCGCCGGCCTGATGGCCGCCACCTTCGGCTTCCTGCTCGGTTTCCCGGTGCTGCGCCTGCGCGGTGACTACCTGGCGATCGTGACCCTGGGCTTTGGCGAGATCATCCGCCTGTTCCTGCGCAACCTGACCGACTGGACCGGCGGCCCCAACGGCATCAGCAACATCCCCAAACCGGAACTCTTCGGCCTGACCTTCGAGCGCCGGGCCGCCGAGGGGATGCAGACCTTCCACGAGTACTTCGGGCTGCCGTACAACTCGATCAACAAGGTCATCTTCCTCTACCTGGTGGCACTGCTGCTGGCCCTGTTGGCGCTGTTCGTCATCAATCGCCTGCTGCGCATGCCGATCGGGCGAGCCTGGGAAGCGCTGCGTGAAGACGAGATCGCCTGTCGTGCGTTGGGCCTGAACCCGACCGTGATCAAGCTCTCGGCATTCACCCTGGGCGCCTGCTTCGCCGGTTTCGCCGGCAGCTTCTTCGCCGCCCGCCAAGGGTTGGTGACACCTGAGTCGTTCACGTTCATCGAGTCGGCGATCATCCTCGCCATCGTCGTGCTTGGCGGCATGGGCTCACAACTGGGCGTGATCCTCGCGGCCATCGTGATGATCCTGCTGCCTGAGCTGATGCGTGAGTTCAGCGAATACCGGATGCTGATGTTCGGTGCGCTGATGGTGTTGATGATGATCTGGCGTCCGCAAGGCTTGCTGCCTATGCAACGTCCACACATGGAGCTGCGTCGATGAGCCGCGAAATTCTGCAAGTCAGCGGCCTGAGCATGCGCTTCGGCGGCTTGTTGGCGGTCAACGGCGTGGGCCTGACCGTCAAGGAAAAACAGGTGGTGGCGCTGATCGGCCCGAACGGCGCCGGCAAGACCACGGTGTTCAACTGCCTGACGGGTTTCTACAAACCCAGCGGCGGCACCATTCTGCTCGATGGCCAGCCGATCCAGGGGCTGGCCGGCCACCAGATCGCCCGCAAGGGCGTGGTGCGGACCTTCCAGAATGTGCGCCTGTTCAAAGAGATGACCGCGCTGGAAAACCTGCTGATCGCCCAGCACCGCCACCTCAACACCAACTTCTTGGCCGGCCTGTTCAAGACCCCAAGCTTCCGCCGCAGCGAGAAAGAGGCCTTGGAGCGTGCGCAGTACTGGCTGGAGAAGGTCAACCTGACCGAGTTCGCCAACCGTAGCGCCGGCACCCTCGCCTACGGCCAGCAACGCCGCCTGGAAATCGCCCGCTGCATGATGACCCAGCCTCGGATCATCATGCTCGACGAGCCGGCAGCGGGCCTGAACCCCAAGGAAACCGAGGATCTCAAAGCGCTGATCGCTTATCTGCGAGAGTCGCACGATGTCACCGTGCTGCTGATCGAACACGACATGAAGCTGGTGATGAGCATTTCCGACCATATTGTCGTCATCAACCAGGGCACGCCCCTGGCAAACGGCACACCGGAGGAAATTCGCGACAACCCTGACGTGATCAAAGCTTACCTGGGGGAAGCGTAAATGCTGAAGTTCGAGAACGTCTCCACCTTCTACGGCAAGATCCAGGCTTTGCATAGCGTCAACGTCGAGATCAATCAGGGTGAAATCGTCACCTTGATCGGTGCCAACGGCGCGGGCAAGTCGACCCTGCTGATGACCCTGTGCGGCTCGCCCCAGGCGCACAGCGGCAGCATCAAGTACCTGGGTGAGGAGCTGGTCGGCCAGCCTTCTTCGCACATCATGCGCAAGAGCATCGCCGTGGTCCCGGAAGGGCGCCGGGTGTTCGCCCGCCTGACCGTCGAGGAAAACCTCGCCATGGGTGGCTTCTTCACCGACAAGGGCGACTATCAGGAGCAACTGGACAAAGTCCTGCAACTGTTCCCGAGGTTGAAAGAGCGTTATGTGCAGCGCGGCGGCACCATGTCCGGCGGCGAGCAGCAGATGCTGGCCATCGGCCGGGCGCTGATGAGCAAGCCCAAGCTGCTGCTGCTCGACGAGCCCTCGCTGGGCCTGGCGCCGATCATCATTCAGCAGATCTTCGACATCATCGAACAGTTGCGCCGCGATGGCGTGACGGTGTTTCTGGTGGAACAGAACGCCAACCAGGCGTTGAAAGTCGCTGATCGGGCCTATGTGCTGGAGAATGGCCGGGTTGTCATGCAGGGCACGGGAGAGGCGCTGCTGACCGACCCGAAAGTGCGTGACGCCTACCTCGGCGGTTGACGCTGTCAGTTAGCGTTTCGGGGCTGCTACGCAGCCCATCGCCGGCAAGCCGGCTCCCACCTCGACCGCGCAGTTCTTCAGGCCTGCGCGTTACCCGTTCAAGCCGGCTCCCGCAGTTACAGCGCAACGCTCGAAAATTGCGCGGTCCCAGTGGGAGCCGGCTTGCCGGCGATGGGCCGCAACGCGGCCCCAAATCGCTCACCTGAATGGCATCAGGGCTTCAAGCCATTTTCTGCCTGATGCAGATGCACCGCCCGTACCCACCTCTTGTGATCGGCGCCTGGCATGCGTACCGTGGCCTGCACTTCATGCAAGCATCCCGGAGCCCCGCCCCATGCGCCTCACCCCTTCCCTCGTACTCACCGCCCTGCTGCCACTGTTCGCCGGCTGCCAGATGCTGGCCGCGCCACCAAGCGACCCGAACATCGGCACTACACGCATGCAGGGCGAGTTGAGCGCCGGTGGCGGCCAGTTGCTGTTCAAGCCCTGCAACGAAGCCCGCCGGTTCGTGATCAAGGATGTCGCCGGCACCGGCATTTTGCAGGAAGCCGCGAACCTGGCAGACGCCGCCGGTGACAAACTGTTCGCCGATGTGCGCGGGCGCCTCACCGGCAGCAAGCAGGCCGACAACGACGGTCAGCTCGAGGTGCGCACCCTGTACCGCCTGGATCCGTCCACCCGCGCCTGCGAAGACCCCAACTTCAAGCAACTGACCCTGCGCGCCAGCGGCCATGAGCCCGAGTGGGACGTCAAGGCCAGTGGCAAAGGCATGGTGATCAACCGCATTGGCAAGGAACCATTGCCGCTGCCCTTCCTGGAAGAGGAAGTGCCCGGCGGCGGCCTGACCCTGACCAGCGAAGCCAACGGCCAGCATGTGGAACTGTGGGCTGCCCCGCAGCGTTGCGTCGATACTGCCACCGGTGCCGTGCACCACCTGCGTGCCGAGCTGCGCATCGATGGCCAGACCCTCCAGGGCTGCGGCTACTACGGTGGTGCACGCGACAACTGATCGCCGGGCACTTTTATCCTGCCAGTCAGGGCGGCGAACAGCTTATACTTGGCGGTTTGTGTAAAGCCGCCGGCCGCCCATGGCCGGGATACTGGACCCTGCCATGCTACGAATCACCGAACTGAAGCTGCCCCTGGACCATCCCGACGAAGCGCTGCGCGAAGCCATTGTTCAGCGCTTGGGCATCCGTGATGAGCAACTGCTCAGCTTCAACCTGTTCAAGCGCAGCTACGATGCGCGCAAGAAGAACAGCGAACTGCTGTTCATCTACACCATCGACCTTGAAACCAGCAACGAAGCGGAGCTGCTGGGCAAGTTCGCTGACGACCGCAACATCACCGTCGCGCCGGATGTCACCTACAAGTTCGTTGGCCACGCACCGGCCGACCTGCAGGAGCGCCCGATCGTGGTCGGCTTCGGCCCGTGCGGCATCTTCGCCGGCCTGCTGCTGGCCCAGATGGGCTTCAAGCCGATCATCCTCGAGCGTGGCAAGGAAGTGCGCCAGCGCACCAAGGACACCTGGGGCCTGTGGCGCAAGAGCGTGCTCAACCCCGAGTCCAACGTACAATTCGGCGAAGGCGGTGCCGGGACCTTCTCCGACGGCAAGCTGTACAGCCAGATCAAGGACCCGCTTCACCATGGCCGCAAGGTACTGGAGGAGTTCGTCAAAGCCGGTGCGCCGGACGAAATCCTCTACATCAACAAGCCGCATATCGGTACTTTCCGCCTGACCGGCATGGTCGAGCAGATGCGCCAGGACATCATCGCCCTGGGCGGCGAAGTGCGCTTCCAGGAGAAGGTCACCGACCTGTTGCTCGACGATGGCCAACTGAGCGGCGTGGTGCTGGAGAGCGGCGAGCAGTTGCAGTCGCGCCATGTGGTGCTTGCCCTGGGCCACAGCGCCCGCGATACCTTCCGCATGCTGCACGGCAAAGGCGTGTTCATGGAGGCCAAGCCGTTCTCGGTGGGCTTCCGTATCGAGCACCCGCAAACACTGATCGACAAGGCGCGCCTTGGCAAATATGCCGGCCACCCGAAATTGGGTGCCGCTGACTACAAGCTGGTGTACCACGCCAAGAACGGCCGCTCTGTGTACAGCTTCTGCATGTGCCCGGGCGGCACCGTGGTCGCAGCCACCAGCGAACCAGGCCGCGTCGTTACCAATGGCATGAGCCAGTATTCGCGTAACGAGCGCAACGCCAACTCCGGCATCGTGGTCGGTATCGACCCTGAGCGCGATTACCCGGGCGGCCCGCTGGCCGGTATCGAACTGCAGGAGCGCCTGGAAGCGCACGCCTACGTGATGGGCGGCAGCAACTATCAGGCACCGGCGCAGCTGGTCGGCGACTTCGTGGCAGGCAAACCCTCCACCGCGCTGGGTAGCGTCGAGCCGTCCTACAAGCCGGGCGTGACCTTGGGTGACCTGGCGCCAAGTTTGCCGGCTTTCGCCATCGAGGCAATCCGCGAGGCGCTGCCAGCCTTCGATCGACAGATCAAAGGCTACAACCTGCATGACGCTGTGCTCACCGGGATCGAGACACGTACCTCCTCGCCGCTGCGCATTACCCGCGGCACGGATTACCAGAGCCTGAACGTGAAGGGGCTGTTCCCTGCAGGTGAGGGTGCCGGGTATGCCGGGGGCATCCTCTCGGCGGGCGTTGATGGCATTCGCATTGCCGAGGCCGTGGCGCGGGACATCCTCGGGCTGTAAGCCGCCAGCGCCTACCCCAGCATGAAGCCTGGAGCCGGATTGCCAGCGACAGGGCCAGGACAGGCCAATAAAAAACCCCGAACGGGCCTGCCCAGTTCGGGGTTTTGTTTTTGCCGCAATCAGTGCGTAACGCGGCTGGTACCGTCGACTGTCATGATGCGCACACGATCACCGACGCGGAAGATTTCGTTCTCCTGCACGGCCTGCACGTAGGCGCGCATGCTGCCATCGTCCTCACGCACGGTAATTTCGACACCTTGGGTGCGGGTGATACCTTCCTCGGCAGCGGAACCCGCCAGGCCACCCGCCACGGCGCCGATTACCGCAGCAACGATACTGCCACGGCCACCACCAATGGCACTGCCGGCAACACCACCGACGATTGCGCCTGCACCGCCGCCGATTGGGGTTTTGGTGCCTTCGATCTTGACCGGACGCAGGGACTCGATGGTCCCCATGCGCACGGTCTGCACGCGACGGGCCTCATCACGGGAGTAGCTGTCGCCGGTCAGGCTGGAAGCACAGCCGCCCAACAGCAACGACAGGGTGGTGAACGTCGCCACCAGCAAAGCGGATTTACGCATGGGTAAAGTCTCCATAAGTCAGGTGTCCATTAGACGCTGCACTTCGACGGCTGTCACGGTAGCAAAGCCATAAAAAATATTTCCGTTCAGCTACGGTACAGCCTCCGAGCCGGGCCTGGACATCTAGACAGAAGATAGTCAGGGTTTACTGCATTGAAGTACTAACGGCATGCTGGGGCTGCCAAGCAGCCCCCCGCACCCTACGGCGCCAGGCGCTCGCGCAGCCACTGGCCATCGACCCACCGATAGTTCAGCCGATCATGCAGCCGGCTCGCCCGTCCCTGCCAGAACTCGATGCGCTCCGGCAGCACGCGGTAGCCTCCCCAATGCTCGGGGCAGTGTGGCTGGGTGTTGCAGAACCGCGCTTCAGTGGCCTTCACCAGCCCTTCTAGCGCCTCGCGACTGGCAATCACCCGGCTTTGCGGTGAAGCCCATGCGCCAAGGCGGCTACCCAGCGGACGGACCTGGTAATAGTCATCCGACTCTTGGGGCGTAACCTTTTCCACACGCCCTTCGATGCGCACCTGACGCTCCAGCGCCGGCCAGAAAAAGGTCATGGCAGCGTAGGGGTTGGCCAGCAGTTGCTGGCCCTTGGCGCTGTCGTAGTTGGTAAAGAAGGTGAAGCCGCGGTCATCGAGCCCCTTGAGCAGCAATACACGGCAATGGGGACGGCCATCACCGTCGACCGTGGCGAGCGTCATGGCATTGGCCTCCACCGGGGGCTGCTCGGTCTTCACCGCATCGGCGAACCACTGGTGGAACAAAGCGAACGGCTCCCCCGGCGCCTGGGCTTCAGCCAGGCCATCACGGGTGTAGTCGCGGCGCATATCGGCCAGGGATTGGGTCATGGCTGCGTTTCCTTGACGATCAGTTGGTCTTCGCAGGGCTATTGGCGGCTACTTTTTTCTCGGCGGTAGCTTTCTTGGCCGCGGGCTTGGCCGGCGCGGCTTTCTTTTTAGCGGCGGTTTTGGTCGATGCCTTGGCTTTGGCTACAGGCTTCTTCGCAGCAGGTTTGGCCGCTGCCTTGGCGGCTGGCTTGGTCTCGGCTGGCTTGGTGGCAGGTGCCTTGGTGTCCTGGACAGCTACCATCGTGCTCGGTGCCGGCGCTGGCCGCTGATACTTGGCCATCAAAGCAAGCATGGTGTTCTGCGGGGTCAGCAGCATCTCCACGCGGCGGTTCAGGGCACGGCCTTCAACGCTGTCGTTCGCTGCCCGCGGCATTTCCGAACCCATGCCCTTGAGGGACAGGCGGTCACGGTTCAAACCGCTCAAGCGGAAAATCGCCGACACCGAAGCGGCGCGCTCCAGGCTGAGCTTCTGGTTGGTAGCCGCAGCACCGCTGGTGTCGGCGTGGCCAAGCACCAGCACGGCAGTCTTGGGATCGCCCTCGACCGCCTTGGCCACACGGGTAATCGGGCCCAGGCTCATGGGCAGCAGCATGTTCGGACGATCCGGGTTGTAGGAGCTGTCAGCCGGGAGGGTCACCACCAGCACATTCTCGCGGCGCTCCAACTCCAGCTTGCTGTCCTTGATCGCTTCACGCAGCTTTGGCTCGTACTGATCGAGCCAGGCCTGAGTGGCTTTTTCGTCAATTTTTGGCACAACCGGGCCCTTGGCCTGCTTGTCGTCACCGCCAAATGGCCACCACCAGCGGCTGGCGCTCTCGGACTTGGCATCGGCCTTGGCGACTTTTTCGGTAACGGCCTGCTTCACTTCCTGCTCGGCGACCTCGTCCGAACCGAATGGCCACCAGTTGCTGAGGCCGCCCTTGGAGGCATCCTGGGAATGGCTGGCGCAGCCGGTCATGGCGGTCAGGCACAGGGCGAGAGCTAAGGTTTTATGTGAAGACATCAGCGATACACCATGAAATAGAAAGAAATTTTGCCCACACACTCGAGGCGTTGGCATTGAGGATAGTCAAAGGGATTGCGCAATACCCGCGTTACCCGATCAAAGGCAAGTGCCAAGGACACGCACCAGTTGCTGGGCCCTGGGATCCATGAGCACGTAAGGGCCGAGGGTATTGACCACGAAACCGAAAGCAACGTCGTGCTCGGGGTCGGCAAAACCGACCGAACCCCCTGCGCCGGGATGGCCAAAGGCCCGCGCCCCCAGGCCGAAAGTGGCGTTGGCCACGGCGGGCTGGTCCAGCATGCAGCCAAGGCCGAAGCGCGTCTTGGTCAGCAGGGTGCGATCCTCGCCGATGCTGTGTTCACGCGTCAGTTCATCGAGCAGCTCGGACTCGAGCAGGCTGCCGTCGAGCAGGCCGGCGTAGAAACCCGCCAGGCTACGGGCATTGCCGTGGCCATTGGCCGCCGGTTGCTGCATGCGGCGCCACTCAGGCTTGTTGGTACTGGTGAGGATGGCCGGCGGGTTGGTGAACGCACGGGTAGACAACGCCTCGGGCTCACGCATGGTCACCTGCAGCAGGCGCTGGGCGGCGGCATCGCCGGCGTTGCCCTTGCCGCGCGCAATATGCGCCACACGGTGGAATTCATCGTCCGCCAGGCCTACGTGGAAGTCGAGCCCCAGCGGCCGCGCGGTACGCGCCACGATCGACTCCCCTGGGCCACGGCCATCGGCGCGGCGGATCAACTCGCCGATCAGCCAGCCGTAGGTGATGGCGGCATAGCCATGCGCGGTACCCGGCGCCCACCAAGGCGTCTCGGCGGCCAGTGCATCGACCATGGTTTGCCAGTCATACAGGGCCTCTGCTGGCAGCAGCTCGCGGATAGCGGGCAAACCCGCCCTGTGGCTGAGCAGTTGGCGCAGGGTGACGCTCTCCTTGCCTGCCTGGGCAAACTCTGGCCAATAGCGCGCCACCGGTGCATCCAGCGCCAGCTTGCCCTCACCGACCAGCTGCAGCGCCGTGACGGCAGTGAACGTCTTGGTGCAGGAGAACAGATTGGCGAGGGTATCGCTGTGCCAGGCCTGCTGGCCGTCTTTGTCGGCACTGCCCGCCCAAAGGTCGATTACCGTCTCGCCACCGACTTGAATGCACAGCGCGGCGCCGCGCTCCTGAGGATCATCGAACAATGCCGCGAACGCTTCGCGCACTGCCTCGAACTTCAGCTCATAGTGACCCTGGATCTGCACCCGCTCGTTCTCCGTTCGACCTTGCCGAAAAAGGGGGCATTGTTTCAGTAGTTGGCGGTTTTGCCTACTGGGCAAGGCGGGTTGATCACGCAGAAAAGCACCCTTTTCAGGGTGCCTCTTCGGTTGCCGCGCCCGAGGTAGAGCCCTCTTTGTGCAACAGGCTGCTCAACTGACCAACGGCCTGCCGGTTACTCTTGCGCACCGCCTCGACAAAAGCCGGATACGGCATATCGGTGATCGCCACCAAGCCAAGGTGCCCGTTCTCACCATCGAGCAAGCGCCCGCTGGCGGGCTGGTCGAGGTATTGGAACCAGTGGGCACCGACGATCATCGGCTGCGCCAATGCCGCCTTGAGGAAGTTGCCGTAGGCCGGCCCCCGCTCCTCTTCACGTGCCACTTCCACCGGCCCCGGCCAGAAAGGCCCACGGTCACGCGAACCGAACTGGAATTCGGACACCAGCACGGGCTTGTCCAGCTCGGCCAGGCGGGCGAAGTCGTAGCCGTCGTCGGGTTTGAGGGTATAGAAGTTGAAGCTCAGCACGTCGCAGAACTCGGCGCAGGCCTTGACCGCTTCGGGTGTGCTGACGGCAAAGCGCCCGCCCAGCAGAAGGTGGTTGGGCGCATGCCAGTTCAGCGAATCGGCGATGGTCTTGAAATAGGTTTCAGCGAACACCTGCTGGAAGTGCTGGTAATCGCGTTCGATCTCAGGGTGCTCGGGGTTGGGCAGCGGCGCCTCGAAGCCCGGGTCTTCCATCAACTCCCAGGCTTGCAGGTCGATGCCCCAGGCCTTGGACAGCCCCTGCTGGTTGCGGTACTTGTCGCGCAATTGCTTGAGAAAAGCACGCTTGGCCGGCACATCGGTTGTCAGACGCAGGGTGCCATAGGCAAGGCCGTAACGGGCCTTCGGGTCGTTGCCAGGCGCAGCCCAGGCCAGCTCGTTGTCGGCGAAGTAACCGATCAGCCAGGGGTCATCCCGGTGGTCACGTGCGGCGATGGCCACGGCACGCTCGGTGGCCATGGCGAAACGCGGATCGAACGGGTCTGGCATGCGCCCCCACCAGTCCATGCCTGTGCTGATGCTGGCATAGTCACCGACGATCGACAGCGGCAGTGTATAAGGCATGCGCTTGGCCTGGCCGAGCTCGGGGTCGCTCCAGTTGCCCAGGGTGTTGAAGCCCCAGGCCTGCAACCGGTCGAGCGTGTGCGCCTGCCAACGAGCACTGTCCAGCGCAGGCGGCGGGCAGGGCGTGGCAGGTTGCGATTCGCCCTCTGGCGGGCAAGGCTTGCCATGGGCGCGGTGAATGTTGGCCGCATAGAAATCGAACCAACGCCCTTTCTTGAAGTTGCGCCCCTGCGACGAGGCATTGCCATCATCGTTGTTGCTCTCGCCATAAAAGGCGCCGAGTGCGTCACCTTCGCCCGGTAGCGCCTCGAACATGCCTTCGCGCCCTGCGACATAGGTACGCCCGCCATCGGCAGCCACGGCATTGACGCCCAACGAGTAGAACGGATGGCCATCGGGGGTTACCAGGTGCCAGCGGCCGTCACGCTTTTCGGTACGGAAGAAACCCTTGGCCTCGAACGCCGGCCCCGCCAGCAGCCCGCCGTAGATGTCCAGTTGTTGCTCGTGATGCTCGGCCAGCCAGGCCTTGAGCTGTTGCTGCTCGCGGCTGTCGGCAGCTTTCAGTTGTTCATCGTTGACCACCTTCTCGGGCCAGCGGCTGCGGGTGGACTGGCCGTAAGCGTCGATCAGTGCGTGGTAGGCGGCCTGGTAGGCAAGGTCATCGTCCTGGATACCGACCTTCTCGATCAGCAGGTTCTGCGCAACCTTGGGGCCGGGAATGCTCAAGCTGACGGAAACCACCTGCTTGAGATCGACCTCACCGGCGCTGCTGGTCAGCAGCAACCGTTGCCCCTCATGGTTCCAGGGCATCGGCGGGCCGGCGCGCATGCCCTGGCTAAGGGGGGAACTGGCCTTGAGCGGCACCATGACCGTCTGCGCAGGCCCTGCCGGCAGGTCGATGCGGCTGGTCAGAGTACGCCCGTCGCTGCCCAGCACTGTGACATCCACGGTCAGCGCCCAATCCATGGCACTTTGCAAGCGCAAGGTCAGAAACTGCCCAGCCGACCAATCCCATGCGCCACTCTGTGGGCTCAGGCGCAGGGTAGGCCGTTCAACCGGGTTGAACACCACCCGCCGCAACACCTCGCCTTCTGCGGTCTGTTCTGCGTTGTACTGCGGCATCCCCGCCCCTTCGGTCACCACATTGACGACCGAGGCCGGGCGCACGAAGCTGAACAGCGTCTGCTGCCCGGCCAGTGCAGATGCGCAGAACAACAAGGTGAGAACAGCAGGCAAGGTGCGGCGAATCATAGGGCTCTGGCTCTCCTGTGAGGCCCTCATGGGCCCCCGACAGCGTGGTGGACAACGGGCCGGCACATCATGCTCCGGCCTTCAGGAAATCTCCCGCCGGAAGGGCGGTAGCGCATTGAGAATAGCCTTGCCGTAGCGTTGGGTGACCAAACGCCGGTCAAGCAAGGTAATCACGCCCCGGTCCTGTTCGGTACGTAGCAGGCGACCACAGGCCTGGATCAGCTTCAACGATGCATCGGGCACGGCAATTTCCATGAAGGGGTTGCCACCGCGGGCCTCGATCCACTCGGCCAGCGCCGCCTCGACCGGATCGTCAGGCACGGCGAAGGGGATCTTGGCGATCACCACATGCTCGCAATAGGCACCGGGCAGGTCGACGCCCTCGGCGAAGCTGGCCAGACCGAACAACACACTGTGCTGGCCATCATCGACCCGCGCCTTGTGCTTGTTCAGGGTCTCTTGCTTGGACAGGTTGCCCTGGATCAGCACCAGCTTGCGCCAGTCGCGGTCCAGGCCGTCGAACACTTCCTGCATCTGCTTGCGCGAGGAAAACAGCACCAGCGCACCGCGGGCATCTTCGACGATGTTCGGCAGCTCGCGGATGATCGCAGCGGTATGCGCTGCGGCATCACGCGGGTCGGCCTTGAGGTCGGGCACCCGCAGCAGGCCGGCATCGCCATGCACGAACGGGCTGGGCACCACGCAGGTCACCGCATCGCGCGGCAGGCCCGAGCGCATGCGGAAACGGTCGAACTTGCCCAGCGCGGTCAGCGTCGCCGAGGTGACCAGCGCGCCATGGGCAACGCTCCACAGGCTACGCCGCAGCATTTCGGCTGCCAGAATGGGGCTGGCGTTGACCTCGATGTCGAACAGCGCCCCGCTTTCGGCCAGGGTCAACCAGCGGGCCATGGGCGGGCTGTCCTCTGGGTCCTCGGCCGTGAAGGCGGTCCACAGCTCCCAGTTGCCCTGGGCGCGGGTGACCAGGCTGCCGAACAAGGGATACCACTCTTCAGCCTGGTGGCTGGCGATACCGATGTTGACCTCGCCGTCCATGCCTTCCTTGAGCAGGTCGGCCAGGCGGGTGAACAGATCGTTGAGGCGGGCGAAGCCCTTTTTCAGCTCGATGCCGACTTCGCGGATCTGTTCGGGCACCACGCCGCCTTCGAAGCGATAGCGCGGGCGCTCTCGCCCCTCCACGTCTTCGCTGGGGCGGAAGTCGGCGACTTGCTCGCACAAGGTGAACATGAACTGTTGCTGGGTGCGGATTTCCCGCGCCAGCTCCGGCACCTGCTCGATCAGCTTACCCAGATCGCCCGGCAAAGGGTGCTGGGCCAGCAGCTTGGTCAGGTTCTTGGCGGTCTGCTCCAGCCAGTCGGCAGTGGAACACAAACGCGAAAAGTGGGCGAAATGGCCGATGGCCTTGTCGGGCAGGTGGTGGCCTTCGTCGAACACGTACATGGTGTCGCGCGGGTCAGGCAGCACCGCGCCGCCGCCCAGGGCCAGGTCGGCCAGGACCATGTCGTGGTTGGTGACGATCACGTCGACCTTACCCATGCCTTCGCGGGCCTTGTAGAACACGCACTGCTGGAAGTTCGGGCAGTGGCGGCCGGTACATTGGCTGTGGTCGGTGGTCAGCCGCGCCCAGTCCTGGTCTTCCAGGGCTTCGGGCCAGCTGTCACGGTCGCCGTCCCAACGATTGCCGGCGAGCTTCTCGATCATGCTGTTGAACAGCTTCTGGCTGCGCTCGTCGACCTCGATATGAAAGCCCTCTTCCTCGAACAGCTGTGCAGTGGCCGATTGCGCGTGGCCCTCCTGCAGCAGGATGTCGAGCTTGGACAGGCACAGGTAGCGGCCGCGGCCCTTGGCCAGGGCGAAGCTGAAGTTCAGACCGCTGCTGCGCATGAGGTCGGGCAGGTCCTTGAAGACGATCTGTTCCTGCAAGGCCACGGTCGCGGTGGCGATCACCAGGCGCTTGCCAGCAGCCTTGGCGGCCGGGATTGCGGCCAGGC